>CAZYGH010000015.1:0-84910 GCA_964647595.1 uncultured Verrucomicrobiota bacterium
AGGATGCTCCAAGGGCGTTCGCCTTCGATTTCGCCGCTGTCCGCGTTGATCACCACATTGAAGAGCTTGCCCTTGTAATTATAAATGGTGAACCAGATCGGTAGCAGGACGTATTTGAAGGTGATGTCGTTATAGGCGGTTTTCTTTTCGTGGATGCGCTGCTTGTCGCCGCCGATCTCGCGGTGGATGGCACTGGTGATCGCCTCTTCTATTTGTTCGCGGGCGTTTTCGGAGGCGTCGCGCACGTCCACGGTATAGCTCTCCGCGTGGAATCCGGCGATGTAGGCTTCGTTGTATTCCACCATGCCGTTCAGGTTCCATTTGTTCAACTGGCGGGTCAGGCCATCCGGCAGCGAATGGCTTCCGGGAACCAGCAGATCGTCAAAATTCTTTTGAATGGTGCCGGATTTGGGCGTCCAATGGGTCTCGGTCCGATAGGTGGTGTTGCCCTTGGCATCTTTGCCGCTGGCCACCCGGCGGCTGTCTCCGCGCTCGCCGCGGTACCAGGTGGAAGTCCAGGCGTCAAATGTCCAGAAGGGGAAGTAGATGCCTTTGAGCTGGCCACTGGCATAGGCCAGGCGCTTGAACCCGACCGGCGCGAACCACAATCCCTTGAGCCAAACCTCCAGCTTCTGATTGGATTGCTCCTTGGCCAGCTTGAAGGGCAGCACATACTGTGGAGCCATCACCTTCTGGGTCTGGGCGGGCACCTGCAATTGGGCACCGCAAAAATCGCAGAACCCGGCGGTCACGCTCGGCTGCAGTGTGGTCTCCCCACCGCATGTGGCGCACTTGACCAGCTTGACTTCCTGCCCGGTTGCGCCGAGGTTTTCCTCGTATTGCTGCAAATACTCGTTGAAGTTGATTTCCTTTTGCTCGCTGGCGCTGACGGGGCCTTGGCCTTGGATTTCGTTGGCGCAGCCGCAATAAGAACAAACCAGACTGGTGGTGCCAACGCCGAACCCCAGTTCCGCGCCGCACTGCTTGCATTTGAATTTCGGCGGATTCATGCGGGTTCCTCTAGCTCATCGGAGGCGGCATGGGGGGCGGCATCGGAGGAGGCACTTGGGCAAATAGCGCCGCCAATTCGGGCACGGAGCCCGCCGCACTCCACCCCGGCATGCCCGCCGACCAGACCATAGTCGCCGCAGTCAATGCGCCCTGCCGGGCGTATTGCGCCAGCGTTTGGGCGTCAAACGGACCAGCCTGCTGGTTGTTGATGACCGCGTGGAACATCTTTTGCATCGGGAGCGGCGGCGGGGCTGCAGGAGCCGCCTGGGGGGCCATCATGCCGGCGCCCATCATTTGTCCCAGTCCAATGCCGGCGCCCACGCCGACTCCGGCGCCCGCGGCGCCCGAGGGATTGGCGGCGGCGGCCTTCAACGCTTCCAACTGCTGAAGCTGGGCAAAGTTGACCCCGGCGGCCTGAGCGGCCTGAGCTTCGGCGGAGAGATCGGCTATGCGGTTGATGCGCCGCATGGTGTCTTCGCAGAACTCCGTGCCCTCGATGCGGAAATCGGTGATCGTGAAACCCAGCGTCTGGAATTCCTTAGCCAGCTTGACCTTGCAACCCGCGGACAGTTCCTGCCGCTGGCGGTCGATGTCCGCATAGCTGAACCCGGATTCGGCAAAATAATCGGTGAGCGGTTCCACGATGCGCGCGGACATCACACTGCGAAAATCGGAGAGATGGTAATCCGGTGCGGATCCAATGACGTTCACGAAAAATGCGCGGGCATCGGCGATTTGGAACGAGTAGTTGCCCCGGGCGCGCAGGGCAACGGGGAATTTATAAACGGGATCGCTGTACTTGACCAGCGAGGAGGTTCCCCACTTCTGGTCGAGGATCTGGGTCTTCTTGAAGAAGTAGATGCCCACCTTGTGCTCGCTGACAAAGGCCTGCATGAACTTGGTGAGGGTGGTCCAGAAGGGAATGTTGGCGGTCCTCAGTTCGAAAACGCCTTCCTGTTCCCAAACAGCCTCAACCTTTCCCTCGTAGACGAAAATGCAGCCCTGGCCGGGATTGACGATGAGTTTGGAGGCATTCTTAATTTCGTCGCCGCTGTCCGACCAGCGGTGGAACAGCACGTCGGGCTGCGGATTGTCCCATTGAATGACTGACCGCAGTTGGTTTTTAATGGAATTGAACAAGCCCATGATCCGTCCTCCTGTTGATAAACGTTTTGAAAAACGGTAATGGGGTTGACCGGCAAAGTCAACAGGCGACAGTCTTCGTGTTCCCTTCAGCTCGCCTGATAGTTCGGCGCTTCCCGCGTGATCTGCACATCATGCACGTGCGACTCTTTGATCCCCGCCGCCGTCATCTGCACAAATTCAGCTTTTTTTCGCATCGTCTCGATATCGGCGCATCCGGTGTACCCCATCGCCGCCCGCAGCCCGCCCATCAATTGATGAACCACCGCCGCAACCGGCCCCTTGTACGGAACGCGACCCTCGATGCCCTCCGGCACCAGCTTTTCCGCCTCGCCGTTCGAGTCCTGAAAATAGCGATCCGCCGCCCCCTGCTGCATCGCCCCCAGCGAGCCCATCCCCCGATACGACTTATACGACCGCCCCTGAAACAGCACCGTTTCTCCCGGCGCCTCTTCGGTCCCCGCAAAAAGCCCGCCCAGCATGACCGCATTCGCTCCCGCCGCAATGGCCTTGGCGATGTCGCCCGCAAACCGAATGCCGCCATCCGCAATCAGCGGCACGCCCGAACCTTCCAATGCCGTCGCCACATGATCAATCGCCGTAATTTGCGGCACACCCACACCCGCCACAATTCGCGTCGTACAAATGGACCCCGGACCAATGCCCACCTTCACGGCATCGGCCCCCGCATCCAGCAACGCCCGCGCCGCAGTCGCCGTTGCAATATTCCCCCCCACCACATCCACGTCCGGAAAGTGCTTCTTGACCCATGCCACGCGGTCGAGCACGCCCTGCGAGTGGCCGTGCGCGGTATCCACCACCAGCACATCTACCCCCGCCGCCACCAGCGCTTCCACGCGCGCCTCGGTGCCCTCGCCCGTTCCCACCGCCGCGCCCACCCGCAAGCTGCCCTGCTCGTCCTTTGTCGCCATGGGATGCCCCGTCGACTTCACCATATCCGTCACCGTAATGAGCCCGCGCAACTCATCCTCCGCCCCCAGCACCACCACACGGCTGATGCGATGCCGCCTCATCAGCTCGCGCGCCACGCTTAGTCCGGTTCCTTCGCGCACCGTTATCAGTCGCGCACGCGGCGTCATCACGGCGGTCACCGGCTCATCCAAATCCGTCTCAAAGCGCAAATCGCGATTCGTGACAATCCCCACGACGCGCCCGTTCTCCACCACCGGCAGGCTGGAAAATCCACGTTTCCGCACCATCTCCAACACCTCACGCACCGTCAGCGTGGGCGGAATGCAGGCCGGATTCTTCAGCACGCCCGATTCGAACCGCTTCACGAGGCTCACCTCAGCCGCCTGCCGCTCGATGGACAAATTCTTGTGGATGATGCCAATGCCCCCCTCCTGCGCCAACGCAATCGCCAGGCGCGACTCCGTCACCGTATCCATCGCCGACGACGCCACGGGAATGTTCACGGAAATATTCCGCGAGATTTTCGACTCCAACTTCGCCTCGCGCGGCAACACCGTCGAATGGGCCGGCACCAGCAACACATCGTCAAACGTCAGCGATTTCTGAATCAGGCGCATCGCACTTTCCTTTCGTTGAAATCGGCGAAATCCGCCGACAAAAACGCTTTACTTGCGGCCAGAACCTAGCCACCCCCTCTCCCTCTGTCAAGCCCGCGCTACCACCCATTTCCCAACCCCTTTTCCCTCATGTGGTTAGTTGCCGCCGTTGTTGGCTCCCCCCGTTTTCCACAGAATGGAAAAATGTTTCTCGTTTTTTCCACACAATGGAAAAAATGTTTCCACAGTGTGGAAAACTCGGATGGTGAAGTTTCTCGGCAAATGCCCCACTCCAACCTCGACGACGGTTGACACTCCCCTGCCACCTTTGACAGTCTGCCGACCATGAAAACACGGTTCATGAGGATTCGTTTCTATTGTTTGTATTTCGCGGTCGGCCTTGTATGGATGGGGGGCGCAACGGCAAGCGGTCAAAACGTATCCTGCCTCGGACAACTGGTGCCGGGCGAACGCGTTCTCATCCTTTCCGCGCCGCCCGATTCCATCGTGGGAGAGTTGCACGTCAAACGTAGCGACCGGGTGGAGAAGGGTGACGTTCTGGCAGTCTTGCGCGACCAGCCCACTCAAGCCGCCAAGCTCGAACTGGCCCTGCAGAAACTCGAATCGGCCCGCATCGAATTTCACCGCATCCAAGCCGGCGAGCGCCCGGAAGCCATCGCAGCTCAGGAGTCCTTGATCGCCGCCCATCGCGCCGAGGCCGATCTGGCCGAACTCCGCCGTGGCCGCTTCGCGCAACTGTTGAAGGAAGCCTATTTGGAGCAGGACCGCTATGACGGACAGGTGGCCGAATTGGCCGTCCTGCAGGCTCGCATCCGTCACGAGGAAAGTGTGCTTGAGGGAATGCAATCGGGACGGAAGGAAGATGTCGCCCAAGCCGATCTGGGAGTCAAAATGGCCGAGGCCGAGGTGGCGGCCGCCCGTTCGGATTTGGAATTGCAAACCCTCCGCGCGCCGTGTGCAGGGGAAATCGTCGAGGTCCACGCTTGGCCCGGCGAAAGCACGGGTGCAAATGGGGCACTGGTAAGTCTGGCCGAAACCGACCGCATGAGGGTGCTGGCCGAGGTGCACGAAAACGATTTGTCGCGGGTGACCATAGGACAGCGGGCGCGCATCCGCGGCGCGGCCCTCCCTTTTGAATTCGAAGGAACCGTGGTGGAAATTGAACACGTCTTCGCAGACAGCCGCATGTTTGCGCTCGTCCCCGAGGTCTATGTGGATCGCCGCATCATGATGGTTCGCATTCAGCCGGACGATCCGGCCAAACTGGCCCCCTATTGTCAGGCACACGTCACCATCCTGATGGAAGCCCCATGAATCCACTCGGCGGGCTAAGAGACTTCTGGATGCCCGGCGGTATTCCATTGGCGTGGAGGCAGCTCATGGGCGAGAAGAAGCGCTTCGCCGTGGCCGTCGTCGGCGTGGCGTTCGGAGTCGTGCTGATGCTCTTTCAATTGGGCATCTTCCGCGCCTTCATGCTCATGGTGGTCCGTCCCATCGCCACTTGGCGGGGCGAGCTGGTCATGGTCAGCCGCGATTTCCAGTACATCATCGCAACCGAACCCTTTCCCGAACGCCGCCTCGTTCAGGCACAGGCGTTGCCCGAGGTCGGCAAGGTGTATCCGCTACGGCTCCGCTTTGGCCAGTGGCGGCATCCAGACACCGGCCGCCAATGCGATATTGCCCTGTTCGGCATCCGCCCCGACGCCAATCCCTTCGTCCTACCGGAAATCGAGGCGCAACTCGGGATTCTTTCGCTGGCCGACGGTGCGCTTTACGACGAGCTTTCCACCGCCGATTATGGCGATGTTGCCGCGCGACTCCACCAAGATGGCGTGCTCATCGGCGAAATGAACAAGCGCCGGATCCGAGTGCTGGGACTGTTTTCTCTTGGTGAAACCTTGGCCGCCTACGGCAACGTGATCGTCGGCGCAGAAACCTTCCAGCGGATTCAGGAACGAAAAGCCGACCTGATCGAACTGGGCATGATCGAGTTGGTGCCGGGCGCCGATGCGGCGGCGGTAGCTGCCCGCCTCAAAGAGTTGTTGCCGAAAGATGTCGACATCCTGACACGCGCAGAGCTGATGAGCCGCGAGCAAGCCTATTGGCAAGCCAACACGCCGCTGGGGTTCATCGTGACGGCAGGCCTAGTCATCGCTCTCTTCGTGGGCGCCATCATCGTCTATCAGATCCTCTACACCGACATCAATGAGCACCTCCGGGAATACGCCACCCTCAAGGCCATGGGCATGAGCGATTTCTTTTTCATTCAAATCCTGTTGCAGGAGGCCTGCATTCTGCCCGCCTTCGGCTTCATCCCGGGCCTCGCCCTATCCGCCGGGCTGTTCTGGCTGGCGGAAACGGCCGGCAATCTGCCCACCCGACTCAATGTTTCCGATACCGCTTGCATTGCCGGATTGACCGTGGCCATGTGTCTCGTGGCTGGCCTCTGCGCCACCCGCCGCCTGCGGGCGGCCGAACCAGCAGACATCTTTTAACATGGCCTCCGACCCTCTCATCTCCGTCTCCGATCTCTCCCACACCTTTGGAGAAGGTGCCGCCGCACGAACGGTGCTGAACCACGTCAGCGTTGATTTCTATCCCGGCGAAATCACAATCGTGATGGGCCCCTCCGGCGCCGGCAAAACCACGCTGCTGACCCTGGCCGGCGCCCTGCGCTCCGTCCAGACCGGTAGCATCCGCGTCGCTGGCTGCGAACTGCGCGGGGCGTCTGCCCTCGAGCGCCTCAGCGTACGTCGGAAAATCGGTTTCATTTTTCAGCATCACAACCTGTTGTCCTCGCTCACCGCACGCGAAAACGTCCAAACGGGATTGGCCCATCTGGCGGGTCTGGCACCTTCAGAAATCCATCGACGCGCGGGCCTGATGCTTCAGCGCGTGGGATTGGCCGGACACGAGGACAAGCGCCCCGACCAACTTTCCGGCGGACAGCGCCAACGTGTCGCCATCGCTCGAGCTCTCGTGCGCGAGCCCACTCTCATTTTGGCCGACGAACCCACCGCCGCCCTCGACAGTCATTCGGGGCGCGAAGTCGTCGATATCCTCCAAAAATTGGCCCGCGAGCAACACTGCGCCATCCTGTTGGTGACCCACGACAGCCGCATCCTGGACATCGCCGACCGAATGCTGACCCTCGAAGACGGCCACATTGAGGAAAGCCATTTCGCACTCGACCGCATTCGCGCCCAGCTGGGGGACGCACTTTCCGCCATCGCCAACTATCCAGCCCAGTGGCTCGGGGACTCGCCAACCGAACAAAAATCCGACGCTCCACTCGCCCGGACTCATCTCGACAAGGCACGCAACGAGGCCTCCACGCTTTCTGCGCGTAGCCTGAACCCCGAACTGTCTCGCGCCGTCGACCGTCTCGAAAAAGCGGCCGGAAAAATTCACCAACTGGAAGAAGACGTCCGGCGGTTTCTTGATCGATCCACGTCGTTGGAAACTCCGAGCTTGAAAGAATCCGTGGATCCCCTGAACCAAAGTTTGGAATTCCTGCTACTGGAAATGTCCAGCGCCTGGAAAACGAATTCGCGGGAGGATGTTGAACAACTGGCCCGCCTGACAGCCGACCGCGGCGACACAATGAATAGCCTGCGCCGCAAACGCCGCGAAACCCCACCTTCTTCATGGAGCGAAGAAACCTACGCCCGCTATTCCGACCTCACCGACCTGTTCGCCCGTATCGTCTTCTTCCTGCACACCCTAGTCCGCACGAAGGACGGATAAGAAACGCGCCCCCCCCAGCCCTGATCGGGGCAGGGGTTCTGGATTCACCCCACTTTCCCATCCACATGGTTCAGAATAGCTGAAGCCTCTTCGGCGTCCGATGGGGTCACCATAAGGCGGATGCCCGTTATCACATTCAGATTGGGAGTCATTCCCCCGCAGTCGTCCTTCTGGATGGTTGAGCCTATTCCGTGGGCTTCCAGAGTCATTTGGGCGACTTCTGCCAGCATGTTGTCGGGAAAGGTGGCGATAGGGACTTGGGCTGGAGATGGCATATGGGGTTCTCCGTTGGTTAGGTATCCATGTTGACTAGGTTTCGGATTCGACAACTCTGCAAACGCTTTGGCCACAGGTTTTGCATCTTCCATTCAAGATCAGGTCCATTTGTATCATCTCTATGGATTCGAGCATCATCTCAACAGGAACAAGGCAATGGACACACCAAACATTGGCCAGAATTGCTTCCCGTTCCAACTGCGGAAGATTTTCCCATCGTCTTTTTGCTTCTGGATCGAACGAAGTATTTGGCCGCATGGGCATAATCATCTTCTTTACCCTTTCTTCTCAGGAGAGTCTTGTCGGCCCCAGTGGGATTACAATGGCCAAAGTGGTTGATCGGAGAATAGCGAAAACCGAGATGGGCGGCAATTCGAGATGAGGCAGCAGACCATGTCCGGGAGCCGTTTTGTCTCGGGTTTGTTCGAGAGGCCGTTTTCTGGCTTTGAAATCAGACCCCATCGCACCTCTTCCCGGTACGGGTCAATCGGCTGAAAATTGGTATGACCACGGCTTGAATCTCCTCCAGCGTCGAGGCAAAATCTTGGGGAACAGAATGAATGGGGTTCTTCCGTAGCATGGCGGTCCATTGGGCTTGCTTTGCCTTTGCAAATTCCTTGGAGAAACATACGGGATTGTTCGGGATATCTGTCCTGCGATGGGCGAAGGTCGCCGAAATGGCTTCTTGAAGCAGACCGGGATCGAGGGCGGTGTTGCTGAATAGGAGCCAGACGTCCAGAAAGTCTTTCATTCTGCTATTGAGTTCTCCCAAGAAAACCATGGCTTGAAGTTTTTCGGCTATCGCAGTTTCCACGGGATAGGCACGCAGGCGGGGTCTAGGCATTCCCAGCAACACGGGATAGTCAATCAAGGTGGGGGCGGGGGTAATGACGTCGCCGAATCCCACGTCCACCTGCATGGCAATTCGTGCTCGCCCCAGATACCCGCTGAACCGAGCACGCACTCCGGCGTAATCGGCATCCTCCTTGATTCTCTCCGTCTTCATGGATTCAGCATCGAAACGCATTCCGTCGTCCGATACGGCATGGAGGCAGGCAGACTGAAGCAATTTCCGAACGCTCGCCTCCGAATTGTCGGACCAACCCATCAAATCAATATCGCGGGTCGGACGAAACGGCAGGTTGGCATGGGCCGTCAACAGCAGCGCCCCCTTCAGAACAAAATGCCTGGATGCCGGCGACTGGCCCAAACGATAGAGGAATCGCTCCATTGCGAAATATTGGAGCAATTCATTGAACAGGCGATTACGCTCCTTGGCAACGACCAGCAATCGATCATGAACGGAATGAACCCTGTGGATTGGTTTTTCGCTCCGAGTCATAGCGTCGCCTCCAGATAGGGTCTCATCGCGTTGTGGACTCGGCAGATTCGGGCGAAGCGCATCAGCTCATCGCCTCGAAACTTTTTCGCCCGATATCTACGAATCGCATCCAGCACCACATCCATGCCGATCTTGTTGCGGTATTTGAAACAGTCGGCGATGGTCTTCTCTGGGCCATACAAACGTACCGAGTTTCCATCGATTTTATGGGTTTCAATTCCCTCCGAATACGCCTGTCCCGTAAACCAATACAGATGCGTTGGCGGATATTCGAGGCGTGGAGGTTCAGACCCGCGAGGGAGAGCGAATTCAACTACATGGGGAACCTCGTCCGTCAGATCATGGAAGGCGAGCGCAGAGAGCAGGCAGATGACGGCACGAGGGATCTTACGAGCAACCGCAATCAGATCAGGCTGGGTATGCGGGGGATAATCAACCAGACGATACAGCCCCCTTCCCATGGTTTGGATCACCCCTTGGTCCCGAAGCCGATAGAGCGTCGCCGGGAAAATTCCGTACGGCCTCGCCTCGACAAAACGAAGGATTCCTCCATGAGTTCGGAAAACGCTGACAACTTCTTTTGTATCCGCAATCACTTTTCTATGGCTATGATCGTTTTTCATAGATACCAGCATATATTAATTTATGCTGGTAAAATATTCCTTTTCCTTCATCTGTCAATGCACAATCCGAATGAGATATCCAAGCCCCAAGACAGCCCAAATTCCCGGTAAGGTTTTGGCAAGGATTTATGCCATTCTATGCATTCCTGTGCATCTCTCTGCAATTTTGATTATTTGCACAATCCATTGAAGGGCAACAAAAAGCCCCGAAACGGGGAGTTTCGGGGCGTTAGCCTAAATGGGCTGAATTTTACAGCTTGTAGCCAAGAGAAACAGCGATCATGTGGGCATCGCCATCCTTGAATTCGCCGGAGAGCACGCCATCGGCGGGACGCGCCGTGATGTCGCGGTCGTCGATCATCAAGTAGGTATAGGCCAAGTCGCACGAGAAATCGCCCTGCTTATAGCCGAGGCCGGCCGAAAGCAAATTGCGGTCGTTCGCAGGAACGATGTAATCAGCGTGTTCATCCGAATCGGGAGTCATATCGCGGATATAGCCAGCGCGCAAGGCCCACGCTTCGTTCAACGCATATTCGGCACCGATCTGATAGCGGATCACGTCATCCCAATCCTTCGGGGTCACGCTGGTGGGCCTCTGACCTAGGAGGGGCGGATTGAATTCGATGGCCAACTCGTCATACGAGCTCCACATCGTGTAAACCACGCCCGCGTTGATCGTCAGCTTCTCCGTGGCTTGGACGGAAGTGCCGAAGCGCAAAATACCAGGCGTTGTAATGTCGCCGCTGCCCTCGCCGCCGGGAAGCAAGGGATGAGTTACATCGTAATCACCTTCGACGGACTGCTTGACTTCGCTATCATAGGCCAAACCAAAGGACAGCCAATCGGTCGCCTTGTAGAACGCGCCAAGGTTGTAGCCAATGCCCCAGCTATCACCCTTCATGTGGAACTGCAGGTCGGGATCCACAAACGGGGTTCCCGTGGGAATGGCCTTATTCAATTCGAACTCAAACCATTCGGCTCGAACGCCAACAGCCAACGACAAATTATCCAACACCTTGACGGCGATGGACGGATTGATGTCGATGCTCTGAATGGTGGCCTCCTGACAGTTGTAGCGGCCCATCCAGTCGTCATCGAAGTCAATGCCCAGCCCATAGCGGCTGAACACACCCACGCCCGCCCAGACCTTCTCGTTGATCTGATGGGTCACATAGGCATTGGGCGGCGTCCACCACTTGCTGTCTGCTTCGTTTTCCACCGTGCCAGCCGGAGTGACCGTCGTCACAGACTGGGCAGGACGGATGAAAGTCGCACCCGCTTCCATCTGTGTTCCCGACAATTCGGTCATTCCGGCGGCGTTGTTGTACAACACCGAGGGGGAGGCTGGATCCGCCGTCACTTCTGTACCCATGGCGTTACCACGAGCGCTACCTTCATAGATACCAAAACCCGCGCCCAACACAGTCTGCGCGGCCAACGTCGCCGCAACGCACAGCGATCCGGCGAGGAGCTTACTTTGTTTCATTTTAATACTTTTCCTTTATATGTTACAGCGGCCAAGAGGATTAATAAACAACCTTCACCCATCTCGTCCGGTTATGTCTCCCCTCCCACAATGGAAGAAGAGTGGGGGATTGGACAGTAAAACGATTTTGTTGGCAAGTTTTTTTGACAACAAATTTGGCTAAACGGAAAAATAGACCTACAGCAAGGGACCCAAATACCGCTTCAAATCGGCGGCCAAATCCTGCTTTTCATAGCGGGCCAGGCGTTCCCGCTGGCCCTTGAGAATGGCGGCCCGGAGGGGTTCGTCTTCCGCCACCCGTCCCAAAACTTCGGCAATCAAATCAAACCGCTTCTCGCGCACCAGCACACCAGCGCCGTCCATCGTTTCCGGAACCGCCCCGGCCGCAAAGGCCACCACGGGCAAATCGTGCGTCATGGCTTCCAATAGCGGAATGCAAAAACCCTCGTGGTCACTCAGGCACAAAAAGGCGCGCGACACTTCATAATAGGCATTCAGCTCGTCCTGCCGCACCGAACCGACCAAATCCACATTCTTGAGCTGAAGCTCTCGCGACCGGGTCAGCAATAGCGCGTGATACTGCTCCATGCCGGCATAGGACCCCACATGAATGAGGCGAGAGGCCGGCTGCACATAGCGCTGGAAATAGTAAAAGGCATTGAGCAAATCCTCGATTTTCTTGTTCGGCGCACACCGCCCCACAAAAAGAATATTCACCATTCCATCGCGATATTGCCTCAAAATGCGCCGATCCGGCTTGGCCCGTAGCGTGGAAAAATCCAACACCAAAGGAAGCACGTGCGGGTTGGCGTGACCCATCTCCGCGATTTCTTCCGCATTGAAACGGCTATCCGCCATGACCACCTCGGCCGCTCCTGCAAGGGTACACGCCTGTTGGCGGCCGCGGTCGAGCATGTGGGCGGTCTGCTCTTGCACTCCACGAAAATACTCGGGCGGCGTGATATTGTGATACAAAATGGCCTTCCGACCCGGCAACGTTGGAAAGAGGTCATTGACTTCCGACCCAATCGATAAATGCAACAGCACCACATCATCCGGACGAAAATCTCCCCGACTGGTTGCCAAGTCACGCGCTTCTCCCCGCAATTCGGGCAGAATGCGTTTCTGCTCGGAATACACATGCGAATCGAATCCCCACGACCGGAACAAGGCGCGCATGACCCGCACCTCGTTGCTGATGGCGTCTCCGTTAGCATATCCCGCCACAATTTGATGAATCGCTCGCATGTGTCCTTTTTCCAGTGGGGGGCATCCTAGCGGGAAGGTGTCTGCCGAATCAAACCCCGATTTCGCCGTTTGGCCTTTGGCTTGCCTCCCGCCCCCGCGATACCCTACCTTGTGCCGCGTGAACCTGCGCGCAATTCCAACCCGTTTCGGCTTTGCCGGCCTGCTCTTGCTGGCGGGCCTCCTGCTATGGGCAGCCACGGCTTGGCCCTTGCCTCGCGTTTTTTCGGAGGCCATTCCTCACACCAATCTCAATCCTGAGTCGCAAACCGTCCGCCCCATCACCTCCGGCGACCACCTCCAACTGCTCTACCATTTCTGGTTGGGCCTCGATGCCCTCACCGGCCACTCGCCGTTTTTTCACAACGTCTATGAATTCAATCTCGGCGACGACACCGCCCGCCTTCAGCCCGACCTCTACTACATGCCCTTCTCCCTCGTCTATGCCGCCGTAGCGCCCCGCGCCGGACACGCCGCAGGCTGGAATGCGGCGGGCCTTGCCTCGGTTCTCCTCGGCATTCTTTTCACCGGTCTTCTCGCTCGTCGCTTCACCGCATCGCTTCCCGCCGCCCTGCTGGCCACCCTGATCGCTGCCTCATTTCCCTATCGCTGGATCACGCTCTTCACCGGCTCGCCCACCGGCTTCGCCATGGCCTTCCCCCCCCTGTTGTTCTACGGGCTGGATCGCGCCATCCGCGATCGCTCCCCCATCGGCGGACTCCTAGCCGGATTGGCCCTGTTCTTTTCCTATACAACCGACTTGCACGTCTTTTATTTCTCCGCCCTTGCCGCTCCCTTCTTTGCAGCGCTTTCGTTTGTGCGCACCACACCAGGGCCCCGCGACTGGCCCGCCGCCGCTCGACGCTCCGTACTTCCTCTTCTGCCCTTCGTCCTCTTGGCGTCGGCGGCAGTCGCCATCAGCGTACTCATGAGCCGCCACTTGGCCGATTCCGTCATGGCCGCCGGACGCACCATCGGCGAAATCTCTTCCTACTCCCCACCCGCCGCCGGCCTCATCTCCACCGCACGCGCCGGCATGGCCAACCACGCTTATGTGGGCATAGCCTTTTTCACGCTCTTCACTGTCAGCCTCATCGCTTGGCTTTTATCATTTCCTCGCCACAAAATCGCCGAACGCATCGCCGTGGCAGCTCTCGTCGCCGCCGGAGCAACCGTCATTCTGCTGGCCCTGGGTGCCAACGCTCCCCTCGATGGCTTGCCCATTCGCGCCGCTCGCAAACTGATTCCCAAGTATACGATGATTCGCCAAACCGTGAAAATCTACGGCCTCCTGCCCACGGTAATAGCGCCGCTGTTGGCCCTTCTCTTCAGCCGCCTCTTCGCAAATCGCCGAACACCCCTTCGCCTAGCTTCCATCGGATTGATTTCTACTCTTTGCCTCTGGACTCTCATTCAATTTCTCACCCAAACCTCTCCCGGCTTTTGCCGCCTGCCGCGCGAAAATGCCGCCTATGCCGCCGTGGCCCAAGACGACACCGCCAACGCCGGACGCCCCGCCCACGCCTTAGCCCTTCCTCTCTGGCCCGGCGATTCCCACTGGACCAGCCTGTATGAATACGCCGTCATGCTATCGCGCGTCCGCCTAGTCAACGGCTATGCCCCGGCCGTTCCCCAAAACTACTTCACCAACCTCTTCAAAGCCTACGAATCGCTCAACCAAGGCGTCGCCACCGACGAACAACTCGACGGCCTTCTTTCCCTCGGCGTCCGCCATCTTCTTCTCCACGCCAATGCCTTTCCCGAACAAGTCTCGCCCTTCCCCGCCGCCGCAACTCTCCGTGCCCTCGTCGGACACCCCCGCCTCGCGCTGATCGCCGACGATGGCCAAATCTTCGCCTTCCGCATTTTGCCCAAGCACCCCATTGAACACACTCCTCACTGCAACTGGCCCTACGACCTCTATGCCGCCGCCCGCCAGTGGAGCTGGATTCCGCCTCTCGAAATTTCCAACGCCCAAACCGCCCCCCTCCTCCTGCGCGCCCCCGTTTTCCCCGCGCCCCATCTGCGCATCCTCCTGCGACTCAACGAAGGCTCTTCCCAACCTCTTCTGGTTCCGCCAAACAACCACGGACTTTCCAGCCTCACCCATCCCATCGCCGGCCTTCCCGATTGGCTCCAAGCCGAATGCCCCAGCCCCACCGGCGCGCTCATCAATGCCATTTCGGGCCCCGCGGCCCTGACCCACGCCCTTCTCACTGCAGGCGAATGGCCCGCCCCCGCCGCCGACGGCTCCATCCCCATCGCACCCGCCCTCCTTTTCCACGCCGGGCACTCCGCCCCCGGCGATGACTCCGTCTCCTTCCTCCCCGAAACCGTCCCCGCCGGCATCGTTCTCTACGGCCCCCAGCTTCCCCTCCCCCCCGGCCTCTACGACATCGACATCACCTACTCCGCCAACCTCCCCGCCGGCACCCTTCGCCTCCTCACCCTCCCGGCTCGCACCCCCCTCGCCTCCGCTGAACTTCAAGTCGACACCCAAGCCCTCCACGCCCACGGCGAAACTCTCCGCTTCCGCGCCATTTCCATCGACGCCTCCCCCCTCCGCTTCGAACTCGACTACACCGGTCAAGCCAACCTCAAACTCCACCGCATCGTGTTTCGCCCCGCCACCCTCCAGCTTCGCGCCATCCCACCCCGAACACCATAAACACCGATCAGCCGCATCCGGCACCCCCCCCCTTCCCAACTGTTGGGCGCATCCCCATTTCATTGACTCCAAATCTTCAATATCCAATATCGAATATCCACGTGGGACAGAACGGGAAGATAGGATGCGCCTAGGAAGCGCACCCCGCCCCGGCGGTTCTGCTGCCCCCCGCCTCCATACTTGAAACTTGGATATTGAACATTGGATATTCCTCCATCTGGGAATGGGTTGAGTGACAACCGCTTTAGGTCAATGAAACGGGGATGCGCCCCCAACTGTTCCCCCCCTCCAAAAAAAACGTGCCTCCTCCCCCTCCATACGGTAGGATGCTGAACAATGAGCCTGCCGACCATCCGAGAACTGCTGAAAGCGCGACGCCAACCGTTGCTCTCCCTCGAATTCTATCCCCCAAAAGATCCCCTCGGCTTCGGCATTCTCGGCGGCTCCATCGAACGTATGCGCCCCGTCCACCCCGACTTCGTCACCTGCACCTATGGCGCAGGCGGATCCTCTCGCGAATTCAGCTTTGCCGCTTGGGAACTCCTCTCCCGCATGGGCTTCACTCCCGTCGTCGCCCACCTCACCTGCGTCGGGGCCTCCCGCGCCGATCTCGTCGCCCAAATCAACCGTATCTACGACTCCGGCATCCGCAACATCATGGCCCTCCGCGGCGATCCCCCGCGCGGCGAAACTGAATTCACCCCTGCGCCCGATGGTCTCGCTCACGCCTCCGACCTCGTCGCTCTCATTCAATCCCTTCACCCCGATGTCTGCTGCGGCGTCGCAGGCTATCCCGAGACCCATCCCGAAGCCCCTTCCCTCGCCGAAGACCTCCGCCGCCTCAAAGAAAAAACCGAGGTCGGCGCCGACTTCATCAACACCCAGCTTTTTTTCGACAACACCGCCTACTTCCGGTTTCTCAACGCCGCCCGCGCCGCCGGCATCCAAACCCCCATCCTCCCCGGCCTCATGCCCGTCGCCTCCATCGCCCAGCTCGACCGCGCCCTCGCCTTTAGCCGCGCCACCGCCCCCCTAGCTCTCCGCGAAGCCCTTTCCTCCGCCCCCAACCCCGAAGCCGCCCGCGCCGCTGGCATCGAATGGCTCATTGCCCAAATCGATGGACTCATTGCCAACGGCGCCCCCGGCATCCACCTCTACATCTTGAACCAAGCCAAAACCATTTTGGATCCACGCCTCGCCGAATGTCTCGCACGCTGGCGCCGATCCTCCGACCCACAAGGAAAACGCACATGAAAATTCTCGTCACCGGTGGATGGGGCCAGCTCGGCTGGGATTGCCGCGAAGTGTTCACCCCCAAGCACGAAGTACTCGCCCTCGACCTGCCCAATCTCGACATCACCGACGCCAACAGCGTCGACGGAGTCCTCAACCTCTGGAAGCCCGACGTCCTCGTCAACTGCGCCGCCTATACCGCCGTCGATCGCGCTGAAACCGATGTCGCCAAATCCTGGCACGTCAACCGGGATGGACCCGCTCTCCTTGCCTCGCGCGCCAAAGCCCACAACATTTTCCTCGTTCACGTGTCCACCGACTATGTCTTCGATGGCGTACGCCCCGTCCCCCAACCCTATCTTGAAACTGACACCCCAAATCCCTCCAGCGTCTACGGCAAAAGCAAGCTCGCCGGCGAACGTGAAATCCAAGAACACGATCCCCGCCACGCCATCCTGCGCACCGCATGGCTCTACGGTTCCCACGGCTATAACTTCCTCAAAACCATTCTGCGCCGCGCCGTCAACGATCCCCAAAAAGGACTCCGCGTTGTGAGCGACCAGTACGGCACCCCCACCTGGTCCCGCCGCCTCGCCAAACAAATCCTCGCCGTCGTCGAAGCCGACGCCGCCGGACTCTTCCACGCCTCCGGCGAAGGCTATTGCTCCTGGTTCGACTTCGCCAAAGAATTCATTTCCGCCATGCAGCTCGACTGCGAAGTGCGCCCCTGCACCACCGCGGACTATCCCACCCCCACCGTCCGTCCCGCCAACTCCATCCTCGAGAACGCCAACCTCAAGAAGGCCAACCTCAATCTCATGCAAGACTGGCGCGAAGACCTCCGCGAATACGCCTCACGCTACCGCGAAGCCCTCCTGCGCGAAGTAAAAACCCAGTCATGAGCCGCACCTTCCGCAACCTGCTGGTCACCGGCGGCGCCGGCTTCATCGGCGTCAACTTCATCCGCTGGCTCTTTGATCAACCCGACGGCCCCGCCCGCATCATCAACGTCGACAAGCTCACCTACGCCGGAAATCCCCTCTCGCTCCTGGATCTCACCGAGCGCGTCGGCAACCGCTATGTCTTCGTCAAGGCCGACATCTGCGATGCCCCCAAGATGAAGGACATCATCGAACAATTCGACATCGACTCCATCGCCCACTTCGCCGCCGAAAGCCACGTCGATCGCTCCATTGTCGCCCCCGACGAATTTGTCCGCACCAACATCCTCGGCACCTATACCCTCCTGCAAGCCGCCCGCGAACACGCCTCTCAAATTCAAGTGTTTCACCACATTTCCACCGATGAAGTCTTTGGCTCCCTCGGCCCCACCGGCTTCTTCACCGAAGAAACCCCCTACTCCCCCAACTCCCCCTACTCCGCCTCCAAGGCATCGAGCGATCACCTCGTCCGCGCCTACCACGAAACCTACAAACTCCCCACCACCCTCTCCAACTGCTCCAACAATTACGGCCCCTACCAATTTCCTGAAAAACTCATCCCCCTCATGATTCTCAACGCCATCGAAGGCAAACCCCTTCCCGTCTACGGCGACGGCATGAACATCCGCGACTGGCTCTTTGTCACCGACCACTGCTCTGCCATCTGGCGCATCATGCAGCAAGCCGCCTTCGGCACCACCTACAACGTCGGCGGCCGCAACGAACTCCCCAACCTCCGCGTCGTCGAAAAAATCTGCGACCTCGTCGACGCCAAAGCCCCCCCCCTCCCCAGCGGAAAACCCCGCCGATCCCTCATCACGTTTGTGAAAGACCGCCCCGGCCACGACCAACGCTACGCCATCGACTGCTCCAAGATCGAACGCGACCTCGGTTGGAAACCCGCCGAAACGTGGGCCACCGGCTTTGAACGCACTGTCAACTGGTACCTCGCCAACGCCCCTTGGTGTACCCAAGTCCGCTCCGGCGAGTACCAAAAGTGGATCGCCACCCACTACACCTGACCCGCCATCCCCTCCGCGTTTTCTCGCCCTACAGGCTCCCCCTTTCGACTATCACAGTTAATTAATTGTGATAGCTCGCGTTTTCCACACAATGGAAAACTTTTTTTCGATTTTTCCACACAATGGAAAGAATGTTTCCACACTGTGGAAAACTTATTTTTTGAGCCCGATTACGGCAGCGGGCGAACCGTAGACCACGTCACCCCATCGCGCACTTTGTAGCGCGCCAAAACCCCCCGATCGCCCACCCGCGTGTACCACGTGGAAGCCGCCAGCGGCACCTGATCGAGCGAACCCTTTGGTGTGTCTGCTCTGGGCCCCACACTCCACACCACCCACGCCAACTGCGAATTCGGCGAATCGTCCGCCTTCCCCGTCGTGGCTTGGCACGACGGAAAATCGTCCGGCACCCACACCGGATAGCGGTCGTCCTGCTTCGACCCGTTCATCCAGTAGTTTTCCGGTGCGGCATATTTATACGTGTTGCCCGAATGAAACGGATCTTCCAGTAGCGTCGAGGTTTTCGTGCGCGTGTTCTTTGGCAAATAGCCGCCATCTGCCAATTCCTGCGGCAGTTGCAACACTTCCCCTTGATCCGCCGCCATGCACGACACCACCACCGGCGGATAGCACTGGTGGTCCGTGCGGTATGCCTCCAACGCCACTTCCACCGTCTGCAAATCGCCAACCACCCGCGCCACGCGCGCACGCTCGATCGACGCCAAGACAGGCGGCGCCGCCAGCGCGACCAACAAGGCCAACACCACCAGCACCACCAGCAACTCAATCAAGGTGAATGCGTTCTTCAATCGACCTTTTTCAATCTATAGGCACGATTCGACGACATGCTGTTCTCTTCAATCACAATCCTCTTTACAGGCGTGATATCGACTTCGCTCCAGTTCCCGGGTCCGCCATCCGAGGCTTCCAGCACGTAGCCCTCGTAATCCGAAGAGAAGCTCACCGCCATTCCGCCCGAAGCGCTTCTCCCCACTAGGAGCACCGGCTCAAATTCCTGCACAAATAGCTCATAGCCATTTGTGTTGCTGTTTTCCTGATTCAAAATACCCGTCGCCGAAAACACCGTTGCGGTGGAACGAGGAGTCTCCAAATCCGTCAACGGCATTCGCAGTTGAAAGCTCCGTCCCCGATCGTCCGTGACCATGCACACACGATCCGTCCAATTGGTCTTTCCCCACCCATTCGTGTTTGTCAGCCGAAGGCCATCCAACCGCACCCGCATTCCCTGATAATGCTCTCCGCCCGTCGCTCGCGTTTCATCAAAAATGGCGCTGTCATCGGCGTTCTTCAAATCCGCCAGCGTAAGGGCCTCCGCCTGCGGCAATCCCACATTCGCCTTCACCAGCGCCACGTCGAAATTATTCGATGCTGTGGTGCGATGAGCTTTGTTGATATTCATCTTGCCGTTGTAAAACAACGCCTTCCGCGCCGTCACCTCCACCCGATCGCCCTTGCGAAACTTGCGCCCGTTTCCATCGTACATCACCCGTTGCATTTCGCTGTTCCACTCCGCCTCGGTGTAGTTGTTTCCGGCAAGGAAACTCATCTGCGCCATATAGAGCGCCGTTCCGCCCCGATCGCCCGCCTCCACCGCCTGAATGAACAATTGAAACTGCCCGCCCGTTGGAGGAGTTGTCGCCTCCGGACGAAACGCCATCTCCAGCATCTCTTCCGGATCATTCACGATCACGCCTTGGATCGTAAAGGGGATGCCCCCACCCCACGCGCTTTCTCCGTTCGTCGTCACCGCCTGCAACTCCGCATGAGTCACCACGGCAGTCTGCGCCAGCGCCGTCGAACACCAACCCAACCCCAAAATGACAATCCACGGTTTCATGCCTATGCCCTGTGATCCGTCGTCGTGATCGTCAACTTCCCGTGCTTCACCCCGCGCACCGCCGCCAATCGATCCGCCAACTCTCGCACCTTGTCCGCCCCCCCCCGCACCACCAGCACCTCCAAGCAGTCGTGATGGCTCAAATGCACGTGCATCACCGAAACAATTAACCCCTCGTGATCGTGCTGAATGTCCGTCAACTTCGCCTGCAAATTCCGCGCATGGTGGTCATATACCAGCGTGATCGTCCCCGCAATTTCCTGCTTCCCGCGCCGCGATCGGTGCTCCACCACGTCCTCCCTCACCAGCTCGGCCACCAGCGCCGATCGACTCGCCGCCCCCTTTTCTGCCACCAACTTGTCCAGCTCCGCCGCCAAGGTGTTCGGAAGCGACAGGCTCAACCGCGTAGCCCCCACTTCCATATCGTTATTACTTTTTTTCATTTTTGTATTACTTTCAAATACCGCTCCTCTCCGCAAGGTTTATTCATTGGATTTGCGATTCTGCCCGTTCCGTGTATTCTTCTCCCCGTGTGAACTAGGAAACCGGTGACCCCCATCCGGTTCAAAACCAAAGGAAAATACATATGTTTCAAATTCAATCCATCCGAGCCCGCGAAATCCTCGATTCCCGAGGCAACCCCACCCTCGAAGCCGATGTCCTTCTCGTCGGTGGTGCCCTAGGCCGCGCCGCTGTTCCCTCCGGCGCCTCCACCGGTGCCAACGAAGCCATCGAGCTGCGCGACGGCAACAAAAAACGCTATGGCGGCAAAGGCGTCCTCAAGGCTGTGCAAAACGTCAACGGCCCCATTGCAAAGAAATTGCAAGGCATGGACGTCCGCGACCAAAAGGCGATCGATGACGCCCTCCTCGCCCTCGATGGCACGGCCACCAAATCCAAGCTCGGCGCCAACGCCATGCTGGGCGTCTCCATGGCCGTGGCCCGCGCCGCCGCCGCCGCCCTCGAAATCCCCCTCTACCGCCACATCGGCGGCCTCAACGCCCACGCCTTGCCCATCCCCATGATGAATGTCATCAATGGCGGCGCTCACTCCGATGCCCCCATCGACGTGCAAGAATTCATGATCGTTCCTCGCGGCGCCACCTCCTTCTCGGAAGGTCTTCGCATGGGCGCAGAAGTGTTTCACGCCCTCAAGAAAATCCTCAAGGGAATGGGCCTGTCCACCGCCGTTGGCGATGAAGGCGGTTTCGCCCCCGCCCTCGCCAGCAATACCGCCGCCCTCGAAGTTCTCGTTGAGGCCATCACGGCCGCCGGCTACAAACCCGGCAAGGATGTCTTCATCGCCCTCGATGTCGCCTCCACCGAATTCTTCGACACCAAAACCCAAAAGTATGTCCTCAGCAAGAGCGACAAATCCCGCCGCTCCGCCGCCGACATGGTGGCCATGTATGAAACCTG
Organism: uncultured Verrucomicrobiota bacterium; assembly: GCA_964647595.1. Taxonomy (GTDB): domain Bacteria; phylum Verrucomicrobiota; class Kiritimatiellia; order CAIQIC01; family Lenti-01; genus Lenti-01. The sequence goes on from CAZYGH010000015.1 coordinate 21,565, forward strand.
GTGCAAAAAGTTCCCCATTGTCTCCATCGAAGACGGCTGCTCCGAGGCCGACTGGGATGGATGGAAATTGCTCACCGAAAAATTGGGCGATAAAATTCAATTGGTCGGCGACGATCTCTTCGTCACCAACGTCCAATTCTTGCAAAAGGGCATCGACCTCGGCGTGGCCAATTCCATTCTCGTCAAGGTCAACCAAATCGGAACCGTTTCCGAAACCCTTGCCGCCATTGATCTGGCCAAGAGGAAGGGCTACACCACCGTCATCAGCCACCGCTCGGGAGAAACCGAAGACAGCTTCATCGCCGACCTCGCCGTCGCCGTGAACGCCGGCCAAATCAAAACCGGCTCCCTCAGCCGCACCGACCGCATCTGCAAATACAACCAGCTCCTGCGCATCGAAGAAGAACTCGGCTCCGCCGCCGTCTACGGATAATCCATCGGCCCCCTTGGCCCGACAACTCCCCTGCGCCCCGCAAGGACGCAGGGGATTTTTTTGAACTCACGCCGCCGGGAAACGACAACTCACCCGCACGCCCCCGCTCTTCCCCGGCTCCACGGTCAGCTCGCCGCCAAACACCTCCGCGCGGTGGCGCATAATGCGCAATCCATTTCCCCCTTCTCGGTCCGGCTTTTTGTTCGCCGCAAATCCACACCCATTGTCTTCAATGGTGAGAAGCCCCCCCTGCTCATCAAAATCCAATGTCAACACGATGCGCTCCCCCCCCCCGTGCTTCGCCGCATTATTCACCGCCTCCTGCGCGATGAGGTAGACATGCTCCGCCGTCCCCACATCTCGCGGCCGCCCCTCCCGCTCGGCATAGAACTCAATATCTTTCTGGAAGAGTGCGCTCGATTCCTCCGCCAACCGCCGCAACGCATCCGGCAATCCATCCTCTGTCAACGCCACCGGGGCCAGTCCCCGCGCAATGCGCCGCACCTGGCTCACCGCCTCCTTCAAGGTCGACGCAATTTGCGCCGCATCCGTCTCGGCCGCCCCATCCGCACCGCTCATTCGCTGACGATATGCCCCGAACAAATACATCGCCCCCGTCAACTTTTGCCCCAGCGAATCATGCAAGTCGCGCCCGATCCTCGCCTTCTCGTGGCCGCTGATTCGCAACACCTCATCCTCCAGCTCCCGACGCTCTTCCATCACCTCTTTCAACTTCCGATTCGTCGCCGCCAATTCCGCCGTGCGCATCTTCACCAGCGCCTCCACCCGACGCGACCGCCCCGCCATCATCAAAAGCAATCCAGCCAGCCCCAGCGAAACCGCCAGCCCGACCACCAAAATCACCGTCGGCGTTCTCGATTTGGCCGCCGCCCAATATGCAGGATCCGCCTCCGCCACAAATCGCCACTCTTGATTCGCTAAACTAAATTGCCGCTCAAATTTCCACGCCCCCGTCACCCGCTCCTGCTTCTTGTCCACTTCCAATCGCGCCACAATGCCGTTCACTCCATCCCCCATCGCCGTCGACAACATTCGCTTCGGCTGAAACAAACCCACCGCAAACCCGATCAATTCGCCCGTTCCACTCCCCGCCATTCGACTCCCGTCCGGGCCATACACAATCGGCGCAAACATGTAGAGTTCACCCCCACTATCCTTCCCCATCACCGCCCCGGCTGGCACACCACCCAGCGCAAATACCCCTTGCTGAATCATGGACGCAATGGCCGCCCGATCTTCCGCACGCGCACCAAAATCATAGCCTGCCGGAATACCCAACCCTCCCGGCGGAGTCTGATACGTCAGCGGAAAATATTCTCCTCGAAGCGGCATCGACTCAAACCCACCCTTGCCATCCGCCCTCACCAACAGATTCCCCGCCCCCCCCTGCTTCTCATAGGTCGCACGCATGTCGTGCGGAATACTCTGCGCAAATCCATAAGCACCCAAAATTCGACGCTGATAAATCATTCCCTTGCGCACAATCTCGTCAAAGGCCTCCGCCGAGACTTGATCCGATAGACTATGCAGTTGCCGAATCGAATCCAGCACCTCCATAAACAACTGAATCTCTCGCAAGGTGCGGGAAAAATACTTGTCCGACGACTGCTGAAATTCCTCTTGGACTCGAAGCCGCTCTTGCCGCTCCTGCGAACGCGCCACCCAGAACGTGGACCCCAGCCCCACTCCCATCACCAACAAGGCCACGACCACTTGCCAGCTCGCCGTTCGAATCCCCGCAGTCTTCTCGACCCCGCCCGTTGTTTTCGATGAGTCATTTCGCTTCATATCCCCAAAACCTACACCGTCTCTTCTGAAATGCGCGACACGAAAATAGACCGCCCGAAAACAAGATTGAAACCATCCGAGTTCCCATGCCACAGTAGTTTCGTGTTCCAGCCATGAATGTATTCTTTTCTAAACACAATTCCGGCTTCACCCTCATCGAAGTACTCGTCTCTCTGGCCCTTTGCGTTTTGTTGGCCACATCCACCGCATCCGCCATTGCCTTTGCCGCCCGTGCCGAACAACTCGCCGCTCGCCATGGAGAGGCCTCCCTCCTTCTTCCATCCCTCTACGCCGCACACCGCCTACGCCCCGATTCTCTTCCCGTTGTTCCTCCGGGTTGGCGCGTCGAGTCCACAACCGAAATCGTGAAGCGATCGGATGAAATACGGATGGAACGAGTTCTCCTTTCCGTCCACTCCCCTGGCCATGATACCGCCGACTTCACCCTGCGCATTCTGGACGACACCCCATGAGCTCCAAGCCTAAAACAACCCCCACCCTCGTTATTCTCGCCGCCGCCCTCGGCTGGAATCTGATCGAGAAGCATAAACCCAAAACCAAAATAACCTTTCGCCCCATCTCGCCTGGCCCCCTTTCCCTGACCTGTCCCGCACAAGCCACCTTGCGCACCGCCCTCCCCCCCTCCCGACATGGCATCGTCGCCTCTGGCTGGTTCCATCGCGATCTCGCTCGGCCCCATTTCTGGGAACAATCCGCCGCATTGGTTCGCGGTCCCCGCATCTGGGAAAACGCTCGTTCCAACGGCCAAACCGTCGGAATGTGCTTTTGGCAGCAAAGCCTCGGTGAATCTGTCGATCTCGTCATCTCCCCAAAACCCATTCACAAGCACCACGGTGGAATCGTGATGGATTGCTATACTCGCCCCGAACCTCTCTATACCCAACTGTGTGCCGATATTGGCCGCCGCTTCGACCTCTACCATTACTGGGGCCCAATCGCCCGCACCAAAGTCGGCCGCTGGATTTCCGAAGCCACCCTTCGCATTCTGGCCCGCCCCGATGCCCCCGACCATCTCTTGGTGTATCTCCCCTCCCTCGACTACGATCTTCAGCGCCACGGCCCCGATTCCCCCCAAGCCGCCGCCGCCCTCACCGAAACCCTCTCCCAAATCGAGCCCCTCATCGCCGCCGCCGAAGCACAAGGCCGTCCGTGGCTCCTCACCGGCGACTACGCCATCGAGTCCGTCATCCCCGGCGACGGCGCGGTCTTCCCAAACCGCCTCCTTCGCGCCGCCGGACTCTTCCACACCCGCGAAACCGCCCACATGCTTTACCCCGACTTCTTCACCTCTCGCGCCTTCGCCATTGTCGACCATCAAATTGCACACGTGCACGTACCAAACCCCGCCGATCTCCCACGCACGCGCGAACTCCTCGCCTCCGAACCCGGCATCGATCAAATCCTAGACCGCGCCGCACAAACCGAACTCGATCTGTTTGTTCCCGAACGATCCGGCGACCTCCTTCTCATCGCCGCCCCCGGCCGCTGGTTTGCCTATCCCTGGTGGACCGATCCGCGACAAGCCCCCGACTACGCCAACCAGATGGACATCCACAACAAGCCCGGCTTCGACCCCTGTGAACTCTTCTTCGGCTTCCCCCCTCCCCACACCTCGCAAAAGACGCACAAAATCCGCGGCACCCACGGCCGCTCCGGCCCCGGTCACGAAATCGCCGCCGCCGGCCTTTTTCCCGAAGCCAAAAGTTTGGATGGACTCGCCTCCGCCCTCCGCGAATCCATAACCTCCTAAGCCTTATTCGATAAGGCATCTTGGAAAACTCTACAGACTACGCCCGGCGTGGAACCCGGTCCTCCAGAAAACTGTCTAAACCGAAGTTCCAGCCCAATTTTTCGATAAATTGGGTTCCCGCCAGCCAGTAGCCAGTGCAACACTGGCTACAGCCTGGCGGGGGATATTACAATAACTGAACTGGGGTATCCAGTTGGCTCATGTGCCACAATATGTAGAGGTGCTAGGAAGAGATTCTGTCCATAAACACACCACATGTGGCACGTACATGAGTTAAGTAGATACCCCAGTAACTGAATTCAATTATTGTAATTTGTGAAATCTCCCAATCCATTTTTCCTTTGCGCCTCTTGCAAAACTCCCGGCCGCACCCCTTGCGGCAACGATTCCCGTCACCCGTTTTACAATTCTGAATCTCGCCTTTCTGGAAACAAGAAGTGGCCCTCCCCGTCTCGACGAACGCCCCGACCTGTGGAATACTACCGCCATGAAACCGTCCACAAGTGGCCACCCGCGCATCCGGCCCGCCGCCAAGCGCTTGTCGCCCAAACAATCCCTGCTGGAACAATGGAAGGAAAGCCAGGAACGCCTCCGCATCGCCCTAGGTTGCGCCAATATCGGCGTGTTCGATTGGAACGTGGCCACCAACCGGGTCGTCTTCATTCACCCCCGCACCGCCATGTCGGATAACGCCCTCGCGGCCCAGGAAGTCGACGCCGCCCACTGGTTGGCCACCACCCATCCCGACGACATCGCCCGCGCCCGCGGCGAAGTCGACCGCGCCGTCATCGGCGAAACCGATGGTTTCGCCATGCGCTACAGAATGTTGGCGGACCCGTCCCAAAGCAATGAATGGACGGTCGTGCAAAGCCGCGGCCAAGTGCGGCAGCGGGATGCCCGTGGCCGCGCGGTCCGCATCCTGGGGGTCTTTGAAGTCGTCACCCATCTCGCCGCCCGCGAGGAACTCGATCGCCAGCGCGATGCTCAACTCACCCGCGCCACCCAGATCGCGGCCCTGGGCGAACTGGCGTCCAGCCTCGCCCACGAAATCAACCAGCCCCTCGCCACCCTCGCGGCTTACCTCCAGGCCAGCGCCCGCGTGCTGAAAAAGGCGGACTCCGGAAACACCGAACTGCTCGCGACGCTGCGGAAATGCGAACGCCAGTCCCAGCGCGTCGCGGAAATCGTCCGCCGCCTCCGGGGCTTGTACAGCGAAAAACGGGTCGCCAGCGAACCCTGCGACCTCGTGGCCTGCGCCCACGAAGTCTTCCACCTCCTCCGCCGCGAAATCGAAGAGAACCACGTCCGCGTTTCCCTTGCCTGCACCCACAAGAAGCTGGTGGTTTCCGCCGACCGCCTTCAGATCGAACAGGTCCTCTACAACGTCGTCCGCAATGCCGTGGACGCCCTGCGCCATTACGGCTCGGGTCGCGGTTCCGTCTCGCTTTCCATCCGGCGCACCGCCAACCGCGTGCGCATCCGAATCTCCGACAACGGCCCCGGCATTCCGGCCAACATCCGCCACCGGATGTTCGAACCGTTCTTCACCACCAAGCCCAACGGAACCGGACTGGGCCTGAGCATCAGCCGATCCATCGTCGAAGCCCATCGCGGCCGGCTCGACCTCGACCCCAAAACAAGGCGCGGATCCGCGTTCGTCATCGAATTGCCCACCGATCGCTCGCCCAAAAAATGAAAACCGCGGAACAGCCGACCGTATTCGTCGTGGACGACGAACCTGAATTCGTCGCAGCTCTGGACATGCTGCTGCAAACGGCCAATCTGGCCGTTTGCGCCTTCACGTCTCCGCGCGCTTTCCTGCGGGCCATCCATCCCGACGATCCCGGTTGCGTCCTGCTCGATGTCCGCATGCCGTCCATGAGCGGCCTCGAAGTTCAGGAGGAACTGATCCTGCGCGGTTGCCGGCAACCGGTCTTGTTTCTCACCGGCCATGGCGACATCCCCATGGCCGTGCGGGCCACCCGCGCCGGCGCCCTCGATTTCATCGAAAAACCGGCGCGGGATACCCTCCTTCTCCAGCGGATTCGCGCCGCCCTGAAACTCGATCGCACCCGCCGCAAAAAGCTGGCCGCCGCCGCCGAGGGCCACCGCCGGACAAAAGAACTATCGCCCCGCGAACTTCAAATCGGCCAACTGCTTGCGCAGGGCCTGTCCAGCGCGGAGATGGCCCGGAAATTGAAGCGCAGTGTTCGCACGGTGGAAATGCACCGGTTGCGCTTGCTGCGTCGCCTGGGCGTCCGCAATACGGCCGAAGCCGTGCGCGAAATCATCGCAGCCGGCTTGGTCCCTCCGGAAATCGGGTAAACGCCCAAAACCGGCGAGATCCTCCGGTCGCCCCCCCTCATTCAGACTTCAGCAGCGTTTCGTTCGTCCACCCGCCCCCCAGTGCCTTGTAGAGCGAAAGAAGATCGTTGAGTCGGCGAACGTGCACGTCGAGCGCCGCCTGCTCGGATTGCATCAGGCTCCGCTCGTTTTCCAGCACCTCGAGCTGCGACAGCAACCCTTCCTCGAATTTGGCGCGGGTGATCTCGTTGGCCTTTTGCAAGTCCTCCACCGACTCGTCCGCCTTCCGTTGCTGAGCCGTCCGGCTGTCCAAGCTGATAAGCGTGTTTTCCACTTCCTGGAATGCCTTCACGACCGTGCTCCGATATTGGTCCGAGGCAATCGCCAGCTCCGCCTCCCGCACCTGGACCTGCGCCTTCTTGCCCGAATCGAAGATCGGAATGCTGACCACCGGCCCTCCCTTCAGCGCCCATTGGGTCAACAGATCTCCGAACGATCCACTCACCCCGCCGGCGCGCCCGGTAAGCGAAATTGACGGCAACCGGTCCAGCCGCGCCTGTCCCGCAAGATTGTACGCCGCCAGCACGCGGTATTCCGCCGCCAAGATGTCCGGCCGCCGCTCCAGCAGATCGGAGGGCAGGCCCGCGGGAACTGGAACCGTTCGGATCGACCCGCGCAAGGAAGCCGGGGCGATGGATAGCGTCCCAGGCGCCTGTCCCAGCAGGGTGGCCAAACTGTTTTCCACCGTGGCCCGGTCGCGCTCGATCTCCTGCCGTTCCCGCTCCAATCGCCGCCACTCGGCGCGTTGGCGTAAGACCACGTCTCGCGACACCATGTTTTCTTCCGCGCGGGCCCGGTAGATGCCCTCGATCCGTTCCGAGCTGGCGATGTACCGCCCATAGATCCCGGCCAGTTCGTCGAGCTGGCGCAACCGGAAGTAGAGCCGGGCCGCTTCGCCGGCGATTTGCAGATGCGTCGCGCGCCAATCCGCCCCCGAGGCTTCGATCTCGGCTTCGGCGGCTCGCGTTCCCTTGGCCAGTTTGCCCCAGATGTCGATTTCCCAGTTGAGGCCCGCCCCGACCTGATAGCTCTCCGTACTCTGCTGAGGCCCCGGTCCGGGTTCCTGCAGTTCAAACGTCGCCCCCGCATCAACCCCCAGCGTGGGCCACCTCCGGCTGTTCGCCAAGCCCGCCTGCGCCCGCGCCCGCTCGATGCGCCCCGCGGCCACCTGCAAATCATAGTTGCCCGCCAGCGCCTGCTCGACCAGCCCGGCCAACTGCGCATCCCCGAACTCACGCCACCAATCCGGCCGCAAGGTGGCGACGTCTCCGGCAGACCGCCCCTCCGCGGCCTTCCACCCGGCAGGCTCCGGAACGTCCGGCCGCGAATAGTCCGGCCCGCCGAGCTTCGCGCAACCCGCCGCCACCACGCAGGCGGCCATCAACAGGATCGGGGTTTTCATTTCGCTTTCACCTTGAAGAATTGCGCGTACAGAACCGGAACGACGAACAAGGTCAGCACCGCCGCGAAGGTCAGGCCAAACATGATGACCACCGCCAGCCCCTGGAAAAACACGTCGCTCAGCAGCGGCACCAGCCCCAGCACCGTCGTCACCGCCGCCATCAGCACCGGACGCGTGCGGTCGATCGTCGACTCCACGATCGCCTCCATGCCGCCCTTGCCGCTGCGCATTTCCAGATCCATCTGGTCGATCAGCACCACCGAATTCTTGATCAGCATTCCCGCCAAACTCAGGAATCCCAGCGTCGCCATGAAATCAAACGCCACGCCCGTGATCAGCAATCCCGCCGCCACCCCGATGACCGCCAGCGGCACGGTCAGGAAGATGATCGCGGGCTGCCGGATCGCGTTGAACAGCATGACGATCAGCACCACCATGATCAGGAAGGTCAGCGGCATCGTGCTGGCGATTCCCGCGTTGGCATTGTTCGAAGCCTCGTAATCCCCTCCCCATTCCAGCTTGCAGCCTTCCGGCCGGGGCAATGCTTCGATGGCCGGACGCAATTCGTCCAACAGGACCTGGCTGGGACCGCTGGCCGGATCGCACTGCGCCGTTATGGTACGCTCGCGATCCCGACGAAGGATCAGCGGATTCTCCCACTGCGTCGTCCAGCCGCCAATGAGCTGACTCAACGGGATGTTCTCCCCCGTAAGCCGACTGGTCGCCGTGATCCAATCAAGCTGGTCGCGTTGGTCGCGTTCCTCTCCCGACAGCCGCGCCACGATCGGCAAGACGTCCTCGCCCTCGCGATACGCCCCCACCCGGCGCCCTTCCCCCGCCAGTTCCAGGGCGGCGGCCACCTCCGGCCGCGACACTCCCAATGGGGCCGCCACCTCCTCGCGCAACCTCGCCCGCGCAACCTTCACCGGCTGGCGCCAGTCGTCTTTCACGTTCACCCCCAGCGGATGGGACCGCATCAGGTCCTTGGCCTGATTGCACAAGGCACGCAGCGCAACCGAATCGTCGCCGGAAAACCGCGCCTCGATCGCGCTCCCGCCGCCGGGACCCAGCACGAATTTCCACAGCTTGGTTTGCGCATCCAGATAGTGGGCGTCCAGCTCCGCCCGCAGCCTCTCGATCAACGCGGGAATCTCCCGGTGGTCCTTCACCGTGATCAGCAATTGCGCGTAGCCGGGATTGGCATCCTCCGGCTTGTAGACCAGCATGAAGCGGATCGCCCCCCTCCCCACCCACGTGGCCACCGACTCCACCCCCTCCAGCCCCAACACGAAGGTTTCCAGCTTCTGCGTATCCGCCAAGGTCCGATCGATGTGCGTCCCCTGCGGCAGCCAGTAGTCCAACACGAACTGCGGCCTCGCCGATTGCGGGAAAAAGGCCGGCGGAACCTTGCCGAATCCGTAGAGCCCCAGAACCAGCAGCCCGGCCATCGCGGCCATCACCGTGCCGCGCCGCCGCAGCGTCGCGTAGAGCAACCGCCGATACGCTCCGGTCAACCGCCCCTCCCCCGCCGGCGCCGCCCCCGCCTTGGGCGCCTTCAGGAAATCCACGCACAGCAACGGCGTGGCCGTCACCGCGAACAGCCAGCTCAGCAACAGCGAGATCGCGATCACCTGGAACAGCGACTTGCAATATTCGCCCGTCGAGTCCGGCGAAAACCCGATCGCCGCAAACGCCATGATGGCCACCAGCGTCGCCCCCAGCAGCGGCCAGAGGGTTTGCCCCACCACCGCCCCCGCCGCCTTCACCCGGTCTTCCCCGCGGCCAATGCGCACCAGAATCCCGTCCGTCACCACGATGGCGTTGTCCACCAGCATCCCGAGCGCCACGATCAGCGCCCCCAGCGAAATGCGCTGCAGCTCAATTCCCATCATCTGCATGAGCACGAACGTGCCCGCCACGATCAGCAGCAGCACCGCGCCGATGATGACCCCGCTGCGCCACCCCATGAACACCACCAGAACGCCCACCACGATCGCCAGCGCCTCGAACACGCTCACGACGAATCCGCTCACCGCCGCCCGCACCGTCTCCCCCTGGAACGAAATCACGTGCAGCTCCATGCCCACCGGACGCCCCGATTCCAGCTCGGCAAGCCGGGAACGCACGGCATCGCCCATCGCCACCACGTTGCCCCCCATTTCGGTCGAAATCCCAAAGCCAATCGCGGTTTTCCCATCCACCCGCAGCACCGCCCCCGGCGGCGTCTGGTAGCCGCGCACGATCGTCGCCACGTCCCTCAGCCGCACCGTCGAATCCGCTCCCGCCAACACCAGATCCCCCAGGCGGGTCCACGAATCCGCCGCGCCGTCCAGCGCAATCCGGATCCGCTCGTCGCCCGTCTTTGCCATGCCCGCGCCCGCCACCGCGTTCTGCTGCTGCAATTGCTGGAAAACCGCATCCAGCGGAATGCCGAATTGCCCCAGCCTCGCCCGCGACAGCTCCACGAATAGCGTCTCGGGCTGCTCGCCCCAGAACGCGATGCGGGCCACGCCGTCCACCTGCAGCAGCTCCTTGCGCAACCGCTCCGCATAATCCTGCATTTCCGCCGGACTATACCCATCCCCGGTCACCGCCATCAAAATGCCGTACTCGTCCCCAAAATCGTCGTTCACAATCGAGGGCTGCGCCCCCGGCGGAAGCTGCCCCTGCACGTCGGCTACCTTGCGGCGCACTTCGTCGTAGATTTGCGGAAGATCCGCCTTGCGGAAGGAATCCTTGAAGTCTGCCTTCACGATGGACAACCCCGCCTGCGAAACCGACATGACCTCTTTCACCTGCCACATGCTCTGCAGCGCGGACTCGATCCGATCCGTCACCTCCGCCTCGACCTCCTCCGGCGATGCGCCCGGATAGCTCGTCACCACCGGACACGTCTTGATCGCCACGGCCGGATCTTCGAACCGCCCAAGCTTCGGATACACCGCCAACCCGCCGCCCAAAATTAGCAGCGAAAGCAGATACGTGATCACGCGCTTCTGGATGCAGTATTCCGCCAGGGTCATGGCCTTAATCCTGCCCGGACGTTTCGTAGGGCTTCACCGCCTGCCCTTCGCTCATGGTATGCACGCCCGAAACCGCCACGATATCGCCAGGAACCAGCCCGGAGAGAATCTGGATGTCGCCGCCCCGCGTTTCCCCCACTTCCACGTCTTGCCGATGAACGCGCATGGCCTCGGCATCCACCTTCCACACCGATCGCCGACGGGCATCCTCCGAAAATACCGCAACCTCCGGCACCCAGCAATTCCTTCCGATCTCCGGAGCATCGCGAATCTCCAAATCCAGCGTGACCGACATGCCCGGCAGGATGGCCTGTCCCTCGGGTGCCCGCAGGGCGAATACCGCCGGATACGTCAGCGTGTCGGGATTGGCCTCCGTGGCGTATTCCACAACCGTGATCGGAAACGCCTGCCCCGGCAGATGCTCGAACCGAGCATGGATCTGGGCGTTAGTGGTTTTTCCCACGCGCAAAAGGAATCGTTCCGGCAAATCGATTCGAATGCGATAGCTGGATAAATCGTGAAGGACCGCCACCGTTTGCCGGGGCTGCACAAGCTGGAACCGGTCCGCCGGCGTCGCCGCGATCCGTCCGGCAAACGGCGCCCGCAGCGCCGAAGCCTCGATGTCCTTCTCCACCTGCTCCAGATCGGACTTGGCGGCATTGTAGTTCGCCTGCGCCCGGTCCAGATCCGCCTGCGCCACCGCCTCCCGCTCGAACAATCGCTGGAAGCGTTCGTATTGCAGCCGCGCTTCCTCGAAACGGGCGCGCCGGGCCTGCGCCGCGATTTCCAGGTTCCTCGCATCCAGGCGGGCCAGCACCTCCCCCTCCTGGACCTCCTGCCCCGGTGTCGCGTAGAGCTCCGTCAGCACGTCGCTCCGCTCAAACGACAACTCGGCCCGCCGCGCGGCCTCCACCCGGCCCGCGGCCGAGAACGAAACCACCGACACCTGCTCCGCGACCGACGCAAGTTTCACAGGCCGCGCCGCTTCTGGATCAGACGCGGGAACAACCCGGCCACACCCTCCGGCCACGGCAATCAAGGAAACCAACAGCGGCATGCACCATCGCGCGTTTGACATGAATCACAACTCCTACTTACTGGATCATGGTGGACATTACAGTATAAATACTGTATATGTCAAATATGCAGGATGACTTCATGACAACAATCCCTGAATCCATACATCCCACACCCTCCCGTTTCGCCTGCCGTCTTCCCAAGTTGGGCATGCTGTTGCTATCCGTGATGAACCTCTCCGCCGGCTGCGTCGGCTTGCGCCAGTACAACCGCGAGCCGAACGAATACCTCCGCACCGTCCGCAGCCCCGATTCGAAGGCCGAAGCCGACCTGTGCATCGTCGAGTTCGACGACGAAGGAGAATTCTGGGACCACCGCCAACTCGCCGCCGCGCTCAGCCTGATCCAAAAACGCAACGCCGAATCGCCCCGCGGCATCGTCGTGCCGATCTATATCCACGGATGGAAGAACAATGCCGACTGGTCCCGCGAAGACGGCGATTTGCGCATCATCGCCGCCGACCTCGCCCTCTCCGCAAGCAAACTCGCTTCTTCGAGCCAACCCCATCCCCAACGGGTGGTCGGCATCTACATCGGCTGGCGCGGCGACACCGTCAATGGGGGTTGGCTCAAGCAACTCACGTTCTGGAACCGCCTCATGGCCGCCGACCGCGTCGCGTCCATCAATCTCAAGGAATCCCTCGTCAAGATCATGCTCACCGCCAAGCAGAAGCCCAACTCCAAGGTCATCATGTACGGCCACTCCATGGGCGGGCGCATCCTCTTCAACGCCATGTCCACCTCGCTCGTCAACATGTCCATCAACCCCAATTCCGATAGCCAGGTCCTGCCCGTCGACCTCGTCCTCATGGCCAATCCTGCCGTGCGCGCCGTCGATGTCGCCCGCTTCGTCGATTTGCTGAAGCGCTACCGCGTCGCGCTCATGGTGAAAGGACCCGACGGCTCGGATGTTCCCGCCCATGGCCCCCTGATCGCCTCGATCACCTCCGAGGCCGACACCGCCACATCCCGCGCCTTCCCCTTCGGCCAAAGCCTTGTCCGGCCCTTCCGGGCCTATCGGGAGGATTCCCCGCCCGGCCGCCCCTCCCAAGGCTATCTGGCGGCTCATACCGACGGCCACACCGATCTGCTCCTCAGCCATCGCGCCACCCTCGTCGACGGCAAAGTGGAACTCACCCCCGTGCCGGACCGTTACAACGACACCCCCTACTGGGTCATCCGCGTGCCCAAGGAAATCTGCCGCAATCACGGCGACATCGCCAACCCGCGCATGAACGAGCTGGTGGAAATGCTCCTCCACATGCGCGATGCCTATACCTCCACAAATTGGCCACGCCTCAAAACAGATCCCTTCCCCGACCCGCCCCCTTAAACAAAAGTTTTGCAAGAGGCGCGTTCGATGTGCCCGTTCCGTTTTCCGGCTTCCTCGTCTTCGGCTGTTTTCATGAGTTCATGAGTTCGGTGGGCTCACTTCTTCGGCGCCAGCGCCTGCCCCGCGCCCAAATCTGAAAGCCCCGCCTTCTCCAAATCGGTCCACAGGGTGCCCGGCCCCGCGTGCAAGATGTTGATCTTGAGATCGTCGCCCAACGTCGATGCCAACGTCCACAAATTATACGCTTCGGCATCGCCAAAGGCCTTCACCTTCAACTGCAATCCCTTCGCCCGCTCACCCTCCACCAAACTCACCACCTGCGCATCGGCCGTGCCCAGCGTGGTGATGCGTTCGGCATTCACCCCTGCCGTTTGCTTTTCAATTTCCGCCGCCTGCCGCATCGTGTCGCCCTGAATCTCGGCCACTTGTTTTTCTTCATCCGCCTTGATGATGGCCTTGATCTTTTCTGTCTCCTGCGCGACCTGCTCGCGACGCTGCCCAATCAAGCTCAATTCCGTATTCAGTTCGGCCTGCTTCTTGGCCGTGTTTTGTTTCTCTTGGTTCGTCAGATTCTGCTCCTGCGCCAAACTGGCCTGCTGAATCGGATCCAAAATCTGCTCCGGCACGTTCACATGCCGAATCAGCGCATTATGAATGCGAATTCGCTTCTCGCTCAGCGTCACCGCCAGCGAATCCGTCAACTCGTTCTGAAACTTCTCGCGGCCTTCGCCCACAATGAAGTCCTTCGCCCCATACGCCGAACCTTTCAGCCGCGACACCGACAAAATTTGCGGCATGATCACTTTGTCCACCGCCGCCGGCAAATCGCCATAGGTCCGGAACAGCCAAGCCACATCTTTCGGCAACAACTCAAACTCCACTGTCATGTCCAAGCTGATTTCAAACCCGTCGCGCGATGGAAATTCAACAAATTGATTCAGCACAAACGACAGCGAGGCTGGCGCAGGGGCCGGTGCGACATCCATCATCTCCATCGCCTTGTCTTTCTTTCCCCCTACGCTCTTGGTGGCAGTCGCCACTTGGGACGCCGGAGCCAACCGCCCCAACCGCATTCCCGAACTGGACTCCGACCGCATATAATCCGCCCGCTTCTCCTGCTGTTCCTGAATCACATTCAACTGCAAGCGATCCATCGCCGCATTTTGCGAGGCCATCAGATTTTTGGTGATCACCGCGCCGCCGCCCTTGCCCAGGAGCGACACCTGATTCACACCAATTTCCAGCACATCCACTTTGTATTCCCGCGGGTTCACATAATATAACCCCGGCTGGAGCACATCGCTCCTCACTCCCTTTTCTCCGCTCTTCGCAAATTGGCTTGGCTCTGTCTGCGTTCCGGATAGCGACGTAATCACCCCGTCATATCCAATCGGAATGCCAATCGCATCCACAATGTCAATTTGGTAGCCCACCGGATTCATGCGATATTTTCCCGGACCCAACACATTCCGCCAAATGCCTTTTTGACCGCGCTTGGCCAAAAAATCTCCCTCGGGCAACTCCTCGCCGACCTTCGAAGTCACGATGCCCACCTTGCCCGGCGGAATCGAAACCACCGGACGAATCTCGCGCTCATAGAACCACGGATTCAGGAAGTGCCGCCCCTCGCCCAGCACCTCTTCCTGAATACCCTGCTGCCCCTTCTGCGCCAGAATTTGTCCGGGTGGCAGTTCTTTTCCCATTTTGGAGGTAATCACGGCCATCTGGTCGGGCCCCACATAGAATCGGCAAAAGCCCCACTGCCACAGCAACCACACACCCAAAACCGCCGCCACCACCGTCAATCCCATCTTTACTGTGCTTTTCATTGGGCACCGCCTTTCGCCGCCGCCGGTACATACCCTTGCAGCAATTCTCCCAGCCCTCCGCCTTGATCGCCGCTCAAAATCGAACGAATCTTCGGCCCGATGCGCCCATAGAACGCATAGCGCGCCAGATTGATTCCCGTACCAAACGCCTTCACCTGATTCTCCATCACGCCCGCCTCCGCCTCGTTGCGCATGCGAATCACATTCCCCTCCGCCGTCGCCTGCAACAACTTAGCCTCTGCCTGCGCCTTTGCCGCCGCATTTTCGAGCTTGGCCACTTCCAAATCCCGATTCGCCCGCGTCAGCTTCACTTCTCGTCCCTGCTCCGCCTCAATCACCGAACGAATCCGCCGCGTATCCGCCTCCACCTTCTCCTTGTTCTGCACCGCCAGCATCTCTTGCTTCACCAGCTCGGCCTCCGACTTCGCCTGCTCAATCTGCTGCCCATATTTATTCGCATCCTGCACCGCCACTTCGCGGTCGCGAATGATGCTGGCAATCGCATCCGGCGGCGTAATGTTGCGAATCAACACCGACTTGATGTCCACCCCCCACGTCTTGCACTGCGCAATCAAATGCGCCTCCAAATTGTCTTGGAACTTCTGCCTCGTCGCACCCGCAATATAATTTTTTGCCGGATTCTTGCTACCCTCAATACGGCTAAACCCACGCGCCTTCGGTAGCACAATCTTCTTGAGAATGTCGTCCATGTCGCCCACCTGATGTGTCAGCAACGCCGCCTTATCTCTCCACAACGCGTATTCAATCGTCCCCTCCACATTCACTGTGAATCCGTCCAACGTCAAAAAGTTGATCGCATCCTCGCCGCTCATCTCAAACCTCTGGCTCTGCAAATTCACCTCCGTCACAATCACCATGTACGGATTCAAATAATACGTTCCCGCATCAAGAATTTCCGGCTTCACGCCCTTCATTCCCTCTTTCACCAAAAACGTGTTGCGATCCGCTTCCGAAACCTCGCCATTCAACACATCCAGCCCCGTCAGCACCGTCACCACGCCGCCAAATCCAGGCCGAATCGTAATCGCATCCGGTAGCGGCTGCTGTACGCTATACGCAAACGGATTGATGCGGTATTTTCCCGGCCGCAACACCTCCGGCACGATCCCCTTGTAGCCCTCCGTTGCCAGAATTTGTCCGCCCGGCAACTCATTGCCATACAGCCGCGTCAGCACCCCCAGCTTGCCCGCCGGAATGTCCGTAATCTGACGAATCTGCCAACCCCAGTGATACGGATTCCGGAAATAGCGCCCTTCCGCAAGCACATCCAGTTGAATCCCCTTCTGCCCTTCCTCCAGCGCCAGAATCTGCCCAGATGGCAAGTCTTTTCCCGTCTTGCGAATCAGCACCGCAATCTCGCCCGGCCCCGGCTCGATCCGGCAGAAAAACCAAAACCAAATCGGCAAAAACAGCACCGCTGCCAAAATCAGCAACGGCGTCAACAGCACCTTCAGGCCCGGCCCACTGGGGGCCACCGGCTTGCGCGAGCGGTACGTTGTGGGCATCGGGGGCGGAGTGAATTCTTTCTCTTCCATGGTCGCTTCTCCTCATCCGTTCCGCCTGCGCGGAACCCTTGCTAAAAAAACCGGCCCACGCGAGGCCGGTTCATCCTGTTTCAAATGGTCTATCGAATCAGCAAATCCGGCGGCGGCCGCGTATCCCGCCCCGGCACCACAATCTGCGAAGCCCGCTCCCGTTGCATCGCCTCCATCTCCGCCCGCAACGTCGCTATGGCCTTCTTGATCGCCGTCGGGAAACCCGCCACCGCATCTGCCAGCGACTGTGCCCCCTCCACCTCTCCACTCAGCGGCAACACGCCCCCCGGCGTCATCACCTGCGTCGCCACCGTATAAATGGCCTGCCGCGTCGGATCCTCCACCCCAGCCGCCGTCACCGGCACCAACTTACGCAACGTCCCCGCCTTCAAATCCGTATACGATTCCTCGCGATACAAATTCGCTCCATCCATCAAAATGTCACTGCCTGCCTGATCTGCCATGATCGTCTCCTTGAGTGCCCATCGTTGCTTTTGCAAGCCCGACCTGCCTTGCCGTCGGACGCCTGCCTATCAATCCTTTAACATCAATTCCCTCAGCGACTCCAGCGCCTGATTCTGCAACTGGCGCACACGTTCCCGCGTCACGCCCAGTCGCACCCCCACTTCCTCCAGCGATTCCGCCTCCACCCCATCCAACCCGAAACGCCGCTTCAAAATCAGTTGCTCGCGAGCGCTCAGCGACTTCATATACACCGCCATCTCTTCCAGCAACTGATGATCGTTCAAATCATCAAATGGCGATTTGGCATCCACATCGCTCAACGTGTCGCCCAAATTCTCCCGCCCATCCTCGCCCAACGGCACATCCAATGAACTCGGCCGCTGCGACACCTCCAACCAATAGCGCACCGTCTTCTCTGGCACATCCAGCCGAATCGAAAGCTCCAACGCCGATGGAACTCGCCCCAACTCGTGCGACATCGTCTCCTGCATCCGCCGCATCCGAAACAACTTGTCCACCATGTGCGACGGCAACCGAATCGTCTTGCCCTGGTTCGCCAGCGCCCGCCGGATCCCCTGCTTGATCCACCACGCCGCATACGTACTCAGCTTGCCACCCTTTTTGGGGTCAAACCGCTCCACGGCCTTCATCAGCCCCATGTTCCCCTCGGAAATCAAATCCAACAACGGCAACCCCAACCGCGCATAATCCCCCGCAATCTTCACCACCAAACGCAAATTCGCCCGAATCATTTGGTGCCGCGCCGCCTCGTCCCCCTTCTTGATCCGCTTCGCCAGCTTGATCTCCTCCTCCGGGGTCAACAATTCCACCTGCCCGATTTCCTTCAGGTAGATCCGCATTCCTTGGTCGTCGCGTTCGTCCATGGCCCTATACTCCAAAACTTACGCAAAAATTGCAAGCATCCGCACTACCCCAATTCCAAACACCCCCCGCCTCACATGTACTCCCCCTCTACGCCGATCAGGTCTTCTCCCGGAACGTGATGCGGCCCTTCGTCAAATCAGTTGGACTAATCTCCACCGTGACTTTATCGCCCGTGGTGATTTTGATGAAATGCCGTCGCATCTTACCCGAAATGTGCCCGAGAATCTCGTGCCCATTGGTCAGTTTTACGCGGTACATCGTAGCAGGTAATACTTTGATTACCTCGCCATTCACTGTGATCAGATCCGTTTCTTTCGCCATAACTACTGCATCGCTCCTTTTCCCACAATCTTTGAAAGTAGCAGGTTCCTCCCGCCATATGCAATCCTATAGAAAAAGGGCGTGCATCCGGAATTCTTGGACCGCCCCGGTTCAACCTTCGGCTATATAAACAAGGTCGGCCCGCTTTCCTTGGCCCGTGCGATGAATGTCGCCACGCCCGCCACCTCGTCAACATCGATCAGCTCCTCGCGCGTGAGGCCCAGCAGAGGGGGCAGAGGGGTCAGTCCCGTATTCTAGTAATCTTCGCCAGACGATCCCTCTGTTTTGCCAGATGAGGCTCCTCCGTTGTTTCAATTCTCTTGGGATATCGGCTCAGGCAGTCGGCTCTCCCCATATTCAAACGACAGGCAATCCAAGCGTTGGGTATGGAGGTGTGGCGACGAAGCAACCAGGCCAGCAAACATTTCTCGTCAGAGCTTTTTGCACCTGCAACAATCTCTCGTTCATCGATCTTCAAAACTTGCAGCCCCGCCTGTAAAAGCGCTTCCGCCTTTCGCTCGTCATGAAGATCCACTTCCTCCCCGGAATACGACGCTCGATTTTTCTCCCCCATCTGCACATCAATCAACTCGCCTAGCCTTTCCCGAAACTCTTCCGGCCCCAAAAACCAACCCCGCCGAATCTTCTTCCATTCCCTATCCGCCTCGCGGGGATTCTCGGCGTGGAGAATTTCAGCCACACGCTTCTGCATGAGCCGACCATAGGCTTTTCGCCCCGCGGTGTTGTCCGCTAACTGCCGAGCACCCAACACACGCTCCAAAACAAGCCATGCCGGACGATTAGAGGAACGTGCGTAGGCCGGATAACTGCTCCACGGATAATCCAACAAATCGCCGATCTTCAGATCAAACAATCCAGCCCGAGCAGGGTTGAGATGGATATACGAAGCGACGGCTTCCAAATAACCATCATCATCCGTATGAACTGGCAACGCCTTGTATCTCCCTTGAAACAGATGCCCCCACCGCCGATGACGAGCATTATATCGCTGGGTATAGGTGCCTTGAAGCCACTTCATACCAACCACCAAATTCGGCTCCGGCGTTTCCAGCAAAACGTGATAATGATTGCCCATGAGAACATAAGAATGAATGCGCCAGCCGCACCGCTCGCAAACCTCATCCAGAGTATCCAGAAAGACCCGACGATCCAGATCGTCCGCAAAAATCTCTTGCCCCCCGTTCCCGCGACACATCACGTGATAGACCGCCCCACAATATTCTACTCTTGGTTTTCTTGGCATCGTGTCCACACCCTCTCATAAGTCTCCATGCCATTCAATCACTATTACTAGAATACGGGACTGACCCCTTTTCGTCGAATCGGATTCCGGCGACGCCATCATCTTCGGCACCAACCTCGTCTATTCCGGCTACTCCCTGTCCGCCTCAGCAAACACTGGAACTGCCGATATTATCATCGATCCCTAATCCGACCCTCACGACAAGGCCGGGCCAAAAGCCCGGAGATTCTGGACAAGATAAAGAAATACTTTCAGCGATAGTTCCCCCCCCCCTCTCTCGCGGCCTTCCCCCCTTACACGTCGCGCTGTCGCGCCGCTACGCTGGACCCTCGCGGCGCGTGGGCGCCGCTCGGGGATAGCCGCCCCCGCTTCGGCCACGGCCACGCCGCTGACGCGGCTGGGCGCGGCCTGCGCAGGGGGCGGCTGTCCTCGCCGCTGGCGCGGCTGCGGGTGGAACTCGCTCGCGGTGCGCTCGCTCGCCTCTGCCTCGGGCTTTGCCCTCGGCACCCACGCGGGCCTGTGCCCTTCGGGCAAAGCGGCCCGCGTGAAGATCGGCGGGGTTCTTCGCGGCGTTCTGCCGCGCTCTTCCGCCCTGCGGGCTTCGGGTGGGGGCGCGCGCGTCTTCTATCATTGTCCTGTGGCGCAGCCACATATCCAAGGATTATTCCTTAACAATTTCACCATTCCGAAGGAAGTACCCCATCAAAACACCCCAGTCACGCAGAACGCCGATGAAGGTGACCGAGTCTCCCTTTTTCAGCATTAATGCCTTCTGACCTTCCGAGTCTTTCAAACCCACAGTCACATCTGAAGTCAGGGTTAATTGCTTCATTTTGATACCCATGGAAGTTCCAGAAACCGAGGCAACTTGGCCGGTCCATTTTACCTTTTTTCCTTCGTACTGCTTCCACTTTTCTTTCTTCTGGATTTCAGTAGCATCCGAACTGGAGGAAAAGAACTTGTCAATCTCGGAAAAAGTTATCGCTGAAATAGGCGCGGCATTGTCTGCGGCCTGTTGTTTTCCTTGGGACTCCTTGAATGATTTGGACATCCATACGCCAATTCCAATACAGACTAAAATGACGAGAAGCAACTTAGTACCGCACCCCGTCTGGCTATTCTTTTTCTTCAGCACGGCACCGCATTTCGGACACGATTCAGCCGACTTGCTAACTTCCGTTCCGCACGACTTACATTCTTTCATTTTGCTCATTGTTGTACCCTTGGTTATGTGTTTCGTTAATTAAATATTGGCAGTGGCAATCAGCCGATACATTCTCACTGCGAGATTTTTACGGGCGTGGCTGGTTAGCGCTTAGAATTCAAGTGCGGCTTTCTTCTTTGCCTCTTCGGCTGCCTTTTCTTTTTCCTCTGCTACCCGGCTTGCTTCCTGTTGAGCCTGATCTACCTCGGCCTTGTAGGCAAGATAATGCCTTGTTAAGTTAAGATCGTACACTTCAAGGGATACTTGTCTTGACATTGCCTTTGCGCTTTCAAGTTTTTTATCAAAGATATTTTCTGAGTAGGTCTCTTCAAATGTTCTGTTATAGTCATCGTATATCTTTCGAATCAAGTAGAAGCCCGGTATGGATTCATTACTGGTGTTCTCCACGGCTTTCTTTAACGCATCGTACGACTCAAAATCTGTCTGCCGATAAATTTCCATACAGATGCTTGGGTGGTTAAAGAATACTTTACGATATTCCTCAATATCCATTTTGGTTACCTGATAAGAATTGGAATTCCCGCTGATAAGCCTGACGAACACCGCGTCATTGGTAAGCACCAAGATATTTCGCGAATATGTACATGTGTAGGGGGAAAGCTCAATGCTCTCCTTAACTATCTCATCACGGGCAACAATCTTGAAGCTCGCCTTGAACTTTTCTTTTGCACGCATTCCAATATCCTTGACGCTTGTGCCTTCAGGGAAGGTCTGTGCAACACCCAAAAGCGCGCACGAACTCTTTGATTCACCATCACGCGCATCGCCCAAAAAGAAAAATGAAAGAGCCTGGTAATTTGGGTCATTTGACACATACAATGACGGCAGTATTGAAACACCATCAATAAGCACCGTGTGCGCAGACATTTCTTCGTCTTCCTTTTCAATGACGAGCCGCTCGGGATCGGAATCCATATCCACCGTGTCCTCAGACATTTCTTCGTCTTCATTTTCTAAGTCAAGTCGCTCGGGATCGGAATCCAGTTTGTAGAGTAAATATGCATAACTCGTCCCTGAATAAAATTCTTCTTTGTGGAGAGGAATGTGCTCAAGGTTTACCGAAAATGACGGATACTGGATGGCATCTATAACACTGGCGATCTGTTCTGGAGTTGCGCCGTTCATCATGTAATCACCGATATACATATCAATGCCATCTGGTGACTCTTCTATTCTCTGCCTTACCGCTTCCCCCGATGAAGAAAGATTATGGGTCTTTCCAGCCTTTTTATCGGCAGATGATTTTTGGGCATCAAGCACCGCTGGAACAATCTGTTGACCAATCCCTATAGCAACTCCAAGGGTGTCAGCCTTTCTCCACCCCGCCGACAAGGTAATAAGGCATAGAAACATAACAGTCTTAATGATTGCTGAATGCTTGAACGGGCTTTGTATCCATAAGGTATCGAAACGATTTTTTGTGCTCATACTTCTCTTTTTCTTTGAGGGTTCAGTTTCCAAAAATAATGGTCTGATTTTCGCGCCCGCGAAAAAAAAGTGGGCGCAACTTTTTTTCATGCCGCACCCTGGGCCACTACGCCCTGAAACGAACACAAACGAAAGTGCGCCCTATAGGCGCGTCTCTCGCAGTTCGCTCGTTTCAATGAATGTAGTGGATTCGGGTGCGACGAGTTCTGCAATAACGCAAAATCTAAAATGTCGAAAATCTATTGCTGGTCTGTTGCGTTCTCCTTGTCGGCAGGAGATGAATTCCTTACCGATGTGCCAAGAGTAGCAAAGAGGGGTCTGCTCGTCCAGCCTTGGGCAAGGGTAGAACTTGGCCAAAAATAACACTCGCCAAATCGAAGGGATCGCAAGAGACTATCCAGCGATTGGTTCATGCATCCGAAATTAAGGAGAAGCCAATGAAAATAGGCCTGCAAATATCGAGTGATCCTTCCGCTGTCCAATCACATGGTGGGTGCGCAGGCAAAAGGCTGGGGATTATCTGCGGTCTGATGATCGGCGTTGTCGTGTTTTCCGGCGCTGCAACCGCGCAGGAAACGGCAGGAGATTCCTCGGCGTTGCTCCAAACCATGGTGGACGCGGGAATGATCACCCAAGAAGAATATGAGCAAGCCTTGGCGCGTGAAGGGCAGCTTGGTGAGGCTACCGCTCCCGCAATCGCTGATGACATGACATCGACAGCAACGCCTAAACGCGAATACAAAGAATTGACCTATGACGCGCGTCGGAAAGAAATGCAGGCGCGTTTGCCGGGGCTGGCCGAGCAGTTGGGGGCAGACTATCAGGCCAAGTTGCAGGCGGCAGTGTTGGCGGCAAGGCAATATGGATTGGAGATGCGGCAGGAATTCACAAACGGCGTTGTGCGCGAACTGGTGGCTTTCGAGAACGGAATGCCCAGATATTTTACCACCCACAACCAGAACGCCGCCCGCACGATTTCTGCGGATCGGGTCTGGCCTTCCGGCACCAATGGATTTGCCCTGACGGGCAATCAAACGACGCTTGCCATATGGGATGCCGGGGCGGTGGATGGCCGTCATATTGAATTTCAGGAAAATGGCGTGACGCGCGTCCAACAGAAAGACGCCGCCCCTTCGGTGCACTACCATTCGACCAGCGTTGCCGGGACCATGATTGCCACGGGGTACTACCCTTCCTCCCACGGAATGGCTCCTGTCTCCCGACTCTCCGCATACGATTGGAGCAATAACCTCGCCGAAGTGACGATTGCGGCGATCAGCAACGAGATTCGGGTCTCCAATCACTCTTATGGTTATGTGCAAGGATGGTCATCGAACTCCAGTTTGGGGGTTTGGGAGTGGTTGGGAAGCGTCTCCATAAGCACGAACAAGGATTGCGAGTTCGGCCGTTATTCGAGCGTGGCAACCAATATCGACAATGTGGCCTATGGCGCACCATATCATTTGTGCGTTTTTTCCGCAGGAAATGACCGGGGCGAGGGGCCGATCTCGCAACCCGTCACTCATCGCGTCTGGATACCCGGAAGCGGATGGGTCTATACCAACATGGTCCACGAGAAAGATGGCGGCTCGGCGGGTTACGACTCGGTGAGCCATTATGCTTGCGCTAAAAACATACTGTCCGTCGGAGCTATCTACGACATCACCAATGGCTATCAATCGACGCAAGATGTCGTCATGACTTCATTTAGTTGCTTCGGCCCCACCGATGACGGCCGCATCAAGCCGGATGTCGTGGCAAACGGGGTCGCTTTGCTGTCTCCCATTTGGGTAAGCCCTCCCACCAATTATTATGACTCCTTGAGCGGCACCAGCCAAGCGGCCCCCGGAGTTTCTGGCGCAATGGGGTTGTTGCTGGAACTGCAAAACACGATACGCGAGACGAATCACCCTTTGCTGGCCTCTACCCTGAAGGGTCTTGTGATTCATACAGCGGATGAGGCTGGAAATGTCGGGCCAGATTATCGTTTTGGATGGGGCTTGGCCAACATACTTCACGTGGCGCAGCTGATGACCGAAGATGCAGATTGGAATTCGCGACCGCATATCAAGGAAACCCGGTTGGTGAACGGCGACTATATCCAGTTTCAAGTTTTAGGAGGAGCAAACACGCCCCTGAAAATATCGATCACATGGACCGATCCCCCCGGAGCCGCGCACCCCGTTGCGCTCGATCCAACCAATCTTGTTTTGGTGAACGACCTCGACTTGCGTGTGATCGGACCGACAGGCACTACAAATTACCCTTGGATATTGGACCCAACCAATCCCTCTGCCGCCGCCCTCACCGGCGACAACTACCGGGACAATGTGGAACAGGTCGCCATATTTCAGCCTTCCAATGACTGGTACACCGTAAAGATCACCCATAAAGGGACGCTGGCGGGAGGAGTCCAAGATGTGTCTATCATCATCGATGGCAACCAGCCAACCAATGCACCCGAGTTGGCCATTGCGGAATATTACCGCACGACGAATGCAACCCATTGGATAGAATGGCCGGGCGTGGTGGGAAGCCTTTATAGAATCGAGGCGATTGGAGATATGATGGACACCAATGATTGGGGGGCCGTCGCCGACGATATCTATGCCACAAAAGATGATTTCATCTGGGAAGACTCGAACCCGGAATCAATCACGAATTTCTATAGGGTAAGAGAAATCCAGTAAGGGGAGCCGCGCCGTGCGCAACTTCTTTGCCATGTCAATCGCATGCGTCGTGCTGGCTTTCGGCCCCGGCGCAAGCGCGTTCCCGAGCATCGTATGGTCGGGAATACAGGACATCGACACCGGCTATTTGCCAATGGATTTGAATCAGGATTCCATCGTGGATTTCCTGTACACATTCACTTTGATGGCGGAATTTTCCGTGACTTCCCAAGGCGCAAACAGGACCGGCGGTCCGTTGTCCGCAGGAACCGTGATCGATCAATCGCTTTCGGATTATTGGCAAAGCGGTTCGCAGACAATGGCGCAATGGATAAGGCTGCTTGACGACAATACGGTGAGTTTCGGGCCATGGGCCGGAGTGGACAACGGCTATATGGGTTTGGAATTCGAGGCCGCTGGGCAAACATACTATGGATGGGCGCGAATCACGGCGGATTATGACGACATTTATGTGGTCATCCATGAATGGGCATACGAATCAACCCCAGGTCTCGGCATTGCCGCTGGGGCAACCGGGGTGATACCTGAACCAGCAACGGCCACGCTGATTTGCATTGGGGGACTGGGCCTTGCCCTTTGGAAGAGGCGCAGGGTAATAATGTAAGCATGTCTTATAAATTCGGATCATGTCGCGGCGCAGGTTTCCACAGTATGGAAAACTTTTTCGCGATTTTTCCACACAATGGAAAGAATGTTTCCACAGTGTGGAAAACTTGGTTTTCAGGCTGTTCTCCGGGGTTTTCTCGCGCGTTCAGGCGAAACGGGGGCGTTGCGTGCGCAGCGAGGATCTACTCAGGGGGCTGTTAAAACTTCCTAGAGGATTGAGAGACCATGCCGCGGAGCGCCGTCAGGCGCGACCCCAGTCCCGACGCGCCCCGCGCGGTCGGGACGGTGCCGGGCGCGGTCCAGAGTCCGCGCCTGGCAGGTAGGCCGCCGTGAAGCAAGTGGCCCCGAGTTTCACGCGTAGCGGGACACTCGGGGCGAGTTGCAGGCGGCCTTGCAGCGCCTTTAAAGGCGCGGACGGACAAGCGGCGTTGGAAATCCGCCGTCCTCGGCGGATTTGAACGACACGCGTAAGCGAAGGCGTAGCCTGAGCGCGGATCGGAGGCGGGGTTGGGCTCGCGGCGAGCTGCCGCGTACCGCATCTCCGTGCGCGCCCCACCCGGAGCCCAGCCGTGGCCGAAGCGGGGGCGGCCAGCCACGAGCGGAGCGAGGGTCAGCGTAGCGGCGCGGCAGGAATCTAAAATGGTCGGCTCTTTTCATGGACCGCCCCGGTTCAACCTTCGGCTATATAAACAAGGTCGGCCCGCTTTCCTTGGCCCGCGCGATAAACGTCGCCACGCCCGCCACCTCGTCTACATCGATCAACTCCTCGCGCGTGAGGCCCATGACACCCATGGCCATATCGCAGGCAATAAACTTTACGCCCATCTGACGCGCGTTGCTCAGCATGTCGGGCAACGACGTAATATTTTGGCTCGCCATCACATGCTTCATCATCTCCGTGCCCATTCCCGCCATATGCATCTTAGAAAGCGCCAATTTCGACGCGCCCTTCGGCAGCATGAAGCCGAACATCGTGTTCAGCAAACTCTTCTTCACCTGCGGCCCCGGGTTCTTCCTTAACACGCTCAAGCCCCAGAAGGTGAAGAAAATGCTGACCTGCATCCCTGCTGCGGCCATGCCGGTAGCGAGGATGAGCGCCGCCAGTGCCTTATCCAGATCGTTGCTAAACAACACCATCGCACCGGAATTGCTGCTTCCAACCGTTGAGACAGACGGCACCGAGGTCCCCTTTCGAACAACGGCTTCGATGTAGGTATCTTTCCTCGTCAACTTGACAACCTTGTGACCACTGCTCTGCGCCCAATTGCTCAGGTCGGGAGCAAACCCCGATGCACCCAGCACTTTGATCGTGGCACCCGCCGGAAGTCCGTCCAATTCCTTCTTGATGCGCACCACGGGACCGGGACATTGCAAGGGACGCACATCCACCACCGTCTTGGGCTCGTCATCCTCCGATGTGATCTGGGGTCCACCCTCGCTACCCGTGCAAGAAAGTGCAATCTGATCGTCGGAAGGCATCCACTTTTCAGGCTGAAATTGCTTCCACGTCAGATAGCCGCCCGTCAAGTTGGCCGCATCGTAGCCGAGTTGTTTCAAAATCCGTTCCGCCACATACCCGCGTAACCCCTGCTGGCAATACGCCACGATCAGCCGATCTTTGGGCAACTCGAATGCACGGGCTCTCAGTTGATGTAGCGGGATCGGAATGGCCCCTTTCATGACGCCTAACGCCACCTCCGCCGGTTCGCGAACATCCAGCAAAAGTGCGCCTTCGGGCAATGCATCCGCCTGAACAATCTTGGAATCGCCATTCAACACATTGGTCGCAATCATGCCGGCCACGCTGATCGGGTCCTTCGCCGAACTGAAAGGCGGCGCATAGCAAAGCTCCATCTCCGCCAGTTGTCTCACATCCAGTCCCGCCCGCATCGTCACCGCCAACACGTCCGCCCGTTTGTCCGCGCCCTCGCTCCCGATGATCTGGCCACCGTAGATTTTACCGTCCGCACCAAACATCAATTTGATGTGCAAGGCGGTCGCACCGGGATAATAGCCCGCATGAGAACCCGGATGCAGATAGACTTTCTGATACGCTTTCCCCATCGCTTTCAGCCGCGCCTCCGTGTGCCCGCAACTCGCCGCTGTCAGCCGCCCCACCTTCACCACCGATGCGCCATACGTTCCCGCATACCGACTGTTGCGCCCCATGATATTGTCCGCCGCAATTCGCCCTTGCCGATTCGCCGGTCCCGCCAACGGCACCGCCGTGGGCTGCCCGAACACAGGGTCGATCACCGACACCACATCCCCCACCGCAAAAATATCCGGATCCGCCGTGCGCATCTGGTCATCCGTGACGATATGTCCACGCGGCCCAATCTCCAGCCCAGCCGCCTTGGCCAGCCCCGAATTGGGCTTCACGCCCACACACAAGGCCGCCACATCCGCCGTCCACGAACGTCCATCCTTCACCGTCACACGGACTCCGCCGCCCTCCACGGAAGCAAACGCCGAAACCGACGCTCCCAATTCAACCACGATGCCCGATAGGCGCAACTCTTCCGCCAACAAGGAACTCATTTCCTCATCCATCGTCGGCAACAGTTGCTTGCCCATTTCCAACAACACCACCTCCAGCCCGCGATGCCGCAGACTCTCGGCCAATTCCATCCCCACAAATCCGCCGCCCACAACGACCACCTTCTTCGCATCCGCATCCAGCTTCTTGGCAATGCGATCCATGTCCTCCAGCGTCCACAACGGCAACACTTCCGGCAAATCGATTCCCGGCAACGATAGGTGCATCGGCGAGGACCCCGTGGCGATCACCAACTGGTCATAGCGCTCTTCACGAATGCTTCCATCTTGGCGATTCAATACACTCACCACCTTGCGTGTACGATCCATCCCCGTCACTTCATGATTCACCCGCACATCCACATTGAATCGGGCGCGAAAATTTTCGGGAGTCATCACCAGCAACCAGCTTCGTTCCGGAATGATCTTCCCCAAATGATAGGGCAGCCCGCAGTTCGCATACGAAATATGCGGACCCCGCTCAAACATCACAATTTCGGCCTTCTCATCCAACCGCCGCAACCGCGCCGCCGCACTGGCCCCTCCCGCTACACCACCAATAATGACTGTTTTCATGATCGATCCTTCTGATAATTGGTCGGCATCGTATCACGGTTTCTCCCCGGCAACAAACTCTATGGATTCTGGTTTCCCATTTTTTTATTTGCCATTTTGGCCTATTCTGGTATTGTAGTACCAGAATAAAGGAAACCACGATATGCCCGGCCTTCTCCACATCCCCGAATCTATTTCAATTGCACTCCACACCTGCCTTTGGATTGCGGACGGTAAAGACGATTTTCGCCCGTCCCCCACAATCGCGAAAGAACTCGGCTTTTCCTACAACCACTTTGCCAAAGTCGTTCAACGCCTCGTCCGCGCGGGCCTCCTCGAAACAGAGCGCGGGCCTCGCGGGGGCATCCGTCTGGCCCGCGACCCCAAACTCATCCCTCTAATCGAAATCTATGAGGCAGGTGGCGGAGAACCTCTTCTTCCCCATCGGTGCCTTCTCGATCCACGAATTTGTCCAGGGCGAGCCTGCGCCCTCGGCCGCTTGGTCGAACAAGAAAATTCCCGCCTTCATCACCAACTGACGAAAACGACTCTTGCCGAACTCGCGCGCTCCTTTGACCGAACCAATCTGAAATCCCAATGAAACGAAACATCATTTCCATCAACGAATCCCTTTGCAATGGCTGTGGCCTCTGCGTGTCGGCCTGTCACGAAGGTGCCCTCCAAATGGTCAATGGCAAGGCCAAGCTCGTCTCCGACACCTATTGCGATGGCCTCGGCGATTGCCTGCCCGCCTGCCCCACCGGCGCCATTCAAATCATCGAGCGCGATGCGGAGGAATATGATGAAGCCGCCGTTGCGGCTCGCATGACGGCACCCAAGCCCCCTCTGCCCTGCGGCTGCCCCGGCCAGATGGCCAAATCCATCGCATGCCAACCTAGTGCACCAAATGCCTCTTCGACTCCAAACGCCCCCGTAGCACAACTCGCCAACTGGCCCGTGCAAATCAAACTCGTCAATATCCACGCGCCCTATTTACAAAACGCCTCCCTTCTCATCGCCGCCGACTGCACCGCTTTCGCCTATCCGGACATTCACCACCGCTTCATGCGAAACAAGGTCACCCTTATTGGTTGCCCCAAACTCGACGAAGGCGATTACGCTGAAAAACTCACGGCCATTCTTCAGGCCAACGAAATCAAAAGCATCACCGTCCTGCGCATGGAAGTCCCCTGTTGCGGCGGCATCGCCACCGCCACTCAACGCGCCCTCCAAGCCAGCGGCAAAATGATCCCTTGGCAAATCGTCACGATTTCGACGGAAGGGCAAATCCTTGAAGACTGAAGTCAACATCCATTCCTCTCACAGAGATTCACAGAGGGTCACAGAGGGAAACCAACAGATTCTTCTCCGTGAACCTCTGTGCACCTCTGTGAGAAAACATTCTTCGGCTGTCCCTCCTGAATCCTGAATTCATTTTATAAAGAAAACCAACCAAAAGGAGAACTCCCATGAGTATGTTCTGTTTTCAATGCGAGCAAACGGCAGGCGGCACCGGCTGCACCCGTTCCGGCGTCTGCGGCAAAACCCCCGAAGCCTCCAACCTGCAAGATGACATCACAGCGGCCATGATCACGCTGGCCCGTGCCGTCGATGGCCAGCCCGCCGACGCCAAAATCGAGGCGCTTTTCATGGACGCCCTGTTCATGACCGTCACCAATGTCAACTTCGACCCCGCCGACCTCACCGCCATGCGCGACCGCATTCTTCGCGCGGCCGTTGCCGCAGGCGGCGCAAACTCGTATCGCCCCGAAGATCTATTCCACGGCGACACGGATGTGGTCTCCCTGCGTTCCACGCTTCTCTTTGGTATGCGCGGCATGGGAGCCTATGCTGCCCACGCCCGCGTTCTCGGCAAGACCGACCCCAAGGTTTCCGCCTGGTTTCAAAAAGGCATGAAGGCTCTCGGCGAGGATCACACCGTCGCGGAATGGCTCAGCCTCATCATGGAATTTGGCCAGATCAATCTCGCGTGCATGGCCCTGCTCGATGCCGCCAACACAGAAGCCTATGGCCACCCCGAGCCCACCCGCGTGTCCACCACGCAGGAAAATGGCCCCTTCATCATCATCACCGGCCACGACCTGCACGACCTCAAAATGCTACTCGAACAGTCCGAGGGAAAGGGCGTCAACATCTACACCCACGGTGAAATGCTTCCCGCCCTCGCGTATCCCGGCCTCAAAAAATACGCCCACCTCAAAGGCCACTTCGGCACCGCATGGCAAAACCAACAAAAGGAATTTGCCGATCTCCCCGGCGTCGTGCTCTACACCACCAACTGCATCATGCCCCCGCGCCCGACCTACATCCAACACCTCGCCACCACGGCCGAAGTGGGCTGGCCCGGCGTTCAGCACATCGCCGCCGATGAGCAGGGTCGCAAAGACTTCACCGGCATCATCCTGCAAGCCATCGCCCTCGGAGGCTGGACGGAAACGAAGCCCGGTGCTTACGAACTCATGACCGGCTTTGCACGCAACGCCGTCATGTCCGTCGCCGACAAGCTCATCGACGCCGTCAAAGCGGGCGCCGTCAAACACATCTACCTCGTCGGGGGTTGCGATGGCGCCAAACTCGGCCGCGACTACTACACCGAGTTCGTCGAAAAGACTCCCAAAGACACGCTTATCCTAACGCTCGCCTGCGGGAAATTCCGCTTTAACCACTTGCAAGACCAGTTGGGAACCATCGGCGGCATTCCGCGCCTACTCGACATGGGCCAGTGCAACGATGCCTACTCCGCGATCCAAGTGGCCGTCACTCTCGCCAAAGTGTTCAACTGCGGCGTGAATGATCTGCCCCTCTCGCTGATTCTCTCTTGGTACGAGCAGAAAGCCGTCTGCATTTTGCTGACGCTTCTCTCGCTCGGCATCAAGAACATCCGCATCGGGCCAACCCTTCCTGCGTTTGTTTCTCCCACGGTGCTCAAGGTGCTCGTCGAACAATTCGGCCTCACCCCCATCACCACGGCCGACGCCGACCTGAAGGCCATCGCCGGCTAATGGAACACTCCACCACGGATCAACACAACGGTGGTTGGTCCGTGGTTGGCTTTTTAGTCCTGATCCATCGAAATTTGTTCCAACGTGCGCCCCTTGGTCTCCTGCACAAACTTCTTCACAAAGAAAAACGCCACCACGCCAAACGCCGCATAGATCCCATACGAAACGCCCAGCCCAAAATTCTTCAGAAAACCTGGGAACGTCATCGTGATGATGAAGTTGGCCACCCAATTGGAAAGCCCCGCAATGGCCAGCGCCGCGCCGCGGAATTTATTCGAAAACATTTCGCCCAACATCACCCACACAATCGGGCCCCACGTGCAGGCAAAGAAGGCGATATATCCGTTGGCGGCAATCAGCGCTAGCAATCCGGCAGACCCTTCCATCGTCAGCCCTTCGCCTCCTTGCTTCGAGGCAAATGCAAAAATCAAGCCCAGCAGTCCCAACATGACGGCCTGCCCCAACGCCCCGATCAACAGCAGCGGCTTGCGCCCCAATTTATCCACCAGATAAATGGCCACAAACGTGAAGACCACATTCACACTTCCGTTAATCACATTCGTCAGCAACGCATCGGACTCGGTGAAACCAGCCGCCTTCCAAAGAACCGCGCCATAATAAAACACCACATTGATACCCGTGAATTGCTGCAAGGCGGCAATGACAATTCCCGCCCATATCACAGGGTGAATTTTCCGCGTCTTCTCGTTGATCACGTCGGACAATTGCGGACGATGTTCGCTGCGAACCGTCTTCTGAATCTCTTCTACTTGTTGATTCGCCATTTCCAGATTGGAAATTCCAGCCAACACCTTCAACGCCTGCTCCGTTTTTCCAATCGCCACCAAATAGCGCGGTGACTCCGGAATGGCGACCATGCAAACCAAAAACGCAAAGGCCGGGAACAATTCCATCCAGAACATCCATTGCCAGGTGCTAAATCCAAACCACATCACTTCGCTGGCGCCGCCCGACACGGATGCCAAATGGTAATTGCTGAAAAAGGCTGCGAACAATCCCAACACAATGGCGAGTTGTTGAAGAGAGATCAGTCCACCCCTAATTTTGGGCGGTGCAATTTCCCCGATATAGGCGGGCGACAAAATGCTCGCGGCACCAACCGCCAAGCCTCCCAACACGCGGTACACCACAAACTCCACCGACCCCTGAGCAATTCCGGAGCCCCACGCGCTCACAATAAAAGCCACGGCCGATAGAATCAAAACCCACTTTCGTCCCATCTTGTCAGCCAACGTTCCGGCAAAAAACGCACCCGCCGCACACCCCAACAACATGGAGGCCACATTGAACCCCGTGCCCACGGCATCGGAGTTGAAGGCCACCTGCAAAGCCCCCACCGCTCCATTGATCACGCCACTATCAAAGCCAAACAAAAAACCGCCCAAGGCGGCAGAAATGGCGAGAAAGAAAATCCGGGGCATGTTGTTTTTATCTGCAGCTTGAATCGCATTCGTTTTCATATGTTCCTATCCGTTAGCATCCCATGTCACTCTTACCTGAATTCGCCGATAATATCATTCAATACCTATTCCCCACCGCGTCGTTTCCACTTCGGCTCCGGAGGGGCGCGCAAACCGGCCTGCTTCACTGTTCCCACATAGAGCCCATCCACAATCTTCTCGCATTCTTTCACCAACGCTTCCGAAACGCGCACATGCAAACTGTCGGACGCGCGCAAATAGACTTTGGCATTGTCGGGATAGAGCAGGCAAATATTCACCGGCGTCGATCCTGTATGACGTCGAAGAACATCCTTGAGGCTCCGCATCCGTTGCTCCGTCCACGTCCCCACATTCACATGCAAACTCAGTCCCAGCGTAAACCGTGCAGGCACTTCTTCAATCGGATACACCTCATCCACGGCCAGCGTGTTGCCCCCCCCCCCGTTGTCCTGCCTCACACTACCGCACAACATCACCGCCGCATCGGGCTGGAGATAAATGCCATATTTTTCAAACGCCTCCGGAAACGCAATGGCCGAAATCGCACCATCGAGCGTATCGAGCCGAAACGACAGCATGCCCCGCGGCGACTCGTCTTCATTTTTGGGTTTTGTGAAACGCTTCTGGGCATTCACCACCAGCCCGCCAATCCGCGTTCGCGTTTTCTCCGACAACGTGGCAAACCCCACCGCATCGCACTGATTATATTTTTCCAGCGTCCACGAACACGCCAACAACGGATGCCCCGAAATATAAAACCCAATCAGCTCCTTCTCAAAAGCCAACATTTGCTTTTGAGGCCACGGCTCGCCCGCCGGCAAATCCTTGTCGGTCATGACCACGCCCGCCACATCATCCCCGCCCAGCAAGTCGAACAGCGACGATTGCCCCGCCGCCTTGTCTTTCCGAACCGACGCCGCATAGCCCATCGCCGTTTCAATGCCGCCGAACAACTGTCCGCGCATCAATCCCGTGAAATCAAACGCGCCGCATTTCACCAGCGCCTCAATCGCCTTTTTGTTCACGTCGCCGTTGACGATCCGCTCGCAAAAATTCACCAGCCCCTTGAACGGACCGTTGGCCTCGCGCTCTTTCACGAGCGCTTCGACCGCCGCCGATCCCACCCCTTTAACGCCCGCCAAGCCATAGCGAATAGCCCCCTTCACCGGCGTGAACCGCAACCCGCTTTCATTCACATCCGGCGGCAATACCGAAATGCCCATCTTCTGCACATCGGCCACCAGCACCGGCAACTTGTCGGTGTTGCCAATTTCGGACGACAGCATCGCCGCCATGAATTCGACCGGATGGTTCGCCTTCAAATACGCCGTCTGGAACGTCACGATGCCATACGCCGCCGAATGCGACTTATTGAAACCGTACGACGCAAATTCCGAAATCTGATCGAAAATCTGGCCCGCCTTCGCCGCCGAACAGGTTTTCTTTTTGACGCAGCCTTCCGTGAACGCCTCGCGTTGCTTGGCCATTTCGTCGGCCTTTTTCTTGCCCATGGCGCGGCGCAAAATATCGCCTTGCCCCAAACTGAAACCGGCCAACACGAAAGCCGCCTGTTGCACTTGCTCCTGATAAATCATGATGCCGTAGGTTTCGTTCAGCACCGGCTCCAGCAACGGATGCGGATATTCGATCGGCTCCCGCCCATGTTTGCGCGCGATGAATTTGGGAATCATCGCCATCGGCCCCGGCCGATACAGCGCAATCAACGCAATGAGCTCTTCAATCTTGTTGATCTGCAATTGCCGCAGCAAATCGCGCATGCCGTCGGATTCCACTTGGAACACGCCCACCGCATCGCCCCGCGCCAGCATCTCGTAGGTCTTGGGATCATCCAGCGGCAAGTTGTCCGGATCGGGTTCGACGCCGGTCGTGCGCTTCACATTCTCGCACGCCTCTCGCACCACCGTCAGCGTCTTAAGCCCCAAGAAGTCCATCTTCAACAGGCCCGCTTCTTCCAGCGGCCCCGATTCCCATTGGGCGATGACGTTGCCTTCTTTGTCCTTCGTC
This sequence comes from uncultured Verrucomicrobiota bacterium, assembly GCA_964647595.1. Lineage (GTDB taxonomy): Bacteria > Verrucomicrobiota > Kiritimatiellia > CAIQIC01 > Lenti-01 > Lenti-01. Next base: position 56,649 of record CAZYGH010000015.1, read on the forward strand.
AGCGGAATCAGCTCAATCAGCGCCTTCTCCCCAATCACCACGCCCGCCGCATGCGTGCCCGTTTGGCGCGGCATATCTTCCAACGGCGGTGCGAACTTCATGATCTCCCGCGCATACTCATTCGTTCGGCACGCCTGCGCAAAATCCACGCTATCCTTCAACGCTTTTTCCAGCGTCGTCCCCGGCAATTCCGGAATCATCTTGGCGAGCTTGTCGCACTCGGGCAGCGGAAATTCCAGCGCGCGGCCAATATCGCGGATCAGCGTCTTGGCCCCCAGCGTGCCATACGTCACAATCTGCGCGACGCTATCCATGCCGTATTTTTGCCGCACATATTCGATTACTTCGCCGCGCCGCGCTTGGCAAAAATCAATGTCGAAGTCCGGCGGTGACACACGATCCGGATTCAAAAACCGCTCAAAGATCAGCCCATAGCGCAACGGATCAATGCCCGTAATCCCCACCGCAAATGCAATCAAACTGCCCGCGCCCGAACCGCGCCCCGGCCCCACCGGAATCCCCATCTGCTTCGCCGCATGAATGAAATCCCACACCACCAGAAAGTAATTCAGAAAGCCCGTTTTCTCGATTACGGCCAACTCGTGAAAGAATCGCGTCGAGATCACCTTCTCACGGTCGTCCTTCGGATGCTCGATGTCCTCCACCCCAAAATGCCGCCGCACCCCTTCGGCCGCAATCTTCGTCAAATACAGCTTATGCGTCAGCCCGTCCGGACATTTGTAATTCGGGAAATGCGGATTCTTCTGTCCCCCCAGCGCCAGCTCCACATTGCAACGCTCCGCAATTTTCCACGTATTTTCGATGGACTCCGGCAACTCCCGAAATAAGTGGCGCATCTCCTCTTCGCTCTTCAGGAAGAATTGATTGGACCCATAATTCATCCGGTCCGTCTCGTTCCACTTCGCCTGCGTTTGCAGACAGAGCAACATCTCATGCGGAACCGAATGTGACTCCTCCAAATAATGCACGTCGTTCGTCGCCACCAGCGGGAGCCCCATCTTTCGCGCCAGTTCCACCATCTTGCGGTTGACGTTCTTCTGCGACTCCAACCCGTGATCCTGCAGCTCGAGATAGAAATGATCCTTCCCCAAAATCTCGGAATACTCCCCCGCCAATTGAAACGCCTTGTCCTCCAGGCCATCGCTCAACGCCTCGGCCACTTCCCCCTTCAAGCACGCCGACAGCCCAATCAAGCCCTCGTGATATTCCGCCAACAGCGGCCGATCAATGCGCGGCTTGTAATAATATCCGTCCAGATGCGCCTTGCTCACGAGCTTGATCAAATTTTCAAATCCGCGCTCATTCTCCGCCAGCAGCACCAAATGATTCGCCTGCCGCCCATTCACCAGCGTTTTTTCGCGATGGCTCCCCGCCGTCACATAAATCTCGCACCCCATCAGCGGCTTAATGCCATGCTTGCGCGCCGCCTTGTAGAAATGCACCGCCCCATACAAATTCCCGTGGTCGGTGATCGCCATCGCCACCTGCCCCAACTTCCGCGCTTGATCCATCAGCGGGCTATGATGCTTTTCACCCCGATCCAACGCACACATCCCATCCAACACGCTGTACTCGGTATGCAAATGCAAATGGGCAAATTTGGGTTCCACAGTCCACTTTCTCCGGAAAAACGATGCCCTTCCGTTCTAGCTCATCCCCCCCCCGAATCCAAGCCCTTTCCGTGTCGAGTCCTGATTTCCGTTCACGCGATTCTTTACAGTCCCTCCATCCTTCCCTATAGTCCGTGCACTTGCGTAGCATGAACGAAAAAACCATCCATGTTGAACTGCCCTCTTGGGCTTCTTTCGTGCTCCGGCTACTCCGGCGGCTTGCGTTCTCCTTGATCGTTCTTCTTTTCACCTTCACTCTTCTGGAACTCGTGGCGGCCTATTTCTTTCCAGGACGTTCCACTCGCTTCCTTGTGGAAGGGGAAGCCAACGGAAAACCGGTCTGGATGGATAATCAATTCTTCATGTACCGCTTTTTTGCAGAGCGCTTTGCCCACCCTCCCCTACCCATTGTAGCCTTAAAAACTCCAGAGCCCGGCACCTTGCGCGTCTGCTTGCTGGGTAGTTCAGAAGCGATGGGAGAACCCGATCCGTCCTTCGGTCTCGGACGCCAGATGGAACTCATGCTCCAAAACCGCTACCCCGGACATCCCGTCGAAGTCATCCACATGGCGATCGATGGCGGAAATTCCCACGTCTTGCGGGAAGTCGCCCGCGATGTGGAGCGCCTTCATCCCAATGCCGTTATTATCCTAACCGGCAACGACGAAGTGGCAGGCCCCTATGGGCCCGCCTCCGGATTGGGCCGCTTCCATCATGGAGCCCAGCTGGCACGGTGGATGGTTCTCTTTTCCCGCACTCGCCTTTCTCAACTGTGCATCGCCAGCATCAACCGACTTTTCCCCGCTCGGGTCGACACCGACGCATGGCGTAACCAAGAACCCATTACGCTCAAAGGTCGGCTATCACCTCAAGACCCTCGACTCGAATCGGCCTATCTTTCCTTTCAACAGAATCTTGAGGAAATCTTTCGACTGGCATCCCAGTTTTCACCCGTCGTCATTGCCTGCACCGTACCTGTCAATCTCCGCGATTGTGCCCCATTCGCCACGAGTTTCCAAAAAGACGAAGCCACCGCTCAAGAGGTCCGCGAAAAGTTGCGCGCCGCCCTTGCCGCAGAAGCCTCCACCAACCGCATCGACGCCACCCGACTTCTTTCGGATGTGATTCGGCGCGACCCCACCCACGCCGAAGCCCTCTTTCGCGCGGCCCGAATGGCTCTGCAGGATAATCGCACGGCCGAAGCCACCGCCCTCTTCTCCCGCGCTCGCGATGCGGATGCCCTCCGATTGCGTGCCGATTCTCGAATCAACTCAATTCTCCGCGAATCTTCTGCCGCCGCTTCTGTTTCGCTTTTCGACGCTGAAGCTCTGTTTGCCATCCGTTCGCCCCAGGGAATTCCCGGACGCGAACTCTTTCTGGATCATATCCATTTCACGTTTGAGGCTCATCATCTGCTCGCCTCCTCCCTCATCGATCGCATGGAATTCCTCCACGCGTTCGAGCCCGAACCCACCGGTCCTGTCCCTAACTCCGAAACCCTCGCAGGCGACTTGCTCTACGATCCTTGGGGCCGCGCTGCCCAGTTGGATTTTGTGATGGCTCAACTGTTGTCCCCCCCCTTCCGGCGCCAGTTGGATAACGCAGAAACCTTGGCCCTCCTTCATCAAGAAAAGCAACTCTTGGCCTCCCGCGTCGCCGCTATTTCACCCGCCAACACTCGGGCCATTTTTTCGCGACGCCAAAACAGTCGACCTGACGATGCCTGGTTGGCCGCGCGAACCTCATGGTATTTGTTGAATGCCAACGACGCCCCCAACGCCGAAGATGCCGCTCAAACCGCATTCAACCATTGGCCCCATCGCTTGGATATTCGCGCCCTGCTAGCCCTGACCCGCGTCCATCAAGGCCAATCGGCTGAAAGCGGCATCGCCCTTCTCCGCCCCGCCCACTCCGACACCGGCTATTACGACATCAGCCTCTCGATCCAAATCGGCCGCGAACTCAACAAAACCAAACGCTATGCCGAAGCCCGCCCCTGGCTCGAGTATGCCCTCCAACGCGACGCATGGAACTCCGAATCCGCTATTGCCCTCGCCGAAACTCTCCACCGTCTGGATCAGGGCAGTCAAGCTGTTGAGGTTCTTCAAAACGCCATCTCCAAGAACCCCAAAAATCCTCTCCTCTGGGAAGAAATCGCCGCTCTCTATTGTCTCCAAGGCGACTGGGATATCGCCACCGAATGCTTTACAAAATCCGAAGAGATTGCGCCTTATCGTTATGAACGACTATTCAAGTGGGCCGACGCCCTCGTCCGTCTGCGTCAGTATGATCGCGCGGCCGAACCCATCCGCCGCTACCTATCTGCCGTTCCCGAAGACCCCGATGGCGTAGCCCTACAAGCCCTCATTCAGGCCAACCGGCCCCAGAAGAAAGAGCCCGCCCCGGAAGCTCCGACCGATAAACCTTCCCGCAAGTTCCCTTGGGAATAGGCGCTTTCCCACGGCTCATTCACCTTCTGCGCGAACCGTCCGCCGAAATCCGGTTTCCTTGGCCCTCCACATCACATACGCCGTCATTGCATATGGCAACAGAAACAGCGTGCGCGCCTCGCTCGGCAAACCCGAAAGCTGAACCAGCACGGTTTCAGCCCCTGCCTCCAGCACGCCCGCGTGATAATATAGCCAAGCCAACGCACAAGCTGTGCATCCACTAAGCCACAGAACCATTCCCCATCCGGCCGTCGATTCGCGCCTCAAGGAAACATCGCCCATCCATCGTGCGCTCTCACCCGCCAGTCGATTCAACTCCACCAACATCCCTGTCATCACAAGGATAAACACCCCCGAATTCACTGCAAAAAAGAGTTTCGTGGGCAGAACATTCCACCATACCAAAAACGGGCACAGAAAAATGGCCGCAAATCCCAACAGCGAAGTGCGACTGATCTGGCTCCGCCACCGGGCCGTCAGCTCCCCACACGCTCTCAACATCCAAAGCCCCACCACCAACGGCAGAAACGAAATCCAAAAGGCCACAATCCTCCAACGCACGGGCACATCCGACCGCATCGCTACGACATGCATCGCCGAAATCAGTAGTAGCCCCCAAAAAATACACGAAAATCCTCGCGACATCCGCAACCAGCGTGCCGTTCCACCGTTCACTCCTCCCGCGCCTGTCTCCGGCATCGGCGGTGGCCCATTCAATTCGTTCATCGTCCCTTGCCTTCCATCAATCGATTCATCTCCGCCCGCAACCCTTCCAAGAAGCGCTGCTCGCCAAACAGTTCCGCGTGTGCCCGAATGGCCGCCACATCCCACTCCACGCTCTCCGCGCGCGTCGCCGCCATCGCCAACGCCTCGGGCGTTTGCTCGCGAAAGAAAATACCCGTCTGCCCATCCTTCACGGTTTCCAACAATCCCCCTCGGCCAAATGCCAACACCGGTTTTCCACACGCCTGCGCCTCCAGCGGCACAATTCCAAAATCTTCCTCCCCCGGAAACACCAGAAAGCGACACCGCCGATACAGCTCGCGAATGCCCTCGTCCGGCACTCGCCCCAAAAATTCCACATTCGGCGCCGCCATTTTTTTCAGCGCCTCCAGTTCGGTTCCCACCCCCGCCACTTTCAACGGAAATCCCATCTGCGAATACGCCCGAACCGCCAAATCCACCCGCTTGTACGGCACCAGAGCCGACACCACCACATCATAGCCGTCATGCCCCCCCCGCCCATCCGGCGTAAAAAACTGTGTTGCCACCGGCGGATACACCACCCCCGCCTCGCGCCCATAAAATTTCTCAATGCGCGCCTTCACATATTGGCTAATCGCCACAAACCGATCCACTCGCGCACTCGCCCCCCGATCCCACTTTCGCAACCGCGAAAGCGCTACATCCAGCACCGCACGCTTAAGGCGGTTTCGCCCGAAATAATCTTCCTGCATCGACCACGCATACCGCATCGGCGTGAAGCAATAGCACAAATGCTTGGCCCCCTTGGACGGCACCAGCCCCTTCGCCACACAATGACTCGTGCTCAACACCAAGTCCGTCCCCTCCGGCACGCGGAAGGATTCCATCGCCATCGGAAACAGCGGCAAAAACCAGCGATAGGAATTCAAAAATCCTGGCACGCGCTGCAACCCCGACACATGTACGTTTCGATTCCGTATCGCCTCCGACACCATCTCGGGCCGATACAACAACGTATAAATCTCCGCCTGCGGAAACTCCTTGCAGATCAAGTCGAGACATCTCTCGCCCCCGCGCATGCCATTCAGCCAATCATGCGCCAACGCCACCGTCCAGTTGCGGCTCATGAAATTTCTCCATCGATCCTCTTGCAAGACTCTGTCCCAATCGGTCGGGACGGAGCCCGCCCCTCTGGAGGGACGACCTCCGTGTCGTCCGGGTTCGTTGTGCAAGAGTCTCCATAGAGCCGCAACACCGCCTCGGTAGCCGCCTGCCACGAAAACCCTTTCGCCTGCGCCAGCCCCGCCGCCCGTAACCGCGCCGCCGCCTCCGGCTTCGTCAACACCTCGCGTAGCGCCGCCGCCGCACCCGCCACATCCTCCGGATCCACCAACCGCGCCGCCGCACCCGCCACCTCCGGCAAACTCGCCGCCGTGGAACACACCACCGGCGTCCCACACGCCATCGCCTCCAGCACCGGCAACCCGAATCCCTCATAGCGCGACAACAGCGCCAGTACATCCGCCTCCTGAACCGCCTTCAACAGCCCCGCATCATCCACATAACCCGACCACTCCACGCGATCGGCCACTCCCAGCCGCCGCGCCGTATCCCCCGCCTCCGGATAGCGCACATCCGGCGACCCCACAATCCGCAACTGCGCATTCACGCCCCCCTCGCTCACCAGCCGCGCAAACGCCTCCACCAGCCCCACAACATTCTTGTACGGATCGCAACGCCCCACATAGAGCACCGTTTTCACCCCACTCCGCACTGACGGTTTTTCACCACCCGGCACATACCGCGCATCCACCCCATCGGCCGCCACCACGATGCGCTCCTCTGGAATTCCCAGCCACTTCACCATATCCCGCTTAGCCGATTGGCTCCCCGTCACCACCCCATCCACCCGACGCGCAATCTCGTTCATCAACGCCCGGTACACCGGAAAAAACCGCGTCTTCAACGCGCGCGGCGTAAACTCCGGATGCACCAACGGAATCAAATCATGAATGTTGCAAATACACTTCGTCGCATGAGGCTTGCGCCTCGGAAACGCAGGCAGCGGCACCATAAAATTCGTGGAGTGGTACACATCAATCTGCTTCTCCCGTAGCCACCGCGCCACCGCAAACTGGCCACGCAAGCTAAAGACGCCATACGGCAATTCTACAAACTCAAAATTCCCTTTCCCCGCCAACTCCGCCGTCTGCTCAATAAACGCCCGCCGCTCCCCATCGCGCACCAGCACCCAAAACTGAAAATCCCCTCCCCGTTTCCCCAGTTGCCGCAACAGTTCCAGCGTATAACGACCAATGCCGCTGAGTTCCCGAAAAACCCACCGCGCATCCACCGCAATTCGCCTCTTCTGAACTGAATTCATCCCGCGCAGTCTAGTCACCCCCCTCCCCTCAATCCAGCCCATTCTCTTTTGATGAGTCTTTCAAAGTTGGATATTCACATCTTAAACCCCTCTCGCAAAGGACGCCAAGATCGCCAAGAAGTGAATCCACAACCTCTTCCTCTCAGTGAATCTCCGTGAACTCTGTGAGAGAAAAAATTCCTTCTCCTAGAGGCCCTTTCCTCCATTGATTATTGGATGTTGAACATTGGATATTGGATATTGAATTTCTATTTCCATTCATTGGATATTGAGCTCCCCCCTCCCCCATCCTATTCTCCCTCCATGCCTCTCGAATCCGAAAACCCCATTCCCTCCCGCCAACGCCTCCACACCCTTGCCCGTTGGGCCCATCGCATCGGCCACTCGTGGATCGAACGCGCACGCGGCGGCGAATACGTCTTTCTTCTCTTCACCGCCGCCTTCATCGGACTTCTCGGTGGACTCGCCGCTATCGCCTTCGACATTCTCATCCACCTGTTCCAAGACGGTTTCTGGGGAACCATAGAACCCCATCTCGCCGATCTACACGACATCCCCGCCTGGAAAATCGCTCTGGTACCCGCCCTCGGCGGCCTTCTGGTCGGCCTCATCACCACCTTCCTTGTCGCCGAAGCCAAAGGCCACGGCGTCCCTGAAGTCATCAAAGCTGTCGCCCTCAACGGCGGCAAAATCCGTGGCCGTGTGGCCCTCGCCAAGACCCTCGCCTCGGCCATCACCATCGGTAGCGGCGGCTCCGCCGGACGCGAAGGCCCCATCATCCAAATCGGTGCCGCCCTCGCCTCCCGCATTGGCCAAGCCATGGGCATGTCGAAACACCGCCTGCGCACCCTCGTCGGGTGTGGTGCCGCCGCCGGCATTGCCGCCACCTTCAACGCCCCCATCGCCGGCGCCCTTTTTGCCGTCGAAGTCATCTTGGGAGAATTCGGTGCCGCCCAATTCAGCCCCATCGTCATTTCCTCCGTCATCGCCACCGTCGTTGCACGCGCCTGGCGCGGCAACCTCCCCACCTTTTCGCCCCCGCCCTGCACGTTTGCCAGCGCATGGGAACTCTTTCCCTACGCCCTGCTTGGACTGCTCTGCGGTCTCGTCTCCTTCGCCTACATCCGCATCAACGACCTCGCCTGCCGCGCCTTCGACCGCCCCAGCCGCCTGCCCGGCTGGCTCCGCCCCGCCCTCGGCGGACTCCTCGTCGGCCTCCTCGCCCTCGCCCTGCCACACGTCCTAGGCGATGGCCACCTGCTGGCCAACGACCTCTTCGCCGGACGCTTCCCCATCTGGCTCCTGCTCGCCCTCGTCTTCGCCAAGATGCTCGCCACCGGCCTCACCCTCGGTAGCGGCGGTTCCGGCGGCGTCTTTTCTCCCGCCCTCGCTGTCGGTGCTCTCCTCGGCGCCTGTCTCGGCGGTCTCGTCGCCCCCCTGCTCGGCGCGCGCTTCGGCGGACTCGCCGCCTACGCCCTCGTAGGCATGGGCGGCCTCATCGCCGGTTCCATGCTCGCCCCCATCACCGCCATCCTCATGGTCTTCGAGATCTCCTCCAACTACTCCATCATTCTCCCCGTCATGATCGTCTCTATTCTCAGCACCATCCTCGTCATGCGCCTCAACCGCAACCTCTCCATCTATACCGGCAAACTCGCCCGCGACGGCATCCGCCTCTTTCGCGGCAGCTCCCCCGATCTCCTCCAACACCAACGCGTCTGCGACCACCTTCGCCCGCGCGTCGAAACCATCCGCCCCAACGAATCCGCCCGCGCCCTCCTAGACCGCCTCCTCGCCTCCGACGCCTCCCAATTCTACGTCATCGACGACCGCGACGCCCTCCTCGGTGCCATCACCCTCGCCGACGCCCGCCGCATCCTCCTCTCCTCCCCCGCCCTGCTCGACGTCCTCCTCGCCGACGACGTCATGCGCCGCGATATTCCCACCACCCTCCCCGACGAAAGCCTCAGCACCACCCTCGCCAAATTCACCACCTCCAACCTCTCCGAACTTCCCGTCATCCTCTCACCCCTCGACCCTCACCTCCTCGGCACCCTCGCCTACTCCGACGTCCTCACCGCCTACCAAAACGAAATCCTCAAAGCCGATGCCTCCTAGCCCATCACGTCCCCCCTCCCCCCTGATTCGGCCCTATGAACCCCGTGACCGAGCAGCCGTCCGAACTCTCTGTTGCAACACCGCCGACGCAGGGAACCCCGTCGAACACTTCTTCCCCGACCGCGAAATCTTTGCCGATCTCGTCACCCGCTATTACACGGATGTCGAACCCTTCTCCAGTTGGGTTACCGAATGCGACGGACACATTGCCGGCTATCTCAACGGCTGTTTGAATACCCACGCCTTCGAGCGAACCATGGCCCTCCGGATCTTGCCCCGGCTGGCCACAAAATCCATTTTTCGCGGAACACTTTTTCGCGCACAAACCCACTCTTTTCTAGCCATGAACATTCCCCTCTGGATGCACCCTCCCCCACCAGATCCAACCGAGATCCAGCGATATCCCGCCCATTTCCACATCAACATCGCCCCCGCCCACCGCGCCCGCCATATCGGCGCCGCGCTGGTGGAGACTTTCCTGACCCACCTGCAACAACTCCACATCCCCGGCGTCCACGCCAACGTCCGCGAAGACAACACCCGCGCCCGCGCCTTTTTCGAACACCACGGATTCACCGCCCTATCCCGCCACCCCTTCCTGCGCATGCCCGCGCATCCCGACACCCTCCTATACTCCATCCGGTATGGAAAAATTCTCTAGCCGTGCGCGGCGAAAGTAGCGGCCCAAGGGGGTCACGATGTACCCGCCCATCCCTATAAAAATAGCGCGGCACCTCAGTGCCGCGCTTGTTTTCCGGACACGGGTGTGTCCCGCAACCTCGAATTTATTCTGCCGACTTGGCCGGTGCCGCACACTTGGCCACGCAACCGGGAGAACCCTTGTGCAAACCACAGCCCGCACAAATTTCTGCCCCATCCTTGCAACACTTCTCCGACCCGGCCAGTTCACCGCACTTCGGACAAGTCTCTGTGGCCACCTTCTCAGCCGCATCCTTTTTGGCGCCTCCAGCACAACATTGAGCAAAAGAGACCGAAGCCATTGAGCACACACCTAAAACGACAAGCATCGTCAGAATCTTTTTCATTTCATCTCTCCTTGTGGTTAGCTTTTTTGTACGAGCAACCCTACGTCACATCACGAAGTTGTCAACTATTTGCCAAATATTAAGGTGGTTGAGCCCCCTTGCGCCTTTTCTAAATCGGCCGCTCGACGCCCATCGCCGCCATACGCGAACGCAACGTCGTCGGGCGTAGCCCCAGTCGTTCCGCCGCTCCTCCCGGCCCGTCCACGCGCCACTTGGTCGCACGCAACGCCCTCACCATGTTCTCGCGCTGCAACCCCTGCCACTCGGACTCCGATACAATGCGATCCAATCCATCGCCCTGCGAAGCCGCCGCCCCCGACACGCCCGGCGCTGCAAATGACGGGGCTCCCCCACGCGCCAAAATCATCGCCCTCTCCACCTCGTTCTGTAACTCGCGAATGTTGCCCGGCCACGAATACTCCACAAAGGCCGCCAGCGCGTCGTCGTCAATGGACGGCAGCGGAATTCCCGCCTTCCGCGCGTATTGCGTCGCAAAATGCCGCACCAGCGCCAGCACGTCCTCCCGCCGCTCCCGCAACGAGGGCAACGTCACCGGAAACACGCTCAGTCGATAATATAAATCTTGCCGGAACCGCCCGTCCGCCACCGCTTGTTTCAAATCGCGGTTCGTCGCCGCCACGATTCGCACTCCCACCTTGCGCGTTTTCTCTTCGCCAATGCGCTCAAAGGTTCCCTCCTGCAGCACCCGGAGCAACTTTCCTTGCAACTCGAGCGGAATCTCCCCCACCTCGTCCAGAAACAGCGTGCCCCCGTCCGCAAGTTCGAATCGTCCAGCGCGGTCCTTCACCGCCCCCGTAAAGGATCCCTTCACATGGCCAAAAAATTCGCTCTCAAACAACTCTCGCGGAATCGCCGCGCAGTTCACGCGAATCATCGGCTCCGCGCTCCGCCGACTCCGCTCATGGATGGTCTGCGCCAGCAGTTCCTTTCCCGTCCCCGATTCACCCAGCACGAGGATCGGCGCATCCGTTGGCGCCGCCAAGGCAATCTGCTCCAGCACCCGCCGTAGCGCCGGACTCTCCCCCACCATCAATCCGTGCCCGGCCGATGCCGTCACCTCTTCCCGCAATAACGCATTTTCCTGCCGCAACTGCTCACTCAGCCGCTGAATCTCGTCCAGCGAACGCGCATGGCACAACGCGTTGCCAAACCCGTCCGCCAAAATTCGCAGCCAGCGCCGCCGCTCCGCAATCCCCCGAATCAGTGGCGCCGCAAAAAATACGCCCAATACTCCCAGACATTCGCCGTGACAAGCCACCGGTGTCAGAATATGCCCACGCACCCCCGCCTTCCGTGCCCACGCCGGATGCGGCGCCCAATCGTCCTCGTCCGCCGCTATGGCTTGCGCCGCCTCCGCCACCACCCGGCCCGGCGCATTCCAATCTTCGTCCGGTTTCGGGTCCAGTCCTTCCGTATGCACCCGCTTCAGCCTCCCCCCAGCCGTCCGCCACAGCGCCAACCCCGCCACGTCCCGCTGCTTCCCACCCAGCTTCACCAGCGCCGCCCAGGCCTCATCCGGCGACGGCGCCGCACCCATCTCCAGCAAGGTTTCAGTGTTGAGCCCCACATCCGCCCACAACCGATGCCTCCCCAAATGCGCCTCAATCCTGGCCAACGCCTCGTCATGCTGCAATGGCTTCGTCAAATAATCCACCCCGCCCGCCTTGAATCCCTCCAGTTTGTCCGCCGTCTCCACACGCGCCGTCATAAATATCACCGGTATGTCTCGCGTAATCGGATTATTCTTCAATTGCCGACACGCTTCAAACCCGTCAATCCCGCCCATCATCACGTCCATCAAAATCAAATCCGGCCTCGCCAATTCCGCCTGCCGAATCGCGCTCTCCCCGTCCAGCGCCGCCAGCGTACGATAGCCCGACCCCTTCAGCGCGTCGAACAACAGCTTAATGTTCGTCGGCTTGTCGTCCACCACCAGAATCGTCGCCTCAAACGCGTCTTTTCCTGCCCAATCCATTTCTGATCGTTCTTGTTTCATTCCCCACTCCTTAAACAATACTCTCGCTCTTTCGCAACGAAATTTCGTACCCCTGCGAATAATCGCACTTCTTCATTCTTCTGAAAATATTTGCAACCTAAAGTCACACAGTTTAATACAACAAATTCATTTTTTGGCATGCTCCCAGCACTTTATTCTGCGAAAACCATTCTGACTTCCATTTCAACCCCAAGGAATCCCATCATGTCCTCGTTCAACATCCCCTCTTCCATTCCAGCATCGTGGATCGGCCTCTCATTCCTCCTCCTCCTCGCCGCCAACACCCCCGCCTCCACCAATCACATCCCCGTTCATGCGTCCGAGTCCATCCCCTTTTCGACACCGGAAAAAACCGTTCTTTCCGATATCGAAGAGGAGGATGGCCTCGGCGCCATTTCCTTCTCCTTCGGCGGCGTCACCCGCTCCGACATCGCCGACACCCCCGCCTCCTACGCCCTCTCCGGCTTCGACATCAGCGCCGGCATCGGCCCCGTCGGCGCCTCCTTCAAGCGCCTCTCCTTCGACTGGCAACGAACCAGCGACTTCGTTCTGGACACCCACGGCCAAAAACCATGGGGCGACCTCAACGAAGCCGCCGCCCTCCTCAACTGGGGCGGCTCCATCACCACGCAAAGCAGCTACTTCGTCATGGGCGGCGTCAGCGTCGGCTATGAAGACCAGACCGACGACGCCTACTCCCTCTTCGGCGGCGCCATCCTCAGTTACCAGTTCACCTCCAACTGGTCGGCCTCCGCCGGCGCCATCCTCTCCCACCACCCCAAAGTCGCCACCAGCCTCGAATTCGTCCCCGTCCTCGGCATCGACTGGCGCGCCTCCGCCACCAATGGCCTCACCTTCTCGCTCGGCGTCCCCACCACCGAAATCGCGTGGGTCTTCCGCCCCGGCACCCGCCTCGTCCTCGACATGAGCAGCTTCGAAGGCGGTCTCTACCGCCTCGCCGACGACAATCCCCTCCGCCCCTCCGGCTACGTCGAACTCGTCAACTCTTCCATCTCTCTGCGCTACGAAACCCTCCTCTGGAAACGCCTCGGCCTCTCCCTCGGCGTTGGACAAGCCATTGACCGCGAATTCAAACTCTATGACCCCGACGGCGAAAACGAAAAATCCTACGACATCGAAAACAAGCCCGGATTCCTCGCCTCCGTCTCCATGGCCTTTTAGAAACCAAAACAACCCCGAAAGAATCCCGCACATGAAAACAACGCTCTTCCTTCTGCCCCTCGCCCTCGCCGCCGGCACCCTCGCCACGGGCTGCGCCGCACCCGCCCAAACCCGCGCCATCCGCGCCGCCGCCGACTCCGGACTCATCCAAGGCCTCGACAAATCCTCAACCTTTGCCTTCGGCGTCCCCAATTATCACTCCGGCGCCTATTGCTCCGTCGGCAAGTTCAACGCCAAAATCGAGGAAGGTCCCCACAAAGACCAAAACGCCACCTTCGTTCTCGCAAAATCTCGCGCCACCCGTCAGTGGGAAGTCATTCGCGTCCTCGTCGACGACAACGGCCAGTGGAAACCTCTCCCCGTAAAAGAGAAATGAGACGCCCGTTTTCCACACAATGGAAAACATTTTCGCGATTTTTCCACACAATGGAAAAAATGTTTCCACACTGTGGAAAACTTTTTTCGGCCACACCGGCCGCGAGAAAAACTTACAGGCCGACGCTTTCGCGAAGCGTCGGCGGACACAAGCTGACGTTCACCTGACGCTCCACGCCGTTGGCCACCAGCCAGACGCCGTCCGGGTTCAAATCATCCGCGCGAACCACATGCAACACATGAGCCATTCCGGCGGCCTCCGGTGCCAATTCGGCCAAGCGATTCGGAGCCTGCATCAGCGCACCTAGGTTGAGGCGATTTCCCTCCCGCCCCGGAAAGAGCGCGAAATACAGAATGTTCATTTCCACCAGCTCGCCGAAAAAATGCGTACCCAGCGAGACGTCCGGCGTCAAAAATTCGTGCATCATCATCAGCTCGCAAATCGCCGTCATGTGGCTGATTTCGGAAAAACGAACCGGCACCCCCAGCGAGGCCATGTGCGTGCCCCACCGTCCCGGACCAATCGCCAGCGCCGAACTGCCGCCCATGCCCAACGCGCGATTCACCGCCCCCACCGCGCGCGCCAGCCCGTGGCGTTCGCGCTCGGGCATCGGCCCATACACCTCCGGCACCACCAGCACCAGCCAATCGATGCGCTCCACGCGGCTGTGCCCCACCACCGCACCACTGCCCAGCAGTAAAATTCCTTCCACAGGACACTCCACCTGCGGCACTTCCGGGTTGTGTGTGCCCCTGACTTGCAGCGGACGGCATTGGAGCAAATTGATGAGATACCCATTTCCATCCGGCATGAAATTCACGGCAAACTCAATGTCCACCGGTTTGCCATAGACCCCCTCCAGCGTCTTCAGCAAATGTCGAAAATCTTTCACAAAATCCGTTCGCGTGAGCAACCCGTCGAACGTCAAAATGCGATGCCCCTCGCGCGTCTCCGATGTGAATAAATCCAACGGGACCCCCTCCGCACAGGCCAACAATTCCGAAAAATCGCCCGCCCCAATACGATCCGCCGCCAAATCCACAAAATCCACTTTGCGCTGCGAATGACGCACAATCTCGTCGAGACTTCCCTCGGGGCGACGCAGCGGCGCATTCAGCGCCACCACGCGCGTATAGTCGTCATCCACGCGATCCACGGCACGAGTGCCCAACCCATAGACGAGACGCAACACCCCCGCCTTGGGATCGATTTCCGGCCCCCACACAAAGGGGTTGTAGGAAAAACCCACGCCCGCCAAATGCGGATAAAATGCGTTGCCCTGCAATTCGCCCGTCACGCGCATCACCAGCAACGCCATCTGCTCATCACGCTTGAGCAGGCCGTGACGCTCTCGATAGGCCAACGCCTCGCGGCTCATGCTGCTGGCATAGACGGAACGAATGGCATCGAGGAAAGATCGTAGCCGCTCTTCCAGCCCACCCTGATTGGCACAAAACACGCTGTCATATTTTCCCGCAAAGGAATTACCGTAGGCGTCTTCCAGCAGCGAACTGGAACGCACGATCACCGGATACTGGCCAAAGTAGTCCAGCATCCGCTCGAACATGCGCACTTCATAGTTCGAAAACTTGCCTGTCAAAATTCGTTCCTGAGCCTCCTCCACGCCATCGAGAAATGTTTCGGGCGCGTGCTGCTTTTCGCGGAATTCCCACAGTCCATTGCGAACCAAAAACGTATAAAAGACGTCGGAACCAATGTAGAATGAATCGTGAGCTTCGAGCTTTGCTCCCAACTCGGGGCACTCGCACTCCGCAATCTTGCGCGCCAGCAACATGCCCACGGTTTTCCCGCCAATCAGCCCCGTTCCCGCCATGCGCCAGCGGATTTCCAGCGCATCTTCCAGCGTCATGTATTTTTCGACGAGTTTCAAAATGGACTCGTCGCGCGTCACCATCATGCCCACAAGCTGGCGCTTGAGGCTTTCGGATTCCGGTCCTCGCGCATCCTCTCGCAGGGCCTCCTCCGCCCGGCGAACCACATCGTCGCCATAGGTTTCAATGCGCTCCGAATTGGGCAACACGCGCCCCATCACTTTCGTCAGCACCGCACTCGACCGAACAATGGAAAAGGTTTCCGCCCCATCCCACTCGCGCATCTGATGAATGGTGGGCGAATGACGAAACTCCGTTTTGATCGGCAACACGAACAACTTGCCGTCATGGTCAAACAATTCGAGAAACAGTTGCGTTGTACTCCGAACCGGCTCCACCGCATGCCGCGAATGGCGACCCCTCAACAAACCAAAATAGGCAATGGTTTCCAGCCGATATAAGTAGGGACACGTCAGCATGAAGAAATTGCCCAGCATGGCATCTGAACACCAATTCGTCGCCAAATCAGACAAGCAATCAAACAAGTAGTACGCGCCAAGGCCCTTCTCGCCAATCACCGCATGAATCTTGTGTAAAAATACTTCGAATCCCGCTTCTGGGTCCAGTTGGCATTCTTCGCAAAATCCCTCCGGAACCAAACGTTCATGCTGCGCAAAACGGAAATAGACCAGCTTGCGACCGTCGCGCTTGGCCGCCTCCGCATACGGAAACGCCAGTTGGCGATATTGCTCAATGTGATCCACATTCCAAACAATGTTGTCCCCCGCCAAAATGCCCGAAAGCGCCGCATCCAGTTGAGGAAAACCCGTCGTATCCAGAGGGATGTTGTTTTTTGGCATAAAAAGAGCGCTTTTCTGGGTTCAATGATTTAGACGAATTTGCTTAGTTCAGTATCGCGAGGCTTATTCCTTGACGCTAAACCCAATCCCTTTTGAGATGCCAATTTGTCATTTCAAAATTTCCACTTCCACCTCTGCAGTAACCCCATCCCCGTTTCCGCCTAATCTTTCCAGTTCCCTTTTCATAAGTTCTCATTCTTCTACCGTGCCCCATCCTGTTTTCCTGCTTTTCCTGTTTTCCTGCTTTTCTTTCTCTCTCTTTTCATGAGTTCATGAGTTCCGATTCTCTTTCTTCTGTAATTCTCATGCTCATGCTCATGCTCATTCTTCTGCAACCTATCTCCATCCTTCACCTCTCCCCTGTCTTCACCAAATGCTGCCCCCCATCCACAAAAAGAATTTGCCCCGTCACCGATTCGCTCTCCGCAAGAAACGCCACGGCGCGCGCCACATCCTCCGGCGTCGGCCGCCTCCCCAATGGAATCTCGCCCGCCTTCTCACGGACCATTTCCGGCACCAACACCGGCCCCGGTGCAACCCCATTCACTCGCGTGTTCGGCGCCCATTCCCGTGCCAACCGCGTCACCGATTCCGCCAACTCGCGCTTGGTTGCCGCATACGCCTGAAATGGGGCGGCATCCTTCCTTGCAATGCGGCAATCCAGCATGTGAATGACGCACCCGCCTCCGGGCTGCTCCGCCACCCGTCTCGCCAAATCCAGCGGGGCATCCACATTCACCGCGCGCAACATCGCGGGGTCGATTTCACTGTCTTGCCCAAACAGCGCGGCATTGTTGACCAGAATGTCCACACGCCCCATCCATTCCGCCGCCTCGCGAAACACCCACTCTCGCTCCTGTGGATTCGACAAATCCCCACGCACCGAAAAGACGCCGTGTTTCAGAATGCGGTTCAGGACAATCGCCTCCGCCTCCGAATGCCGATAGTGCACCACAACGGCCGCGCCCCGTGCCGCCAACTCATGACAAATCGCAGCCCCGATGCGCCGAGAACCTCCAGTCACCAGCACCGACTTCCCCGTCAAGCTCAGAGACTCGCTCATCCAGACTTCTTGCGTTGATCAATCACCCGGACGGCCTTCCCCTCCGAGCGCGGGGTATGACCCGGCTCCACAAGCCGCACCTTGGCATGCACCGCCAGCGAGGTCTCCAACTTGTGCTCGATCTTCTGCTTCATTTCTTGCTGCTTCCACATTTGATCGAAGAAAATTCCTTCTGTCGCCTCCACCAGAACCTCAAGCTCATCGAGGGCCCCTTCGCGACTCACCACAATCTGATAATGCGGCGCCACGCCTTCAATGGATAGTAAGGCTTGTTCAATTTGCTGGGGATACACATTCACGCCACGAATGATCAGCATATCGTCGCTTCGCGCCGACACCTTGCTCATTCGCCGCCCCGTCCGTCCGCACGGGCATTCACCCGGCAAAATCGAACACAAATCGCGCGTCCGATAGCGCACCACCGGAATCGCTTCCTTCGTGAGCGTAGTAAAAACCAGTTCACCGCCCGCAGTTCCGTCTGCCACTGGCGCACCGCTCTCTGAATCAATCCATTCCGGCAAAAAATGATCTTCGGCGATATGAAGTCCATTTTGCTCCACACACTCGCATGAGACGCCCGGCCCCATCACTTCGCTCAGCCCATAGTTATCCGTCGCAAAGACCCCCAACCCTTTTTGCAACGCCTGCCGCATCGCATCCGTCCACGCCTCCCCACCAAACAGCCCCAGACGCAGTTGCAGATCCTTGCGAACCCCCATCTTCTCGATCAGTTCCGCCAAATACATTCCATAGGAGGGAGTACAAATCAGTGCCGTGGAACCATAATCCCGCATGATCTGAATTTGCCGCTCACTTTTGCCCGACGACACCGGAAGCACCGCCGCCCCCACCGTCTCGACGCCATAATGATGCCCGAGTCCGCCCGTGAAAAAGCCATATCCAAACGCAATTTGCACGATGTCATGCTTCGTCATTCCGGCCGCGGTTTGGAGTCGCGCCATCAGCTCCGACCAGACCGCCATGTCGCGCTTGGTGTATCCCACCACCGTCGCCTGCCCCGTTGTGCCGGACGACGCATGAACACGAACAACATCTTCCATCGGCACCGCAAAAGCGCGATACGGAAAACAACCCCGCAAATCATCTTTCGTGGTAAACGGCAGTTTCGCCAAGTCGGCCAACGAGCGAATATGCTTCGGCTCAACGCCCGCCGCCTCCATTTTCTTTCGGTAATACGGCACTTTTTCCCACGCCGTTTTCACAACCTTTTTCAGGCGCTTCAATTGGAGCGCTTCCAGCTCTTTCCTCGGCATGCACTCGCACACCGGATTCCAGAAACGATTTTCGGGCTTCTTCACCATATTCATAAGCCGACCACTCTATATCGCCCCCCCTCCCCCATTCAACCCCGAATCCCATTCGGCTCTAGTTTTATAAAACTATATCCCTTTTGCCATCCACCCCATTTTCAAAACAACCTATTTTTCTCCACCCTCTTGCGCTATTCTCCTCATCCGAAAGGAAAACCATGAAATCACACCTCTTCGCTTTGCCCGCGCTTTTTGTCCTGATCACCATCCTGACCGGTTGCTCATCGCCCAAATACATGGACCGTGGGGGCTACTCCAGCCTTGCCCCTGCCACCGCGGGCTTGAATGAATCCTCCACGCGCTCTCGCTCCACTTCCCCTCAAGATCGCCTGTTGGTGTGGAAGGCCCGCCTCACCTTCGAGGTCTGGAATGTCAGCAATTCTCTTGCCCAAGCCGAAACCATCGCGACCCAGCAAGGGGGTTATGCAGAGTACAAGTCCGATGACCAAAATGGCTATGCCTCCCTCAAACTCCGAATTCCAGTCCAGTCGCTCACCAATGCCCTGCTTTCGCTGGAATCCTTGGGCGAAATCACCTCTCGCTATGTAGAGAACGAAGACGTCACCGAGCAATATGTCGACACCGTCGCCCGCCTCAAAAACAAAGTGGTTCTTCGCGACCGCCTCCGCCAACTGCTCGACAAGGCCACCGCCATCAAGGACATCCTCGCCATCGAAACTGAACTCAATCGAGTCCAAAGCGACATCGACTCCATGGATGCCATCCTTCAATCTCTTCAGGGTCAAGCCGACTTCGCCACGCTCGACTTGTCCTTTCACCGAAAACAAATCCTGGGCCCCCTCGGCTATGCCGTCAAGGGCCTCTGGTGGACCGTCAGCAAACTGTTTGTGCTACGGGAGTAGTCCAACGGCCCTCGGCCAAGTCAGGTCTGACCTTCAGCAGGCCGGCGCAAGAGAAACAACACGCCCCCCAAAAGCGAATACACTGTCGTGATCAGCACATAGACCAGCGCCATGGAAAGCGCTTGCTCTCGAGTCGCTCCACCCTGCGAAAAGAAAAACACATACAAACTGTCGCGCACGCCAATGCCAAAAATCGAAATCGGCAATGCCTCGCCCAGTGTGATCAGCGGAACAAAAATGCTGAAATATATAAACGGCACCTGCCAACCCATTGCTTTTGAAATACTAAAGATGATCACCATCGCCATGATCTGAAAAAAAAGGGAAATCGAAAACACTTTCGCCAAGAGCGCACGGTTGGCGTGATAACTCGCCAGCGAATCCAAAAATCGGTGTAGAAAGGCGTCGAGTTTGTTCAACCGATCAAAATGCAAGAAGCGCAACACCGCCACCAGCCACGTCCGTTGAACTAGCGCAAAAACCATCGTGGCCATCATGCCAAACACCAATACCGGAAGCCACAAGATGCGCTTGTCCGGTAGGCTCGACCAGCCCACCGCAGAAAACAGCAGGCCCCAAATCGCCAGCGCAAGAAATCCCGTCAGCCGATCCGCAAACACGGATGCAAAACTTTTCGCCGCCCCTCCGTGCCGACTGGCTTCCACCACGCGATACGAATCTCCGCCAATGCTCGACGGCAAAAACAAATTGAAAAAAGTTCCAATCAAATAACTGGAAAGCAAACTCGGCAACGGCACCCGTACGCCATCCGCCCGCAACAACAGTTGCCATTTCAAAGAACTCAGCGTGGTATTCATCAGCAACAGCGCATAAATGAGCGGAAGCCACCCCCACTTCATCCCCGCCAATGCACCCCGAAAAGCATCAAAATCCACATGGCGATACAACACCGCCAGCAGGCCCGCCATCACCACCAACTTGGCAACCAAGGTCAGGCGCTTTTTCACTCGGCAACCTTCCGAGTCTTCACCACTCGCGCGGGGACCCCCACCGCAATGGAATTCGCCGGAATCGGCTTGTTCACCACCGCCCCCGCCCCAATGGCACAGTGGTCGCCAATACACGCACCATCGAGCACTTTTACTCCCGCACCCAGCCAGCCATCTTCGCCAATCTCCAGTGGCCCCTTTGTGCAGGTGCCTTTTTGCAGAGCCAACGGCGTTGGGTCGTCCAAATCATATTCTCCACCGCTCAATAAATAGACAAACGCGGCCACCACACTGTTCTTTTTCATCGTCACCCGATTTGATGAAAACACAATGCAGTTGGCCGAAAAACTAACATTTTCTCCAATCTCAATGTCGCCGTTCTTGCAATAGAGGATCGTGTTGCGTCCCACATACACGCGGTCGCCCAACACAATCCCACGATTGTCCACCCCCTTGGCATCCACCACGCAACCATCATCCAGCACCACACCTGCGCCCAATGCAATCTTGTGCGGATGCCGAATCGTAATATTTTTTCCAAATACCACTTTGCGGCCGCAGGACTTGAATATCGACGGATACAGCTTCATCCGCAGAAACAACCCCGCCGCACCCCCCATCCCCCCAATCATCGTAAACAACACTTCCGCCCAAACGATTTTTCCAAGGCTCATGTCCCCATACATCAATGCACGATAGGCCCCAAAAGCAGAACCCTTCGTCACTTCCTTCACCTTAAATTCAGCAGACTCAGCCATTCATTCAATCCTTAACAGCCATTCTCTCACAGAGGGTCACGGAGGTACACAGAGGCTTCCATGCTGCATCCTTCTTGTTTTCCTGCGTTTCCTGTGTTCCTGCTACCTTTTCCATGTCTGTCTTTTTTCGTGAGTTCATGAGTTCCGATTCATTGAGTTTCGGCTTCTCTCCACTGTGAACCCCGTGACAGCATATTCCTATCCGTTCTTAAAGAAACGCCGATGCCATATCGCAATGTTCATCAGCCCCCACAGCACGTGGTTGTGATTCTGCTTCATGGACAGATGCTCATCAATCAGACGACTCACAAAGGCACCGTCAAAATCCTCGCGAATCAACGGTGACTCGAGTAACAACGCAATCATGAAATCCTTGAGTTGCGTGCGCAACAGGTTCTTTACCGGCAAGCTATAGCCCTGCTTCCCACGCCAGACAATTTCCTTGGGCAAAATCCCTTCCAGCGCCTTGCGGAAAATATACTTCGTGGTCATCCCTCGCAATTTGTCGCGCCCCGGAACTGTACCGAGATATTCCACCAGTCGATGATCCAACAGCGGCACCCGAATCTCGAGCGCCGAAGCCATGCTCATCTTGTCCGCTTTCATCAAAACGCTGTCGCTCATCATAAACCGAGTGTCCAAATAGGCCTGCCGATTCACCGGATCCTTCGAAGTGCATTTGGCATTATAATCCCGAACTCGAGCAAACGGATCAAAGGCCATCTTGGACTTGTACGAATCGGTGAAGAGATGCTGTTCCAATCGCGGTTCCATGAAATACTGCCAGCGCAAATGCATCGCCTCCTCCGGCAGGAGCGAGCCCTCCACAAACCGCTTGAACATGTTGATCGGCCCTTTTTTCTCGGGACGATCTTCCAAGCCCTTCGCCCACTTGCCAACCATGTCATGCCGAAACCATTTGGGCAGATAGTTGAAAAACGAAGCAATCTTGGCTGCCTTAAATCGGTCATAGCCAATGAACACCTCGTCGCCACCCTCCCCGCTCAGACACACCGTCACGTACTGCTTGGCCTTCTGACAAATAAACATCAACGGAATCGACGATAGGTCCGTCATCGGCTCATCTAAATGCCAGATCGACTTCTCAATGGATGCCTCGTCCATCTTATCGATAATCAACACGCGGTGCTCGGTGCCAAAATGATCCGCCACCACTTTGGCATATTCTGTTTCGCTGAACGTCGCGTCCTCGTAGCCAATCGTGAATGTCTGCAATTTACCCGGATTGTGTTTGCGCATCATCGCCACAATCGTGCTCGAATCCAGCCCGCCCGACAAAAAGGCGCCCAACGGCACGTCCGACATCAAGCGCAGGCGCACCGCATCATCGATCAGATCGCGAATACGCTCAACCATCTCGCCCTCAGAACGGACCACGCCCTGCTCGGGCATCTTCAGATCCCAATATTCCTCGATCCGGAGTTGCCCGTTTTCCAGCACCGCCCAATGTCCCGCCGGAATCTTGTGAATATCTTCGAACGCCGTGTCCGGGGCCGGAACAAATTCAAATCCCAAATACGCATAAAGCGAGGCGTGATTCACCCGGCGCGGAACACTCGCATCCTCCAAAATGCACTTGATCTCCGAACCGAAAAGAAAGCGCCCATTCTTGTAATAGTAATACATCGGCTTAATGCCAATACGGTCGCGCACCAGCCACAGACGCTTCTTTTTCGCATCCCACAAGGCGAACCCGAACATCCCGATAAATTTGTGGACGATGTCGAACCCGTATTCCTCATAGCCGTGAACAATCACCTCAGTGTCGCAATGCCCACGGAACACGTGACCTTTTGCTTCAAGGTCCTTACGAATCTCGGCGAAATTATAGATCTCGCCGTTAAAGACCACCTGAACACTGCCGTCCTCGTTCGCCATCGGCTGGCGCCCCGTCTCGGTCAGATCAATAATGCTCAAGCGGCGGTGGCCCAGCGAAACGTGCTCATCGCACCAAACGCCTTCTTGGTTCGGCCCTCGGTGCGCAATGACGTCCGTCATCCGCTTCGCCAGCTCCGGGTCCCGCCAATTCAATCCGCAAATTCCACACATCGCGTCCGCCTTCCGGTCCGGGCCTTACTTCTTCAAATATCCGTTCGCCCGATACCAATCGCCCGTCATTTTGAGCCCTTCGAGCAATCCCACCTTCGGCTCGTAGCCCAAGTCCCGGCGAGCCTTATCGATCTTGAACGCCCGGTTCTGGCGATACCAGTCCGCGCGCCGACGAAACAGCGGCGGATCCCACGGCAACGGCTTATACAGAAATTCCACCACCGCACTCACCATGTAGAGCGGCATAAACGGCAAATGCACAAACTTGCACGGTATGTCCATCGCCTGCGCAATCATCGCCACAATGTCTTTGATGTAATAGTATTTCGCGTCCGCGATGATATAGGTCTGTCCCTTCGCCGCCGGCTTCTCCGCCGCCAACTCATGCGCATCCACAAAGTTTTCGACATACACCGGATGATAAAACACCTTGCCATCGCCAAAGAAGGGAAAGAACCCCTTTTGCACCCACTTATACATCATCAAAAACCGCCCCGGATCGCCCGGACCATATAGCGCCGTAGGCCGCAGAATGGTAATATCCATCCCCTTCGCCATGAATTCCGCCGCAACCAGTTCGCCCTGATGCTTGGAAAATTGATAATAATCTTCCGGCTTGATCGGCGAATTCTCGTCGCCCGGCGGGTTGTCGATATTGCCGTGCACCCCCTGCGTACTGCAATACACCACCTTGCGCACCCCCTTCTTCTGCACCAACTCCAACAAGCTTCGAAAGCCCCCTTGGTTGATCTCGGTGTACACCTTATCCGCCATGTTGATCTTGCGAAAAGCGGCCGCCAAATGATGCACCACCTCCACCCCATCCAGTGCCTCTTCCAGCGCCTTTGGATCCGTCACCGTGCCATAAATAATTTTTGCACCGCGTTTCTTAAACTCGTCGTCAAACAACCCCCGCTGGTTGTCCAACACCACCGTTTCATAGCCGCGATCCAGCATCCGCCGCGTCAAATGGCTGCCCGTAAAACCGGTCCCGCCTGTCACCAAAACCTTCATATTCCGTTTCCTCGCATATATGGACTGAATGGGCACCTTACGGAAAACCCCTCCCGATGGAAAGCCAAAGATGCCCGAGACAAACGCATTCGGGCACATCCCCGTTTCTTTGACCTAAAGCGGTTGTCACGCAACCCATTCACAGACGGAGGAATATCCAATAGCCAATTGTTCAATTTCCAAGTTTCAAGTATGGAGGCGGAGGGCAGCAGAACCGCCGGGGCGGGGGGCGCCCCCTAGGCGCATCCTATCTTCCCGTTCTGTCCTACTTGGATATTCGATATTGGATATTGAAGATTTGAAGTCATTGAAATGGGGATGCCCCCATGTGAATGGGCTACGGTCGGTTTTCCCATTGCCTAGTGGTCAAATTGAAAAACCATCGGGGATTCGTCGCTCCGTTATACCAGAGCCAAGCTTCATCGTTGTACCGGAACAAATACGGGTATTGCGCAGAACTCGTCCACAACCACCCCATATCCATCGCATAAATCCAAATGTTCTCCGGCAACGAGTTTTCGGACACAAAGAAGAACCCATGCTGGTTGTGCCAAATCCAGCCATCGACGCCCATCGGAATGTAATCCCCGAACCAGGTCAATCGCCGCCAATCCCCGCCGATGGATTGATAGCCATCATCCCAAGGAATCTTCACCGGAGAATACACCACCTGCACCGTCGCCGTGGCCGAATTCCCGGCAACATCATAGGCAATCGCCGAAAGTGAGTTGGTCCCTTCCATCAAGCCCAGTGCCTGAAAACTCCAGTTGCTGGTGCCCACCGCCATCGCATCCAACCCGGTGCGAGAATTGAGCAAGAACACGCCCAACACGCCATTCAGATCCGACGCCGTGCCCGACACATTCACCCGATTGCTCTGGGTGTTGAAGGTGGCCGAAGACGTTGGCCCCGTGATGGCCACGGCAGGAGGCGTTTGATCTGAAAATATGTTCGTTCGGATCCGCATCCCCGGATCCCCCATCAACACACTGGAGCGCACCATCCACGGAGAGGCGCTACCCGCCTGAAGCACGAGCGCCGTCTCAATTAAATTGCCTAGACGCTCGCTGTGGGAATTAAATAACTGATCCAAAATGGCGCTCGTGGTGGCCTCCGCCATGGGCAGCGTAGACTCCGCCGCTGTCGCCCATACCGCAACGGCCCCGCCGCTTGCCGTGTCCAAGAATCCCTTTCCAAGGCATCGGTTGTCCGGATGGGGTTGAGAAAAATCGTTGAGCATGCACGTTCCCGCCAGCAACAGCGGGTTTTGTGCGACATTCGTCAGCGTGGACATATAGGAGCGAATATAGCTGTGCTCAAAGAAATAGGGCGAACTGATGCCCACGTTGTTGGCGTGGCCCAAGTACACCGAAACCAACGGCGCAGAATTCATGGCCGAAATATATTGGCTCCTCATCACGGTTTCCGATGTCGCCGTCGTGTGATTCAATCGCTGAGAATCCATTCCGAGCGGGACATGGCCCAGCACCCGTTCACCCGCTTCTCCAAATGCATTGTTCACATCTTTGTCGGTGACCACCAAAACCTTATTCTTCCAAAGATCGTTTCTCTCATGGGTTACCATTCGGTTAATCATCTGGGTCAAGGTGGCCGAAGTTTGAGCGGGTAAGCGTCCAATCGAACAATCCGGCACACCATCTCCATCCGTATCCGCCAGGGGATTATCAAGCCCGATCGTTTTCAACGTGCTCCCTTGGGGTGTGCTGTAAGGAATACGATCCTGCATCGGTGGCACATGATTGGGTCGCGTCAAAGACTGATGGTACGAATCGTAATAGTCCAGATGTCCATCGCCCGCCAAACAGACATAGATCGGAGGCATCGTCCAGTGTGCCTTGGCATAGGCCAAAAACTGCGGAATCACCCGTGGATCGCGACGCCCCTCGGCAAACGCATCGCACAACTCTTCAAACGGTACCAACAAAGAGGAAAGACCCTGCCCACGTCGATGCGCCACCAGCGCCGCCGCCGCATTCGTCAACGCCCGCGAAGCAATCACCAGATGCGGGGCCCCCATCTGCGGGGAAGCCCACCCCCCATCCGGAACACCATCGATCGTCTCCGGTTGCAAAAACGAAGCCGTCGCCACATATCGCCCCGTCGAAGAAGGAGAAACCGCCCACGAGGTTCTCCACTCTGCGCCCTCCTGCGCCACCGTGGTCGCGATCTCAACCGGACGCAGCGGGGCCGTGACATCCCACACGCGAATGGCGGACGTAGAAAAGCCTCGAACCGTCAGCGTGTTGGTTCCCGATTCGGGCCCGAACAAGAGCTGATTGTTCAACGCCTTCATGCGCCGGGCATAGCGCACTTCAAGAGCATCGATCATCACCGTCGTGGTGGTCACATCCGATTCGCGGCGCATCTCTACCGTCACGGAAACCGACGTTCCACTTAAATTTGTAGCCGAGCCCGTTTGCGCAATCCGTTCATCCCCCGCCCACCTCCGGTCATCCAGCCATTGCCCTGCGGCGGCCAGCCTCGTGTGATTGTCGAACTCAACAGCCCCATCCCACGCACTAATGAGATAGGCCGTCACCGTGCCCGTTCTCACATTGGGATGAATGTCCACCACGGGCACATTCGTCGTCCAAAGCCAGTTGGTCGCCGATGAAGTCAGTTGACGGCCCGTCCACACAAAATAATCATCCTCCGCATCGCCGGGAAGATAATCAGAAAAATTCAAATCTTTCTCCATTCGCGTCGTTTCCCAGAACCACGGATTTTCTGCCACCCCTGCCGTCGCCCCATTGGAGGAACTCATCGCTACACCCGGTCCCGAATCCAGCCAGTACACATTGCGATCGGTGTACACATCTCGATACGCCTGCCCGAAAAACAGAATCGCTGCGCCCCCCGCCTCCGCGCGCCACGCCACATTGGATCCCCCACACGTCAGCGAATAATTGGTTTGAGAAATCGCCTGCGAAACCGCCGTGGTGCTACTGCCCTGCAACACCGCCGCCAACTGTGCCGCCGTCACCCGGAAAAGCCCATCGTTGGTAATGGCCATCCTCACCCGCGTGCCCACAGTCGCCTTGCGAGATGCCGCTTTCGCCGGAGGAGACTCCATCACCACCGTTCGCGATTCCTCCTCCTTCGCTTCCACCTCCACGAATAAGAAATCAGACGCCCACTCTCGATTTTCAGGATCCACCCGCACCACTCGATACGAAACCCGTTCTCCCACCTGTGCGGCTGAATCCGCATCATGAAAGCGATACACCCACGCCGGCGAATCAAACAGCCCCGCCTCCACCCATTTTTCTGTCAGTCGCACCACACTCCCATCTGGCCCCTGCTTTTCCACATGCCACCCCAGCAACCAAGGGGGCTCGCCTTCTCGCGTCCACTCCACATCCACCCCGCCCGCCGTTGCCTTCACCACCCGGAACGAAACCCCCGGCCCTCCCTCCTGCGCATGGGTCGGCAGAATCCCCATCCCCAAAAATACAAACAAAAAAAGTACCGTCATCATCCGAAACATTCGAATGAATCCACCACGCAACGAACCCGTTCTGTTTGAATGCTTCTTCATCGAGAATATGTTCGTCACTATACCGCACCCCACCCCACTCTACCAGTATTCAGT
>CAZYGH010000016.1:0-82550 GCA_964647595.1 uncultured Verrucomicrobiota bacterium
ACTTTTTCCCGATTTTTCCACACAATGGAAAGAATGTTTCCACACTGTGGAAAACGGTTGGCGGCTATGGAAGGCCCAGCACCACCGCATGGAATTTTGCCACGGCGGCGCGTTGATATTGTTCCGCATCAAACGCCGGAACCGCCATCCCCTTCTTCACAAAATCCAGCATCCCCTGCGCCAACCCTTCCACACTGTTTTCAACAAGGCGGCCATACTGCGCTTCCAGCAAGACGCTCCGAGCCCCTACCACATCCGTGGAAATCACGGGCCGATTCAAAATCATGGCCTCGATCAATACCAACCCTTGCCCTTCATAGTCGGAACTCAACACAAAACAATCGGCATTTTGCAAGTAGGCATACGGATTGGATTGGAAACCCAGCAAATGGACCGAGTCCTGTACTTGCATCTCCGCAATGAATTCTTGCAGTGAACTCATAAGGGGGCCATCCCCTACAATCCACAAGGAAGAATCGGTGTGCTGGTTGTGGACCCGGACAAAAGCATCAATCAGTTTCAGGTGCCCCTTCTCGGGCGACAGGCGGCCAACGGTAATGAATCTTGCACCATCTGGATTCCCGCGCGTTGCATCTGGAATACAAATCGATTCCTTGGCCAATTCACGCACTTTTGCGGGATGAATGGAATTGTTGCAATGAACAAATTTTTCCGCCGGAAGCCCAAACAACGGCCCTAGGGTTTCGCTGTTTTTCTGGCACACGGAATCGGAGACGGAAACCAAGGCATCGAATCCACGATATTGAGCCAGGATGTACCGGAGATACGGAAAGCGCACATGGCATTCCTCTTCCATGTCTGCATGCAGATAGATCGCCTTGCGGCTCCGGCGGGTAGGCTCGTTTGCAAACAACGAGGTCCAGTATAGCGAGTATCCCTCGAAATCAATGATCGTGTCGAAATGGGTTTCGCCAAACAAACGCCTGAATTCACGCCCGTATGCCGCAGAATAGATCTCCCACATCTTCTCGCTTTCCAGCGAAAACCGATCGCTCAGTCTCCGCGTGATCCAATTTTCCTCCGGCGAGAGATTCATTCGCCCCACACGCGCCAATACTTGAACATCGGTCGGCAGTTCAGCAAATTTTTCTAGTCGTCGAGGATCCGAGGAAACCGCATTGGGATTCACGGCAACGCAAATCCGGCTTTCTGGATCGAGCGTGGACAGGGAGGCAAACAAATTCAGAGCCGATGCCGTAATGCCATTCGGAATGAAGGCCGTCGTATAAAACAATGCATTCCGCTTCTTGACAGAGGGTTTGGACAGTTCATAGGCCGGGCCGTCAAAGAAAAACCAATTGGCCACACGCTCGGCAGCATGGCCGTCTTCGTAGGGGCAAAACCGCTGAATCGCCGACTCATGGGCCGGATCTTCGACACAGAATTTTTCATCCTTGAGGAGGTTTGATATCGTCGCCATCAGCTCGTCCACGGTGTGGCATTTGGGGCCGGGCATCTCGTCCATGTCAAAGTAGAGTCCCCGCGTTCGGCTATACTCTTCGCAATCGTACACGTAGTAGACGATGGGCTTCCTTCTTGGGAGAAAATCGAAAAAGATGCTCGAGTAATCCGTCACCAAAACATCGACTATGGACAGCAATTCATTGGTGTCGATTTCCGACGAAACAACCTGCACCCCCAAATCCAGAGACGCCAGTAGCTTCTCGGTCAGATGGTGCCCCCGGAAAAGGAATCTGGCAGGGAGTGCGGCCAATCGAACGACATCCGTCTTGAGCCGTTCCAAATCAAACGCCTCCTTCCCCATGACCCCACGCCAGGTGGGCGCATAAAGAACGACCGGCTCGTCGGGACCCACCCCCAACCGCTTCCTCAAGTTCTGACGCTGCTCATCAGTGGAATGAACCGTGGCATCAATTCGAGGATACCCCGTTTCCGCAATTCGACCGGGCAACAAACCGGCCAGATCGTAACGGTCGATCAAAACGCGGCTGGTGTGGGCGTTGGGGCTGCAAATGTGCGTGGCTTGAAGAAAATTGCGGGCCGAATTTTTATGTTCGAAGAATTGCCCCAGATTATCTTTCCCCAGCGTCTTGAGAGGGGTCCCATGCCAAAGACTCAGAAAACGCTGTTCGGGACGGCGACTGAACTGATAAGGAAATGTCACGTTGTTGACAAGATATTTGGCCGTGGCCAGATAACGCTGATACAAGGGTTGCCCCCTTGAAATAAACACGATATTGGGCCGGGCGCGGTACTCCGCCGGGATACGGGTTTTGTCCCCCAGCACCCACACATGTCGCCACCCGTCAAACTCCACCCGGTCCACGATTTGACGAAAAAGAGCAAATGGATTGCAGGACATCGCGCGGTCAAAAAAACACTCATACAGAATGGTATGGTTTTCGATCAGCATGGTTTCCCGGCATTCGTTGTACAATGCCACGGAATCAATCACTCGGCGGCACGGGACCAAGGAGGGCCGCCCAAGCGGAAACATTCCCGCAAATGCACGGCAAGCGGCCTCGAAATCCCCAGCGGCGGCAAGAGCCTGGCCCCAGCCATAGAATCCGCCGGAAGACTGCCGGTCATCCCGGGCCAATGCCTCCTCAAAGGCATGCACCGCCGGGGCCCACGACTGTTCGGCGGCGTACGCCACTCCCAACCCATACCAGTCGAGGGCAGAGGTGGAATCATGATCGAGAACTTTCTGAATTCGAGCCACGGACAATGGGAGGGCCTTCGCAGGCAACGGAATCACTCGCTTGGAAGGAGGCAACGCCTGGGCAAACGCACGGCAGGCTTCTTCGAAACGGCCCGCCTTGGCCAAAACCGTGCCCAATCGATACTGCCACGAGGGGCGGTTCCGGCAACCGCCTGACAATGCTTGCGCATAAGCCTTTGCCGCCTCGTCCCACGCTTCGCTCCGCTCGCAGGCAAAGCCCAGCCGGTAGTGCCAGTAGAATCGTTCCGGTTCCATCTTCGTCGCACGCCGATATGCCGCCACGGCCGCGCTCCATTGGAAGCATCGTTCGTGCGCCAATCCCAACCGATAATCCAGACAGGCGTCCGCCCCCGGCTTCACCATCTCGTTTTCTAACGCCCGGATGGCCTGTGACGGCCGACTAAACCGGTGATGGAAGAAGGCCACGCCCAGCAAGCGGGCCGTCGCAGACGAATGGTGATCGACAGCTTTCAAATATGCTGTCTGGGCCTCGGACATGCGGCCCGCCGATTCCAACGCGAAACCCAACCGATAGTAATGAACGGGCGGCACCGGCAACTCGTGCTGGATGGCACCCGAAAATGCGGATGCCGCTTGGTCGAATCGATTCATGACCTCACAGGCTTCACCCAATTCCCAGTACCATTCGGCACGGCACGGAAGAATCTCAATGGCTTTCTCAAGCGCCTCAATCTCTTGCCAACGAAACCCCGCCCGCCTGAGCAACCCGGCCCGTTTATATTGTAGCATGGCAGCACACTCCGGCGAGCCGGATACATCCGGCGCTCGTTTCAATTCCTCTTCCACCCGAAGGAGCTGCATTTGCACCCAGGCCCGACCCGGTAAATAATGGATATGACCGCACGCCTGGATGGTGGGAACGATTTCGTCGAAAAACGAAGAGAAGACAATGATCAGGGTTTCTTGTGGATCCAGTTCCAACAGTTTACTGGGCGAACAAACCGGGATTCCCGCAATGCAGCCACCCCATTTGCTCTTGTCGTTGTCGACCAGCAGGGTCAACATCTGCTTTTCCGTGGCCTCGACCATTTGATCAAAATAACTGCCCGTCCCCCATCCCACGACATGTTGATAGGTTCGAGACATCAATTCTGCAAACTGTTCGGCCATGATTTCAACTCCTTGTTTCCGCCTTGACAAGCAACCCAGATGCCACGATAGGCTTGGCATGAGCCCTGCTTAACAATACCATTGCACCTACAATGGAAATCACCATGCAACCGCAAATCATCCGAACAATTCTTTTTGGCACAGGACAGTCCGCCCTCAAGGAACTGGCTTATCTGGCGAAGAATCCTCATGTCCGGATTTTGGGTTTTGTCGATAATGACAAGAAAAAACAAGGCGAAACGTTGCACGGCCTGCCGATTTTCTCGCCCGGACAAATCTCCGGGATGGAATTTGATCGCGTGGTGATTGCCAGCATGTACGTCGACTCCATCCTGACCCAACTGGTCTCCCTCAATGTTCCCTCATCCAAAATCGTTCTCTCGCTGGAAGCCATGTCCCACCTTGCCCTGCGCCATGCACGAGAAGGCAACCACGCCGAAGCGGTCCGGGTGTCTCACATTGCCACGGCATCCTACGGGGAGGCGGCGACCCTCTCCACGCGCGCCGAACTGGCCATGCTGTCCGAAAACTGGCCCGTGGCCATCGAACTCTTTGAACGAGCCTTCAGGGAAAGTTCGGATCCCTTTCCCCCCAGCGGGTACGCACGATTTGTTCTTGCATATCGGAAAACCGGAAATTTCAAGCAGGGTCAATCCATTGCCCAGCAAGGTTTGGCACGCTATCCCGACGATTCCAGACTGTTGCTTCAGGCAGCGGAAGTGTTTCTCTCGCAGGAGAAGTGGGACGAAGCCATTGAGTTATTTGCCAAAACCATTGCGGCGGAAAAGGGCGCAACAGCCTATCCATATGCCCGCCTCGCCTATGCCTGCGGCAAAATCCTGAACTTTCCCCGTGCAGCCCAGACGCTGGAAGATGGCCTTGCCCGCCATCCCCATTCGCCCCTTCTTCTGAAGGAAAAAGCCCAACTCAGCTTTACCACTCAGGACTGGAAGGAGTCGATACAACGCTGGCGGCAAGTCTGGGATATTCAGTATGATGACACCCTTGCGTTCAGCAGAATAATGGCGAGTTGCGGTTTCATCGGCCAGCACGATGAAATTGACGACCTCGCCATCCAGATGGCCAAACGCCGCCTTCCTTCCTTCGATGCTGACAAATGGTGCCGACTCCGCCATGAACTCGAACAATGGTCCAAAAATATCCCTGTGCAGGAAATCGATAATCGACTGACGGGCTTGGTCCAAACCGATTCACCTCCGCCGGCAGAATGGTGGCTCAGCCTATTCTTTCACCACTATGTCCAAGGTCACTACCCTCTCGCCTATCGGTTCAAAGCGATCGCGGCTCAAATCGAAGCGGCCACCACTTATCCATTCATCCGGCAACGCGTTCATTTATTGGGAGCCTTACTAGAACTGGGACATTTCGCCGAAATCGAACGAATCATCGCAGAAGAAGTCGGAACCACAACAAACTCCCAGCGCAAAGCGGAATTGCTTTGGGATTTGGCCACCTTTCGCTTTGTGATCGGCCAATCCAAATCGGCTTTCTCCATTTGGAACGATCCGGCCATTCGGCGTGCCATTCCCTCTCAATTCACTTCCTCCTTCGATGAATTGGTTCGGGGCAAGTCGGTGGCCCTCGTTGGCGGAGCCGACGTGGGCCTCGAACAAGGCAAAGAAATTGATTCATTTGACGTCGTGGTACGGATGAATATGGCCAATCCGTCGGGCGGAATAACGGCGGCATCGAAGCGCGGCACCAAAACAACCGTGTCCTATTACACCTATGCGCTCGCCAGACTGCGCAGCCACGAAATTGGACATGCGCTCGTGACGGGCGATTTGAAAGCGGCCGTCGTCCACAATCATATCCATGTCTGCAACCTGCTGAATGCCGCTTGTGGAAAGCCTCTCGCACGCATCAATGCTTCCTATACGTCGCACGTGTTCATGGGCTTTCCCCTCTCTGCCCAGCGCATCGTCATGGATCTGCTCCCCTTCGCACCCTCTCGCATCAAGGCATTCAATTGCGACTTCTATCTGGGCAGTAGCGCCCACCACCAGGGATATGTCGAATTGAACCCGTTAATGCCCGCCAAGCTGGCCCACCACGATCTGTTGCGTAATCTGCGCCTCGCACGAAAATTGTACACGCTGGCTCACGTTGAAACCGATTCCCGCCTCGCCGAAATTCTCACCATGGATGACGACACCTTCATCTCCGCTCTCCAATCCCGCTGGCACGGCACAAGCTAAGAGAAGAGTACACGCGCAGAAAATCTGCAGCCCAACAAATTTGAACTCATGAAAGCATGAAGGTTAACAGGAAAACAGGTGACTGTTCTCTGTGTTCCTTTGCGTTCTCTGTGGCAAATATTCTTTTTCTTTCAAGCCCTACGTCAGCGGCTTCACGAAATAGGGATTCCCCTTGAGACTTTCCTTGAAATCTCGAATCCGATCTCCGAAAAACTCATAGACGGCTTTGCGACCGCCGGGAAAGTTTTCCTTCGGATTTTCTTCGATCTTAAAATCATCAAAGACGATGACGCCACCGGGCACGACGCGCTCATACAGATAGTCCAGGGCGTTCTTGTAGGGCTTATAGAGATCACAATCGATGTTCAACAACGCAATAGGCCCGCCCGCATAGTGAGGCAAGGTGTCCTCCAAGAAACCGGGCACTAAGTTCACGCGCGAAAGATCCACTCGGGCCTCGCCCAGCACTTCCCGAATGAATTCGGGCGTATAGGCATAGGTTCCCGAAGGCGAACGCGCCCACTCTCCCTTTTGGGGTTTGCGCGCTGAATCATCCTGCGGATCGGGCTCATCAAATCCCGCAAAACTATCAAAGCCCCAAACCTCCCGCTGCCCGCCTTCTTCTGCCGAGAGCATCGTATTCAGTGCCGCCAAAATCACAAGGGAGCGACCTCTACCCACACCGCATTCCACGATGGCACCAGGAAGCGTTCGAACCAGCCCCAAAAACTGATTCCAATACAACACGCGCCCCACGGCAGACGTATCCAGAATGTGGAAATGCTCGTCGATTCCCTTCGGGTGAGACCGATCAAAATCGCTGATTCGTTTCATGGTGTTTCCCTTCAAGACGGAAGCGAGCCGGAAGCCAGGGTGGAGCGAACCCGATCCAAGTCGCAGGGCTCATCAATCTCCAAGGCCTCATCCTCGCCCGTTTCAAACATGCCAATCTTTCCAAACAAACGACAGCCCGCCTCTAAAAAACCCTGCGTGCGGCAGAAATAAAAATTTCCGTTTTCGCGATAAAAAATTTCATAGGGTTTCAGTTGTTGCCGCATGGGACGGTGCAAGGGGTCATACATCGGAACGGGAACGTCCCCTCCCCTCCAAATGAAATTGTGTATGCGCGTGGAGGAAAACAGGGAGTCGTAGTGTCCATCGACAAAATGGGCAAAGGCCAAATCAAACAAGTTGTCGCCCCGAATGGGGGAAGTCACTTGAGGAAACAGAAATGCGTCGGCAAGAGGCTTGCGACACAAGTGCAACAAGGCGTGTTGCAAGGCACTCTCGGAGGAAGCGCGATCGCCAGAAATGTCTGCGGGACGAAGCGCGGGCACAAGCGCCCCGTAGCGGAGAGCCACGGATGCAATTTCTTCGCTGTCGGTCGACACGATCACATCGCGAACGCACGCGGCACCTTTCGCTCGTTCGAGGGTCCACGCCAGCAAAGGTTTCCCCTGCAAATCCACTATGTTTTTGCCGGGAATTCCTTTCGAACCTCCCCGAGCCAGTACGAGGACATCACACTTCATCGGTTGCCTTCCTTGCAAAGATCGTCATGAATGAGCCATAAAAGGCGGGCGACACATTGCCTTCGCCAGACAGCATCCGGCGACAGCTCTCCTCGGTCGCAAACCGCGTATCAAAATAGGGTTTTTCCACTTTTTCCACAACAAATCCATGGTCGCGCAACAGGCGTAACAACGAATCTTCCGTGAACAGGCTCACGTGCGTGGGATCATGAAGCAGCCGAAAGCGATCGCCAAAACGGCGAGCCGCCGCGCATGAAAAATCGGGCGTTCCGACAACAAAGTGTCCGCCCGGTTTCAGAATCCGCCGCACCTCGCCCACGAAGGGAATAGGGTCTTCCACATGTTCGATCACATGATGAGCCACCACGGCATCGAAATGACCGTCGGGATAGGCGGCCTCTTCCAGATTGCATTGCCGAAGAATGGCACGAGTCCGCGCCCGACACACCTCCACTGATTTTGGCGAAGAATCCAGACCATGTGTTTCATGGCCACCATCGATCTGTTCGAGCAATTCGCCGAGCCCGCATCCCACATCCAAGAGACGTCCCTTGGGCAAGGCATTCAAAAACTCAGCAATATATCGAACATCTTCCATCCGCACGGCCCGCTCGCGCTCAATGTCGCGAATGATGCCGTCGGGATCTGGCTTATGGCTCCAATAGTCCTGCTCTGGATTCGCCACGATATCCTTGTGAACAAAGTACTCGCCCGTTTCCAGCAAGCGTAGGCAGGAATCAATGATGGAGCTGTTCTGGATCACGTTCCACTCCTCACAATCGCTTGGTAAGCCATTCACACAGGTTGCTGTGGACGATTTTTAACTTTTTCCGTTCTGCGTTTCGAACCTGGCGTTGGCGTTCGCGCACGAGGGCCGAAGTGGAAGGTTCCAGATCCGAATTCAACTGGCGGAAGGAAGCCGATACAGCCTCCATCAACTTCTCTGGCACCAGCGAGATGCATCGATCC
Organism: uncultured Verrucomicrobiota bacterium; assembly: GCA_964647595.1. Classification (GTDB taxonomy): domain Bacteria; phylum Verrucomicrobiota; class Kiritimatiellia; order CAIQIC01; family Lenti-01; genus Lenti-01. The sequence continues at coordinate 8,556 of CAZYGH010000016.1, forward strand.
TCCAGCCCCATCTCGCGATAGAACCCCTGAACTTTATGATGAGAAGAAAGTCCTGAGACGGGAACGCCCTGGCCCACGGATACCACGTTGGCATGAAATCGCATGGCCAGAACGGCCTGCGCTTTTCGAAGCAGGCCATACACAAATTTCCAACTCTCCGGCCCGGTCTCGCAAGGCCCCACGGCCACGCGAGTGCGGCGCAACCGATCTCCCAGCGCTTCCACACACTGGGCGGCTAGCTTCAGATCGGAATACACATTGGGAAGCAACAGACATCGATGCTCCGGGTGATCGGCCATCAGCCGCTCGATTTCTGCCGCCACGGCCGCAACAAAAACTTCCGGGCGCTTTCCATAGCGAACGTCGGGCATGTCGCCCGCCAATTGAATCACCACATAGGGAGCGTCGCCCCACCCCAGCGTCCCATCCACAACAGACGGCTCCGCAAACAGAGCGCCATCTGGAAGGGTGTTCATTCTGTCCGTGTAGGCCGAACCTAACGCCTGTTCCAACAACGCTTTTGACCCATCGTTGCGCAAAGTCAGCACCACCCGGTCCGTCTCCATCGCCCGATCCATCCAGCGACGCACTCGGTTAACCGTCTCCGGACAAATTCCACGGGTGGCGTCGCATCCCACGCCATACAACACGATGGGGCAGCGTATGCGCGAAAACGCCTCGGGCGGCAAATCGAAGTAGGTTCCGGACAAGCTGTCCGTCCGCCAAAGCTGAAACAAACTGACGCCCCCCACAAACAACGCATCGTGCCGATTCACCTCAGCCACAAACGCATCATCGAATCGTCGCATTCCCCACTGGATAAACTCCCGAATCTCGGATCGGGTATAGCTCAAGGGGAATGAAAAATCCTCCGCCCGCGTTCGATAGGCCCCATCATGCATGGCTCCATCTCCGGTATTGCCGGAGAAGGACGCCAGATGAAACACATGGACGGGGCGAGGCATGCCTAGGGACGGGATTCGAAATAGCGGAGCTTTTTGGCCACCTTTTTTTCGGTTTCCGTGATGGTGCGAACGCCATTCCCCATCACGCGCGGCAACATGCGCAGGAGCGGCATGAGCTGCGCCCAACCCTGCGGGCCGAGGGAGGCGGCTTGATCCGACCCATACATCGCGCGGTCCATGGTGATATGACGCTCGATGGCCACGGCCCCGCACGTCGCCGCGATGAGCGACGGCGTCACGTTGGGCTCATGCCCGCTATATCCCACCGGTACGCCATACTTCTCGCGCAAGCGGTGAAGGACCTGCAAGTTCAGGATTTCCATAGGGGCAGGATACTCCGACACCGTGTGCATCAACACAAACGGGCATTGGTGGGCCTTGAAGATGGCCACGGCCGCATCCAGCTCCGCATCCGTGCACATGCCGGTGGAAAGGAAGGTGGGCTTGCCTTGGGCCGCCACCGCTTCAACAAAAGGCGTATAGGTCGTCATGGCCGAGGCCACCTTATTGAACGGGCAGTCGTAGGGCTCCAAAAACTTCAGGCTCTCGAAATCCCATGCCGACGCAAACCAATCGATGCCCAGCTCTTTGCACGTTCGGTCAATCTCGTCGTATTCCTCTTTACCGAACTCCAGCCCTTCCTTTTGCTCGCGCTGTGTGGTTCCAAAAGGACTTTCGCGATATTTGGCCAATTCTTCAGCCGTGTAGACAATGTCGATGGTCCGCTTCTGGAACTTCACGGCATCGCACCCGTTTTTGTGCGCCAATTGGATCAGCTTTTTGGCCAGCTCCAGATCGCCATTGTGGTTGATGCCCAGTTCGGCAATCACATACACGTGGCGCGGAATGGGAAACGGCTTTTCCTGCACACGGTCTTCTTTGTAGAAATCAAACGCTTTGCTCATGGCTTATTTCTCCATTTTCTTTTTTACATCGTCGCCCACTTCCAGAATCCATTCCGCCACCTGACGGATCGCACCCCTCCCTCCCCGCTGCGGCGTCACCACATCCGCCATCTGTAAAATTGCAGGATGCGAATCAGCAGGCGCGATCGCGACCCCGACCTGTATCATGCACTCCAAATCGTTCACGTCGTTCCCCATAAAGGCCACGGCATCGGCCTCAATTCCCCGCTGAGCCATCAACCCCTGCAAGGCCCGCCATTTGTCTGCACATCCCGAAACACACTCCAGCCGAAGTTTTTCGCACCGTTTGGCCACCACGACATTTGTTTCTGTCGAAAGCACAACGAGTTGAATCGGCTTTCCCCTCAGCATAGCCAGCCCCAAACTGTCGGAACGGCTACAACAAACCCATTCCTGTCCATCGGAGCTCACATAGACAAGGTTGTCCGTAAATACCCCATCAAAATCAAACACCAGAAGCTTCGCCGACCTTAGTTTCTCCAAAGTTGCCGCATTGGCCTCACGTGGCCCTCCTCCCCCGACGAGGGAATCCGCTTTTTCCATTTCGCTATCCTTGTCCATGGCTTGTTCGTTGGTTTGGGGAAACTCCGTTCCCTGACAACGACAAGCAGATGGTATGCCACCAAATGGCCCAAGGGCAAGAAATTGGATCAAGAATAAACGCATGGGACATCAAACGCCTCCCATGCGCCATGTTTCTTAAGAGCAGATCCTGTTAAAAAACTCCGGCCAAACCGGTCGGGACGGAGCCCGACCCTCCAGAAAACCTCAAAACAGATTGTTTTCGCCTCTGGAGGAAAGACCTCCGTGAGAGGAGATTTTTTCTCACAGAGATTCACAGCGCGGAAGAGTTGGAGATACGCTTCTTGGCGATCTTGGCGTCCTTGGCGAGAACAGATTTTTTCGCCTTTGGAGGGACCAACAGACGCCGGCATCATCTCGGTCGGCTACAACACATCTGAAAAGGCACCCATAGGCAAAAACATCAGTTTTTCACGTCGTCGATGCCCCAACTTGAAGCCAGACCGACATCATAGACGGCGGCTTGTCCCTTGCGCGTTCCATCGGAATTCAAGAACCACACATGGGCCTTTCGTGTCCCCGTGTTGAACCAAACGATGTCCGGGGTATTGTCGGCGTCCACGTCCTGTACGCCTGCAATCGTCCAACCGGATGACAAATTAAGATCGTACACCGCACCGTGGCTCTTGCGGCTTCCATCGGCATTTAGGAACCAGATATAGGTGCGTCGCGTTCCCGTATTGAACCAGACAATGTCGGCCGGACCATCGCCATCGATGTCGGCCACACCTTTGATCACCCAACCACTGGGCAAATTGAGATCATATACCGGAGCATTTCCCTTGCGGGTTCCATCGGCATTCAAGAACCATACATAGGCTCGGTTCGATGACTGGTTTCGCCACACGATATCGGGAACATTGTTGCCATCGATATCGTCCATCCCCGCGATTTCCCAATCCACGGCTAGATTGATGTCGTAAACCGCTTGGAAAGCCCGACGGGTGCCATCGCTATTCAGGAACCAGACCACAACCCGATTCGAAGTCAGGTTTCTCCATACCAAATCCACCGTCCCATCCACATCCACATCGACCACCGCATCCACACGCCAGGTAGAAGCCAAGGCATTGGTCGAAATGCTCTGAGAACTTGAGCGCTCTCCATCCGGATCCAAGAACCACACACTGGCCAACCCCGTGTTTGTGTTATGCCAAACGATGTCCAGCACTCCATCCCGATCCACATCGCCGGCCCCTGCAATGGTCCAGCCTGTGGCCAAATTCACATCGTACACCGAAACCGTCCCTTTCCGTGCGCCGCTGTCGCTCAAGTGCCACACCGCCGCACGGTTGGACGTTTGGTTACGCCAATATATTTTGGCTCGCCCCGGATCGGGAGTGGCCACCGCCTGATTGTTTCTGGGAGCATCGGCATTCACCAAGACGGGAGCCTTTGCCAACGACATCGGATCGGCGGGCGGAACTCCAAAAAGTATTCCCTGATCATCCAACACGCCCACGGAAGACCACATCACGCCATCGGACACCGATTCGGCAGAATCGGCAGAATAAAATGACACATCGGTCGGGGGGCTCCATTGCATGGGATCTTCGGCTTCTTGATCCTCAAAAACGCCGCGAAACCACACCGAAGGAATCTCCGCATCTATCCGCGCATTTTCGTTCCAGTTGGACCAGTTCCCCATGGGCGTACACCACTGGAGATAATACGGAGCAGAAGATTCTGTTCCCACCTGAACTTCGCCCTGAATCACGCGAAAAGCAAGAGCTGGAGCATCGGTTGAAGCCAGGGCAGAAACCCATCCTAGCGAAAGAAAAGCACACACAAAAGCAAACCATGCCACCCCGGCCATGCTTTCGCGCCCCGTCACCGTTGCCTTGATTCCGTCCATAGGTGCTCTCTTTGTCTCTCAGTATATACTGATACATCGGCAATTTCCAAAGAATCTTAACTCCGATCAGACTCTTTTCTTTGAATTGGCCAACCTCCCAAACACCACAAAAACGAAAAAGGCGGGCTTTTCAGCCCGCCTTTTGTGCATCTCGCAAGGGGATGGTTATGGACTATATTCGCGAATCCGGAAGAATCCGGCGTTGGTGTTCAGCGGCAAGGTCCCGATGCCGATGCCATCGGCATCCGTCTTGAAGCGCACCGGCCACTCGGTCCACGTTCCCGTGAGGGACGCTGCGTAGTAGATCGAGTATTCCTTCTCGGTGACGCCAAGCCAGTAGAGACTGACGAGGTCGCTGCTTGCCGCGCTCGAAGCGGGAGCCCTCGAAGCACTTGCAGGCGCGGCACCGGGTTCCACCGTCATGAACAGAATCGAGAGCGACTCTTCATCCTGAATGGCATCCGAGGCCGGCCACACGAGCAACACCTTATCTTCGCTCCAATAGCTCAGGTTGGTGGTGGCACCATCCCGCACCCGAGCGCGAATCAACACGTGGTTATTGAACGTATTGGTCACTACGGCCGTTGTCCACGGAGCATCCACCCAAGCCTGACCCGGCATCGTGATATTCTTGCTCTGGTATTCGTATGTGTACGGGCCCGTTCCATTGGTGGGGGTCGATGTCATGACGATCGGCGATCCGAAAGTCACCTCGTTGGTGCTCAAGGCCAGCGTGATCCGCAGGGTCGGTGCCACAACCGTCAGGGTGGCCACCGTACTCCATTGGGTCGTGTAGTGATTGTCTACCACAGCACACACGCGATAGTCCGAGCTCGTCAGCCACTCATTGGTCGTGACGGCGTTGGTGAGAGGCGAGGCAAACCAATTCGTGGTGCCCTTCTCCCGGGTCTCGTAGATATAGGTGCAAGGACCTGCATTATTGGTCACCGTTGCCCGCAAGACGCTTCGTACACCATTCACCACCTGAGTGGGTGTGAAGGTCAGAGCCACTGTCGCCTGCACCACCGTCAGGGTCGAGGCACTGCTCCAGGCGCTGGTGGCATTGAAGCTGTCCACCACTCGGACGCGGTAGACGACGTTGGTGTCCCACTTCTGGGTGATCGTAGCCCCGGTATTCGTCGCCACCACCCAGCTCGGTGTGCCGGTCGGGCTGTACTCATACATGTAGGTATAGGCACCGTATCCATTCGTGGCCACCGCCGTCAGCGTGGCATTCGATCCACGATAAACCGTGGTCGGGCTGAAGCTCAGCGTCGAGGCGATGGCGGAAGCCGTCACCGTAAGGATGGACGTAGAGCTCCATTCGCTGGTCACGCTGTTGGCATCCACGCTCCGGGCCCGGAAGCTGAGCGACGAAGGCCACGTGTTCGAGACTGTTGCGGCCGTGTTGGTCAGGTCCGTCCAGCCCGAGCCATCGTTCTTCTGCCACAGATAGCTCACAGGGAGAGTGGCATTGGCTACGTTTGCCGTCACGACGTTCGCGCGGCTCTGCACCACGCTGTTGCTGGTCGGCGTCAAGGTCACGAGAGGCTGCTGCACCACCAAGGTCCGCACCGTACTCCACGCGCTGGTGGAGCTGAAGGCATCGATGACCTTCACGCGGAAGTCTGTGCTGGATTCCCACCTATTGGTCACAATCGGATTGGTGAAGCTCGCGGTCGCCCATGTCACCGATTGGGTCAACTTCCATTCGTAGACGTAGCTGTAAGGAGCCGTTCCATTCGTTGCAACCGCCGTCAGCACGGCATTCGAGCCGCGAATGATGTTGGTGGGAGCCACGGTCAAGGTGGCCGACACGATGGAGGGCATAACAGTCAGGGTCTTGGATGTGCTCCAGTCGCTCGTCACGCTGTTGGCATCGATGGTGCGCGCACGGTATTCCACCGAGGCGGGCCACACGTTCGTGAACACAGGCACGGCATTGGTCACATCCGTCCAGACGCTTCCCACCTTCTTCTGCCACTGCCACGTCACGGCACCAGAGGCATTCGTGACAACCGCGCTCAACACGCTTGCTACGCTCTGCGTCACCGTCGAAGGCGTGAACGTCACAGTCACCGCCGGTTGCACCACCGTCAGCGAAGCCGACATCCAGGCGCTCGTGGAATTGAAGCTGTCCACCACCTGCACGCGATAGTCCACGCTGGCATTCCACTGATTCGTGATGATCGGCTCAATCACATCCTTCACCGACCACTCGCCTGCGGGGGCATAGCGCCATTGGTGATAGTACACATACGGAGGTGTTCCATTCGAAGCGACGGCCGTCAGCACGGCATTCGAGCCACTCCGCACATTGGTCGGGGAGAACGTCAGGCTCATCGCGATGGCGGACGGCAACACCGTCAGCGTGGCGGAGGAGCTCCACTCGCTGGTCACGCTGTTGGCGTCGATGGACCGTACGCGGTAATCCACATCACTCGCCCACACGTTGGAGATCGAGGACGCAGAACCCGCCACATTGGTCCACTCGGCACCGGAGAGCATCTGCCACTCATAGGTGATGGGCGCGGTGGCATTCGTCACCACGGCACTCACCACACTGGAACGGCTCTGGGTCACCACGGAGGGCGAGAACGAGGCCGTCACGAGGGGTTGGCGGACCGTCAGAGATGCAACTGCCCACGCGCTGGTGGAGTTGAAGCTATCGGCCACGCGGACCCGATAGTCCACGTTGAAGTCAAACCGATTGGTCACCACAGCTTGCTCTTCGGTCTCTTCCGACCAATCCACATCGCCGACATAACGCCACTGGTGATAGTACCGATACGGGGCTGTTCCGTTCGTGGCCACCGCCGTCACCACGGCATTCGAGCCGCGGATGATGTTGGTCGGGGCAATCGACACGCTGGCAGAAATGATCGAAGGCATCACCGTCAGGGTTGCCGACGAACTCCACTCGCTCGTCACGCTGTTGGCGTCGATGCTACGGGCGCGGTAATCCACATCCGCAGCCCACACATTGGTGATGGCGGCACCCGATCCTGCCGAATTCGTCCAAACGCCTCCGACTCTCGTCTGCCACTGATAGGAAACGGGGGCCGTGGCATTCGTCACGGTAGCAGATAGCACGCTGGCAATGCTCTGGGTCACCGTCGAAGGTGCGAAGGCCACGGTCACGGCCGGTTGCAACACCGTCAAGCTGGCGGTTGCCAACGCGCTGGTGGAACTGAAGCTGTCGATTGCCTTCACGCGGAATTCCACACTTTCGGTCCAGGCATTGGTCACGACAGGATTGGTATAGGCCGACAATGTCCAAGCTCCACCGCTCAAGGGACGCCACTCATACACGTAGCTATAGGGCGCTGTACCGTTGGTCGGCACGGCCGCCATCACGCTATTCACACCACGTATCACGACGTTTGACGTGAACGACAAGCTGGCCGAGATCGCGGAAGGCAAGACCGTCAAGGTCGCCGTTGCCCATTCGCTGGTCACGTTGTTGGCATCCACACTCCGTGCGCGATATTCCACCGTGGCACCCCACACATTGGTAATGGCGGAAGCCGAGCTGGCCACATTCGTCCAGACACTACCTTCCTTCTTCTGCCACTGCCACGTCACCGAACCGGAGACATTGGACGCACTGGCGCTCAACACGCTGGATACGCTCTGCGTCACGGTCGAAGGCGTGAACGCCACCGTCACGACGGGTTGTACCACCGTCAAGGTCGCCTGCACCCAAGCACTTGTGGAGTTGAAGCTGTCCACCGCCTGCACACGATAGTCCACGCTACCATCCCACTGATTCGTAATGACGGGGTCTGTCTCGCTGCGGGCAGACCATTCCCCGCCAGGCGAATATCGCCACTGCTGGAAGTAGGTGTACGTTCCGTAACCATTGGTGGCAACGGCCGTCAGCACGGAATTCGACCCGCGCAACACATTGGTTGGCGAGAAGGCCACGGACACCGAAATTTCCGACGCCATCACCGTCAGCGTGGCCGCCGCGCTCCACTCACTGGTCACGCTGTTGGCGTCAATCGTCCGCGCACGGTAATCCACATCAAACGGCCAGATATTGGTAATCGCCGAGGTGGTATCCGGCTGATTCGTCCACACGCCATCCACTAGGCGCTGCCATTCATAGGCGACGGTTCCAGACGCATACTGCACGCTGGCGCTGACCACGCTCGACATGCGTTGAGTCACGGTCGAGGGCGAGAACGAAGCGGTGACGAGAGGTTGCACCACTCCCAGAGTTGCCGCCGAGCTCCACGCACTGGTGGAATTGAAACTATCCACCACCTTCACTCGATAGTTCACGCTTTCCGCCCAGACGTTGGTCACGACGGCATCGGAATAATCTGAAGAAGACCACTCCACATCCCCGGTGCGCTTCCACTCGTAGCTGTAGCTATACGGGGCCGTGCCATTGCTGACCACAGCCGTCAGCACGGAATTGGAACCGTTCCAAACATTGGTCGGCGAGAAGGACACGCTGGCGGAGATGATCGAGGGCATGACCGTCAAGGTCGCGGCCGAACTCCACTCGCTCGTCACGCTGTTGGCATCGATCGTCCGGGCGCGGTACTCAATGGTGGAGCCCCACACGTTGGTGATGGCCGCGCCGGTGTCGGCCACGTTGGTCCACGTAGCGCCAACCTTCTTCTGCCATTGATAGGTCAACGGACCCGTTGCATTCGTCACAGCTGCGGCCAGAACGCTTGAAACGCTCTGGGTCACCGTCGAGGGAGAGAAGGCCACGGTCACTTCGGGTTGCAACACGGTCAGGGTGGCCATCGTCCATGCGCTTGTGGATTGGAAGCTATCCACCACCCGCACACGGAAGTCGACATTAGATGCCCAAGCGTAGGTGGTCACGGGAGACGTGGCGCTCGACGACATCCAATTGGTTGCCCCATCGCTCCAGCGCCACTGGTAGGCATACGCATAGGGAGCCGTCCCGTTCGTCGGAACAGCCGTCATGGTGCTCTCCACGCCGCGAATCACATTGGTCGGAGAGAAACTCAGGCCTGCCGCAATCGCCGAAGGCAACACCGTCAGCGTGGCCGAAGCCCAATCACTCGTCACACTATTATCATCGGTGCTACGAACGCGGTATTCGATCGTCTCAGGCCAGACGTTGGTGATGGCACTTGCCGTATTGGTCACACTCGTCCAGACGCTACCCACCTTCTTTTGCCACTCGTAGGTCACAGCACCCGTCACGTTGCTCGCGCTCACGCTCAACACGCTCGCCACACTCTGCGTCACGGTCGACGGATTGAATCCAACGGTCAGCACAGGTTGCACCACCGTCAACGACGCCAGCGCCCATGCGCTGGTGGAATTGAAGCTATCCACCGCCTGCACACGATAATCCACGCTGGCATCCCACCGATTGGTCACGATTGGATCGATCTCGCTCCTCGCAGACCATTCCCCGCTGGGCGAATACCGCCACTGCTGGAAGTATGTATAGGTTCCGTAGCCATTGGTGGCGACGGCCGTCAGTACAGAATCCAATCCGCGCAACACATTGGTCGGCGCAAAGGCCAACTGCACAGCAATTGCAGAGGGCAAAACCGTCAGCGTGGCCGCCGAGCTCCATTCGCTGGTCACATTGTTGGCGTCAATAGTCCGCGCACGATAGTCCACATCGGACGGCCACGTGTTCGTGATGGCCGATGTTGTGTCGGGCTGATTCGTCCAAACGCCGTTCACAAGCCGTTGCCACTCGTAGGCAACAGGCAGGCTCGCAAATGACACGGCAGCGCTAACCACGCTCGATATGCGCTGAGTCACTGTCGCAGGCGAGAACGAGGCAATCACCTGAGGCTGAATGACCGTCACGGTCCCCACAGAACTCCACGCGCTGGTTGAATTGAAGCTGTCAATTACCTTCACGCGATAATCCGTACTGGATTGCCACAGATTGGTTACAACCGCATTCGAATAGCTGGATGAAGCCCAACTCACGTCTCCAGTCAACTTCGATTCATAGATGTACCGGAAAGGAGCCGTCCCGTTGCTGACCACGGTCGTCATCACGGAATTGGATCCGCGCCACATACTGGCCGGGGAGAAGGAGACGTACGCAGAGATGATCGAGGGCATCACGGTCAGCGTAGCCGCCGTGCTCCACTCACTGGTCACGTTGTTGGAATCGATCGTCCGCGCACGGTACTCAATGGTGGAACCCCACACATTGGTGATCGCCGCACCCGTATCGGTCACGTTCGTCCAAACTGCACCCACCTTCTTCTGCCATTGGTAGGTCAGCGAGCCGGTCGTATTCGTCACAGTGGCGGCCAGAACGCTGGACACGCTCTGGGTCACCGTCGAGGGAGAGAAGGCCACGGTCACTTCGGGTTGCAACACGGTCAGGGTGGCCATGGTCCACGAGCTCGTGGACTTGAAGCTGTCCACCACCCGCACGCGGAAGTCGACATTCGACGACCATGCATACGTGGTCACCGGCGAGGTCGAACTGTGAGGCAACCAATTGGTTGATCCATCCGTCCAACGCCACTGATAGGAATAGGTATAGGGTGCCGTACCATTGGTCGGTACCGTCGTCAAGGCACTCTCCACGCCGCGAACCACGCTCGTCGGGGAGAAACTCAACCCCGCTGCAATGGCGGAGGGCATGACGGTCAGAGTGGCGGTGGCCCAATCGCTGGTCACGGCATTTTCATCCACGCTACGAACGCGATAATCCACCGTGGAAGGCCAGACATTCGTGATCGAGCTTTCCGTATTGGTCACGCTCGTCCAGACGCTACCCACTTTCTTGCTCCACTCATACGTGACAGCACCGGTCACATTGGAAGCGCTGACACTCAATACGCTCACTTGACTCTGCGTCACCACGGAAGGTGTGAATCCCACCGTCAGCACCGGCTGCACCACGGACAAGGAGGCCAAAGCCCAGGCGCTGGTCGAGTTGAAGGTGTCGACCGCTTGCACACGATAATCCACGCTTCCATCCCACCGATTGGTGAACACGGCAGGAATGGTGCTCTTGGCGGACCACTCGCCCGCAGGAGAATAGCGCCACTGATGGTAATACGTGTAGCTTCCATATCCATTCGAAGCCACAGACGTCAGCACGGACTCGAACCCTCGCAACACGTTGGTCGGAGAGAACGACAGGCTCATCGCAATCGCCGACGGCAACACCGTCAGGGTGGCGGTTCCACTCCAAGGACTGGTCACGCTGTTGGCATCGATGCTTCGCGCACGATAATCCACATCCGTGGCCCATACATTGGTGATGGCGGAATCCGTCCCGGCCATGTTCACCCAATTTCCATCCATCAGCCGTTGCCACTGGTAGGTCACGGGGGCGGTCGCATTGGTGACGGTCGCACTCAACACGCTCGAATGGCTCTGCGTCACCACGGAAGGCGAGAAAGTCAAACTCACTTCGGGCTGACGAATCTGTAGCGTGGCCGCCGCGCTCCAAGCACTGGTCGAATTGAAACTATCGACGACTTGTACGCGATAATCCACGTTCGAAGCCCACGCATTCGTCACAATGGGTGTCGTATAGGATGCCGATGCCCACTCACCGGTGATGCCACTCCAGCGCCATTGGTAGGCATAGGTATAGGGAGCTGTTCCATTTGTCGGAACAGCCGTCATCACGCTATTCACACCACGAACCACATTGGTCGGGTCGAACGAAAGTGTTGCCGCAATTTCCGACCCCATCACCGTCAACGTAGCCGAATCGCTCCACGCGCTGAGCAACCCGTTTGTATCCAGGCTGCGGGCACGATATTCAATCGTGGACGGCCACACCTTGGTAATCGTGTCTTCGACATTGGTGATGCTGGTCCAAATACTACCCGCCTTGTACTGCCATTGGAAGGTGGGCGACCCAAGCACATTCGTCGAGGTTGCCGTCAGCACGCTGACCTGACTCTGCGTCACCACGGAAGGACTGAACGCCACCGTCACCGCAGGCTGCAACACGGTCAGGGAAGCTTCTGCCCAGGCGCTTGTCGAATTAAAGGTGTCCACCACGCGAACACGGAAGTCCACGCTGGATGTCCAGCGGTTGGTTCGTTCCGGCGTATTCAGGGTTGTCGAAGTCCACGTGCCCGTGCTACCCCAACGCCACTGATAAGAATAACTATAGGGCGCCGTTCCATTGGTGGGAACAGCCGCCAAAACGCTCTGTTCGCCATTTAGCACCGTGCTCGGTGTGAAGGACAAGCTCGCCGAAATCGCGGAGGGCAACACAATCAGTGTGGCTGAAGCCCAATCACTCATTGTTCCATTTTCATCCACGCTACGAACGCGATATTCCACCGTGGAGGGCCACACATCGGTGATCGATGAGTTGGTTTCCGTCACACTCGTCCACGACGCGCCCACCTTTTTCTGCCACTGATAGGTCACCGCGCCGATTGCATTGGTCACGCTCGCGCTGACCACGCTCGACTGGCTCTGCGTCACGGTCGTCGGGGTGAATCCCACCGTCACAACCGGCTGAACCACCGTCAACGCTGCCACACTGCTCCATTCGCTGGTTGCGCTAAAGCTGTCCACCGCACGCACGCGGAATTCGATGTTGGATGTCCACTTGTAGGTGGTTTCTGCCGTGGTGAACGTGGCCGCGGTCCAATTGGTCACTCCGGTCCAGCGCCATTGATACGAATACGTATAGGGCGCGGTTCCATCGGTTGCCACCGCTGTCAACACACTTTCCACACCGCGAAGGACATTGCTCGGCGCAAATGAAAGGCTCGCCGAAAGCGACGAAGGCAACACGGTCAACGTGGCGGCCGAGCTCCATTCGCTGGTCACGCCGCTGGCCACGCTCCGGGCGCGATAATCCACCGTGGCGGGCCAAATGTTGGTGATGGAGGAATCGGTTTCCACCACATTCGTCCAAACGGTTCCCACCTTTTTCTGCCACTGATACGTGGCTTCGCCGATGGCATTCGTCACCGTTGCACTCACCACGCTCGACTGCCCCTGCGTCACACTCGTCGGCGAGAAGCTGACCGTCACAACGGGTTGAGCAACCGTCAACGTGGCTTCCGCCCAATCGCTGGTCGCACTGAACGCATCCACCGCACGAACACGGAAATCGACACTGGATGACCAACGGTTGGTCCTGACGGGATCGGTTAAGGTCGTGGAGCTCCAGGTACCCGTTCCGCTATATCGCCATTGATAGGTGTACGTGTACGGAGCCATTCCGTTCGTGGCAGAAGCTGTCAAAACGCTTTCTTCGCTACGAATCACATTGCTCGGATTGAACGACAAGCTAGCCGAAATGGCCGAAGGCAACACGGTCAACAAAGCGGCCTCGCTCCAATCACTCGTCACGCTGTTGGCATCTACGCTACGCGCACGAAATTCCACACTGGATTTCCAGGTGTTGGTTCTCTCGGGATCGGTGAACGCCGCCGAACTCCACGTTGCCCCGCCGGGCAAACGCCATTGATAAGAATACGTATAAGGTCCTGTTCCGTTCGTCGTCACGGCGCTGAGAACGCTGGGCTCGCTCTGGTTGACAGTCGCCGGAGAGAAGGCCACGGTCACCGTCGGTTGCACCACGATCAACGTGGCGGCTTCGCTCCACGCGCTGGTGGACTTGAAGCTATCGACCGCCCGAACGCGAAAATCAACGCTGGACGTCCAAGCGTTGGTTCGGGCGGGTTCCGCAAATGTCGTGGAGCTCCACGCTCCAGTTCCCGTATAGCGCCATTGATAGGTATAGGTGAAGGGGGATGTTCCATCGGTGACAACGGATTGCAAAACGCTGGACTCGCCGCGCAAGACGGTCGAAGGAGTAAATGAAAGCGAAGCGGCAATGGCAGAAGGCAACACGGTCAGAGTGGCGGGAGCGCTCCAATCGCTGGTCACGCTGTTGGCATCCACACTACGAACGCGAAAATCAACCGTGGATTTCCACTTGTTGGTTTTCACTGGATCCGAATACGGCGCATTCGCCCAAGCGCTTGTAGCGTTGGCGCGCCATTGGTAAGTCAAGGTGAAGGGAGCCGTTCCGTTCGTCACAACTCCGCGCAACACGCTCTCCTGACTCTGCACGACCTCGGCCGGCGTGAACGACACCGAAGCCACCGGCTGCAGTACCGTCAACGTGGCTTCCGACCAAGCGCTGGTGGCACTCAGACTGTCCACCACGCGAACGCGGAAATCCACGCTGGATGTCCATCGATTGGTCCTCTCTGGCGTGTTCAAGGAAGTGGACGACCACGTTCCCGTTCCGGTTAGCCGCCACTGATACGTGTAGGTGTAGGGTCCGGTGCCATTCGCGGCGGTCGCCGCCATCACACTCGACTCACCGCGCACAACCGTGCTCGGCGAGAAGGAAAGGCTAACCGTTTGTGCCAGTGCCGGAGAGGATACGGCAAGCGCTACACATACTAGCGCTAAGAAAAGCCCCAAACTCCAACGTCCTGTCCCACTTTGAACCCACTGACTATTTTTCATTTTTTGCTCTCCGTGACGCGATCCTTGCGAATTATACTCACACGACACATCCCTGTGTCCAATACTTATCGGCCATTTATTTAAATTCCTATACTGTTTTATTTCAGGCTCTTCTAAAGACGCCTTTCAAACGAAAAAGGGGCAAATTTTTCCACACAAACAACGCGAATCGGACATAACGGGTTCGCAGAAAAAATGTTAAGTTGAATCTTCCCCCAATAGGGCTCTTTCCATATTCGGGAAGCCGAATTCCCCCTTCGGCGATCCCTCCCCCTCCACCTCCACCCGGTCAGGCCAAAGCATAAGGGTTTCAGTGTCACGCTGTTCCTACTTTCTAGCTTCAACGTAAAGAGATGCAGTCGGCCTGGTTTTGTCGAAAATCTTTGTATTCCGCAGCGGTGGAGCGAAGCTTTGACCATAGCCCGAGCGAAATACTTCTCGAAACCCGACCTCCAACAGGGCACGACTCATTTTTTCATAGCTCCACCAACTGATATGGCTGGAGGGGCCCTGCCGTTGCAAATCTGGATTGCACCGACTGGAGCAATAATTCAGCGCTTCATTCATCGGCAACGTCGAAAACAACTCGTCCACCTGTTCATCCCCGATCCGCTCGGTCGTGGAACTCACATGCAGAGTCGAGACATGGCTGGCAAATCGCCACAAAAACAACTGCTGAATCGACGCTTGGTTTAAGGGCCTGTTGAACAAATGCTCAAAGTTGCCCGGACGAGAATAAAAATCTCGCCATGAATAGTAAGACCAATCGCGATCTTGATAGGCCCGATATTCCAGCAGGATATCGGGAGTCGACGTGCGAAAATAGCCGCCGGGCTTCAAAATCCGAAACGCCTCCAGCAACACGTGCCGAACGCCTTCGTCCGGCAAATGCGATAGCGCATGACCGGAATAGACCAACTCGGCGCTGTCGTTTCCAACCGGAAAGGGCTCCCTTCTCAGCAGGTCCACATCAATGAATCCCGCATCCGCCCTCAAGGGATCACCCCATCCCGCAGCTCGATCCACCGCCGTCCAATAGGGATGCCAGAATTTTCCTGGCGCCAGGTTGTAGAAGCGACGAAAGCGCAGGCTTTCCTCAGGATAGCGACCCTCATAGGCCGCCTGATCGTCGGGTTCCCCGTTTTCATTGATCACAACGAGCGGGGCCGCCTTTGGCTTGACCATTGGAGGCGGCTTCGAAGGCAAAATTGGGCGCGCCAAGTCCACAATACCTTCCGAGGAATCAATTTTTCTCACCAGGTACTGCGGTCCCATCGGAAAACCGAACCCATACGGCAATAAGCCGGGCTGTCGGCAAACGATTCGGCAGGAAAGTGTTTGACTGTAGGTTTGTGATTCCATCTTGTGTGCGCTTCTCAAAATCTATGGGTACGCACTTGTGGCTATCGGCAGTTTGAATTGAATCCTTAAGACTTCTCCTTTATTCCGGTGGGGAGAACCAATTTGTGCCGTCGTGGGTTACCCAAATCGTGTAATAATTGGGTTGGCTCGGACTCAGCCCGGTGTGCTGGAAGACTTGATTTGTACCGCGATACAGCTCACTGCCGTCATTCGTTGTCGCCGGATAGGCGGAATCCGACGTGTGAAGCAAGACTTCAGACGACTGCATGCCGATGTTGGTGGGATTGATCCAGCGCAGATAGACGTTGTTGGTCAACGCCGTGGCCTGGAACCAAAATGCCTCATAGACACGATTCGTATAGACTCGTCCAAGCTGATTGTTATCCAGCCGGATTTCCAGCATGGAGGGGCTACACACCGAATTGACATACGCGCGGAAGGTGTAGACCACCGCATTGGTGATCTGCGGGATATTCGCAAACACGACATTGGTCGCCTCGCCTATTCCCAGGATGCCCACCGTATTGGTCAAGTCCGACGCCTGCCCGCACGAGGCGGAGGTCGATCGGTTAAGCCAGCCCGACAGCTTCACGGGTGCGGTACTGGCCGCCGTGCCGCGGTTGCTGACCGTCACCGTGGCTTGGAACGGCACATTCATCACCTGAATCCTAGACACCACCAGATCCGGCAACGCCTCCGTTTCAATGGGCGTTCCCACTGCAAAAACGCCACCTTCATGTGCCCCGTCGACAGCCTGCACACCCCACACAAGCTGCGTGCCGGCCGGCAAATTCCGAAGCGTCCATTCGCGCCGATATTGTGCATTGCCCTTGGTTACGATCTTCCGCCGCCCCGTACTCAAGTCAGCGTGGGGACTCATCACCGCCACCGGGTTGCTCGCCACTCCCACATACAAGTTATACGTCAGCGTGCTGGAAGGTGTGAAGTCGTCCGTGGCCGCACTCCAACTGAAAATCACCTCGTTGCCATTGGTCAATCGGGCGCTCAAGCCGCTAGGCGCACCCGGCGGTGCATTGGAAACGGGCGACAAATTTCGGAACACAGCGCTGGTGTAGCCGTTGGTGGCCAAACCGGAAACCGCCAAATCCAAATCGCCATCACGGTCGGCATCGGCCATGGCCATGCCCGAAATCCGCAAGCCGGGAATTTGCGTAGGCTGAACGCCCAGCGTTCCATTGCGGTTGGTGTACACATTCACGGACCGCTTGTTGCTCTCGTTCTCGCCCGAGGTCACCAAATCTTGCCACCCGTTGTTGTCCAGGTCACCCCACTCGCAGTTTCCGAGCCACAGGGACGTCAGCACATCGGATGACCGGGTAAACAGCGTGGGGGTGCCCGTGAACCGATAAACTTCGCTAACCATTCCGCTGTTACCATACCCGGTCTGCGCAAAATCAGGCCAGCCATCGTTGTTGTTATCGCCAAAGCTTAAACCGCCATAGGCCGACCCATTGACGCCTGCCAACGGATAATTCGTCAGCACACCCTCGATGTTCCGATACAAGCGCGCCGTCTTGCCCGTCCCCGTGTCGCCGGTCATGATCAGGGCCAGCCAGCCGCTCTTATCCATGTCCACCCATGAAATCTGCCCATTTTGCAGGGGGGCCAGATTGAAGTTCACCGATGTGAACCGCCGATTGCCATCGTTGCGATAGAGCTTGCTGACCGCCACTGTGCTTCCAAAGCCGGAGATGGCCAAATCCAAATCGCCATCGTTGTCGTAGTCGCCCCACGCCAATCCACCGCTGATGGTGCCCGTCAGGCTAACCGCCACCTCCACAAACGACCCGTCTTGCTGGTTGCGATAAATCTTGGTGACCGCCCCCGTTCCGCTCATGCCCGAAACCGCCAGATCAAGCCAGCCATCGTTGTCGCAATCGCCAAAGGCCATGTTTCCAGACTCCAGTCCAATCAGCCCCGCTTGCATATTGGTAAAAGCACCTCCACCCAGGTTCCGGTGAATCTCGGTGAAGCGATTGGTTCCATCTGTGCCCAAAATCGCTAAGTCTAACAGTCCGTCGTTATCCACATCTCCCCATGCCAGAGAAGATCCCGCCAAGTCGCGGAAATTAGCGCGAGCGTTGATATACGGATTCGTTGCCGGACACGTTCCCTGAATGGCGAATTGATACAGTCCGTTCGTGTGATACGTATCGTCGCTGCCGATTTGCACCAACGCCCTTCGCGTATTCACCACGCTCGGGAAAAACTCGATTTCAAATTCAACCATCTCTCCCGGCTCGACAGAATCTACGGGTTGCTGCACCACCGTAAAATCGCTCGTGTGCTCGCCTGCGATGACCACCTGCGGCGTCCCCGTCAGCGTCAGCAAAAAACTTCCCGCATTGGTGATGGCAAATCGACGGCGCAGCGGCGTATTCCCATAGATTCCGAAGTCGGTACCCGTCGCCAGCGCCGGATTCGTGCTGCCATTGGCGATCCACGCCTTGTTGGTACCCAGTACCCGCATCTCCGATTGCAACCCATCGCCTCCCAACCAAAGCGCATACGGGTCGTCATCGGGATCATTGTTTTCCACAAAGAACAGCGTGCTGCGAATTCCCTTGGCCTGCGGATCAAAGCGAATTTCCAGCTCGGTCGATTCGCCCGGATTCACCACGGCGTTGGATGGCGCGGTGATCAATTCAAAATCATCCGCATGTCCCCCCTGCGGCGAGACGCCGCTGATTTCCAGTGGCCCATCTCCCGCGTTGGAAAGCGTGAACACATGCGTCGTCACGCCCGTTCCCACGTGAACGCCACCAAACCAAGCGCCGTTCTCCGCCGCCATATTCGGGTCGCCATTCACGATCACCTCGCCATTGGTGCCGATGATCTTCAGATCGGAAATCGGTAGACTCAAGGCGTTGATTCGCGTGGCCACAAACCGAACCCGTCGATCAATTTTGACCACCGGTCCCGACTCGGACGCATTCAAATCAAAGGCGATGTTGCTGACCGCCGAGCGCGAAAACCACGCGCCGGCCGCAGTTTTTCCCACATTGCTCACCACGCGCAGATTGCGCTGGGTGCCGCCGCCCGCATACAGCCCACCAGCCGAAATCGCCGAATTTGAACCCTCCTCCGCCGTATATCCCCGGCGCAGCGTAAAGCCATCCAGCACCCCGTTCGTCATATACACGCTACGAACCGCCGAGGTTCCAAGAAGCGATTCTTCCGAATGCGGCGCACCCTCAATCACCGTATAGCGAAGACCGTTCACGCTACGCAACGTAATGGGCCGCGTCAGACGCGCGCGCGCCGCAAGCCCCCCCGCCATCGCGCTCCCGCTTCGATACACGCCATTGGTCACCCAAATGGTTTCGCCGTTGGTCGCCGCGCTAATGGCCGCCGTCAAATTCGTCGCGGCCGTCTCCCACGTGCTATACGGCGCGGTATGCGATCCCCAGTGCGACACGTAATGCGTCACCCCGTTTGCCACCAATGGGCAAACGAGCAGAATCAGGATCAGAATGACGTGTCTCCATCGCATTCATTCCCTACGGTTCAGCGGTCTTCCTGCACTCCACCGACCACCACACATTCGTGCCCGTTGTAAAATTCGTAATGACGATACCGATGCGATATTGATTGCTCACCCACGAAGACGTCCACACCGCTGTTTCCACGCCAACGGCGGTGGCCTGAATTTCGTTAACGACCGTATACGTGTCCCACGCATCGTTCCATTTGGAACGAACGAGCTGCGCATCGGCGTCGCCGCCGTCGGTTTGCAGACGAACGGTTTCCAGTTCGCCCGTCCACCGGAAAGCCGGAGCCCACACCACGCGATTGGACTGCGCTCGGAAGTCCACCGTGCCCCCCACGCTGATGAGTTCCGAGGGCCACGTGGTATGCACCACACCGCCCATCTCGATGCCCGTCACGCGAAGAGCCCCGATGTGGTTGGTGCCCAGCCCATCCTCCACCGCTGAGGCGTCCCACGCCCAAAGGCCCATCATTCCCACAAGAATGCCTGCAAAAACGGCCAAATGGAGCGTGGGTTTCATTCTGACTATTTTCAATTCTCTTTTCCTTACGGGGCTGGCACCGTGCGGAACATTTCGCGCCACGCCGAGCCATCGTAGAGGAACTGAATGATGTGCCCGCTCTTCAATGTGAACGAAATGCCGCCCGCCAACACGAGACCCGTGCCATCGTCCAGTTTCAGCGTGTTGGTGTTATCCGTGCCCTGCAACGTCAACATCTGCCCAGGCGAGCCAGCCGCAATCTGCGGATTGGCGGAAATATCGACGGCGCCACTATTGCCCCGCACCTTCAGATACGACCGCTGAATATGCGTTGCGGTGAGGCCCGTGCCCGCCGCAATCTGCGTTTCATCCGACGGCGTCGTGACCACAGCACCCGCAAACGTCACTTTGGCCGTGACGGACATCGTGTCCACCGCAATATCATTGCCCAGCACCATATTTCCACCCACGGTCAGATTTCCGGCCGCATCCACGTTGCCGCCGGCATTCACATTCCCTTCGACGCCCACGCCGCCTTCCAGCACTAGCGCGCCCGTATCCTTGTTCGTCGAGGCCGTCGTGGAGGCAATCGCCACCGCACCCGTCACCCCGAGTGCGCCGCCCACTTGGAGGTTCTTCTCCACCCCCACGCCACCTTCTACAATCAGCGCTCCGGTATCCTTGTTGTCGGCCTGCGTCGTCGCCGCAACCGTCACCGCGCCGCTCGCTGTCAAGGTTCCACCGGCCGTCACGTTGCCAGACGCATCGGCCTTGAAAGAACCCGTGTTGGTCCAGGCCGATCCGTTCCAGCGCAACAAATCATTAGCCGCCGTACCTGCCGCCACCGAACTGCTCAGCTTGCTGTCCACATAGCCCATTGTGGCCGCGTGGGACGCATTGGTCGGTGTGGGAACCACCACGAAATCGCTAAATGTTTTGACGCCGGCAATGCTCTGAGCCCCATTGGTCCGGACCACCGAAGCATCCACCGCAATCGCATCCGCCGAGACCGTGATACCATCTCCCTGCCCGACCGCGATCGCCGCCGCGCCGCCACCCGTCAAACCCGCGCCCGCCGTGGTGGCCGCCACGCGCAAATTGTTGGCCCCATCGCTTTCCAACCCGGTACCCGCCAAATCCGCCGCTTTGGCCTTCACTTCCAAGCCGACGATTTCGATACCATCGCCCGCCGTGTACGTGCCCGGCGAGGCAAACTGCGCAAAGGTGATATTTTGCGAACCCACCGCCGCCGTCGGCGACGTGCAAATCCACGCCGTCCCGCCATTGGCCGTACCTTGCGCGACGAAGACCGCCGCACCGACCAAATGCGCCGTGTTGGTCATGTCCGCCGCTCGCACCGGAGCTATGCCCGCGCCTTGAATCACATAAAGCCCATTGGCCGTCGCATCGGTTTGATTCTTGAGCAAGACGCGATCGCCCGCCAACAAGGCCACGCCATCCAATGTGTTGCCCGCGCTGACACCGGTCAACGCAGCCACATTGCCCGTGCCTGCCGCCTTCACGGCTTGTTTCCACGACAACCCGTTAATCGCGCTATCCACATACAACTTGTTTGCCGCATCCGTGTTGGCCGTTGGTGTGCCCAGGCCCGTCACCCGGAAATTGCCCATCGCCAAATTCGTCGCCGCCGTGCCATTGAAGGTGATCGTGTCGCCGCTGGTGTCGCCCAGCACCACATTTCCCTGCACCGCCAAGTCGCCCGCATTGGTCTGCGCACCGGTCACATTTAATGTTCCCGCCACGCTGGCCTTCCCCTGCACCACCACGTCCGAGGTATTGGTCTGGATACCCGTCACTTTCAGAGTTCCGCCGACCGCCGTATTGCCCGTGGCATCCACCGTGAACGCGCTGGTGTTCGTCCACGCCGATCCATTCCAACGCAGCGAATCATTCGCCGACGTACCGGCCGCCACCGAGCTACTCAGCTTGCCATCCACATAGCCCATCGTGGCCGCGTGCGACGCATTGGTGGGCGTCGGCACCACCACAAAATCCGTGAACGTTTTCACGCCGGCGATCGACTGCGCACCATTCGTGCGAACCACCGAAGCGTCCACCGTCACCGCGTCGCCCACCACGGCAATGCCGCTACCCGGATTCACCGCCAGCGCCGTGGCCCCGCCCCCCGTCAACCCGTCGCCCGCCGCCGTCGCCGCCACGCGAATATCACCGCCGTTCACCTCCAGCCCCGATCCAACAAAATCAGCCGGATTCACCGAGAAGGTCAATCCGCTCAAGCTCATGCCATCTCCCGCCGCATACGTGCCCGGCGACGCAAACTGCGCAAATGTAATCGCGCCCGAGCCCACTGTTGCCGTCGGCGATGTGCAGACCCATGCCGTACCCGCATTGACTGTGCCTTGCGCCACAAACACCGCCGCGCCCACCAAATGTGCGGTATTGGTCATATCGCTCGCCCGCACGGGAGCAATGCCGCCGCCCTGCACCACATAGATTCCGTTGTCGGCTGCCGTCGTCTGGCCCCGCAACAAAATGCGATCATTTGCCAACAGAGCCACGCCATCCAAGGTGTTGCCCGCGCTGGCCGATGTCAACGCCGCCACATTGCCCGTGCTCGCCACTCGAACGGCTTGCTTCCACGACAGCCCATTAATCGCGCTATCCACATACAACTTGGTCGCCGCATCCGCACTTGCCGTTGGCGCACCCAACCCCGTCACCCGGAAATTGCCCATCGCCAAATTCGTCGCCGCCGTGCCATTAAACGTGATCGTGTCGCCGCCGGAATCGCCCAGCACCACATTCCCCTGCATCGCCACATCGCCCACATTGGTCTGCGCGCCGGTCACCCGCATCGTACCCGCCACACTGGCTTTTCCTTCCACCACCACATCCGACGTGTTCGTCTGAATGCCCGTCACTTTCAGGTTGCCGCCCACCGACGTGTTGCCGGAAGCATCTACCGCAAGCCCGCTACTGTTGGTCCACGCCGTGCCCGTCCAGCGCAATGTATCGTTGGCCGAAGCCCCCGCCGCCACCGAACTGCTCAATTTGCCATCCACATACGCCACCGAGGCCGCATGCGTACTGCTGGTCGACGTCGGCACCACCACCTGATTGGTGAACGTGATCGGCCCGCCGAGCTGAAATGCGCCGGACGTTCGCACCACCGTGGCATCCACCGCCACGGCATCGGCCGTCACCGTGACGCCATCGCCCGCCCCCACGGCCAATGCCGCCGAACCGCCACCAACCAAACCGTCGCCCGCCACCGCCACCGCGATTTTTCCGGTCGTCACGGCATTGCTTTGAATCATCGCCGTTGTGATCGACTGATTCGTCAGCGTGCTGGTGGAAATTTCCTGCCAGGTGCCAATCCTCTCGTTGTTGAGCAGGATCCCATCGTACACCTTCAGCGTACGCACATGGTTCGTGCCCAACCCATCTTCAACAGCCACCGCCTGCACCACCGCCAACAGCACATAGGTCAGCATCAGACTCAGCGTTTTTTTCATGTTCAGTCCTCGTTGGTTTTTTGAAAGGGTTGTTTTCATACGTCAGTTGTCCCATCGGTTCTGGCTACGGTTGATCTCCACCCAGTTGAGGGTGCTGTCGTCATAAATAAATTGAATGGTGTCGAACGCCCCCAAATGGAACGGCTGGCCCAGCATCGTGCGAAGCCCCGTTCCGTTCACCAGCGCCACCTTGTACGAGTCCGACACTCCTTGAAGCGTCAACAACTGCCCGGGCGCGCCCGCCGCGATTTGCGGATCGCCCAACGTCACCGGCGTTGTCGCTCCCCTCACGCGGATATACGAACTCATCGGCTGAATGGTGCTGCCCACCACCAACAACAACTGATCATGCTTCGCAAGACTTTGCCGTCCCATCTGCACCAAATTCGTATTCACCAACGTGCCATCCACCACCAAATTGGAATGAACCTGCAAGCTGCCTTCCATGTACGCGCTACCCCACCCCGACGTGACAACCCCCGCCCCCGTCAGATTCGTCCCGAACACCGCAAACCCGCCCACCTGCAAATCCGGGTCGGCCTTCGTCGCGCTTTGCCCAAGGGCCGAAAAGGCCGAAGCGGCAATAAACAACA
The DNA here is from genome assembly GCA_964647595.1 of uncultured Verrucomicrobiota bacterium. GTDB lineage: Bacteria > Verrucomicrobiota > Kiritimatiellia > CAIQIC01 > Lenti-01 > Lenti-01. The sequence goes on from CAZYGH010000016.1 coordinate 32,768, forward strand.
TCACCCATGCGGCAGTTCTTGCCGCACGCGAAAATGAAAATCGAGGACGCTCGCGAGCAAGCGCGCCCTCAACATATTCCGCGGATGATGACCACGTTCTCAACACATATTCCTGCCGTCGAATAGGAAACAAACGCTACAGCACACGAATACTCTGCTCCGATTGTGTAAAATTACACTTTTTTGCGACCCATTGCCATACATAATCTTAACTTTTCACATCGTTTCACGCCCCTTTGACCGCACGGGGACATCCATGAGAAGCATGGGGGATGCCACGCCACACCGGAACGCGGGCCTCATTCCCGCATTCCAAACAATATTGTTTCACCGTTCGCCTACATCCGGCGGTCGGGCTTCCGGAGAACAATGCGGACTTCGCTTCGCGGAATATCCCCTTCGAGGGCGGTGCGCAACGACTCGATGGTGTCGATGACCTCCCCAACGCAACAAGCAGGATCAAAGCTAAGCCCGATCTCGATAAAAATCCGATTCCCCGATCGCCGCGAGCGGACATCGTGAAACGTGTCATAGCCGTCATAATGTTCAGCCAGCCTCTTCATTATCTTGAGCTGCAAATCTTCGTCCAGCGTGCGATCCAGCAAGTCGAAAAAGGATTCGCGGATGACCGGTACATACGAGCCGATGGCATAGAACACATAGACCAGCGCACAGAGCGGATCGATATAGACATCCCACGATTGGGAACGGAAGACCAGTGTCAGAATCAGGGCCATCATCATCGCCGCGCTTGAGACCGTATCACTACGGCTATGTCGCCACTGCATGTCGATCAGTGGAGAGCGCGTTTGGACAGCCAAACGGCGAGTCCTCCACCACAGCCAAGCGTTAATGGCCACCGATGCGGCCTGAACCGCGATGCCGGCCACCGTGAAGCCCTCATTCAACTCCACCGGGCGGAGCAGGCGATACACCGAAAAGCCACCCAGCACACTCAGTCCAAGGATATAGCAAATCGCCCCAAAAAGACTCCCCACCCGCTCCATCTTGCCCGGGCCGTAATCGTAGTCCCGAACGTCGCCCTTCCGGATGGCACGCAGGATGCGAAGGGCCACGCCCTGCGAAACGAAACTTTTGGCATATTCCAGCATGTCCGACAGCAACAGCATGGAACCCGACAACACCGCCACCGCCACACACGGAAGGAAGGTGGCCAGATCCACCAGCAAACAAATCCAGACTGCACGCTCCTCGCGGTGCGCGTTGCTCTTGTCGGTCTGACTCTCAGCCTTGTTCACCATATCGAAACCCATACAGGACTGTCACACATGCCCGGACTCTACATCCAACCGCCTCCCGATGACCAGCACCCCGTTGCCGCCCCGAAAAAAACAGTTTTCCACAGTGTGGAAACATTTTTTCCATTGTGTGGAAAAAACGCGAAAAAGTTTTCCATACTGTGGAAACTCTTGCAAAACTCCACAGAATACGGCCGGGATGGAACCCGGCCCTCCAGACAAGCGCCAACATGCACCGTCTTTTCCTCTGGAGGGACGACCTCCGCGTCGTCCGGGTTCGTCTTGAAAGTTCCCCTCGGATAGTTTGGACACAACCTTAAGGCCTTTTTTGATAATTTAGAAAAATATACCCCCTTTACAAATAGAAGGACAGGGTCTAGCGTTGACTCGCAGGATGGATGTGCAGGAGAGCGTGAATGGTCGAATCCGGACAACAGGGTATGGCGCGACACACGGCCAGTTGGGCGGTGCGGCTCTGTGCGGGTTTCGCCCTGTGGATACTGGGGATTTCAACGGCTGTTGGACAAGATCCGCTCGATCTTTTTTCGCCCTCACCCGTCTCCCCTTCTGCACGTAAAACGACTGCCGCAACCGACACGCATCCGCTCGATATCCACTTTGAGGCGTTGCTTTCCGGTGCCGTTGTTTCCAACACGCTGATTCGGTGCGAGCCGGAACCCGGCATTTTTTTCACGGCCCGCGTCAGCCGCATCGAGACGGATGTCAACGGCACCCTCACGCTCTGGGCTCCGTTGGAGGGTCGCGAGTTCGCCCACTTTTCGTTGTCGGTGACCGAAAACCAAGCGCTGGGCGAAATTTTGTTGCCGGACGAGCAACGGCGTTATGTCATTCGCTTCGACGCCGCAAACAATCAAAACGTGGCGGGAACGTTGACGGATGAACAGGTCGATGAGCTTCCGTCCAGCCCCTCGATTGTGCCACCCCTCCCCAGTCCCACTGTTTCCAACGCAAAAAAAACATCGCTACCCCTGTCGGATATCGCCAATGACGGCAACACCGTCATCGACCTGCTCATCGTGTATACACCCGCCGCCGCCACGTGGGCGGGCGGCACGGCGGGCATCAACAACGTCATCGCCCAAGCCATGTCTCGTGCGCAAACGGCGATGGATAATTCCCATATCGCCATCACGTTCCGTTTGGCTCATTCCACCCAAATTTCGTATACGGAAAGCGGCAGTTCCAACACCGATATCGATCGCCTGCAAAAAACCTCCGACGGCCATATGGACAGTGTTCACACCTTGAGAAACCAGTACGGCGCCGACATTGTCACCCTCATGACCACCGCCAGCGACACCGGCGGGTTGGGCTATTTGCTGGACAGCACCAGCGGCATGCCCACCTATGCGTTCAATCTCACGCGTGTTCAACAATCTGCCACCAGCTATACGGTCATTCACGAAGTCGGTCACAACATGGGCGCGCACCACCACAAAGCCCAAACGGTTCAGCCCGGCCCCGGCCTCTATAGCTATGCGGCGGGCTGGCGCTGGACCGGCACCAACGGCCTGCGCTATTGCTCCGTGATGAGCTACGACAGCGGCACCTATTTTTCCGACGGCCTCACCCATACCCGCGTGGGCTATTTCTCCAACCCCAACGTGAATCATCAAGGCGTGAGTACCGGGGATGCAGCCAACGGCGACAACGCGCGCACTCTCAGCAATATCCGCGGCGTGGTTTCAGCCTACCGGGCCGCCGCCAGCCTGCCGTTTTGGTGCAGCGCCACTCCCCTGAACAATCAAATTCAGTTGCGCTGGGAAGATCCGCTGGAATGCGGTTTTTCCTCCAAGATCGTCCACATCCGAAGCGGTTCCACCAATTATCCCGCCGCCACCAACCAAGGCACCTTTGTGTATCAGGGAACGGCCGATTCGTTCTTGCACACCAACCCGGTTTCCCGACAACCCAACTATTACACCATTTGGCTTTCCAACGACGGCGCCACGTTCGTCGAACCTTGAGAAGGAACCGATATGAAAAAATGGCTACAACTCGCGGCTCTACTCGGATGCTGGGCCCCGCTGGCCTCCCACGCCAACGATGCCGGCGATCTGGTGTTCCCCACCGATTTCACGGATTACGTCCGCTGGGAAGTTCGCTACGAGAATCTGCACCGCGACATCAAGGTCACCTCCGAATCGCCGCGCGCCGATGACCGGCTGAATGCCGACGTCCTGGCGCTGAAAGCCAACCTCGGCTGGATTCCCAATGTGCGGCTCGATTTCGAAGTGGGCGGCATGCAAACCGACAGCGGAAGTCCCGCGCTACTGGGCGGCGCCGGCTTGCGCTATCTGGCCTTCGATCATGGCCCGTGGCGCGTGGGCGGTTTCGGACAGTTGCAATATGTGGCCAATCTGTCCGACAAACAAGATTTGGTCGGCGTGGGCAACGTGGATGTGGATTACAATCTGTTAGGAGTGGATATCGGGGCGCTGGCCTCCTATCGGTTCCGGGTGGCCGATCAATTTGCCGTGGTTCCCTATGCGGGGCCCCTCCTCTCGCTCATGCGAATGAGCGGCGATATTCAGGAGTCGGCCCGATCCGGCGAAAGTTATGAAGCCAAGGAAAGCCAGTTCTTTGGCGCGGCCGTCGGTGTTAGTTTGGAATCCGAAGGGGTCAATGGCATTCGGCTGGAAATGCGCCTGTTCGATGCGGTGAGCATTTCTCTTGCGGCAGCCTACGTGTTTTAAGTTGGCCGATACGGAAAGGAGCATCTCATGGAAGTGGCTGGAACCATCAATCTATTTCGTAACATGAAGGAAACGATCGAGTTTTCTCCCATCGCCGTCGAGCAGCAAGGCCGCGAAGCCTCCCCCGACAAGACCAGCCGAACAGCGGAAGCAGACGCTTCTCGCGAGGACACGTTCACGCTCTCCGATCGCGGGCGCGCCGTCGCCGAACTCGAACAACCCGGTGCCGTCCAAAACGAACAGGCCAGCGTCGAAAAAGAACAGGACAACCGCGAGACCGAGGAAAAAGAGAAGGAAAAGCAGGAGACCCAAGACGGCGAAGAGAAGCCCCGCGCCGAGTCCAGCACCCAAGTCACTCCAGAAGAACAACAGGTCGTGGACGAATTGCGCAGCACGGATCAAAAAGTGCGCACCCACGAGCAGGCCCATGCCGCAGCGGGCGGCCACAACGTGCGCTACGAATACGAAACCGGCCCCGATGGTCGCCAATATGCGGTGGCAGGAACCACCGATATTGATATTTACGCCGCCGGAAATGACCCCGATGGCAAAATGGCGCAAGCCCAGAAAATGCGTTCTGCCGCGCTGGCTCCGGCCGATCCGTCCGGCCAAGATTTAGCCGTCGCCGCCAAGGCCACGCGCCTCGAAATGGATGCCCGCCGCGAAAAAGCCGATGCCGAGCTCGAAGAAATGGTGAGCGCCTCCTCCTCCCAAACCAAGCAACTGATCTACGACTTCTAACCATTGGCCGTTGGAATGGATCCCAGTTGAACTTACTGAACCGCTTCGCCGCGATTCTGCTTCAGCCAGGCCTCAATAAAGAGATCCAAGTCCCCGTCTAACACCGCATCTGCCTGCCCCGTCTCCGCCTCGGTTCGATGATCCTTCACCATCGTGTATGGCTGCAACACATAGGAGCGAATCTGGTGTCCCCACGCAATCTCGCCTTTGTCGCCATAAAACTGTTCCATCTCGCGGCGCTTTTTGTCCTGCTCCAACTCGTAAATCTTCGCGCGCAGAATTTTCATCGCCTTGTTGCGGTTCGATCCTTGGCTACGTTCCGCCTGGCAGGCCACCACAATGCCCGTCGGTAAATGGGTCAATCGAATCGCGCTATCCGTCTTGTTGACGTGCTGCCCCCCCGCCCCGCCCGACCGATATGTATCCACCCTCAAATCTTTTTCGTCAATCTCCACCACGATGTCGTCGCTGATTTCCGCCACCACATCCAGCGAAGCAAACGACGTATGCCGCCGCTTGGCCGAATCGAACGGGCTAATGCGGACCAGCCGATGCACGCCCCGCTCCGCCTTCAAAAAACCATACGCCCATGGACCGCTCACCATCAGCGTCACGCTCTTCACCCCCGCCTCATCGCCGGGCTGAAAGTCCACCGTCGACACCGTAAAACCGTGTTGCAAACAATAGCGGTCATACATCCGCAATAGCATCGCCGCCCAATCGCACGACTCCGTCCCCCCCGCGCCCGCATGCAAGGTCAAAAACGCATTATTCGCATCAAAACGCCCGATCATCAGCGATTGCAGTTCCACCTGCGCATATTGCGCTTCCAGTTTTTTTAACTGCTTATCCAGATCCAGTACATCCGGATGGTCCTCGGCCACGTGCCCCTCCGCCTCCAAGAGGCCAGCCATCAACTCCAGCTCCTCCTGCCCCGCCACGAGTTTCTCGTACGGCCCCGTCACCGCCTCCAACCCGTTCTTCTTCTCGATCAACGCGCGCGCCGCTGCCGCATCGTTCCAAAAGTCCGGCGTCGACATCTGCTGCGTCAGTTCCTCAATCGTTTTCTTTTTGCCAACAACGTCAAAGATAACCTCTCATTCCTGCGAGGTGTTCTTTCAGGGTCGCCAATCGCGATGAAAGCTCGTCCAACATATTTCCTTTTCTGAGGTTCAGAGGTTCACGGTTCAGGGTTCACGGTTTCCCGTCAATTCCCATCCTGCAAATCCTGTTCATCCTGTCAAAAAACTCTCTGCTTCTTTCGTTTCCACATCGCCGTCGCCAGCCACAATATCGTAGCCACCGCACAAGCGATGCCATACATATCCCCGAAACGGGTGTAGAACGTCAAGGACATCCCATCCGACGGCACGGCCACATCCGCCCACAACACCCCGGGTCCCGCCGTTTGCCCTTTTTCATCCGACAACACGGACGCCACCCGTCCCGAAGGCTCAATCACGCACGTCACCCCCGTGTTGGCCGCCCGCACCAGCGGCACGCGGTTTTCCACGGCCCGCAACACCGCATTGCGCATATGTTGCCTCGGGGCCATCACGTCATCAAACCATGCATCATTCGTCACATTCACCAACATCCGCGCCCCATCCCGCACATCCGCCCGCGCCAGAGCCGGCAAAATGTCCTCAAAACAAATCAACGGTGACAGCGGAATCCGCCCCTTGCCCGCCCGGAATACAGCGCCCTCTTTTCCCGACGAAATGCTCACCGGCATTCCCATCGCCAACCGCCAACTCCACGGAATCCAGCTCTCCATCGGGATAAACTCACCAAATGCCACCAGATGCCGCTTGTCATACTCCCCCACCATGCGCCCCTCTTCATCAAACAAAAAGGCGCTGTTGAAGTAGTTGGGCTCACCCGAATCGAGCGTCGCCAAATCCAACGACCCCGTCAGAATCTGCGTTCCATTGGTGCACAAATTCCAAACCAACGAATAGCTCAGCTCGCTATTGCGCACCTCGTCTGGCAGCGCCGTCTCCGGCCAAATCACAACCTCCACCCTCGGATCGGCCTGCGCCTGAAGCGTCAGTTCCTTCAATCGGGCATAAATCATTTTGATTTTGGCCGTGACCCACTTTTCATCCTGCGGAATCGCCGTCTGCACCAGCGCCACCCGAATCGAACGTTTCGGCGTTTCCAGCCGCTCCACCCGCCATGCCCCCCAGCCCAGCACCGCCACAACCGTCACGCCACAAAGCGCCCAAGCTCGCCACTCCCGCCGCTCCACCACCGCCCACACCACGACCCCGTTCACAAACACCGCCAACCCCGACACCAACCAAACCCCTCCCACTTCCGCCAATTGGATCGCCGGCAACCACGGTGTCAGCCCCACCCCCAGTAAATTCCACGGAAATCCGCCACCAATCCATCCTCGTAAAAACTCGCCCCCGCACCACACCACCGCCAGCGAACCCGCAAACCCCGCCGCCCCCCCTCTCCAGCGATTTGCGACCCAAATCGTCGGCAGCACAAAAAGCGCACAATACGCACTCATGAACACCCAGCCCAACACCGTCACATGCGTCAACCATCGGATGCTCAACAGCCAAAACAGAAACCCCGACACCCACCCCATCCTCATCGCCATCCGGAACGACACGCGCCTCGCCATCCCCAACACCGGCACGAGCGCCACACCCGTTGCCCACGCCCACTCCAACGGTGAAAATACCGCAAACAAAAGAAACCCCGACACCACGGCACAAGCCGCCGCCAGCCATTCTTCTCGATTGGAAGCCGTCATCTTCATTGGCCGGGCATTCTGCCACACCCTTCCCATCCCGCAACCCTCGATTTCTGCCCATACCACCCCCCGGGCTACTTCATCTGCAATAGCCCCGATCAACAATGATACGACTTATGGCAAAGAGCCGTCTAGATTCCAGCACCGCCCTCGAAAACGCCCGACAGTTCGTGCAACGTGGCATCTTCGTCCGGCCCCTCTGCGGTAACATTCAAAAAGGTCCCCTTGACCGCACCCAACGTCAGCAACTGCAAAATGGAATTGGCATTCGCAATGGGACACCCTTCGCACGTCACCCGCACGTCCGAGCGGTGCTGTTGCACGGTCTTCACGATTTCGGCCGCCACCCGCAGGTGAACACCGCCTTCGTTTTGGACAACCCATTGGCTTGTTTTCATGTTTTCATTTGCTTTTTGAGGGCAGGCACGACATCCCGACATTCGAGATGCCGTGCCGACTGTGTGGGACCTATGAAACCGTTTTCTTCAAGGCTTGATCGATATCGGCCTGAATATCTTCCAAATCCTCCAAGCCGACGGACAAACGGATATAATCTTCCGTGACACCTGCCTCCGCTTGCTCTGCGGCCGTCAACTGCTGATGCGTGGTGGAGGCCGGGTGAATCACCAAACTCTTGGAGTCGCCAATGTTCGCCAAGTGCGACAACAGCTCCACAGAGTCGATGAATTTCTTGCCGGCTTCCTTGCCGCCTTTGACCCCAAAGCCCACCAACCCGCCGAACCCTTTCTTCAGGTATTGGATAGCATTCTCATGACTAGGATCGTCCGATAACCCCGGATACACCACCCAACTCACGAGCGGATGTTGCTTCAGCCACTTTGCAATGGCCAACGCATTTTCCGAATGGCGCTTCTGGCGAAGGGGCAAAGTCTCCAAGCCCAACAAAAACTCATGAGCATTGAACGGGCTCAGCGCCGCGCCCATGTCACGCAACAATGTCACTCGGACCTTCAAAATGAAGGCCACATTGCCCATGCCGGGCACATCGCCCAGCGCATCCCAAAACTGTAATCCGTGGTAACTGGGGTCGGGATCTGTGAATTCCGGAAACTTACCGTTGTTCCATTTGAACTTTCCCGAATCCACAATCACGCCGCCCACCGATGTCCCGTGGCCGCCGATGTATTTCGTGGCCGACGAAGCCAAGATATCTGCACCATGATCGATCGGACGAACCAACCCAACTCCAACGGTGTTATCCACCACCAACGGCAACCCGTTCTCGTGGGCAATCTTCGCGATCGCGTCAAAATCCGGCACATCCAACTTCGGATTTCCAATGGTCTCAATGTAGATCGCTCTCGTCTTGTCGGTGATGGCTTTTCTAAAATCCTCCGGATGGCGCGAATTCACAAACCTCACGGTCCGCCCCAACTTGGGGAAGGTGTGATGAAGAAGCTGATACGTACCACCGTAGAGGTTGTTGCCAGCCACAATCTCGTCGCCCAGACGTGTGATAGCCAACAAGGCATAGGTGATGGCCGCCTGCCCCGAAGCCACGCCTAGCGCACCGGTTCCACCTTCCAACGCAGCCACCCGCTTTTCAAACACATCGGTCGTGGGATTCATCAACCGCGTGTAAATGTTTCCAAATTCTTTCAGCGCAAACAAATTGGCGGCGTGCTCCGAACTTTTGAAAACATAGGAAGAGGTTTGATAAATCGGAACCGCGCGCGAACCGGTGGTGGGGTCGGGCGTCTGTCCGGCATGTAAGGACAATGTGTGGATTCCTTGGCTCATTCTAATTTCTCCTGTTGGCGTGTATTGTTAAACGGTTGGTGAATGGAATGCGACAATAAGCAATAAGGCCAAATGCCTTTGGGGCGGCGCAGGCCATTGGCATCCAGTGTAGGGCGTTGCCCTTACCTGAACCCAATGGCCCATCTCATGGAAGAGCAAATTCTGCAATCAATGTTCATGTTCTACGTTATTCTCGTTTTATCCAGTTAATCTAGCGAATGAGTAGAATATTATCCAAGGCCGCCTCATTGTCAAAAATAATTTTTGTATAAATTCTTTAATTCTGTCGTATTGACAACGCCAAAGTCATAAAGGATAGTATTTCTATAGTAATTAACGTTTATAAATGAAACCCACAAGGAACTCCACATGAGCAGAGTTTATCAAGACAACTCAGAATCGATTGGCAATACCCCCCTCGTTCGCCTCAACCATGTCACTCAGGGCGCAAAGGCCACCGTCCTGGCGAAGATCGAAGGCCGCAATCCCGCCTATTCCGTTAAATGCCGCATTGGTGCCGCCATGATTTGGGACGCCGAAATTCGTGGTCTACTCAAGCCCGGTGTCGAAATCGTGGAGCCCACCAGCGGCAATACCGGCATTGCGCTGGCATATGTGGCGGCGGCACGGGGCTATAAACTCACGCTCACCATGCCCGAAACCATGAGCATCGAGCGCCGCCGCGTCTTGGCCGCTCTCGGCGCCAACCTGATCCTTACTCCGGGCCCAGAGGGAATGAAAGGTGCCATTAAACGCGCCGAAGAACTTGCCGCTTCTGACCCCGCTCGATACTACCTCCCCCAACAATTCAAAAATCCAGCGAACCCCGCGATACACGAAAAAACTACGGGTCCTGAAATCTGGAACGACACCGATGGCGACATTGACGTCCTCGTAGCTGGCGTCGGCACCGGCGGCACCCTTTCGGGAATTTCGCGATTCATTAAACAGACCAAGGGTAAAAAAATAATATCCGTTGCCGTGGAGCCCAAGGAAAGCCCCGTCATTACTCAGCACCTCGCCGGACAAGAACTCAAACCCGCTCCCCACAAGATCCAAGGTATTGGCGCCGGCTTCATCCCCGATACGCTCGATCTGTCCATCGTGGATCGCGTTGAGCAAGTCGATTCCACCGAGGCCGTTGAAATGGCCCGGCGCCTCGCCAAAGAAGAAGGCATCCTGGTCGGTATCTCTTGCGGTGCCGCCGCCGCCGTCGCCGTGCGCCTCGCCAAACGGGACGAATTCGCCAACAAAACCATCGTCGTTATTCTCCCCGACGCTGGCGAGCGCTACCTCTCCACCGTACTGTTTGAAGGCATCGGAGGCTGATCCACGATTCTCATCGCCCCCAACTCCGAGTCACTTCGGAGGGGGGGGACTACGTGATTTTCAAGCGGACGCATCTTCTTTTCACATTGGCTCAAAACAATCAAACCTTTCCCCAAACCTGCACTTCCGGCTCAAGGGCGAAACCAAATTTTGCCTGAACGGCTGACGCCATACGCGACGTCAGCAGGATTACATCCCGCGCCGTTGCCCCGGGACCAGCCATCACAATGTTCGCATGCTTCTCAAACACATAGGCTCCGCCCTCGCGCATCGCCTTGGCTCCTGCTTCATCCAAAAATCTGCCCGCCGCACGTCGATGCCCCCCCGCCTCTTCTGGCGGTAAATTCTTAAAAAAACTGCCTGCCGTCGGCAACACACGCCAATCGGGATGCTTCTCCCGCCGCATAGCCAAAATCTTCTCCCGCTCAGCGCGTTCCTGGGCGCGGTCTCCCGCTCCGACGCATAACCACGCCCTCACCACCACATCCCCTGTCTGCTGGAGCGAAGAGCAACGATACCCAAACACCAGATCCTCGCGCGGCAACACCCGTGTCATCCCTGCGCGAGTCAGCACTTCCACCCGATCCACAACATCGCCCAATTGCGAGCCAAATGCTCCCGCATTTCCGCAAATTCCGCCACCCACCGTGCCGGGAATACCCGACGCAAATCCAAGTCCCGTCCGCCCCTCTTCTGCAGCAAATTGCGATACGGCATCCAACGCCACCCCAGCCGAAACTAACATCGTATCCCCCTCCAATCGGCAATCCGGCAACTCCGTACAGACGCGCAAAACCGCCTCCGGAATCCCCTCATCCGCCACTAGCACATTCGATCCTCCCCCCAATACACGCCACCCCACCCCCATCGCGTTCCATTCGCGAATGACCTTGGCCGCCGTCCCCGCATTCGGCACCGTCACCAACTCGCGACAAGCCCCCCCCAGTCGAAATGTTGTAAAATCGGTTAACCACTCTTTCATAGTCTTCATCCTACGCCATCCCCTCCCCCCCACGCCAGCCTTTTGCCATGGCACTCCTCTTGTACAAGCCTGAAATCCCCTTGCCTTTTGAAGGAGACTTCCCCTTATCCCTCAAACCCTCAAAAGGGCTCTTGTTTTATAAAACACGGGCCATTTTGTTTCCACCCTCAAACCCTGTATGCTTCTTTCTAGAAATCATTTTCCACCGGTGGAAAATCCGATTCCCGTGGCATCGAGTGATGGCGAATTTGCGCCAAAATCTTTTGCCGTACCTCTCTCCAATTCTCATTTACTCAAAAAACCAATCTTGCATTTTCGACACCACAGGGACAGGATAAATCCAATCTCATCCGCCGAATGAATTCACAATTCTCATTTCTTTCCTTCGGATGCCGTCGACTCTTTTCATGGGCAACGCTCCTTCTCGTTGTCTGGATCGCGTCTCCCCTCGTCGAAGGCCGTGACATTCGCGTGGCCACCTACGATGTCGACAACGGTATCGGTGCCACCAACAGCGCAGAATTTGCCGCCACTCTAGCCGTGCTGACCCGAATACATGCCGACATTGTCTGTTTTCAATCCGTGAAGACCAATGACTTTCCGGCATGGTCAAATCTCATTGTGGAACTGGGATATCCATTCTCCGCTCTCGGCGATGCCGGCCCCTTCTCCGGCGGATTGCACAATGGTTTTTGTAGCCGGTTTCCAATCCTCAACACATTCAACATCACCTCCCCAACCGGCGCCGTAGAATTCTCGCGCCTTCCCTTTCGGGCTGTCTTCGATGTGCCCCATACCGATCGCCCGTTGGTGATCTGGAACATGCACCACAAGCAGGGATATCTTCAAATCGACTTGTTCCGGCGAGCCATCGAAGCTCACCGCATCGTACAGGACATCGCAGCATATCTCTCCGCCAACCCGGACCATGGCGAGTATCTACTCGTCGGCAATATGGGCGATGACATTCGCTCCTCTCAACTTCGCGATGAATTCGAATGGCGGCAACCCACGGGCGCACCCACAGACTACGTCCTCGGCTCCGACATCACCTTTCCGGTGCCCTACTCCATGTTCCCAACGGACCGCTATTCCGACGCCGGACAAGGCTTGCTGCCCCTCTCCGCCTATTGGGAAGGCACCAACTCCCCCATCACTCGCCCCTCCTCTAGCGATTGGTTTGATTATATTTTCCTGAGCCCCGCCATCGCCCACCACGCGCTCGGCTCTCCCACGGGCGAGGTCTACTATTCGGTGATGGACTCGGGAGGGGGCCTCGCCAAACAAGGGTTGCCCCTGCCCGCCGAAACCTCCACCAACGCTTCCTCGCATTTGCCCGTCTTTGTCGACCTCCACATGGATAACCGTAGCATGACGCAACCCCCTACGGGCCTGTCTGTCATCGGCGAGGAAGGCGGCCCCTTTGACCCAAACCACAAGACCTACACCCTCACCGTAACCAATGAACTCACCACCTCGTGGACCGCTGAGGCCAACGTCTCTTGGCTCTCGCTCGATGCAACCCATTTCAACGTCGAATCGTCTGTCCCTTTCCCCATCACGGTCTCGCTGAACGCTCAAGCCTCCACGCTTTCCCCCGGCATCTACACGGGTATCGTCACCTTTCACAATCTGACTCTCGACATCGCCGAAATCCGTTCCGTCGCCCTCACCATCCGCGACCAACTGGAGGTCTCGCCAACCCTTGGATTCTCCTCCAGCGGCACCGTTGGCGGACCCTTCACTCCCGAATCAACCCTTTATGTCCTTACCAACAAGAGCGCGACATCCATTTCCTTCACCGCAACCGCCACCCAAAACTGGATCACGCTTTCCCCTGCCAGCGGAACCCTCGCAGGAAATTCGTCCGTCGAAATTTCGCTCCAACTCAACAGCCAGGCCCATTCCCTCGCCTACGGAACCTATACGAACACCGTTACCTTCTCGAACCAATCCAGCGGTTTGATTCATACCCGCCCCATCCATCTGACCGCCAACGGCGGTTTGTGCGATGCGGTTGACCGCTGTGAGCTCACATGGACCACCGGCGGAAATGCAAACTGGGTTTACCAAACCAAGGACACCTTGGATGGAATCGATGCGGCGCGCTGTGGAACCCTCACCACCAATCAGAACACGTGGATGGAAACCGCCGTGATAGGCCCCATGCAAGTGCATTTCCACTGGCAAGTGTCCTCACGAGAAACTCACCCGCTACGCTTTTTGGACAACGGAACCGTGAAACGCAAAATCGGTGGCGGCGTGACATGGACCAACGAGGCCTATCAAATCGGAAGCGGGGTTCACACCTTGCGCTGGGACTATGTCACAACCGAATATGTGCCCCAAGGCTCCAATGCCGCATGGGTCGATCGCATCGCCCTCGACGCCCTCCTCGTCAATCCCTCCAACGCATGGGGCTCCGGCGGAGTCTCTGGCGGCCCCTTCACCAACACGACTCGGCAATATGTCATCACCAATGCCGGAAACGACACCCTACGGTGGAACGCCTCTTCCTCGAGCAACTGGATTTCAATAACCCCCGATAACGGTGAATTGCTCGCCCACCAAAGCGTCACCGTAAATCTGGAATTGAGCACCAACGCCTACGATCTGCCCCCCTCCACGTACGAAAACCTTGTCACATTTTCCAATCTCTCCACCGAGTTTTTTGTTGTCCGCCCGGTCAGCCTTGTTGTCCGCAGTTCGCTTTCGCTCACGCCAATCCTCGCCATGCTTTCTTTCACCGGCTTCACCGGCGGCGGCCCCTATTCCCCCCTCACGCAAACCATGTCGATCTCCAACCGAAGCCAACGAAGCTGCACGTGGGCCACCATTCCCACCAATTGGGTAACCATGGAACCCTCCAGTGGCACGCTCGCCCCCGGAAGCAATCAAATCCTTTCCGTCAGCATTAATACCAACGCCAACTCCTTGCTCCCCGGACCTTATTTTTCTGACCTCTCCACCTACAATCCTCCTGCACAATCTGTGCCCTATTGCACGGCCTCCTTGACACTCCAAGAATCTCTCGCCCTCGCCTCGCAAATCAGTTGGATTCCATCTGGCCCCAGCGGCGGCCCATTCAGCCCGCCCTCTCAAATCTATGTCATCACCAATCGAAACTCTGTTGCTCAAAATTGGGCTGTTTCCAGCCCTGCCGACTGGCTGTCGTTTGATCTTTCCAGCGGAACCATCGCTGGCACCTCCTACGTGGCTATCACCGCCTCAGTGAACTCGAATGCCACACTCCTCCCCAACGGCAATTACACCAACCTTCTTCGTTTCACCGATCTCCACAACGGCGTCACCTTCACCCAAACCGTCATGCTGGCTATCGGTGCTCCGTTTTGCGAATCCATCGAAGCCTGCCATCTGAATTGGGTCTCCGGCGGCAATACTCCATGGTTCGCCCAAACGAATGTCACGCAGGATGGCATCGATGCCGCCCGCAGCGGCGCTATCACCAATCGGCAACACACGTGGATGCAAACCACCGTGACCGGTCCACGCCTGTTGGATTTTTACTGGCGCACCGCCTCCACCACCAACCTCAATTATCTGCGCTTTCAGATCGACGGTATCACTCGCGCTGAACTCTCCGGCAATACCACATGGGTTTCTCACTCCACCGAAATCACCTCTGGCGTACATACCCTCCGCTGGGTGTTCACGAATTCCTTTTCTTCCTCCGGAACCAACGCCGCATGGGTCGACCACGTCGCGCTCGATGGCCTCTACGTCACCCCCACCAACAAGTGGGGCGCAGGTGGACCTTCCGGCGGCCCGTTCACCAACACAACCCGCCACTATGTCCTCACCAATTCAGGAACCTCCACGCTCCACTGGTCGGCCTTGACCCAAGGATCGTGGATTTCCGCCACCCCCGCCAGTGGAGAATTAGCTGCCGGACAATTCACCAACGTGGTCCTCAGCCTCAACACCAATGCACGCACCTTACTTTCGGGCAACTACACCAACTTCATAGCCTTCTCCAACCAGACCTCCGGCAGAAAACTCTCCCGCCCCACCTCCCTCTCCGTTCAAAACTCGCTCTTCGTCACGCCCTCCAGCGTCCTCTCCACCGGTTATGTCGGCGGAGCCTACACTCCAGCCTCCCATACCTTGACCCTCTCCAACAGTGCCATCACCGCCGTTGCCTGGTCCGTTCGCACCAGCGCGGCATGGCTCACCCTAACCCCGACCAACGGCACTCTGGGCCCAACCTCCACCATCCCCCTCACTGTCGCCCTCAACACCAACGCCAACTTCTTACAAGGCGGCACGCGCTCCATCCCCCTCTTCTTCACCAACACCACCATGCGCCGAACCTTGAATACAACCGTTGCCCTCAACCTACAAGAAGCCCTCACCTTTTCAACCAATCCCATCTCCTTCGTTGGTCCCGTGGGCGGCCCCTTCGACCCTCCCGCACCGGTTTTTGTCCTCACCAACCGCAGTGATTCCGAACAAATCTGGAGCGCATCAAATTCAACATCGTGGCTCCTACTGGAACCCGCCAGCGGTACCCTCCCCCCCAACTCCACCCTGTCCGTGATCGCCACACCCGTCAGAGCCACTCCCATGGGTTCCTATTTTACCCGAGTCTCCTTCTCCAACCTTCTGAATGGCTTTGCCGCCGCCAAGGATTTTTCCCTCGTCGTCGGTTGCACCTTCTGCGAAGCCCTCGATGCCTGCTCCCTCGACTGGACGCTTGGCGGCGCTTCTCCCTGGCTCTTTCAAACAAATATCACCCATGACGGCATCGACGCGGCCTGTAGCAGTATCCTCACCAACGACCAGGAATCCTGGATTCAAACCTCTGTGACTGGCCCTGGCACTCTCACCTTTTGGTGGAGTGTCAGCGCCCGGACGAACTACCACTATTTGGAATTCTTCGTCAACGGCACCCTCACCAATCGCATCACCGACATCGTGGACTGGCAACAAAAAGTCTTCACCCTCACCTCCGGCGTTCATACGCTCCGTTGGCGCTACAAAAAATACAACGCCGGCACGCCCTTCGGTAGTGACCGCGGCTGGATCGATCTCGTTAACTGGGCCCCCCTCTGCACCACCCGAGGCGTACCCATCGGCTGGTATCAGCAATTCGGACTCAACCCCTCCACCAATGGAACTTGGAACGACCTCGATACCCTCCCCACCGCCGCTGGCACCCCCCATTGGATTCAATATGTCGCCGGCCTCAACCCCACGAATGCCCTCGACACCTTCCGAATTCTGGCCGTTCGCCAAGGGGCCGGACAACCTCTTCAAATCGAGTGGTGGGGAGGCACGAACGGCCCCACAAGCCCCTACATCATCCAAAGCACGCTTGACGTGACCAACGGCACTTCTTGGGAATCCATCGATATCAACCCACGCGCTGACGGCATGAATTCTTGGACAGCCCCAAACCCCGCCACCACCACCCGCTACTACCGCATCCGAGCCACCCCGTCCCCCTGATTCTCCCTGCCTCCCCCTCACCCCACCCCAGCAGCCCCCCAACAAAATGGATACTGTTTTATAAAACAATATCCATTTTTGTATCCTTTGCTCCTTTCGTAACCTGCCCGACCTCTCCTTCACACCAAGATCCTAACGTTTCCTGTTTTCATCTGGCAGACCTTCTGGCATCGTTAGCTTCTCGATCCTACATGACACCCCCTACTCCATCTTGGCGCGCCTCTGCGGGAGGCCACTTGTTTTTGGCTATCGTTCGCGGCGAAGCCACAGCGGATCTCCCGCCAACCGATGGCGAAGCCTTGACCGAGGCATGGCGGCTAGCCAAAGCCCAAGGGCTGGTTCCGCTGGTTTCCCAGTTTGTGTTGAATCACCCCGATCTGGACTGGGCCCCGGATCTCCTCGTCGAGGCCAAAAAAGTGCGGGATTACGCCCTTTTCCGAAATGTTCAGTTGATGGCCATGCTAGGCAAAATTCAAAAAACACTCGAAGGGGGCGGCATTCCTTGGATTTCCATGAAAGGACCCGTGTTCACCGAGCAATATGCCGGGAGCCCGACCCTGCGGCTGAGTAGCGATCTCGATGTTCTGGTGCATCCACAAGATGCGCAGAAGGCGGACGCCCTCTTTCGCGGAATGGACATCACATGCAAAAAGCCCATCCGTCCAACCACGCGCTGGCTGGGTGTTCAACAGCATGAGCATTCGTACTACTCGGCCGCTCCACGCTTTCTGATTGAATTGCACTGGAGCTTGGCCAGCGAGTGCTATGAAATCGTGAACTCAGAGATGGCATTCCGTCGATCCCGAATCGCCAAGGTGGGCGGAGGCTCCTTCCCCGTTCTTTCACCGGAAGACACCCTTCTTTTTGCCGCGATGCACTCTCTTGGGCACCGATGGTCGCATTTTTACCACGTCAAGAATCTCGATTGGATTCTACACGAAACGCTCCCAGGTCAGGCCGGTCAAAAGAACCCCCGCACGTTAGACTGGGATTACATTCTCTACGCGGCAGCCAAAACCCACAAAACTCGAGCCCTCTTACTGGGGCTTTCGCTTGCACACGAAGAGCTATCCGCGAAACTTCCCGAATCGATCCACAAGCAAATCGATTCGGCCCCAGCCTTGCCCCGCCTGCGGGCGCTGGTCGCCGAGAATTTCCGTGGCGCGGGACCCGAAAAATCCTCTTGGCAAACGTTGCTTTTCAAATGGCGGGCGCTGGAATCCCGTCACGACCGAATGGAGCTTTTCTTTCGGGCATTGGTCACGCGCCTGATCTGGCGATAGTCGAGTTGTTCCCGCGTTGGTTCGAAAGGCCATCCGTTTTGTGACGATCAGCCGTTGAGCCTATGTTTCAACATGGGACCAACGTCTTCGACATCGCCCGCCCCCACCACCAACACCCAATCGCCAGCCTGCCAACGCGAAGCCACGCGGTCGGCGGCATCAGCCAGAT
Organism: uncultured Verrucomicrobiota bacterium; assembly: GCA_964647595.1. Taxonomy (GTDB): domain Bacteria; phylum Verrucomicrobiota; class Kiritimatiellia; order CAIQIC01; family Lenti-01; genus Lenti-01. Next base: position 51,248 of record CAZYGH010000016.1, read on the forward strand.
GGGTGGCCAATTCTGCCGACGCACCGCCATGCCGCTGAAAATGCTTCAGCAGATCCTCCGAGGTCCCCCCGGCCAGTGGCGGCTCGCTCGCCGCATAGACCGGGGCCAAAATCACACCCGCCACGCCGTCAAAGGCTGGCGGAAAATCTGCGCCCAGCGCCAAGGTGCGAGTGTAGCGATGGGGCTGGAACACCGCCCAAATTCGCGAGGCACCCGCCTGACGCGCCGAATCAATCAGCGCCCGAATTTCAGAGGGATGGTGCGCGTAATCGGCCACCACTCGAATCCCTCGAGCCTCCACCACCGGCTCGAAACGGCGCTTCGGAAGTAAAAAAGTCTCCAGCGCCTCGCAGGAGGCCTTCAGAGTCATTCCACAGTGGTCGCAAGCCGCCAACGCCGCCAGCGCATTCAGCACGTTGTGGCGGCCCGGCAGCGGCAAAGAAAGGGTTGCCATTCGCCCCCCGGAGACGCAGACCGTAAAGCGCGTTCCCATTCGATTCGGCTCAACCGTCACGGCACGAACCGCCGCCCGCTCGCAAAACCCATAAGAGACCCCATTCACCGCCTCTCCCACGCGCACGGCCTCGGAATCTTCAGCACAATAGATGACCGTCCTCGCCTGTCGCGCAAAAGAGCGGAAGCAATCGACCATCGCTTCTTTCGAAGCGAAATGCTCCATGTGGTCAAACTCAATATTTGTGATGACAGCCAGTTCGGGGTGATAATACGCCAATGTTCCATCGCTTTCATCGGCTTCGATGGCCAGCCACTCCGATTGTCCGATGCCTGCCGGGGCCCCATCCGGCGGCAGTTCCCCACCAATACACCACGAAGGTTCTGCACCGCCCACACGAAGAATGTGCGCGATCATCGAGGACGTGGTCGTCTTGCCGTGTGTGCCGGAAACAGCAATGGTTTTCCACAGGTCCGCCAACACGGGAAGCACCTGCCCCCGCCGATACAAAGGAATGCCCCTGTTCTCTGCCGCCACCCGTTCGACATGACCCGGTTGCAAAGCGGGACTGAAGATGGCCCAATCTACACCCTTCAGATGAGCCACATCATGCCCCGTGGTCACCGGAATGCCGCAGGCGCGCAACCATTCCATGGTTCGCGGTGCCCCGCCATCACAGCCCGTCACGTTCAACCCCTTAGCCGCCAGCAGGCGCGCCACGCCCGCCATGCCAATGCCTCCTACGCCCATCAAATGAACGGACGAACCCGGCGTCTGAATCCAGCGCCGGATCGCGTTGCGCCAATCCGTTTCGCCTACTGTGGTCATGGCTTTCTTGCGCACGCCTCCACCAGAGAGGCCAACGCGTTTGTGCCATCTTTCACGCCCTCTCGATGCGCCGCTTCCCGAAGACGAGCCAACCGTTCCGGCTTTCGCACCGTTTGCGCCAGATAGCCCTCTAACCATTCTGGAGTCAAATCGGATTCCGCCACGACATCCGCCGTTCCACGCTTTTCCAGCGCACGGGCATTCGCCGTTTGATGATCCATGGCCGCGCTGGGGTACGGTACAAACAGCGCGGGCATCCCAAAGAAGGCCAACTCCGCACAGGTGGATCCCCCGGCCCGACAAATAGCCAGATCCGCTTCCTGATACAGCGGCGCCATATATTTTGTGAAGGCGACCACCTCCGCTTCCACTCCGCCTGTGCGATAGGTTTCCCTTACCGACACCTCGTCCTCTCGCCCCGTCAAATGCGAAACCGCCATTTTCACTCCGCTTTGTTGAAGCCGCGTCAACGTCTCGGTCACCACTTCGTTTAAGCGATGGGCGCCCATGCTTCCCCCCACCACCAGCAAGCGAAATGGCGTGTGAACAACGGACTCCCGCGGAGGCAATCCGCGCGCCGCTTCCGTCAGTTCCGCACGCAAGGGAATTCCCACGTTCGTCATCTTCGCCTTGCGCAGATGATAACGCGTTTCTTCAAAGCCTGTCGCAACCGCCGCCGCCACACGCGAAAACAAACGTACAGTCCGACCGGGAATCACATTGGCCTCGTGAAGTACGATCGGCACCCCCAGCAGGCGCGCGGCTCCACACGGTCCGACCGAGGCATACGACCCCATGGCCAACAGAACGTCCGGCCGATCCTTTCGCATGATGGATCGGCATTGATGAATGGCCTGAAAAAGTTTGAGACCCGTTTGCAATGACTTCAGCGAAATTCCAGATGGAAATCCCCGCGCCGGCACTTGCACCACCGGCCCGTCCCAGTCCTTCAATGCAGATTGCTCGGTATCGCGCCCGGTCATCCACAGAGTCACCTCATGACCACGACTCAGCAACTCCCGCGCCGTCGCTAATCCCGGAAACACATGTCCACCCGTTCCGCCGCACGCCACCGCCACCTTCATCGAATCACTCCCTCTCCCGCCAATAACAACGTCTTCCAGGCCAACCCTGCGGAAAAACCGCCAATGCGCCCTCCCGCCGCCACAGCACGATGGCAAGGCACAAACAACGGAAACGGATTAGCACCACAGGCACTGCCAGCCGCACGAGCAGCACGCGGATGGTCGGCCAACCGGGCCAGTTCTGAATAGGTGCGGGTACTGCCTCTTGGAATCTGTAGCAATGCCCTCCAAATCGCGCGACGAAACTCTGTCGCACCAGCCAGACCGGTAGCGTCCAACGGCGGACATCGTTTCGGCTCACGCCCCTCCAACACTGCGCAAGCAAAATCAATGGCCCGCCGCAACACAGATGTGGCCGCAGGAATGTTCAGAATTCTAAAGGAATTGGAGGGCGCATCCACCATCGGCAAGCGGCAGGCCACCACACCGCAATCATTCGCGTCGATACACACCCTCCCCCATGTTGTCTCCAGTGTCGCAGTCCGGAGATTCAATCCTCCGCTACTCATGTGATCATCTTGAACAGAATGAATCCCAGCATCAGCACCATGCCCATCATGAACACGGCGCGAATGCGCTGGCTTCCCTGTTCTTTACGGGCTTCGCGCACACGCTTCAGGCCCGTCGTTCCAAAATAATTCCGGAACCGATCATACTGTGGCTCCATCAGTTTATTCGAAGGGACTTGTGTACTAATCGCGGGCCGCAATAAATCCGTTCGCTGGAGCCGAGGCATCACCACCCGCTTGGTCTCCAACCCATCTGGCCCTGGAGAAAAATCCAACGTGGTTTCATTCTCCGGCGATTCTGCCGAATGGATTTCCACGACATGCACACCATCCAACCCGATGCCATAAGAGCCCGCAACCGCTTGGGTTCGACGAACATCGGGTGTCGCTGTTCCTCGCCACTTGGGCTCGGGTGGCAACAAGTCGGCATCCGGAACGGAATCCGTCCAACGTCGGACGGTCTCCACTTGTTCGCGCAAGCGAACCTTCTCGCGCTCGATCTCGCGCAAGCGCCGCTCCCACGCTGTTTGTTTTTGAGAAATCGCCATTCTTTAGGCCCAGAAATAGGAGAACAACATCCACAACAATGTCAAAACCGCCATCGACACGATCAACGGAAGCGTGAAGGCAAAACCCGCTCGCAGCCAATATCCAAATCCTTGGGAGACTCTCGCAGAGGAAACCAACGTATCCTCAAACGTCAGGGGACTCGAATGTTCGACCACGGCACCCGGCGCTTGCGGATGAATCGCCTCTATCTTCGCCAATGACTTGTTGTAGTCCGAACGAACATTTTCTAGCAAAACTAAAGCGCGATTCAGTTCATCAAGCAAGTTTTCATCCGCCCACTCCGACTCGTTCAGCGTTTCGACTTCGTCCAAACGCTCGCGGAACAAACGGCGCGTTTCTTCAAGCAGTTGGCACAAGCGCTCAGACTGCAAACGCTCTTTCTCCATACGGACAAGGCTTTCGTTGAGCCGATCCTTCAGCTCACGACGCCCCACATCAAACGCCTCTTGCTTCTTGCGCATCTCTTCGAGGGTGCGCCGCTCCCGTTCCAATTCCTCTTGGCGGGCGCGAAGCCGATCTAGCTCCTGCGTTTTATCCACCATTTGCTCCGTCACCTCTTGCTTGTGGCGCGACAAATGCGTCAGCGTCAAATCAGAAACCGGACGGTTCGGTAAATCGCGGGAAGACGGAATGAATCCATCTCGAGGTGCTCCTCCGTTCTCTCCATTCAACTTAATTTTCAGCGCGGCCTCGCGCTCGCGAACCAAATCCTCATCAAAAAAATCGGTGCCCATGTCCTTTGCTCCTGTTCAATCCTTGGGAATCGTAATCTGGGTTCCAACGCGCAAATTATTGGCGTCGGACAATCGTTCCCGATTCGCGTTGAAAATCATTTTCCACTTCGCAGGCGTTCCAAAATATTTGGTAGAAATCGTGGCCAGATTTTCTCCCGCCTGCACAATGTGAACCTGAACCGTCGGCGCATTTGTCGGCGCTACCGGAGAGGAAAATTGAAGTGGAATTGCCCTCGTTTCCACCGAAGCAGTGGGTTCTGATTGTGCGAGGGAACGTGGGGATCGCAAACTGGATAATTCCTGTTCCAACTTTTGAATGCGGGCATCGCGTGCGCGCAAATCCTTCTTCCACTCTTCCGGCGACTCGTGAATCTGTGCAGCAAACGAAATTCGGCAGTGCTGAATCAATTGTTCGATCACGGCGCGATTTTCTGAATCGGGACGCAGTTGCAAATAGCGTTGGTAATGATAAATGGCCCCCACGTAATCTTGGCGGAAATTATCCAGCATCAACCCCAGCTCGCGATGGGCCAACGCCAAATCAGGACGGCGATTCACCGCCTTTTCGCACAGGGCAATGGCCCCATCGATGTCTTGTGCATTTTTGGCCGCCTCTGCACGGCGAAGATAGCGGTCCCGCGCCTCTCGCCGCTCATCCGAAATGCGCCCGCAACCCACGATCAGCAGGAGACAAAGCCCCATCCACACGCTCATCTGAATCGCATTTCTTCTCATGCGCGTCACCGTAGCAAATCCGCCCCCGAAATCAACAAGCCTTCCCCAGATACATACAAAAAAAATCCACCCCCGGAATTCCGGGGGTGGACGCAGGTCAAATCCTTGTGGAAATGCCTAGTTTACTTACCCAAGGCCGCCTGAGCCGCCGCCAAACGGGCGATCGGCACACGGTACGGCGAGCAGCTCACGTAGTTCAATCCAGCCTTGCAGCAGAACTTAACCGAGGTGGGGTCGCCACCGTGTTCGCCGCAAATACCGCACTTGAGATCCGGACGGGTGGCGCGACCCTTCTTGACCGCCATCTCCACCAACTGGCCCACACCCGAAGCATCCAACGTCAGGAACGGATCCACCGGCAGAATCTTCTTGTCCAAATAGTCAGGCAAGAAGGAGCCGATGTCATCGCGGCTGAAGCCGAAGGTCATCTGGGTCAGGTCATTCGTACCGAAGCTGAAGAACTCTGCGCTCTCCGCCACCGCATCAGCCGTGAGGGCCGCGCGAGGAATTTCAATCATGGTTCCGACCATGTACTTCTGCTTGGACTTCTTGGCTTTGATGACTTCGTCCGCCGTCTTGCGGATGATGTCGGCGCAATAATCCAACTCGGCCTTGGTGCCGATGAGGGGAACCATGATCTCCGGCATCACCTTCTTACCAGTCTTGGCGACGTTGCAAGCCGCTTCCATGATGGCGCGGGTTTGCATGACGCACAATTCCGGATAGGTGATCGAGAGGCGGCAACCGCGATGACCCAACATGGGGTTCATCTCGTGCAACTTCTTCACGCGCGCCGCCACGACTTCCACCGTCGTGTTCATGCGCTTGGCCATTTCTTCCTGACCCGCCGCATCCTGCGGAACGAACTCATGAAGAGGCGGATCAATCAAACGGATCGTCACGCCAAAGCCATCCATGGCCTTGAAGATGCCTTCGAAGTCGCCCCGTTGCAACGGCAGCAACTTGACCAAGGCCTTCTCACGAGCCTTGAGATCTTCCGCCAAGATGAACTCGCGGACGGCCCAAATGCGGTCGCCCTCGAAGAACATGTGTTCGGTACGGCAAAGGCCAATGCCTTCAGCGCCAAACGCGCGTGCGGCCAAGGCATCCTTCGGACTGTCGGCGTTGGTACGAACATTAATCTTGCGATATTTGTCCGCCCAGTCGCTGATCTGCTTGTACATCTGGTAGATGGGGTGCTTCTGGGCTTCCTTCTTGCCGCCCACCACCGCGCTCACCACCGGGCTGTTTTCCGTGGGAATCTGGCCCACAAAGACCACGCCCGTCGATCCGTTCAAGCTGATCCAATCGCCTTCATTCAGCGTCGTTCCGCCGGCGGAGATCGTCTTGCTCTTGTAGTCAATCGTCAGGTTTCCTGCGCCCGCGATGCAGCACTTGCCCCAGCCACGAGCCACAACCGCCGCATGGGAGGTCATGCCGCCGGTGCTGGTCAAAATACCCTGCGCCGCCCACATTCCACCGACGTCTTCCGGGCTCGTTTCGTGACGAACCAAGATGACCTTCTCGGAAGGATTCGCCTTGATGGCCGCTTCAGCGGTCGCCGCGTCAAACACGATTTTGCCAACGCCAGCGCCAGGTCCAGCAGGCAAGCCCTTGGTTAGCGCAACGGCCTTCTTCTCGGCCGCGATGTCAAAGATCGGGAACAGCAACTGCTCAAGATCCGATCCCGTGACCGTCGCAATGGCCTGATCCGGCTTCAGAATCTTCTTCTGCGGCTTGCCCGTGTAGAAATCCTTGCCTGTGGCCATTTCAACCGCCCAACGAACGCCGGCCAAACCGGAACGCTTCGCATTGCGGGTCTGCAACATCCAGAGCGTACCCTGCTCAACGGTGAATTCCACATCCTGCGGATACTTGTAATGCTCTTCGAGCTTCTTCATGATCGAGCGAAGTTGCGCATGCGCCTTGCCCCAGATCGGGCTCTTCTCGGCGGGCATTTCGTCGATGTGCTTCGGCGTACGAATGCCGGCCACCACATCTTCACCCTGCGCGTTGACGAGATATTCGCCCATGGGCTCTTCCGAGCCGGTCGACCCATCACGCGTGAATGCCACGCCCGTACCCGACTCATCGCCCATGTTGCCATAGACCATGGAGCACACATTGACCGCCGTGCCCAGCAGGCCGGTCACCTTGTTGATCTGGCGATACTTGATCGCGCGCTCGCCGTTCCAGCTACCGAACACGGCGTTCACAGAGGCCAGCAACTGCTCCATCGGGTCCTGAGGGAAAGGCTTCTTGACCTTCTTGAGGTACACCTTCTTATAAATTTCGCACAATTCCTTGAGCTGATCGGCCGTCAGATCGGTGTCTTCCTTGGCACCATATTTCTGCTTCAGCGCGGTCATTTCCACTTCGAAATCGTGGTGGTCCAAACCCGTGGTCGGCCCCATCACCACATTGCCGAACATGTCGATGAACCGGCGATAACAATCCCAACCCGTGCGGGGATTCTGTGTGCTCTCGATGAAGCCCAACACGGACTTGTCATTGAGACCCAAATTCAAAACGGTGTCCATCATGCCCGGCATGGAAATCGCCGCGCCGGAGCGCACCGAAACCAACAGCGGATTCTTGGGATCACCCAATTTCTTTTTCATCTTGGATTCGAGCTTCTTGAGCTGGGACTTCAGTTGCTCGAGCATGCCATCGGGATATTGATTGTTGTGCGAGGAATAATACGCGCAGGCTTCGGTCGAAACCGTGAAGCCAGCAGGAACCGGCAAACCCGCATTGGCCATTTCAGCCAAATTCGCGCCCTTGCCGCCCAGCAATGCTTTCATTGTCGCATCGCCTTCGGTGTTCTCTTTGCCGAAGCCGTAAAAATACACATACTTCTTTTTCGCCATGTTTTTCTCCGTGTTGATACAGCCCTATTGGGCTTTTTTTATTAAATCCAAACCACGCCACGTCGGCGTGAAAAAATCTGGGCAATCATCCGCCCCTCCTCCCGGTTTGTCAAGCCATTGACAGCGTTTTCCCACACACGAAACGATTTACCTTTTGCACAAAAAAACGGCCCGGAAAAAATACCGGGCCGTGAATCAGAAGCACTCGCCTCTGAAGCAGGGGGGGTTAGGCATCCACCGAATCCGCTGCCGCCGTCGTGGGCAACTGGTCGCCCAACAACTCTTCAGCCGCGATCGGCTCCGCCAATGGAACCAGCTTGATGTTGCGGTACATCGAGAAGCCCGTTCCAGCCGGAATCACATGACCCATGATGACGTTTTCCTTGAACCCGTGCAGGTTGTCCACGCGCGCCAATGTGGCCGCATCGGTCAATACCCGCGTCGTGTCTTGGAAAGACGCCGCCGAGATGAAACTCTCCGTCTCGAGCGAGGCCTTGGTGATGCCAAGCAACAGCGGGGTCGCTTCGGCGGGTTTGCGACCTTCTTCGGCCACACGCCGATTGACTTCCAAGAAGGTCTGCTTCTCGATCTGCTCGCCCCACAGGAATCCCGTATCGCCGGGCTCTGCAATGCGAACCTTGCGAAGCATCTGGCGCACGATGATTTCGATGTGCTTGTCGTTGATTTCGACACCTTGTAGACGGTACACTTCCTGCACTTCGTTCACGAGGTATTCCTGTAGTTCCTGAGGACCGCAAACCTCGAGAATTTCCTGCGGAACGACTGGCCCTTCCGTCAGCGGTTGACCCTTCTTCACGCGGTCGCCAGCATACACCACAATGTGCTTATTCAGCGGGATCAAATGCTCTTCAGTGTCTCCCGTAATCGCATCGCGAACCAACAGCTTGCGACGGCCACGAGCGTTTCCGCCCATTTCGACAATACCGTCGATCTTGGCGATTTCGGCAGCATCTTTCGGCTTGCGAGCTTCGAACAGTTCGGCCACGCGTGGCAAACCACCCGTGATGTCTTTTGTTCGAGCCTGCTTGCGCGGGGTCTTGGCAATCACTTCGCCGGCGTACACCTTCTCGCCCTTGTCCACCACCACGTGGGCACCAGCCGGAACGGTGTAGGAACCCAACACTTTCTTCGAGTCCGCGGCATCGCGAATGAGCAACTGGGGATGAATTTCATCTCGGTGCTCTAACACCACCAAGTCTTCCATTCCCGTGGCTTCATCCACTTCCTTGCGAACGGTCACGCCAATGATAAAATCCTTGGTATCCATCACGCCGGAGAACTCGCTCAGGATTGGCACGTTGTAGGGATCCCACTTTGCTACCGAGGTGCCTTTTTTGACGGGTGCACCATCTGCAATCGCCAAAATACTGCCCAAGGCCACCGTGTGGCGCTCCAGCTCGCGTCCATCCTTGTCGTACAACCCGACCATGCCGTTCTTGTTCAGAACGATGTTGTTTCCGTCGGGGCCCGGAACCGTGTACAGCTCTTCATACTTCAGGACACCGTCATGCTTGACGGTGATTTCGGGCTGTTTGAATGCGCTCTGGGCCGTACCACCAATGTGGAACGTACGCATCGTCAACTGCGTGCCCGGTTCACCGATAGACTGCGCAGCAATGATGCCCGTGGCCTCGCCCAGCACGGCCTGCTTGCCGTTGGCTAGGTTTCGTCCATAGCACTTGGCGCAGATTCCGCGCTTCGACTCGCAGGTGAGTACGCTTCGGATCTTCACGCTCTCGAGCTCGGCTCGGCGGACCTTCTCCACCACCTTCTCGTCGATCTCGTAGCCCGCCGAAACAATGATCTCGCCTGTGCGCGGATCGCGGATGTCATCCACCGCCGTACGGCCGAAAATGCGTTGAGCCAAAGGAACCAGTTCTTCGTCCCCTTGCATAATCGCATGCACTTCGATGCCGTTTAGCGTGCCGCAATCCTGTTCGACCACGATCACGTCCTGCGACACATCCACCAGCTTGCGGGTCATGTATCCGGAGTCAGCCGTCTTCAGCGCGGTATCGGCCAATCCTTTACGTGCACCGTGAGTCGAAATGAAATATTCCAACACACTCAAGCCTTCGCGGAAGTTGGCCAAAATCGGGCGCTCAATAATTTCACCGGAGGGCTTGGCCATCAGCCCGCGCATACCCGCCAACTGACGAATCTGCTGGCGATTACCGCGCGCACCCGAGTCCACCATCATGAACAGCGGGTTCACTTCGATGCGTGACTCATTAAACTCCATCGCCCGGAACATCTGGCCGGCGATCTCGTCGGTCGCGTGGGTCCAAATGTCGATGATCTTGTTGTAGCGTTCGCCGTCGGTGATGATACCTTTGCGATACTGAGCTTCGACTTCGGCCAAGGACTTGCGCGCGGTTTCGACGGTCTTCACCTTCGCTTCCGGAACAATCATGTCTACGATACCGACCGAGAACCCAGCCGAGGTAGCGCTTTCGAACCCCAGATCTTTCACGCGATCCAGCGTCTTCACGGTTTCCTCGTGCCCCGCCACCTGATAGCAATGGCGAATGAGCTCTTCCAATTTCTTTTTGGGCACGGGGGCATTGAAGAATCCCATGTTGTCCGGCCAGATTTCATTGAAGAACACGCGTCCCACGGTCGTGGAGATGACGGACTGATCCTTCATTCCATACCGAGTCTCGACCTGATAGTCTGGATTCTTGAAACGAATGCGATCATGAATCTTCAGCACACCCTCGTCATAGGCCGTGTGAACTTCTTGCTCATCACCGAAAATCGGCAAATGTTCAATAGCCCCCGGAATCTTGGGCTGGCGGGCACGGATACGCTCCTGCTGCGACTCCAACGTCAGATAATAGCAACCCAAGGCAATATCCTGCGTCGGCGTCGTGATCGGCTTTCCGCTTGACGGCGAAAAGATGTTGTTCGGCGCCAGCATGATCAGTTTGCTTTCCATCTGAGCTTCGATGGAGAGCGGCACGTGAACCGCCATTTGATCGCCGTCGAAGTCGGCATTGTACGCCGTACAAACGAGCGGATGAATTCGAATGGCTTCACCTTCGATCAATACCGGTTCAAAGGCCTGAATCGACAACCGATGCAACGTCGGGGCGCGGTTCAGCATGACCGTGTGGCCGCGCGTCACCTCTTCGAGAATATCCCAGACCTGATCTTCCTCGCGCTCAATCATCTTCTTGGCGCTGCGCACGGTGTGCACCACACCCATCGCCTTGAGACGGCGAATGATGAAAGGCTCGAACAAAACGAGGGCCATCTTCTTGGGCAGACCGCATTGGTTCATGCGCAGGTTCGGCCCGATCACGATGACGGAACGACCCGAGTAGTCCACGCGCTTGCCGAGCAGGTTTTGACGGAAACGACCCTGCTTACCCTTGAGCATATCGCTCAACGACTTCAGGGGGCGATTGCCAGCACCCGTCACGGCACGTCCATGACGACCATTGTCAAACAAGGCATCCACGGCCTCTTGCAACATGCGCTTCTCATTGCGAACAATGACATCCGGCGTTTTGAGTTGCAGCAGGTTCTTGAGACGGTTATTGCGGTTGATGACGCGGCGATACAAATCGTTCAGATCGCTCGTCGCAAAACGACCACCCTCAAGCGGAACCAACGGACGCAGATCCGGAGGAATAACCGGCAACACTTGCAACACCATCCATTCCGGACGCGTATGACTGGTGCGGAAAGAATCCAAGATCTTCATCCGCTTGGTCAGTTTCTTGCGAGTCTGCTTGCTCCGAGTGTTCTCCATCTCGGTCTCAAGCTGTTCCAACTGTTCTTCGAGTTCGATTTTCGCCAGAATATCGCGCACACCTTCGGCACCCATGCGGGCCACAAAGGTCTCGCCATACTTCTCCAGGGCCTCGCGATATTCATCCTCGTTCAGCAACTGGCGCTGCGTCATGGGCGTGTCGCCCGGATCCACCACGATATAGTCTTCGTAGTAGAGAACGCGCTCCAGCTCGCGGGAACTCATATCCAAGACCGCCGCTAAACGACTCGGCGCGCACTTGAAAAACCACAGGTGGGAAACCGGAACGGCCAGTTCAATATGCCCCATCCGCTCGCGGCGCACCCGCGCCAACGTCACTTCCACGCCGCAACGATCGCACACAATATTCTTGTGCTTGATTCGCTTGTACTTTCCGCAAGAACACTCCCAGTCCTTGGTCGGTCCGAAAATACGCTCACAGAACAAACCGCCCTTTTCTGGCTTGAATGTGCGGTAGTTGATGGTCTCGGGGTTCTTCACCTCGCCATGGCTCCAAGACCGAACGGTCTCAGGCGAGGCAAGGGTAATCGTCACATAATCGAATCCGGGATGGGCTTCCGTCTCAAAAATCGGCTTAACGCTGGTGTTGTCCATCGTGGGCCTCCTATCGGTTCAAAGGTTCATCATTCAAGGTGGCAAACAGTAGCAAGGCTCAGGCCTCTTCGCGGCGCTGCACTCGGATGTCCAAAGCCAAGCTTTGAATTTCCTTCATCAGCACGTTGAATGATTCCGGCACTCCCGCTTCCAAGGAATTCGTTCCCTTGACAATCGACTCATAGATGCGGGTGCGGCCGGCCACATCGTCGCTCTTCACCGTGAGCAACTCTTGCAACGCATACGCGCAACCATAGGCCTCCATGGCCCACACTTCCATTTCGCCGAAACGCTGTCCGCCATACTGCGCCTTACCACCCAGCGGCTGCTGGGTCACAAGACTGTAGGGACCAACGGCACGAGCATGAATCTTGTCGCTCACCAAGTGGTGGAGCTTGAGCATGTAAATCACACCCACCACCACCCGCTGGTCAAACGGATCACCCGTCCGCCCATCGTAGAGAATTGTCTTTCCATCATCCGGCAGATTGGCCTTCTTCATCATCTCCCAGATCTTGGATTCAGGGCATCCATCAAATACAGGACTGGCCGCATGAAGACCCAACACCTTACAGGCGATACCCAAATGCGTCTCGAGCAACTGTCCCACATTCATACGGGAAGGCACACCCAACGGATTCAGGACAATGTCCACCGGCGTTCCATCCGGCATGAAGGGCATGTCTTCCTCAGGAAGAACACGCGCCACCACACCTTTGTTTCCGTGACGTCCGGACATCTTGTCACCCACGCTCAGCTTCTTCTTGCTGGCAATGTAGACCTTGACCTGCTTGATGATGCCCGTCTCGGCTTCTTCTCCGCTCTCCAGGCGCAAGGCCATGTTTTCGCGGTCGTCCTTCAACTGAGCAAACTTCGAACTGTATTCGCCAATAATGTTGCTGATCTTCTGCTGAATCGGACTCGGATCGATGGCAATCACGTCATAAGCCGCCGCCAACTTGCGAAGGAGCGTCTTGGTGATCTTGCGGTTGGCGGGAATGATGATCTCACCCGTTTCGCCGTTGACCACATCCAACGGAATCTTTTCGCCCAACAAGATGTTCGACAACGCATCAGTCAGATTCTCGGTGATTTCCGACTCGCGCTTATCAAACTCCTCCAGCATCTGCTTCTGCTGTTTGCGACGTTCATTCGCGCTCATCTTCGTGCGCTGAGGCAAATCACGGGACGTGGTCTTCACATCCATCACGATTCCGTAAGTTCCGCTCGGAACCGTCAGGGAGGTGTCGCGCACTTCTGCGGCCTTCTCGCCGAAAATCGCACGCAACAACTTCTCTTCCGGGGCCAACTCGGTCTCGCTCTTGGGCGTGATCTTGCCCACCAGAATATCGCCAGGCTTCACTTCAGCGCCGATTCGGACCACACCGTCCATTCCGAGGTTCTTCAGGGCTTCTTCGCCCACGTTCGGAATGTCACGCGTGATTTCTTCAGGACCCAGCTTGGTGTCGCGCGCACCGCACTCGAATTCTTCGACATGCACGGAAGTGAACACATCCTCCGATACGAGGCGCTCATTGAGCAAGATCGCATCTTCGAAGTTGTATCCACACCACGGCATGAACGCCGCCAGCACGTTGCGACCCAGGGCCAACTCGCCGCCATCGGTCAGCGGACCATCGGCCAACACATCGCCCTTCTTAATCTTCTGACCCTTTTTGACGATGGGACGCTGATTAATACAAGTGCCTGCATTCGAACGAGTGAACTTGCGAAGCTCGTAGGACTGATACTCTTCCTGGGGCGTCTTCTTGGTTGGCACAACGCCATCCTTCGAGATGACAATCTTGTCCGCCGACACATAGGCCACCTTGCCCGCTTCTCGAGCAATGCTCATCACGCGGCTATCTCGAGCCACACGGGCCTCAACACCCGTCGCCACGTAGGGGGCTTCCGCACGCAACAATGGAACGGCCTGACGCTGCATATTCGCACCCATCAAGGCGCGGTTAGCATCATCGTGCTCCAAGAACGGAATCAAACCGGCCGCCACGGAAACGACCTGCTTCGGCGACACATCCATGTAGTTGGCCCGACTGGCTTCTACTTCGAGAAACTCACCGCGCCAGCGTGCCGCTACCGTCTCGCGTTCAAACGAACCGTCCGCGTTCAGCGGCGCATTGGCCTGCGCGATCACGTAGTTCTCTTCCTGATCTGCCGTCAAATAATCGATGACCGTCGAAGAAACCTTCCCGTCCACCACTCGGCGATAGGGCGTCTCAATGAAGCCAAACTCATTCACACGCGCAAACATCGAAAGCGACGAGATCAGACCGATGTTTGGACCTTCCGGCGTCTCAATCGGGCAGATGCGCCCATAGTGAGACGAATGCACGTCGCGAACTTCAAAGCCCGCACGCTCACGGCTCAACCCTCCGGGACCGAGCGCGCTCAAGCGCCGCTTGTGCGTCAACTCCGCCAGAGGATTCGTCTGGTCCATGAACTGCGACAACTGGCTACGACCAAAGAAATCGCGAATCACCGCTGCCAACGCCTTGGGGTTGATCAACTTTTGCGGCGTGAGTTTCTCCGCCTGCTGATCGAACACCGTCATGCGTTCGCGCACGAGGCGCTCCGTGCGGGCCAAACCCACGCGACATTGATTTTCAACCAGTTCGCCCACCGTACGGATACGGCGACTGCCCAGATGGTCAATATCGTCGATCGTCCCCTCGCCCTTCCGCAGATTGATCAAATACTTGACCGCCGCAACAAAGTCTTCTTTTTCCAGCACCCGGCTCTCGTTCTTCGCATCGAGGCCCAACTTCTGCTGGATTTTATAGCGACCCACGCGGCCCAAATCATAGCGACGAGGATCAAAAAATATGCGCTTCAACAACTGGCGGGCATTCGACGTGGTCGGAGGATCACCCGGACGCAATTTGTGATAGATATCCTTCAGCGCATCATCCGCGCTGGCGGAGGAATCCTTGCGAACGCTCTTCAGCAAGAGACCCGCATCCCACGTCACATTTACAACCTCCAAGGAGGCAATACCGGCAGCCTGCAACTGCTTGAGCAAATCCTTTGTCACCGGCTCAAACTTCTTGACCAGAATGGTCTGGCTGTCCGCATCCACCACGTCGGCTTTCACCACGCGATTTTCAAGTTGCTCGGCCTTGACCTTCGCCACGTCGATCGTCTCGAACGTGTAAAACAATCCCAGCAACTCGTCATCCGTTCCGTAGCCCAAGGCGCGGAGGAAAGTCGTCGCCAAAAATTTCCGGCGGCGTTTTTTGCGGTCTAAATAAATATTCAGCAAATCCGAGGTGTCAAACTGGACTTCCACCCACGATCCACGATCTGGAATGATCCGGAACGAATGCAACAGCGTGCCGTTCGCATGAACCGACTGCTCAAAGCAAATGCCGGGCGAACGGTGCAACTGACTGACAATGACGCGCTCGGCACCATTGACAATGAACGTGCCCTGCTCTGTGATCAGGGGAACTTCACCCATGAACACGGTCTCTTCACGCACTTCAGCCTGATTTTTCAGGCGAAACGTCACATGCAAAGCCGCCGTATGCGACTCGCCTTCCTTCAAACTTTCAAAGGCCGATTGCTTAGGCGGCGTAATTTCGTACTTCACGAAATCCAAGGTGCAATTTCCATCGTAGCTTTCGATGGGAAACACTTCTTTGAAAACCGCTTGCAGACCCACGGCGCGGCGCTTCATGGGCGCGGCCTCCATCTGCAAAAAATCGCGATACGAGCGGGTTTGGATCTCAATCAGATCCGGGAGCTCGATCACATCGGACAACTGGCCAAAATTGATTCTCTCAACCATCCGGGTCACCTATCGTTCAAGGGTGGAAAACCGCATAAACCAAAAGACAGGCACACCCCGAGCGCGCTAGAAGCGCCCCGGGGCGGCCGTCACACGACATGTAGGGGACTACTTGATGGTGACTTTTGCACCAGCAGCCTCAAGCTGCTTCTTGATCTTCTCAGCTTCGTCCTTGGCCACGTTCTCCTTGACTGCCTTCGGAGCGCCTTCGACCAAGTCCTTGGCTTCCTTCAGCCCCAGGCCCGTGATCGCGCGGACTTCCTTGATGACCGCAATCTTCTGCGCGCCAGCTTCCGTCAATTCCACCGTGAATTCCGTCTTCTCTTCCGCCGCAGCCGCGCCGCCAGCAACCGGGGCCGCCGCCGCCGCCACAGGAGCCGCCGCAGAAACACCCAAACGGGTTTCCAACGCCTTCACCAACTGCGAAAGTTCCAGAACCGAAATCGTCTCGATCCAGTCCACAAATTCCGCCATCTTGCCTTCGAGTTTCACTTCATCTGTCATGGGTTTGATCTCCTGATCCTTGTTTTTTTAAATTCGTGATTGTTCTTGGTTTCGCCCTGTGCCTAGGCAGCACTCTTCTTGTCTGCGGCAGCCTTCAGCACATACACCAGGCTCGCCAGTTTTTGGCTCATCACGCCAACCAAATTCGACATCGGGGCCGCGATCGTCCCGACCAACATGCCTTGCAACACCTTCTTCGGCGGCATCGTCGCCAAGGCTTCCACATTCGCAACCGACAACACCGCACCATCCATGTGGCCCAGCTTGACGGCCGGAATCTTGTTGGCCTTGGTGAACTCGCGAAGCGCTTTCGCCGTCGCCGCCACATCGCCCGATCCAAACACCAAAGCCGTTGGTCCCTTCAGTCCAGCCTCGATTCCCGTATAGCCCAACTCCTTCGCCACCACACGGAACAAGCGGTTTGGCACCACTTGGAACCGTGCTTCGGTCTCCCGCAGCTTGCGCCGCAAGGAAGCCGTCAGGGTCGTATTCATCTTCGTGAAATCCGTCAGAATCACATACGTCGACGACGACAGTTGATCCTTGATTTCCCTAACAATCGCCTCTTTTTCCGGTCTCATTGTCTTGTCTCCAATCCTTGGGGGGGCCTACGCCGTCTCGCGGGGATCCAGGCGGAGCCCAGGACCCATGGTCGAGGTAATTGTCGCACGGCGAATGAACAAGCCCTTTGTTGCCGCAGGTCGCGCTGCATTCAAGCCATCAATCACCGCTTTGCAGTTGCCTTGCAACGCCGCCACTTCGAACGACATCTTGCCAAACGGCACCATGACGTTCCCATTGCGATCCATACGAAATTCCACTCGGCCCGCCTTACAGGCCTTTACCGCCGCCGCCGTGTCTTCGCTGACGGTGCCGGTCTTCGGGTTGGGCATCAAACCACGAGGTCCGAGTACCTTACCCAATTTGCGCACTTCCTTCATCGCGTCCGGCGTGGCCACCGCCACATCGAAATCGGTGAATCCACCCGATACCTTCGCAATCATGTCTTCATAGCCCACTAAATCTGCGCCAGCCGCACGAGCCGCATCGGCCGCAGGACCATTCGCAAACACGAGCACCCGTACCGTCTTACCGGTGCCATTTGGCAACGTCACCGTGCCGCGGACAGCCTGATCGCTCTTTGTCGGATCCACACCTAGACGGAAGGCAATCTCTGCCGTTGCGTCAAACTTGGTTGTCGGATTGTCCTTCAGGAACCGGATTGCCCCCTCCATCGTATAGAGAGTTTCCTTGTCCACCTTGGACGCCGCCTTCGTATATTTTTTACCGTGAAATGCCATGGCTACGCCTTACTCCACTTCGATTCCCATGCTTCTCGCTGTGCCCGCCACCATGCGCACCGCATGGTCCTCGTCGCTCGCATTCATGTCCTTCGCCTTCAATTTGACGATCTCCATCAACTGCTTGCGCGTCACTTTGCCAACCTTGTCGCGGTTCGGCACACCCGACCCCTTGGCAATTCCCGCCGCCTTTTTCAGGAGCGAGGAAGCCGGAGGGCTCTTGGTGATGAAAGTAAAGCTCTTGTCTTGATAGACCGTGATCACCACAGGGATGACCATTCCAGCTTCCTTCTGTGTCGCCGCATTGAATTCCTTGCAGAACGCCATGATATTGACGCCCTGCTGACCCAACGCTGGCCCCACCGGAGGCGCAGGATTCGCCTGTCCCGCCGGGATCTGTAGTTTTACTATGCCTGTAACTTTTTTCGCCATAAATTTCCACCCGGGCCTATTCGCCCCTTTCCACCTGCCAATATTCCAATTCCACTGGTGCCGGACGCCCGAAAATCGAGACCGACACCTTCAGTTTCCCGCGTTCCGGGTCCACTTCCTCCACCAAACCGCTCAGACTCAAGAACGGACCGTCTGTAATCTTAACCGATTCGCCCGGCTCAAAGACCACTTTGGGCTTCACCCGATCTTTCTTCTCTTCGATCTGCTGCAGAATCTTTTCCACTTCATCCGGGCGCAACGCCACAGGACGATCGCCGCCAATGAATCCAATCAACCCCGGCGTCGCTTGGATGAAGGTCCACGGCTTTTCCATGAGTTGCTTCGCCTCATCATACAAGGCCATTTCGATGAGCACATATCCCGGAAAAAACTTCCGCGTCAGCGTGGTACGCTTACCTTGCTTGACCTCAGAAACCTTTTCTGTCGGGATGAGCACCTCTCCAATATACTCCTGCATCTCTTCGATCTGGACGCGCTTGGAGAGATTCTCCTTCACTTTCCCCTCTTGACCCGAGAGGGCGTGCAATACATACCACTTTTTATCCATGACGCCGGTTTCTCCCCCTGCCTTAAATCACCAGCCGGATCAGCTCACGCAGCACGACATCGCAAACCGCCACGAAACCGCCCAACAATCCAACGGAAATGATCACCACCACCGTTGAATCGAACAGTTCCGGACGCGTCGGCCAAGCACACTTTTTCAGCTCGGCGTTCACCTCGCTGAAGAATGCGCGAATTCCTCCGATGCTCTCTGCAATCTTGCTCATATCTCTGCTCGCCTTTTCGTATCCAGGTTTCTAGCCGCCACTCCCCATTGGGATTGGCAGGCCAGGAGGGACTTGAACCCCCAACAACCGGTTTTGGAGACCGGTGCTCTGCCAAATTGAGCTACTGGCCTGTGGGCTACTTGCCGTAAACGGTCGTCCGTCTGCCTACTTCACTTCGCGGTGCACGGTGTGCTTCCGCTCAGACGGACAATACTTCTTCAACTCAAGACGCTCCGTCTTGGTCTTTTTGTTCCGGCTGTTGACATAGTTGCGGCGCTTGCACTCCGTGCAGGCCAATGTGATGTTTTCTCTGGGCATAATTCAAAACTCCAGATGCGGGGGTCTTGAGGCGGACTCGTTTCCGGCCCGCCTCACGACCTTCCCGGAATCTCTTTATTCCACAATTTCCGACACCACGCCGGCGCCGACCGTGCGGCCGCCTTCGCGGATGGCGAAACGCATGTTCTTCTCCATGGCGATCGGGGTAATCAATTCAACATCCATGTCGATGTTGTCGCCCGGCATCACCATTTCCACGCCTTCTGGCAACGTCACGTCGCCGGTCACATCCGTGGTGCGGAAGTAGAACTGCGGACGATATCCCTTGAAGAACGGCGTGTGGCGACCACCTTCTTCCTTGCTCAACACATACACGCTCACCTTGAACTTCTTGTGAGGCTTGATCGAGCCGGGCTTGGCCATGACCTGACCGCGCTCCACATCTTCTTTCTTCAGACCGCGAAGCAACGCACCGATGTTGTCGCCCGCTTGACCTTGATCCAGCAACTTGCGGAACATTTCCACGCCCGTCACCGTCGTCTTGATCGTGTCGCGCAACCCAACGATTTCAATTTCTTCGCCGACCTTGATGATTCCGCGCTCCACGCGACCGGTCACCACTGTTCCACGACCTTCGATCGAGAACACGTCTTCGATCGGCATCAGGAAAGGCTGGTCCAATGGACGCAACGGCTCTGGAACAAATGTGTCAATAGCATCCATCAGCTCTTGGATGCACTTGGAATCGGGACCATTGGGATCCTTCGAGGCGATCGCCTTGATGGCGCTACCGCGAATGATCGGAGTCGTGTCGCCGGGAAAATCGTACTTCGTAAGCAACTCGCGGATTTCCATCTCGACGAGATCCAACAGTTCCGGATCATCCACCGTGTCAACCTTGTTCAGGAACACCACAATCGCGGGCACACCCACTTGGCGGGCCAGCAGGATGTGTTCACGGGTCTGGGGCATCGGACCATCGGAAGCACTCACCACCAAAATGGCGCCGTCCATCTGCGCAGCACCGGTGATCATGTTCTTGATGTAATCCGCATGACCGGGGCAATCCACGTGAGCATAGTGACGGTTGGCCGTCTGGTATTCCACGTGCGAAGTCGCGATCGTCAAGATTTTGGTCTTGTCGCGGCGACCCTGCGACTCAGAGGCCTTGGCCACCTGATCGTAGCTGATGTAGTTCGCCAAGCCCTTCAAGCTCTGCGTATAGGTAATCGCTGCCGTCAGCGTCGTTTTGCCATGGTCCACGTGGCCGATTGTGCCGACGTTCACATGGGCTTTTGTCCGTTCGAATTTATCCTTAGCCATGGATTGTCTCCCTAGGTTATTTCTTTTTTAAATTCTTGGCACCGCTTCCGGTGCTCGTTTCTTTCCACACTCAAATTTGATTTGGAGCCTGCGAGCGGGATTGAACCGCTGACCTCGTCCTTACCAAGGACGTGCTCTGCCAACTGAGCTACACAGGCACGTTGCGCTCCAATTTCCCGCTGTCCATCGACAACACGGGCACAAGACATAACGAAACCGAACCTAGGGATTCCCGGAGAGGCTCGGAAAGCGCTAAATCTTGTGTCTGACCGCTATTTTCCCCACTTGAAACCATTTACCGACGGATTCAAATGTTGCGCCGCATCATACCTGCGCCGAACCCCATGTCAACTTTTTTTGAAAAATATTTTGGTGCCGCCAACATTCTTTCAAAAATGACTGATAATCCGAACATCCCTCTTTCTTCGTTCACCCTTTACTTCGCGTGAACTTTGAACTTTCCTGGACCTTGGTTGCTGATCCGAAATCCCGTCACGTTGCGATTGGAGCCCAAATCAATGTCCTGCTTCTCACCCTTGTTAAAACGACGCGCTACGCGAATCTCCGTTTTGGCCGCACCTTCACGAATCCACAAGGTGTTGATCAACACAGAACCATCGGTACACTCAATTTCCACTGTGCGGATATAGCGATTCACGGCCAATTCGGTTGCGTCTGCTTTCGATCCCGCCACAACCTCGGCTACGGTTCCCCACTCCGCAAACGCGACCGTCCCGCACCACACCGTCAAAACCAATGCCAACAGAAACTTCTTCATCCTTTTCTCCAGTTTGTGTTCAGACCCAAAGTCCAATTCGTGCGTACCTCTACCACAAGCCACGCCCCCACGCAAATCCTTCTTGCGCGCCGCCCCACCCCCTTAAACTATCACAATTAATTAACTGTGATAGCTCACGTTTTCCACGCAATGGAAAAATGTTTCGCGATTTTTCCACACAATGGAAAAAATGTTTCCACACTGTGGAAAACTGTTGTCCCCCTTCTTGGCCCGATGAAGAGGAGCCCCATCTTTTGGCTGGCCTCGATCCCGTGTTTTGCGCCATAAGGAACAAGTAATGAAAAATACACCTCCCACATCTACCCTCTCCCGCCCGCTCTATGCTGTACTGCTCGTGATCGTGGCCGTTCTCCTCTACCTCCTTGCGCAGCCCAAGCCCGGCCTGCGCATCCTCCATCTCGATCCCGTGCTGGCCCCAGACCCCGACGCGAACGGGCCCGCCATTCCAGAGCGAATTCGCGTGGCTACCTACAACCTCGAACACTTCACGGATGGTCTCAACGACGAGCCCGAACGTACGCCCGACGTCTTCATGACGCATGCTCGCGGTGCCGCCGAAATCATTTCTGAAGCCAATCCCGACATTCTTGTTCTGCAGGAAATCGAAAATGCGCGCACCCTCGAATTTCTCAACGACCAATTGGAACACCCTTACGCCTACATCTATATCTCCAAATTGAGCCACTCTTCCGGCGAAAAGGAAAAATTAAATCTGGCCTTGCTGTCCCGCTTGAGTCCGTCTCTTGTTCGCCAGCTTGGTTTTTCCAACCTCGATGGCGCCGGGCGACCCACTCGCGGAACGCTCTGTTCTGAATTCGATTTAGGCGACGACTTCCGCCTGCTGGTCTATAACATCCATCTCAAATCCAATTTTGGCGAAGCCCCCAAAAATCAAGCGCAACGGGCCATCGCTCTCCATCACATTGCGGCCGACGTGATCTCCGAAACCCTTCAGAACATGCCCAACTCCACCGCCACGCTTATCCTCGGGGATACCAACGTAGATCCCGACACCATCCAATTCGCGACCGATCCCTCCCTTGAACCTTTGGCTGGCGCCTATCGTGATCTATGGCGCGGACTCCCGATCGAGGAACGAACCACCATTCCTACGCGGCTGGCGGGCGAAACGGGTGATACGAATTTGGTATTCCATCCCTCCGCGTTTGACCGCGTCTTTGCCTCCCGCAACATCAGCACCGGTGCTGTCTGGCGCGTATCCCAACCGGTCTCTATTCAAAAGGGGACGGACACGTCCAACAATCTCACCCCACCCGGATTCAACGGCCACATCTCAGACCATTTTTTGGTCTATGTGGATTTGACAAAAGATCAGAATTAACGGGTTTCTGCACCGCTTTCAACGCGTAAATATTTTTCCATGCCGCACCAAAAGTCGTGGCGCTGATAATTGTGCAGGTGCGCGTGCCGAACGCTAAAAGCCATCGGATAGGCCGTAAGAATCCACGGACAATCCTCCATCACCACAGCGGTCGCCGCCTGACAAAGGGCCTCGCGCTCAGGCGAATCCGGCAAGGCGATCATCTCCCGATAGAGCCGATCGAAATCCTCGCTGTGATAGTTGGATCGGTTCGGCCCCGGAGACGCATTTTCGCTTGCAAACAGTTGTAGAAAATTCTGTGCATCTGGATAATCGCCCAACCACGTCAGGCTGAACAATTGCGCCTGCCGGCGTTCGATTTTCTTCAGCAGCGCAGGCCAATTATTGTAGCTGGGCTCCAACACCACGCCGATGCGATCCATAAAACTGGCCATCAATTCTGCCGCCTGCCTCGTCTCCGGATTATCCGCCGAGCCTAACTCCAGCGTCAGCTTGAGGCGTCGGCCCGTCGCGGGATCTTTTCCTTCCGGATATCCCGCCTCCGCCAGCAATTGCTTGGCTCGCTCCAGATCGAATGGAAACGGCGGCTCTTGTTCCGAATGCCCGGCCACACCCGGTGGCACGGGTCCGTTCGGTGTCATCAGTCGGCCATTCTGAAAATCTTTCCATTGGGCAGAATCAAACGCACAAGTCAGCGCTTGGCGAAGTTTTTTATTGTTCCCCACCACGGCATCATCCATGTTGAATGCCGTGTAGGAAATCGATAACTGCGGCGATTTGCTCAACCCGATTCCGCGCTCCAACAAATCCGGCCGGAGTTCTTTTTCAGGCGTAATAATGCTGTCCCACTGGTCGCGACTCACATCCACCCGATCCAGTTGCCCGGAAAGAAACATCAGCCATGACGTCGAGGGATCTCCCACCACCGAATTCACAATTCTTTTTGCAATCGGTAGCGGTCGCCCGGCATCGGGCCCTGGCGCGTGAGCGGGCATGAGTTCCACTCGCCCCGTTTGCGCCCACTTTGGATTTTCGCGATATTCATAGCGATAGTTCTGCCGCGCTGACGCCAACACATAGGGGCCCGTGCCAACCGGATGATTTACAAATTCTTTCCCGTACGCCTCCACTGCCTCGCGCGGCACCACGAAAGCATAGGGCATCGCCAACACCCACGGCATTTGGGGATACGGCGCTTTCAGTCGAATTTCAACTTCATGGGTGCCGACCGCCCGCAAGCCTTCGATGGGAGAGTCATAGTCGGTAGGTGCATCGCCACGGCTGGCCTCACGAAACTCATCCAGCCCCACGATCTTTCCGCGAAACACCCAATATCCCCCAGAGCCCACCTTCACATCCGCTATCCGCAAGATGGAGTAAACCACATCCTGCGCGGTCAACTCCCGCCCTTGGCCACCCGTCTGGGTGAAACAAGAATCATCTGTGAAATAGATGCCTTTGCGCAATGAAATCCGCCACACAAGACCCTCTTCCGACACATCCGGCATGGAGGCCGCCAGCAACGGCTCTACGCGATACGGACGGTCCCAATAGGCATATTGCAACAACCCCTCATAGACCTTCCCCACCGCCAAGATCGAAGCTTGATCGCCCGCATGGGCTGGATCGAATCCGCGAATGCGGTCGGTCGTCAATCGCAAGGTCGGCACATCCTCACGGAACAAGGTCTCGGCTTTTTTGCAACCACCGACGGCGACGAGCAAACAAAATAAAATCCCCGCGCAAATACTGCGCGGGGACAGGATCGATCGGACGATCTTCACCCGGTTAGTCCTGATGCGCCGACTCGCCCTCCGTCACGGGCTCCGCCACGGCAGGCATTTCTTCGACGACCACCGTCTCCTCCACCACCTCCGGCGCGGCCACGGGGGCAAGCTCTCCCGCTTCGCCCATCTGCAAGACGACAGGCTCCGCGGTTTCGCTGGATGTCACCACCGGCAACGCCTCAGCCGCCATCGGCGAGGGCTGCATCGGAGCCGTCGCCATCGGAGCACTCGGCGCCGCCATCGGCATTTCGCGATCGGCCTTCTCCATCACCGAGCCGCTACTCGATCCGCCACGGGCAAACAAAATGCCCAAGACAATCGTCGTCACCATGAACACCGATGCCAGCGTGACGGTCATGCGCGTCAGCACATTTCCGGCCCGGCTGCCAAACAAGCTTTCGCCCACTCCCCCACCAAAAGCCATACCAAGGCCCTGATCCTTGGATTTTTGAGCCAAGATCACCACGATCAACAAGAACGCGGAGAGAGCCTCGACGATCAAGAGAACACTTTTGAGAATTGAAAGAATGGACATGCTGTTTTGCTCCTGCGGCTAGAAAAGCCCGATGTTTTAGACTGCGGCGCGGACAATGTCAATGAACGACTTGGCGTCGAGGGCCGCGCCGCCGATCAAACCGCCATCAATGTCGGGCATCCCGAACAGTTCCTTGGCGTTGTTGGCCTTGACACTTCCGCCGTATTGAATGCGGACGCCTTGCGCCACCGTGACATCATACAGGCTCGTCAAAACCGAACGAATCAAGGCATGAACATCCTGCGCCTGTTGGCTGGTGGCCGTCTTGCCGGTGCCGATGGCCCACACGGGCTCATAGGCGATCACGGAATCCAACAGTTCTTTCGCGGAAAGCCCGGCCAAACTGCCTTTCACCTGCGTAGTGATGACACTTTCAACCTGGCCGCCCTCGCGCTCCTGCAGGGTCTCGCCCACGCAGATGATCGGATGCAGGCTCGAAGCCAATGCGGCCTTGGCCTTGCGATTGACGATCGCATCGGTCTCGCCAAAATACTGACGGCGTTCGCTGTGCCCCAAAATCACATAATGGCAATACAACTCGCGAAGCATTCCCGCCGATATTTCGCCGGTATAGGCCCCATTCTTTTCCCAGTGCATGTTCTGCGCACCCAAGTCGAGGTGGGATCCTTGAACCAAACCGCTCACCGTGCTCAACGCGGTGAATGGAGGACACACCACCACTTCCACTTCGCGGAAATTGGCCAAGTCCGCCTTCAGCGCATTCACCAGAGTCGTCGCCTCGGCGGTGTTCAAATTCATCTTCCAATTACCGGCCACAATTTTCTTACGCATATTCATCCTTTTCTTTTCAGGTCGTTGAGGAATTCAAAATCACTTCGTATTCAAAGCCGCCACACCGGGTAGCTCTTTGCCTTCCAGGAACTCGAGGCTCGCGCCACCGCCCGTGCTGATGTGCGTCATCTTCGGAGCCAAGCCACTCTTGTTCACCGCACTCACGCTGTCGCCGCCACCGATGATGCTCGTGGCCCCACTGTCGGCCACCGCTTGGCAGACGCCCAGCGTGCCCGCCGCAAACGGCTTCATCTCGAAACAGCCCATCGGACCGTTCCAAACCACCGTCTTGGCGCCCTGGATCGCGGCCGCATACAACTCCGTGGTCTTGGGACCAATATCCAGCGCCATCCAGCCCGCCGGAATGTCGTTGCCGACCACCTGCGTGGCCGCCGCCGCATCAAATTTGTCCGCCGCCACGTTATCCACGGGCAACAGAAACTGCTTCCCGTTGTCTTTGGCCTTTTGAATCATCTCGAGAGCATAGTCGAGCTGATCCAGTTCGCACAGCGAATTGCCCACATCGTGACCCTGCGCCTTCAAGAAGGTGTAGGCCATACCGCCGCCGATGATCAACGTGTCGACCTTGTCTAGCAGGTTCTTCACAACCGCCAGCTTGTCGCTGACCTTCGCACCGCCCAAAATCGCCACAAACGGCCGCACGGGACTATTCACCGCACCGCCCAAATAGCGCAGTTCCTTCTCCATGAG
Source organism: uncultured Verrucomicrobiota bacterium (assembly GCA_964647595.1). Classification (GTDB taxonomy): domain Bacteria; phylum Verrucomicrobiota; class Kiritimatiellia; order CAIQIC01; family Lenti-01; genus Lenti-01. The sequence continues at coordinate 77,830 of CAZYGH010000016.1, forward strand.
GAAGCCGGCCACGCTCACGCCAATGTACTTGCAGATCACCGCCGTCGAGGCGTGCGCGCGATGCGCCGCGCCAAACGCGTCGTTCACAAAAATCTCGCCATACGAAGCCAACTTCTGGGCCATGGCCTTCTGCTTTTCTTTCAGCTCGGCCTTCTTGGCTTTGAGCTGCTCGTCGGTCATGTCGTCAGTCTTCTTGACCTTGGCTTCTTCCTCTTTGTAGAAGCGCGTATTTTCCAGCACCAGCACGCCGCCGGGCTTCAGCGCCGCCACCTCGGCATCCGCCGCTTGGCAATCTGCCGCAAACGCCACGGGCTTGCCCAACAACTTGGACAAATGGTCGGCCACAGGCTTCAGGCTAAACTCGGCCTCGTAGCCCTTCCCTTTCGGGCGGCCCAAATGGCTCATCAGCACCAAGCTTGCGCCCTGCTCTAGAACGTATCGAATCGAAGGCAACGCCGCCGTCACGCGCGTATCGTCACTGATCACGCCGTCCTTGATCGGCACGTTGAAGTCCACGCGCATCACGACGCGCTTTCCGCCCAAATCCACATCCTTCAAGGTCTTCTTGTCCATTTTTCGATTCTCCTGCTGTTGCCTGCCATCGCGAAACATTCCGCCGGAGCCATCGCTCCGGCGGAATGGTGAGTCAGCGAAGCGTCCTTACTTCGCAACCATGACGCGGATCATTTCCAACACCTTGTTGGAATAACCCCACTCGTTGTCGTACCAGGAAACCACCTTCATGAAGGTGGAATCGAGTTGGATGCCGGCCTCGGCATCGAACACGCTCGTCAAGGTCTCACCGACGAAATCGGTGCTGACGACCTTCTCTTCGGTATAGCCGAGCACGCCCTTCATCTCGCCTTCGCTGGCTTCCTTCATCGCGGCCTTGACCTCTTCATAGGTGCAGGCCTTCTTCAGCACAACCGTCAGATCCACCACCGACACATCGCTCGTCGGCACGCGGAACGCCATGCCCGTCAGCTTCTTGTTCAGCTCGGGAATCACTTTGCCCACGGCCTTCGCCGCACCCGTGCTGCTGGGGATGATGTTTTCGAGGATGCCGCGACCGCCGCGCCAATCCTTCTTGGAGGGACCGTCCACAGTCTTCTGAGTGGCCGTCGCCGCATGAATCGTCGTCATCAGGCCCTTTTCGACGCCGAACTTGTCGTTCAGAACCTTGGCCACAGGGGCCAAGCAGTTCGTCGTGCAGCTCGCGTTGGAAATGATGGTCTGACCCGCGTAGCTCTTGTGGTTCACGCCGAACACAAACATCGGAGTGTCGTCTTTCGAAGGGGCGCTCAAGATGACCTTCTTTGCGCCGGCCTTGATGTGGGCTTCCGCCGTCGCCTTGTCCAAGAACAAGCCTGTCGACTCCACCACCACTTCGGCATCCACTTCGTTCCACTTCAGGGCCGCCGGATCCTTCTCCGCCGTCAGACGAATCTTCTTACCATTGACCACCAACGTGCTGCCTTCGATCGCGATCGTCCCGGCGAAACGTCCATGGACGCTGTCATACTTCAGCATGTACGCCAGATAGTCCGGCTCCAACAAATCGTTGATGCCGACGATTTCGATGTCCGAGAAGTTTTTGATTGCCGCGCGGAACACCATGCGTCCAATGCGTCCAAATCCATTAATACCGACTTTGATAGCCATTTTCTGTGATCTCCGTATGTTTTCTTTAAATATCGCCGATGGGCCCATACGCCCGCAAAGCGGCGGAATGGCGCGGACTATACGCCCCCCTCCCCCTCCGCGTCAATCCCGCAATAGCAAAAATATTCCCATAAAAAACGATTTACTCACACCAAAAAGAAAACGGCGAAAGCATCCCAGCGTTCCGCCGTTTCCACACCAGGCGTGAATTGGAACCCTATTCGTCCCGCCCGCCACCCGGCATCAGCCGTGGCAACAGAATCAGTCCCGCCACAAACGCCACGCTTGTGCTCGCCAAACCCGCCCACATGCTGTGGCTCAAGCCCACCACCAAATGGCCAATGCCCGCACAGAACATCACAAACAAGGCATACGGAGCCTGCGTCGTCACATGTTCCAACAACGGACAGCCGGCGCCGATCGACGACAAGATCGTCGTGTCGGAAATCGGCGAAGCGTGGTCGCCCAACACCGCCCCGCCCATGACCGCACCGCACGAGGCCAACACCGCCGGCAGCAACAACAGCGGATTTCCCGTGGCTTCCGCCACCGCAATGGAAATCGGGATACTGATCGGCAACATGATCGCCATGGTGCCCCAGCTCGTGCCCGTCGAGAACGAGATCATGCCCGAAATCACAAACAGCCCCAGGGGCAGGAAGCTGCCGGTCATGCCACTCCGCTGCACCAGTTCGGCCACGAACTTTGGCAGGCCCATGCCGCCATCGGCGGGTGCACTCTTGATCACGGAACCAATCGTCCACGCCATCGCCAAAATGATCAGCGCCGGCACCATGCTCTTGATGCCGTTGACGAAGGCTTCGCCCGCCGCGCGCATCGAAAATAACCGCCGCGCCAGCATGTAGGGATAGCTGATCGCCAACGTCACCACGATGCTCAGCATCAGCGCCTTGGACGCATCCGAATCCACAAACGCCTGCCGAAACGGAATGGACTGCATCGCCGCCATGAAGGTTGCGGGACCGCCCTCAGAACCCGCCGCCGCCCACCACGTCGTCACCGGGAACGATATCACCGCCGTCAGCACCAGCAACAGCATCGGCAAGACCATGTCCAGCGGACGCACCGTGGTCATGGGTTTGCCTTCGACCACGCCATGCGCCATTTCCATTTCACCCGCTGCCTCCCCATAGGTGTCAGAATCAAACAGTTTGCCTTCGTTGTGGGCGCGCAACTCCGAGGTCAACATCGGCCCGAAATCCCGCTTCGTCAACGTAATCGCCAGCACCATCAAAATTGCAAAAATCGCATATAGGTTATACGGGATCGTATGAACAAAAAGCGACAGCTCGCTCATACCCAACTTATCAAAACCCTCCGCCCCGCGCATATAGCTCATCACCGTCACCACCCACGTGGAGACCGGCGCCAAAATACAAACCGGAGCCGCCGTCGAATCCAAAATGTACGCCAGCTTCGCGCGCGAAATTTTCATGCGATCGCACACCGGCCGCATCGCCGTGCCCACGGCCAGCGAATTGAAATAATCATCAATGAACACCAAAACGCCAAAAAACCATGTCGTCAACAACGTGCCCTTGCGCGTCTTCACATGTACGCTGGCCCAATCGCCAAAGGCTCGCGACGATCCCGCCTTGGCCATCAACCCCACCAGTGCGCCCAGCAATGCGCAGAACAGGAAAATGCGCATATTCCACCCGTCGCCCAGATTCGTCACCAGCTTGTCGCCGAACAACACCACGGCAGAAAACAAATTGCCACCCGACGCAATCAGCGTTCCGGACATAATGCCCAGAAAGAGCGAAAGCACCACATCCTTCGTCGCCAGCGCCAGTATGACCGTCAATACTGGCGGAACAATCGACCACCAACCCATATGTTCCATTTCTCGTTCTCCTGTTTTCTTCGGTTAAAGGCCGGGACAATAGCCATTCCCCTCGCCCGCCGTCACCCCAAAATTTCTTCCACCCTCCAAACGGAGGCACCTCCGGGAAGACGGCTCGCAAATTTTCCACACGGTGGAACCTCTTGCATAACTCCGGCCAAAACGGTCGGGACGGAGCCCGACCCTCCAAAAATCAGCCAATACGGCTTGTTTTCACCATTGGAGGGACGACCTCCGTGTCGTCCGTGTTCGTTTTGCAAGAACCTCGGTGGAAAATGTCAAAATCTACCGTTCGATCCGAACCCGGTAATAGCCTTGCGTGCCGAGGGTTCCAACCCAATTCGTCGAGGATTCGTTGCCGCGCCACGTGGCCACATTCGTCCATACCGGCGGCGCAAGACTCGCGCTACCTTCCAAGTGATTCGTTGCGCCCGGCGCTACATTCGTGACGACCACCGTGAAGGTGGAGCCGTCCAGCGAAAAGGAATCCAGTCGCTCCTCGTAGCCATCGGATTTCTGTAGCTGCGCTTCGTGCATGCGCTGATAGATGCCGATGTAATAATCGGCATGCCAGAGCAGATATTGCTTGGGGCCGACATTCAACACTTGCTCGAACGTGAAGTTATCTTGGGTCGCATTCATCGGCGAGGGATTCAGCATCGCCCGATTCGAGGTCCATGTCTGGCCGTTGTCGCGGCTGAGAAACGTGCTCCAGAGCCAGCCATTGCCCGTGTTGTCCACTTGCCGGAACACAAACCAGCGCCCATGGCCATCGTTGCTCAAGCGAACGGTGCGACCGCTCTCCAAAGCGCGTGCCACCTGTTGCGTGGACCAACGGCCACCCTGGTAGCTCCAAATGCGAATGAATGAATCGTGATAGGGGTCTGCCGCGAGGACCACAACATTCGAGGACAGGCTCATGTCCGGCTGGCTCCACGAAGGATTCCCGCCCAGCAAGGTATTCGTCCATGTGGTGGTATTCGTCGAACGGGCGCAATTCATGTTCGAGGTTTGACTACTCTGCGATACACCCAGAGCCGCCAAAAACCAGCCATCCTCATTATGCCCCAGTTCCAGCCAACTGAAAAACGCAAACGCATCGCCCGAGTCCAGCGCCACAACCGGCTCCGACCACGTGGCTCCGCTGTTGGTGGAGTGCAAAAAGTACAACTGCTGCGCACCACAACAATTG
>CAZYGH010000017.1:0-49961 GCA_964647595.1 uncultured Verrucomicrobiota bacterium
GTGATTCCTGTGCGAAATACGAGTGGTGTAGTTTTATTTATACGCGGTCATATAGGCCTTGTCTTCGGCGCGAATCCGGTTCCAAATCTCGTCGAGCTGAGCGAGCGTGCAGTCCTTCATTTTGCGACCGCTGGAGACAATCTCGTTTTCCACAATGCGAAAGCGGCGAGAGAATTTGGCGTTGGTCAAATCGAGGGCATACGCCGGATCGACCTTCACAAAGCGGGCAATGTTGACCACGGAAAAGAGGACATCGCCCAGTTCTTCCAACACATGCTTGCGATCTTTGGCGGCGACCGCTTCCCGAAGCTCGACGATTTCTTCGTCGAGCTTGGCATAGACATCTTGAATGTCGCTCCAGTCAAAGCCCACGCGGGCGGCGCGCTTCTGCAGTTGATAGGCACGATGCAAGGGTGGCGTGTGTTTGGGCACACCATCAAGGACCGATTCGCGGGCTTTGTTTTCCGTCTTCTTAATGGCATCCCAATTGCGCAACACTTCCTTGGAGTCGGCCACCTTCACATCGCCAAAAATGTGGGGATGGCGGCGAATCAGCTTGTCGGAGATGCCTTGGGCCACATCGGCAAAGTTGAACGAGCCCTCTTCGGAAGCGATCTGGGACTGGAACACAATCTGGAGCAACAGGTCGCCGAGTTCTTCGGCCAGATGTTTCCGGTCGCCGCTTTCCATCGCATCGAGGGTTTCATAGGCTTCTTCGATCAGATGCGACTTGATGGTGTCGAGCGTTTGTTCGAGATCCCACGGGCAACCGTCTTTGGGACGGCGCAACCGCGCCATGATTTCGAGAAGTCGAGCCAACTGTTCTGTTCCCTTTTTCAAGGGTGCGGGCAAAGACTTCTTGGCCTTCCGCTTTTTTGCGATTGGCTTCTTCTTGGAAGCCTTCGCAGGGGCGGCTTTTTTCGGAGCGGGCTTAGAAACTGATTTCTTCGAAGAACGCATCGGGCTTCACTTCTTTCAGGTCGGAACAGACGAGGTTGGCACCACAGAAATCTTGATATTCCGTGAATTCGTCCGTCACAACGGCCACATGCATCATCGCGGCCAACGCCGTCTTGGTGGCGGCCATGCTACTCACCACGGCCAAGCAACGCTTGGGATTGCGCCCAACGGCCTTGGCCATGCGCATCCAATTTTCCGCATGGGGGAAACCTTTGTCGCCGCAACCCGAGAAGACCTTGACACCCCAACGCTCGAAGCCGAGATGCGCCGCCACGCCTTCCGCCGAGGCCAGTGGCAACATGGAAATGCAGGCAATCGCCGCGCCACGGACTTGAGCTGCTTCCATCCACTTGAGAAGTCCATCGCTCATCACCGTGGTCTTCTGCATCAGGCGAGACGTGGTTTCGTTGATGAGCCGATCGACGACTTGATCCGGCGTAGCCGAGGTATATTTCATGGCCGCCAAGAAGGAGGGCATATACACGGAAGGGGCCGGATGCAGACAATATCGCGAGAACTGAACAGGCGACAACTCAAGGTGTTGCTCTTTCAAAATGCCGACCAGCACTTCATATCGAATGCGCCGAGCGCCGAGCGCCACATTGTCCATCTCGAAAATAAATGCACTTCTTGAGGAAGCACCTTCGACCTGTTCTTCTTTTTTCGCTGTCGTCATATTCACTCCTGAGGTTGGGTCACAAAAATCGGGGGCAGTCTAAAATGCCGCTGTCGCGCGGTCAATGGGTTTCATCGAGGCCAACTTGCGTTGGCCTTTTTATCATTCCTGCGGTGCGCTACCCCCATCGCTGGATTCTTTTTTCTTCCAGACGGGACGATTTCCATCGCCATAGGGCTTGCGCGGACCACCGGGACCTTTGTTGAAAGGCTTGCGGGCATGAAACGGTTTTCCTCCACCACCACCGCCGCCACCATAGGGCTTACGCGGACCGTAGGGTTTGCGAAATCCTCCGCTTTCCCCTTCCGCACGGGGGGCATATGGACGACGATTTTCGCCGCCGCCTTCTCCCTCCGAGCGAGGCGGACCGTAGGGTTTGCGCGGACCGTAGGGCTTGCGGAATCCTCCGCCTTCACCTTCCGCACGAGGAGCGTACGGGCGACGATAGCCTCCGCCACCGCCTTCTCCTTCGGAACGGGGCGGGCCATACGGCTTACGCGGACCGTACGGTTTGCGGAATCCTCCGCCGCCTTCGCCTTCGGAACGAGGTGGGCCGTACGGCCTGCGAGGGCCATACGGTTTACGAAATCCTCCACCCTCGCCTTCCGAGCGAGGAGCGTACGGACGGCGATATCCACCACCGCCGCCTTCTCCCTCTGAACGGGGAGGCCCATACGGTTTACGTGGTCCATACGGCTTTCGAAATCCGCCACCCTCGCCTTCGCCACGCGGGGCATAGGGCCGACGATAGCCATCGCCACCACCACCACCGCCTTCGCCTTCCGAACGAGGCGGCCCGTAGGGTTTGCGAGGGCCATAGGGTTTGCGAAATCCTCCGCCTTCACCTTCCGCACGCGGTGCGTAGGGACGGCGATAGCCACCACCGCCACCTTCTCCATCGGAACGGGGCGGACCATACGGCTTGCGAGGGCCGTACGGTTTGCGGAATCCACCGCTGCCCTCGCCTTCCGAACGAGGAGCGTAGGGACGGCGATAGCCTTCGCCACCACCGCCACGACCTTCACCTTCGGAACGCGGCGGGCCATAGGGCTTGCGAAATCCTCCACCCTCGCCTTCGCCACGCGGGGCATAGGGACGACGAAATCCGCCGCCTTCGCCCTCAGAACGAGGACGATCCTGACGTGGATAGCCGCCCGCTCCACCGCCAGATCCGTACGGCCTGCGCATGGGACGAGAGGAGGAGTCAGAGTCGGTAGCGGGACGAGCCGGCTTCTTCTTGCGATAGCCGAATTCGTTAAATGAATCAGAAGGTGGGGGTGTTTCCATAAGCGGGACACCCTGCGGGAACGCCTCTCATAAAGCAAGCGGAAAGAGCAAACCCAACGGGTTCAGAATTTCAGCCGCTTCTCTCCCGGGAAGAAACGCTTGAAGAGTTTGGTCATCAGTTCTAGAACCCCTTCGCCCAGCGCGGCGGCCATCTCCAACGGTTTTTCCTTGGTCTTGCGTTTGAAGGCGGCCAGGTTTTTCTTGGCCACAGGCTCATCCATTTTGTTGGCCAAAACCCAATAGGGACGATCGGCCAGTTCCGGATTATAGAGTTTCAACTCTTCCTGCAGATTCAAAAAGTCATCGACTGGCTTGCGACCATCGATGCCCGCCATATCAATGACAAACAAGAGAAAGTGGGTGCGTTCGATATGACGCAAAAAGTCGTGGCCGAGGCCAACACCCTTGTGGGCGTCCTTCAACAAGCCGGGCACGTCCGCCACGCGCAACGTGTGGGTGGCATCGAACACCACGGTGCCGACTTGCGGGTGCAAGGTGGTGAAAGGATAGGCCGCCACTTTCGGGCGTGCGGCACTCAATTGACTCAGCAACGTCGACTTTCCGGCATTGGGATATCCCACCAGACCCACTTCGGCAACCGTCTTCATCGTGAGTTTCAAGGTTTTGATCTCGCCCGGCACGCCTTCGGTAAATTCCGTAGGAGCCTGATGGGTGCTGGTCTGGAAATGCATATTGCCCAGCCCGCCCTTGCCACCCTGCGCCACCTTCAGTCGATCGCCATCGGCCAGCACTTCACCCAAAAATTCGCCCGTTTCAAAATCGCGCACTTCGGTGCCCACGGGCACGATGGCATCTTTATCTTCACCCCCGTGGCCATATTGCTGTTTGCTGCGACCTTTTTCACCATGTTCGGCCCGCACAATGGGTGCAAAGTGCAAATCTAACAACGAGGCGGCGTCCTTCGAGGCCCGAAGCCATACGCTACCGCCATCTCCACCATCGCCGCCATCGGGGCCGCCATGCGGAATATATTTTTCACGGCGAAAGGTGGCCGCACCATTTCCACCGTTGCCGGCGAAAACCTGAATGCGAACCTGATCAACAAATGTGGTGGGTTTCATATTTTCACGCCTTCTGTTCCGGGATGCAAAAAGGGCGGCACCTCGCGGGTCCGCCCTCTGCCGTCCCAGAAATGCGCGTCCGCAGGCTTTAGGCCTGGACGAGCTTCTGAACGTTCACTCGCTTGCCGTCGCGGTCGAACGAGACCACGCCATCGGTCAGCGCAAACAAGGTGTAATCCTTGCCCATGCCGACGTTGAGACCAGGCTCCTTCTTGGTGCCGACCTGACGAACGAGAATGCTGCCCGCCGTGACGGTTTCGCCGCCAAAGCGCTTGATGCCCCGCCGCTGTCCTTGGCTATCCCGCCCATTGCGCGAACTGCCACCTGCTTTTTTATGTGCCATTGTCCGACTCCTTACCTTACGCGATGGACGCGATCTTGACCTTCAGAAGATTCTGACGGTGACCGACCTTGCGATGATAGCCCTTGCGGCGTTTTTTCTTGAACGCGACAACCTTGGGGGCGCGAAATTCCGCGACCACTTCGGCCGTCACCTTGACATCCGCCAACACGGGCGAACCCACTTTCAGGCCCGAACCGTCGTTCAGCGCCAACACGCGGCCCAGCTCAATCGTCTGGCCCGCTTCCACGCTGTCCAACAGTTCAACGGACAACACATCATCTTTTTGAACCCGGTACTGTTTGCCACCGGTCTCGATTACGGCATACGCTTCCATCTGAATCCTCTGTTTCCGGACCGGAACAACACCGATCCAATTCCACAAATAGGCGTGCAAAATACGCAAACCACCCCCCGGTGTCAATCCCGCGTTCCAGAAAGTTTTTTTGTCGGACAGGTTGACGTACCGGCGGGGGCGTGATACAACGTCCCGCATCGTCTGAGGATTTGGGGGGTTAGCTCAGTTTGGTAGAGCGCCTGAATGGCATTCAGGAGGTCGGGAGTTCGAACCTCCTACCCTCCACCAAATCCCGGACGTGCCCCGCCTTCCGAAGGCGGTTTTTTATTGTACCGATGCCGCTGCGCCCTATAGTGTCCAATCAGAAGAGAGTGAAGAAAGCCTCGAATCCTCGCCCCAATCGATTTCAAGGATCAGGCCCATCCACGGTCAACTCGTTGAGGCGTCACATCGTGCACGTGTCGGCCATGGTGTAGCTCCTCGTTGCGCACATCGTAAATACAGTAGGAATCAACATGAGCCTCAATAAAATCGTCTATGTCGGCATGAGTGCGGACCTGATCCACCCGGGGCACTTGAATATCCTTCGCACGGCGCGGGAACTCGGCACGGTGGTGGTGGGACTCCTGACCGATGCGGCCATCGCCAGTTACAAGCGGCTTCCACACATGAGTTTTGAGCAGCGGAAAATCGTCGTTGAAAATCTCAAAGGCGTGGATCGGGTCCTTCCGCAGGAATCGCTCGATTACGTGCCCAATCTGCGCTTGCTGAAGCCCGATTATGTCGTCCATGGAGATGATTGGAAAGAAGGCGTTCAGCGGGAAACCCGCCAACGAGTGATCGATGCCTTGGCCGAATGGGGGGGGCAGTTGGTCGAACCGTCCTACACCTCGGGCATTTCTTCGTCCATGTTGAATAAGGCCATTCGCGAAGTCGGCACCACGCCGGACATCCGGCGGCTCCGCCTGCGCCGCCTCTTAAATGCCAAACCCCTCATTCGGGCCATGGAAGTCCATAGCGGCCTGAGCGGACTCATCGTGGAAAATTGCCGCGTGAATGCCCTGCCCCATGCGGCCGAATTCGACGCCATGTGGCTCAGTAGTTTGACGGATTCCACGCTCAAGGGTAAGCCCGACATCGAATGCGTGGACTTAACGTCGCGACTTCACACCGTGAACGACATTCTTGAAGTCACCACAAAGCCCATCCTCTTCGATGGCGATAGCGGCGGACTCCCCGAACACTTTGCCTTTATGGTTCGAACGCTGGAGCGCTTGGGCGTCTCCGCCGTGATTATTGAAGACAAGGTCGGCCTGAAAAAAAACTCCCTTCTCGAGGAAGGAAACATTCAGGCCCAAGCCAGTATGGCCGATATGGCCGAACGAATTCGGGCCGGGAAAAATGCTCAAGTGTCCGACGATTTCATGGTGATCGCCCGTTGCGAGAGCCTGATCACAGGCGCAGGTCTATCGGACGCCATGGAACGCGTGCAGGCCTATATCGAAGCGGGCGCCAACGGCATCATGATTCACAGCAAGGCCAAGACTCCAGACGAAATCATTTCGTTCTGTCAGGCCTATCAACAACTCTCGCGCCGCGTTCCCCTCGTGGTGGTCCCCAGCACGTTTCCCCAAATCACCGAGCAGAAACTGTCCGAGGTCGGCGTCAACATCGTAATCTATGCCAATCATATGCTGCGAAGCGCCTATCCAGCCATGCTTCACACCGCCGAAACCATTTTGCAGCATGGGCGTGCGCTCGAAGCCGAATCGCATTGCATGCCGATCAACGAAATCGTGTCGCTCATTTAGCCGAGGTGCAAGATGGATTGCCAAGCGTTTGTTGAATCGATGCGTCCAGAGGGTGTGACGTTTTTCACCGGAGTCCCCGACTCTCTGCTGAAGTCTTTTTGTGCCTTTCTCGCCAACCACGCATCGGCGGAAACCCACGTTATCGCCGCCAATGAAGGCGGTGCCGTGGCCTTAGCCGCCGGACACTATCTCGCCACCGGCAAGCCCTCCCTCGTCTACCTGCAAAATTCCGGCCTCGGTAATGCCGTCAATCCTCTTGTCTCTCTGGCCGATCCTGCCGTCTACGGCATCCCCATGCTGTTGTTAGTGGGCTGGCGCGGCGAACCAGGCGTCAAGGATGAGCCCCAGCATATCCAGCAAGGTGCCATCACGCCGGCGCTGTGCGAAGCGATCGGATTGCCACACGCCATTTTGCCAGCTGAAACAGAACCGGCTCTGAACACCCTGAAGGACATGCTCCGCTTGTCCATACAGCAAAGCCGTCCGGTGGCCTTGATTGTACGCGCGGGTTTCTTCACGGATGATCGCTCATTCAAGAAACCCTCTCCGTACACCTTGGGTCGGGAAGAAGCCGTTTCCAACATCGTCGCCCTGTTGCCCCCCGAGGCAGCGGTGGTCTCCACCACCGGGCACATTTCCAGAGAGCTTTTTGAACACCGCGTTCGCAAGGGTGAAGGGCACTCCCACGATTTTCTCACGGTAGGTTCCATGGGCCATGCCTCACAAATCGCGCTGGGAATCGCCCTTGCCCAACCGCATCGGCCCGTCGTGTGTTTGGATGGAGATGGTGCCGCGCTCATGCACATGGGAGCCATGGCCATCGTGGGTACGTCCGGAGCCAAAAACTTGCTCCATGTGGTATTGAATAATGGTGCCCATGATTCCGTCGGCGGACAACCCACCGTTGGCTTCGATGTGGATCTCGTCCAAATTGCCAACGCCTGTGGCTATCGATCCGCCCACCGCCCCGAAGGGCTAGACGCCATCCGTTCCACCCTCGGGAAGTTATTCATCGCGGATGGTCCTCACTTCATGGAAGTGCGCGTGGCCAAAGGCGCCCGAAAAGATTTGGGACGGCCCACAACGACACCTGTGGATAACAAAACAGCGTTCATGCGTTTTCTTGAGGCCTGATGACACAACAAGTTCACAGAGGTATCGAAGGAAGCGGCCCGTTTCTTTCGCACTTCCTCGCCAGCACAAATCCAAATCAGATCCTGCTCGTCTGCAAGCCCAACTCATTTCGAGCTTCTGGTGCTGACGCTTGGTTTTCGAAGTCGACGCAGATTCCCACTCACATCTTTTCGAATTTTTCGCCGAATCCAAAAGAAGGCGATGCTCAACGTGGCGTTGAAGAGTTCAACCGAATATCCGCATCCGGCATCATCGCCGTGGGAGGCGGCAGCGTCCTGGATATGGCCAAGCTGATTAATTATTTCGGAAGCCGAAACAGTGAACTGAATGATGTTCTGCGGACGCCCCCTTCCTCTGTGTCACCCCTTCGTCCTCTACTGGCGATTCCCACCACAGCAGGAAGCGGAAGCGAAGCCACCCATTTTGCGGTGCTGTATCGCGATCAGATCAAGTATTCGATCGCCAACGAATCCATTCGCCCCAGTCACGTCTTGCTCATCCCCGAATTCACCCACTCCATGGACGCCTATCAAACCGCCTGCACGGGGATGGACGCCATAGCCCAGAGTGTCGAATCCCTCTGGGCTCGAGGCTGTACAGACGAATCGCGAGCCTGGGCCCGAGAATCTCTTCGCCTTGCTCTGGACCATCTGCCCGCAGCCGTCCACGCCCCCACCCCCGAGCATCGCGCAGGCATGTTGGAAGCGGCACATCTCGCCGGACGCGCCATCGACATTTCAAAAACCACCGCCGCCCATGCCTTTTCCTATATTCTCACCTCCACCTTCGGTCTGCCACACGGCCATGCGGTTGCCTTGCTCCTGCCCTATTTTATTGGGTTCCACAAACAAGCAGGCGTTGACGTGGAAGGCTTGGATGAACCCACTATCCGCAGCCTCCTCCAACAGATCCATCTGGCACAAAAGTTGCCGATCTCAAAAGCGAACTTGTTTCATCTCCTCCTGCAAAATGTGAACATGGAGCGCTTGGAGAACAATCCCATCGCGGTTAGCAAAGAGTGGATCCAACAACTCGCCAGTGGACTGGCCTCGGAATAATCAATCACCCTGGAGGAGAACAGCATGACCCTGTGGAAACGATTCGGCATGGTTGCATGGATAATGGCGGCAATGGTGGGAAGTTCTTCTGCGTTCATGGATGAAGTGATCCGTATCTCGGAAAATGCTTCCCGCACATCCAAGACAACCCCCAAGCCAGACAAACCCTCCCATGACGAAAATAAAAAGGAGGGAACATGGAAAATTCAATTGGATTTCCATGATCAGATTTTCCCCTCCTTCGTCATTGCCACCGCCACCATGCCATCCGACAGTGAAGTAGATCCCACCGTATTGGGAGATCCCAACGGCTCCATCGGCATTCAACTGGTTTCTCCGTCCAATCAGATGCCGATTCGCGTCTCCATCGAAGCCGGACGCTACATTCGCGAAAGTTCGTTTTCCGGCACACTGCCCAAGCGGGGTGAAACCTATTGGATCTATCCTAAAGCGGACTACGATTTTGAAGCGCTGCGTAGCCTGTCTCAACAAATTCCCATGAATTTGCGGGTGACCGTCCAACTGGGTGAACAAGCGCCTCAGATTCAACTGCAAACCATCCTCCTGCGCTCCATCAATGACTGCCCGCTGGCGGCCTATCATCTCCCCGAAGGCACAAGCTGGGAAGACGCCGACGAAGAAGACGTGGACGTCGTGGACGTGAGCTGGATGATAGCGGCTTACGTGAATGAAAACCATCCGTGGATTCAGAAAGCATTAAAAGAGGCTTTGGCCTCCGAAATCGTGGATTCGTTCGACGGCTATCAAAGCGGCGACCCTCAACAGGTCTACGCCCAAGTGTTCGCCGTGTGGCATGCTCTACGGACCAAAGGTGTCCGCTACAGCGACATCACAGCCAATGCCGAAGGGTCCCCGTTGGTCTCCAGCCAGCACGTGCGCATGATCGAAGAAACCGTTCGCCACTCGCAGGCCAACTGCGTGGATGGCTCAGTCGTGCTGGCCTCCATTTTGCGAAAAATCGGCCTGAAGTGCCAGCTCGCCCTCGTGCCTGGACACTGTTATCTCACCTTTGCGTTGGATGAAAACGAAGAAGATTTTTCGGGATTGGAAACAACGCTCATCGGCGACAAGGAGTTTGACAAACCCGGCGGCTTGGATTCCGCGATGCGCAAGTTGGCCCGTCAAAACAAAGAACAAAAATCTTGGCCGTCTTTTGCTGCTGCCATCTCCGTCGGGACCGATCAACTGACGGAACAAATCGATTCATTTGCGGATGAGGATGAGGCTGATTACCTGCTGGTGGATATTGAATCCGCTCGCCAACTGGGAATCATGCCTCTGGGCTACCACCCATAAGCAAAAAGAAAGAGGCCCGCCACCGAAAATCGGTGCAGGCCTCCTGACGTTTAAGAGAACGTCGAATCAGGGCTTCGAAATCGACTTGATGATTTTGGCCGCTTCCTTGGCGCCCTCGTCACCCTCTGTTGCCTCGTACCAGATTTCAACCATCTCTTCGTCATCCAGAATATACCAACCAAACGCGAAGATATAGGAATCCCCCGCTTCGTCTTCACCTGTTCCAACGGCAGAGAACCCGTCCATTCCATTGAGGGTTTCCTCGGTGGGATCTTCAATGTCCACTTCGGAATAGTTGTCGTTCACGTATTCGATGGTTTCTTCAATGGCTGACTCTAAGCCATCCTCAGAAGCTTCCACCGTGCGGAAATAGAGCGCGGCACCCGTCGGCCCCGTGAGAGAAAAATAGTCACCTTCCTCTTCCGCAGCCTCAAATTCCCAATCCCCGGGAGCCTTGATCAGAAAAGAAGGATCATCTGCCGTGGGATAGGCAATCGTCGTGGATTCAGCAAAGGCGGAGCCGGCCGCCACCGTCATCAATAACGCAAACGCGCACAGACTGGAAACTAGACGCATATCAACTCCTTTGTATTTAATTGGGGTTCACTTCAAGCGTTTCAAGCCCACCAACGGACCTTACACGCCTCACCTGGGCACATATTCGTATATTACGGAGTCCTTTGCAACTGATTCGCAAAAAATGGCCGCTCCCCACCTCTAACAGCCACCGATTCTCCCAGCTACGGAAAAAGTCGATCCTAGCGGGAATTACCCGTTGTCTCTTCATCCGGTGCGGAGTTACCAAAGGCAGCGTAGGGATCGTTTGTCTTTTCCTGAAACGTAGGCCGAAAAGTCCTGCCCAGCCAGCTTTCGCGCCGGGTGGCGACCGAACTGGTTGCCACATCTGAAAAGTTCACTTCGCGATCAAAATCCACCGGAAGTCCCAACGTCACTCGTATCTTATTGGCGACAACCCAAGCCAGAGGCTTCAAACGAGGCAACCGCGCAAAATATTGATTGCGAATGGCGGTCTTCGCGGATCCGACCATCCAGCAATTGTGACGGCACATGGTCACCTTCGCACGAGCCTCGTTGGCGCGCGGCCCCTGATAAATCTCTTTCCAAGACTGCGTCGACAGATCGCCCACCTCCAGATCGGGGCGAACATTGCAGGCATAGACACGACTCCACGGATCCACAAACATAAAGTCGCGCCCCGCCGTGCAGGGAATCATCCGGGGCTGACCCAGTATTTTTTTCATGAGGCCAAGGTTGAGATACGCACGAAACCAATTTTTGGGATGCCGGGACTTGAGCATCTCAACGATGAGGGGCTGTACCGCACGTGCCATGCGAACGCGGTTATACGGCTCGTTATCAATCTTGTGAAACTGGAATCCATTGTGGAGCGTCGATGTTGCCATTTCTCCGCCGAAGGAGCAACAGAGGGTATAGATGTCGAGCAGTTGGTCGCAGTTGTCGTCTTGAAACGTGGCCGCAAACCCCAGATCGTGTCCTCCTGACGCGACCAGACGCTTCATCGTATCCTGTTTCCGCGCAAACCCGTTTTTCTCGCCGCGTATGGCATCATTCGTGGCTCCGATGCCCTCGAGGGAAATGCGAATCTTCACATCGGGATATTTGCGAAGTATGCGTTCCAGCTTGTCCCCTTGAAGGCCGTTGGTGGAAATCTCAAGCTGGCGAGTCTTGGGGTGCAGTAGATCCACAATCTGCTCCAAATCCGCGCGGAGAGTGGGCTCGCCGCCCGTGAGGTTGAGATAGTCAAAACCGGCAGGCAACTTCGCGAGGGTGTCCAGCGTGACTTCTTCGGAGGGAAGCGTGGGATGTTGCCAAATGTGGCACATGGAACAACGCGAATTACAGCGATACGTCAAAATAATAGAAATATCCATAGTGGGCTTCTTTTATAGCAAAAATCCGGGAGATGCAATCTCCGCCTGCCGTGTTCTTCGGAGGCATGAAATGGACTTCAAACTCAGGAATTTTGGGCTCGACTTCTCAAGGAGCCTGCCTACCATTCGCTTTCCAAGGTCGCATGTGGAAGGGACTCAAGGTAAAGAGTTTTCCCTCTGACTTCAAACTCATATGACGCACAAATCCCCATGTTTCGGCATCGTCACCAAGTGCCTCTGGATACTCCTACTGTTCGTTACTCAAGCGGAGAGCGAGAATGTTCCCGCCATGCCACGCTTCCTGTCCAGCAACGACAACAATCTCGTTCTTGTTTCCAACCCTTACGAGGACGTGGACTGGGCATCGGTTCCCCAAACCAAGGCCAACCTCCACGCGCACACAACGGAATCCGATGGGACAAATTCTCCCGCCAGGGTTATCGACATGTACAAGGGCGCCGATTACGGAGTGCTTGCCCTGACCGACCACGATAAATACACTTGGCCTTGGACCCAGTTCGGACGCGACCCCGACGAACTCGGCATGGTGGCCATCCCCGGCAACGAACTCTCAAAAAAACACCACATGCTCAGCCTGTTTTCCGACTACAAGGCAAACTCCTATACGCTGGACGAAGCTCTCGAAGGCATCCGCCGCCGCAACGGTCTGGCCGCCATGTGCCACCCCGGACAAGAATGGAAAGCCATGTTCGCGGTCCAAAGCCTTGAAGTGCCACTCGTACCCGAGTTGAGGAGAGCAACCCGGGGTGATTTCACCATCGAAACGTGGTTTCGCACCACCAAGTCGGGTCGAAATATCCTGATGGGTAACTTTGCAACCAATTATGCGGGTGCGCTGAATCTGGAACTGAACTACGAAAACCGAATCCGCGTCTTCATGTATCCCACGGCGGGCAATGGACCGCCAGTAGACGTGATGGTGACCGCCGACACCTCGCTTCAGATCAATACCCGAGATGGACTCTGGCACCATCTGGCCGCCTCTCGGACAGGCTCCAATCTCGTACTCTATCTCGACGGACATCTCGCCGCCCAAGCCTCCAACGCAGGCGCCTCCTTTGACCTGCAAGGCCCCGTCTATTACATTTCCCGCGACACCCGCTTGGATCGACTCGATTTCACCGGAAACCTCGATTTGCCCCGCCTGTGGTTGCGCGCCCTCACCTCGAACGAGGTGCATCAGCTTGCCATGGGCGGACTTCCCGGAGAACCCGGCCAACCCACCCGCGAGGGAATCCTGTTCGAATATGGATTCGAGCTCCGCAACGGATCCCCGGTCCAAACGGGCCAGACAGAACGGGTACAAGCCGACGATGGCGGCGGACACCCGGCCGGCCCATTCCATGCCTTGCCCGGTTTTGCCGGCGGAGGCATGTATTCTGACCAGGTTCCTCCCGGGCTTGTCGGCAGATCCGCCCACTCCATGAGATTCGATTCTCAAGTCTCCTTCACCAACATCCCCCCCGTTGTTCTGGACTGGTACGCCGATCTATACCGCCGTCATCCCCACCTCTTCGCCATCGAAATCGTCAACCCCTGGCAAGACAATACCCTGGATCATAAACTCTGGGACTTGCTGTTGGATCGATTCATGCCAGCTCGTCCCATCTGGGGAACGGGAGTCGACGACATGCATTTTGGTGGAACTGATTTCCTGTGTAGCTGGGTCAACCTCCTGACCGACGATCTCACCCCAGGCGGAGTCAAATCGGCTCTGGCGAACGGCCGCTTCTACGTCATACGGGACACGAAGTCTCCAACCAACTGGCGAACGGTTCCCAGAGTATCTGAAGTTGTCCATGATCCCCAAGCTGGCATCCTCACCCTCCGCGCCACCCGCCAAGGCCAACCCGTGGCTGAAAGCACTGTGCGCTGGATTTCAGGCGGACAGGTCGTCCATGTCGGTAGCGCGTTGCCCTACCGACAGACTCCCGGCATCTCGCGATACGTGCGCGCGGAAATCATCGATGCTCAAGGTCGCGCCTACCTGAATCCGTTTGGTTTCGCCACCGGCCTGACCGTAGCCGGTCTCAAGGCAGAAGACAAAATCTACGATGGCACCGTGGACGCATCGGTCGTCGGAACCCCGTTCCTTGTGGATCCTCCCGCCTCCAAGGACGTTCGGCTCGCCGGAGAACCCACCTTTGCATTCAGTTCGGCCAACGCAGGCGATGCGGTGCCGGTCGTCATCTCCGGCCTGTTCCTTGCCGGGAGCGATGCCTCCCAATACGAGCTACGGCATCCGTCTCTGCAGGCCACCATCCACCAAGCAGACCAATCCATCACCTTTGCGCCAGTTTCAACTTCATACGTTGGCGAAAAAATCGAACTCGCCGCCACCGCCTCCAGCGGGCTTCCTGTGCTATTCGGGCTCGAACGCGGTCGGGGCAGCATCGACCCACTCAACCACACAGCCATGTTCACCGGCATCGGCATGGCAACCCTCGTCGCTTCCCAGCGAGGCAACAACAATTGGAATCCCGCAACCGATGTCGCACACCCATTTCTGGTGACGAAAAAGACTCTTCGACCGACTCCGCTGATCTGGCAAGCTGAAACGAGCTCCAACGGATTCTTCGTCGCCCAAGCCGAAGTTCCGACACCGGATGGGGAGATGGATCTCGTCGTACAAGCATCCGATCATTTCAGGCACGAAGACCAAGCCTTTGTGTTCCAGGACCTCGTGAATGAACAAGACTACACAATTGAGAATGGCATCTTGACCCTCCTTCCGACCGACAACGCCAGTTCTCGCATCTTCCGGATTGGATTTCGAAATCGCAACAATCCCGAGACCCCATCCAACTCCACAACCCGTCTGTCATCTTTCAACACCACTCGCATTCCTGTTTTTCCCTGATCTGGCCCCATGAACAAGAATCTCCTTCTCGTCGTTTCCGATGCCCTGCGCCCCGACCATCTCGGTTGCTACGGATCGCTGCGCGGCAATTCGCCGACGATTGACCACCTGGCTTCCCACGGCCTCTTGTTCGAAAACGCCTTCACGGTTTCCCCCGTCACCAACGTATCCCTCAGCACTCTCTTCTCCGGTTGCCTCCCCGCTGTCCACGGCGTCCGCCGCCACACCGCCGTCCTCTCGTCCCGCATCCCCACTCTGGCCGAACGCCTGCGCCAAGCGGGCTATCAAACCGGTGCCGTCGTCAGTTGCGCCACCCTCGACCGCTCGCGCGGATTGGATCGGGGCTTCGACGTCTACGAGGATTCCTTCGGCCCCGAATCTCCCAAAGGCACCAAAGCCCCCGACCCGCACCAGCGAACCATCTCCCGCCATGCCGGCACCGCCGTCGATCTCGCCCTCGCCTGGCTTCACACGCTCGATCCGAATCGCCCGTTTTTCCTTTTTCTCCACCTGTTCGACACCCATTCTCCCTACGACCCGCCGCGCGAATATCTCCAAACCCGTCCCACGACCTACACCGGCCGCATCAATGGCTCCGAGCAAGAAGGGCTTTCCATCAAAATCGGCGATTTCGTGCCCTCTACAGAGGATGTCGAACACCTCAACTATCTCTACGGGGGCGAACTGTGGCATACGGATCAACAACTGAACCGCCTCCTGAAGGCCCTACCAACTCCCGGCAACACCCTCACCCTCTTCACCGCCGACCACGGCGTCCATCTCGGCGAACGCTCTCTCTGGGGCTCCGGACGCCGCCTCTACGACCGCGAACTTCGCGTCCCCCTTCTTCTCCACGGACTTCCGGAATTTCAAGGCCGCCGCATCCCCGATTTGTTCCCCAATACCGACATCTTGCCCACCATGCTGGATTTGCTCCACCTGCCGATTCCCGACTCACTCAACGGCCGCTCCCGCCTCGCCGACCTCCGGCAGCCCGACCCGGCGGACGACACCGTGGTCTACGCTGAAACCTTCATGCCCGCCGATCCCGCCAACCAACGCATTGCCGTCCGCAACCGCCGTTGGAAACTGATCGCGCCCCTTTCCGACGCCGATACAACCGGGCCGGAAGCCTCGAGATCCCTCCGCGAACTCTGGCAGCGGATGCGCCGCCTCGCCTATCGTCTTCGCCACAACCGCACCGGTCGCTGGAACCAGTTCAAGCGGGCGATCGACACCTTGCTGGGCGGCCGCGAAAAGGACGCCTATCAACGCATCGAAACGCAGGACCGCCGCCTTCTCGGCGACCGCCCCGAACTCTACGACATCCTACACGATCCCGGCGAAACCACCAACCTGTTCGACGCCCAGCCGCTCGTGGCCCGCCTGCTGGAAAACGAACGATCCTTCCGCTCCAGCCGCTTCGTGCTCGGTGCCGACGGCCCGTGCCAGTTGACAGATGAGCAAATTCGCCAAGCCAACGACGTGCTGCGCCAACTGGGATACCAATGAGCCCTCCCCTGAACGTCATCCTGCTCCTGCTCGACGGCATGCGATCCGATGCACTCGACGCCCACCCCGTTTTCGCCGATCTCGAGCGCCGCGGCTTATTCTGCGGCAATCTGCTGACCTATGCGCCCTACACGACCGCCTCCATGCACGCCCTTCTGACGGGCATCTATGGAACACGCAACGGCGTGGATTCCTACCTGTCGGCCTCCCGATTCCGTAGCGCCGCATGCCGCACGCTCGCCCAAACCTTCCAATCCCATGGCTATTACACGGCAGTCGACATCAACAACCGCAACACCATTCCCTGCCAAGGCTACGAACGAGTCGAGGAATACGATGAATTCCATCCCGACAACCGCAACCACCTCGTTGAACGCCACCAAAACGCTCTCGCCGAAGCACGCCGCACACGTCGCCCTTTCCTTCTCTCCCTCCATAACCTCAAAACCCACGCGGAACTGATCCAGCAATTCCGCGACCACTTCCCCGGCGACAAGGAAGCGCTCTATTACGCCGACCCCGCCCGCAATGAGCGCGAATACCGCGGCTACGCCCGAGGCATGGGCGACGACTTGGCCGCCCTGCTCGCGGAACTCGACCGCACACAGTTTTTCCAAAACGGACTGCTCGTCGTCTTCTCCGACCACGGTTGCAGCTACGGCGAACAGCCCGGCGAACGCATGTATGGAACCTATCTCCACGAGTACACCACTCGCACGTTTGCCACCTTCATCGGCCCGGGGTTCAAGCCCGGCGATCGTCGCCACGGACTGCTCCGCACCGTCGATATCCTCCCCACCCTGCTCGAGGCTTGTGGCTGGCCGACCGCACACGATGTTCTGCAACCCGATGGCCTCTCTTTTCTGCAGACCGATCCCCACGACTGCTGGGGTTTTGTCGAAACCTCCCCTCTCGGCGGCGACTTCCCCTCCCCCTCCGCACCCAATTACCATGGCGTCGCCTCCGCCACCCACAAGTTGCTCTACCACTCCGGACGCGACCAACTGGAATTTTTCGAGCGCTCCGGCCCCCTCTGGCGTCCCCAACCCGCCAACTCGCCCCTCGCCGAAGAGTGGCTCCTGCGCCTCGCATCTTGCTCCCCCATCGTCAACCGCAACTGGCTCGCCAAACTCTCGTGACAGGCTCGCTATGAATCCCATCCAACGCATCTCCCTTTTCAACCGTGGCCGAAAATGGCGCCTCTTTCTGCGAACTCTCCAGCCCACCCCCGACACGACGGTTCTGGATGTCGGTTTTGCCAACCGGGAAGTCTCCCCCACCGCCAACTACATCGAACGCCATTACCCTTGGCCGGAAAACCTGACGGCACTCGGCCTCGACGAACCCACCGACTTTCTCCAGCGCTATCCCAAGGTCAAGGCCGTTCGCTACGATGGTGTCAATTTCCCGTTTGCCGATCAAACCTTCGACGTTGTCTGGTCCAATGCCGTCATCGAACACGTCGGCGACTTCCCTCTCCAAGTCCACTTCGTGAAGGAAATGGTCCGCGTGGGAAAACAAGTCTTCTTCAGTACGCCCAACCGGGGCTTTCCCATGGAATTGCACACGCGCATGCCCTTCGTCCACTGGCTGCCCAAACCCACCTGCGACCGCATCCTTCAACGCCTCGGCAAAGGCTTTGCAACCGGCAACTATATGCACCTGCTGTATAAATCCGACCTCCGCCACATCCTAACCGAAGCCGGTGTCCGACACGCTCGGTTCCACGCCAATCGCATCTTGGGCTTCACGATGGACTACGTCGTCATCTGCCGCGCACCATGATCCCGAACGCCACACCCATGCGCCTCGCCCTGATCTATACCGTCTACGGCCGACGCGCCGGTGCCGAACTGTTCGCCGAAAAAATCGTCGAGGAGATTCTCCGCGCCGCCCCCGATTGGAGCGTCACCGTCTTCTGCAATCGCCAAGCCCGCGACGTCCTCGCCGACCGCCTGCCCGCCGTTCATCTCCGCTACGTCCCGTGGCTAGACCACCAGCTCAAGAAAGCCTTCTGGCTCGAATTCCTCTCTCACCGCGACATAAACCGTGCTACCTTCGACCTCTTCTGGCTCCCCAGCGCCAGCGCCAGCTTTCCGGGGCGATGGAACCTCCCGACCGTCGCCACGTTTCTCGACCTCGGCGGCTTCCTGATGAAAAACCGCTGGAGCTTCCAGCGCTCCATCTATACCCGCTTCCTTTCCACCCCCCGCACCCTTCGTCGCGCCGCCGCCTTCACCGCCATCTCGCAGACCACCGCCGACGACCTGCTTCGCGTTTTCCCCGACGCCAAACCCGCCCACGTCATCCATCTAGGCCCCTCCCCACGCTCCGGGGCCGCCTTCGTCGAAAATCCTCGCGACGTCATCCAACGCGAAACCGGCTTGCACCTGTCCTCCATCTGGTTCTCCCCCGCTCGAACCGATTACCTCGGCAAAGGCCGCGATGTTCTTCTGGACGCCTACGCCCGCTACCGCCAATCCTCCCCCTCCCCCCTCCCCTTGGTCATGCCCGGCCCACCCGGCGCCTTCCACGACCAATTCCTGGCCGACATCCAATCGCGCGGCCTCGCCGAACACGCCTTCTGGCCCGGACGCGTCAGCGATGCCTGCATCGAAGCCTTCTATCAAATCAGCCACGCCATGATTATGCCCTCGCGTACCGAAGGCTTCGGATTCCCCATCCTCGAAGCCATGGAACGCGGCGTACCCGTCATCTGCTCCAACGCCGGTTCTCTCCCCGAAGTCGCCGGCAACGCCGCACTCGTCGTCCCCACCGCCGATGCACCAGCCCTCTCCGAAGCCATGCTTCGCCTCGAGCGCGATGCCTCCCTGCACGCCGACCTCGTCGCCAAGGGACGCGAACGCTGCCGCGCCTTTTCTTGGGAGAAAACCGCCCGCGACTATATCTGGCTTTTCGAATCCGTCGCCGGAAGAAGCCGGGAATAGACTTTCATCGAGGCCCGCGCATACGCCTTCGGCGAAAACAGCCGTCCAGCCCGTTCGCGCCCGGCTTCCCCCATGCGGCGGCGCAACCCGGCATCCCCCAGCAGCCGCTCGACGGCTTGGGCCAACCCTTGCGCGTCCTCAGACTCGGCCAAAAACCCCGTCACCCCGTCCTCCACCATTTCCGGGATGCCGTCCACCCGCGTGGCCACCACCGGAAGGCCGTGGCACATCGCTTCCATTACCACGCGCGGCAACGGATCCCTTCGCGAAGTCAAAAGAAGCACGTCCGCCTGCGCGTAGACGCTTTCCATGTCGGCCGTACTCCCGCAATCCTTCACCCGTTCCTCCATCCGGTTCCGGGCCAAAAAATCACGGGCCTGCCGCTGGTCAACTTCCGACCGCCATCCGCCCACCATCCAGAATTCGCACGCAACCGGCGACTCACCCACCCTTCGGCAAACCTCCAAAAACACATCGAAACCCTTGCGTCGGTCCATCAAGGCCGGCATGACGACCAAGGGAATCGGCCGGGGCTGCGGGTTCGCGCGCGGTGCCTTGGGGGCCATGTAGTAGTGCATCACCGAACTGTTTCGCCGCATCATCGCCGGATGCCCAAGCGCCATGTTCCGCGCCGGAAACACCACGTGGTCGGCCAGCAAGCGGATCATCCAAAGCTCGGTCCACGCCTCGAAGCCCCCCGCCCACGGCTCGTGCAGACTCACCACCACCGGAACGCGCGCCCACCACCCCGCCAACAGCGCATAGGGCAGATGGGCGGCGCGGCAGTGTATATGGAGAAGACCCGGTTTTTCCTTCATCCTGTCGCGCAACGAACGAACATAGCGCCAGCGCGACCGCACCACCTCGCCAACATTGCGCGCGAATTTCGCAAAGCCGCCCCGTCGCAATCCCCGAAATAAAAAGGGACTACACCACGTGTGAATGCCCAGCTTGCTCGCGCGATCCTCCAGCGGCCCCGGCATGCACAACACCAGCACGCAATCATCGAAATAGGATTTCAGCGCCGCCAGATGCTCCAGCGCACAGATCGGTCCTCCCGTCAGCGTGGCCGTGGGAGACGCCACGTAGAGACATCCGCGAATCGGCGGCGCATCCGCCGACCCGTCGCGGCTCGTTGGCCGCCCATCGACCGTCACGCCGCCTCCTGACGCTCCGGCAATTCGTTGGGCATATCCCACATGCGCCCCACGAGCATCCAAATCGGATACGTCATCGCCGGCAAAATCAGCAGCGTCGTCAGACTCATGATCATCGCCTGAAAAATAAGGCAACAAGCCAATGCCAGCAAAATGCCCGCCCGATAGCTCGCCCGGGGAGCCTCAAGTGATTTTCGAACCAGCCGATACACCACCCAAAACCAGAAGGTCCAGAACACGGCGACCCCGGCCCATCCGTATTCTCCCGCCAAAATCAGCACGTCCGACCGCGGATTGCCCACGATGGAAGCCGATACCACCGATCCCCCTTTCAACAGATACCCCAACCGCCGATTTTCATCTTCGTAGGGAATCACATATCGCCGGGCGAGATGCGAACGCCCCGCCACCCCCGCATCCGATGCAAATCTCCCCGGACCCGCCCCCAGAATCGGATACGGCACCAGATGGTGAAAGTCGACCGTCACCGCATAAAACATTTTGGCCTTCGGCGAATTGGTAAAGGCATCCCAATATCGTTGGATATCCCTGCGCCCCGTCGAGGTTTGCAGATAGGCAAACGATGCCACAAAAAAGAACACACTCGCAAAGGTCAACCCCAGTTTCAGTTGTCTGGAAAACCGCGGATGAGCCAGAAATGGCGCAAACGCAATGGGAACCATCACCAGCGCATGCTTGGTATCCGTCATAAAAATCAAGTTGTAGGCAATGACGATCCCCAGCAGAATCATCCACTTTCTTTGCCGGGCGAGACCCGACGATCGAGCCCCGATCCACCAGCCCACGATGAGCAGCAGGGCGTACACACTCAAATAGCCCACTAAATGCGCCCCACCCTGAGAAAAGGGACCAAAGACTCCTCCGCTTCGGTCCGGATGAAATCGAAGCCATAGCCCACTTTGCCAGAAGATATTATATACATACTGGACGGCCACGTAGATCACAAATCCCCAGACCCACTTTAACATCTGCCGCTCGTTTTCAAAGGTGCTGGTCAATCGGCAGAAATACCACAAAATATACAGCCGCATCATCACCATGGTGATCTGAACGGTTGTTCCTATCGATGGCTGACCATTCACATACCAGCTCAACCCGGTGACGAGAAGAAACGCCAGCGGAAATATTGTGGATTCCTTCAACTGCCTGCGTTGAATCCAATTCATCACAATCACAGCCAGAAAAGGAACGAAAAAATATTTGTTCATGCGCCCGAGAAGCGGGATCGGCAGGATGCCCAGCAAGCGATTACTGGGAATCATCAGAAAGTAGAACATCATCACGAGCAGTAGCGATTTAGGCCGATCCAGGAGCAACGCCCCGAACGTGAAAAGGGTCACCACGGACGCCCACAACATCGGAGCCGGCCAGCCAATCATTCCCGCAATAAAGAACATCGCCACCAAGCCAATGGCAAATCCAGCAACAGCCAGCCACCCAATCCACCGATAAACGGGAAACTGGTATGTCGCACTCGGACGAATGGGCACCGAAACGGATTGTGTGGATGACGAACTCATAGAAAACGTATTTCGTGACTATGCCCACCCGCCTTGCGAATGGCAACCGATTTCATGGCGCGGTTCACCCCTGAACAACACACAGTTTAGCGGGACTCCTCCGCTCGACCCGCCTGCCAGAGGTGATCTTCCTTCAGCAAATAGTCCAGCAAGCGCTCCGCGTACTCTAGCACCACAATATCCGGACGAACCTCGTCCAACAGGCTTGCCTCATACTTTTCCCGATGCACAAAGGTGGCATGCGCCAAATAGGCCGGAAGAATCGGCTTCAAGGCATCCTGAAACGAATCCCCGATAAACAGCAAACGGTCCGTCCGGGGAAACGCCGCCTCGCCTTCATCCCTGCGAACGCGGTATTCCTGATCGTCGTCAAAATACCACGCCATGCCGATGATGTCGGCAAGATCGTGGACCGCCGCCGGTGCCGCATCTATCTGTTGGTCATCCAGAAAAAGCCGATGTCCATAGAGCCGATCCAGCAGTTGCTGGGCCGCTATCCAAGCGCCCAGCTCATTCCAATGCGTGTCGTGCTTGTAGTACAACGGGTAGCGGTCTCGGAATTCCATCAGTTCTTTCTTGGGATAGACAACCACCAAGTCTCCGCGTTTCTGCAAGTCTTCCACAAGCAAATCCACCCGGCGCTGCTCGTTCACCCTCCGGATGGAGTCCGGCATGAACGGGTCATAGATTTGCTCTTTGTTCGGCAACATCATCACGACTAAGCGAATCCCTCTTGCCAATAGATGCTGTTGCAACCGCCGGAACTGCTCATGAATGATATCCAGTTCCCGTTCTCGAAAAGGATTTGTCCCCCGATAATCTGCAATCGGATCTCCATACACCTTGGTTTTGTAAAACAACCAGTTGTCCCGGCCCAGCAGAACCTCCTGCGATGCCAGCTCACCCGTCAAAAAGAACCGGAGATTCGTGTCCAGGCCCGCCAAGAAAAACCGGCGTCCCATGGTCTCTGAGAAGTTGGATTCCACCGTATTGGCCGCTCTGCGAAGCCTCGCCCAAACGCGGGAGTCCCCTCCGGAATCGCGTCGGTATTCGTTCCAAGCCCGCCGGGCAATGGTCCGGTGCGAGAGACCGCCCGTCACCAGCCCCAGCCCGAAGATGCCGACCACAAAAATCACCGCCACGATTTTTTCGCCAGTCCATTTCACGTTCTTGAGCGGATTCCGTTTCATCGTTCGGCCTAAAAGTTGAAGTAGATGAACGGGTTGTAGGATTGATTGATGCTCGCCGCAATCGCCAACACCAGAATCACCACCATGTACACCGGCATCAGAATCGGCCACGAAGGTCGGCCTTGAATCCGCTCGCGGAGCATCCGCCCCACGGGCGTGGCGCACACTGCCGCCAGAGCAAAGAAAAGGACGTTGGCCCTCCATTCCGTCACGGCCATCGCGTCCACCAGCACGCCATCGCCCAGCATGGTCTTCAGATAGACCCACGCCGCACCCAAACTTTCGGATCGAAATACGACCCATCCAACCAACACGAAAAACATAGCGTAAAACCAGCTCAACCCTCCCAGCCACTTCACCCAGCCCGTCAGCTTCTCCAGCGTCAACAGAAGAAAATACATCGCTCCCCACGCCACAAAGGTCCAGTTGGCCCCATGCCAAATACCCGTCAGCATCCAAACCACCCCCAGATTGAACACAAGCCGCCATCGGCTATCCACCCGGCTCCCCCCCAGCGGAAAATACACATAATCCCGGAACCAAGTGGAAAGCGAGATGTGCCACCGACGCCAGAATTCCGTGATTGACCGCGAAATATACGGATAATTAAAATTCTCTAGAAAATGGAAGCCGAACATGCGCCCCAAGCCAATCGCCATGTCGGAATAGCCCGAGAAATCAAAATAGATTTGGAAGGCATAAGCCACGATCCCCAGCCAAGCCACCGCCACCGACATCTCGCCCGGCGGCAGGTCGAATACCCGATCCGCCAGAAAGCCCAGTTGATTCGCCAACAGGATCTTTTTGGCAAAGCCCACGATGAACCGACAAACGCCGCGCGAAAAATCCTGAAACGTCTCGATGCGGTTTTCGATCTGCTCGGCAATGGTTTCGTAGCGGACGATCGGCCCCGCCACCAACTGGGGAAATAGCACGATGTAGAGCCCGACGTTCAAGGGGCTCTGCTGAGCCGAAGCCTTCTTTCGATAGACGTCGATCACATACGACATCGCTTGAAACGAATAGAACGAGATGCCGATGGGCAACGCAATGTTCAAGGCTCCCCAGTCTTTGTTCAGAAGCCACCCGAGGTTGTGGAGAGTAAAGGTGAGATATTTATAGATGAACAACATCCCGATGTTGTAGATCACGCCCATCGTCACCGCCAAACGGCCCCGATGCCCACCGGCCATCAGGCCCAAACGCCAGTTCACAACCATCGACATCAGAAGCATCCAAACGCAAAAGGGCTCTCCCCACGCATAGAAGAAGAGGCTGGCCGCCAGAAGAAAAACGTTCCGAAACCGGCGCCCGCAGATCAAAGGATTGTAATAGCCGACCAAAACCGCCGGCAAAAATAGAAAAATGAAAATGGCCGATGAAAAAACCATGTGACTGGACGGACGACTTCAGCTTCCGTGAAAAGTTGGCGCTAAAAGTACGCAAGCCCCGCCTGAGAGTCAACTGCGGCGTGCCCCCGGGCCAGGGCAAACGCATCTACATCCTTCGATCCATTTAACGCAAAAGGCGCAAGGGGCGCGAAAGAAACATAAACGCCGATCCGGACGGCCAGAACTTGCGTTTGCAACTGGAGTGAGGCAGTAAAGAAACATGAGCGAGGAAGAAGCCATTTTGATTGCCATTCGGAAGGGACTGGAGGCGTTTGAGGATCGGTTGGAAGGGTATACTGTAATCCTCTTCGGTTCGCGGGCTCGCCGAGACCATGGGGAACATTCCGATTTCGACTTGGGGGTGTATGGCTTAAACCCCTTGCCTCTCGATATTTTCTATGCCATCGGGGATTTTTTGGACAATCTGCCGACGCTCCATCGCATCGACTGGGTTGATTTAAACCGGGCCAGCCCCGCCCTCCGAAAGTCCGCATTGAGCCATTCGGTGGTGATCGATGGATAGCCGCACGCTGCTGGCCGATTTTTCGAAAGATCTCGACCAGCTTGGCACTGCCCTTGAACAACCAGCTCCCAACGACATGTAAAAGGCCGGCTGCATTCAATACTTCGAGTTCACGTTCGAACTGGCTTGGAAAACCATCAAACACATTGCGCAGGATGCGGGATTGGCCGATTGCCATTCGCCAAAAGCCGCACTCAAAGCGGCATTTGAAAATCGCTGGGTCGAAGAAGAGGATATCTGGCTGGATATGCTGTTGTCCCGCAACTTGATGGCCCACACCTACCATGCGAAGGGATAATCTTGGCTCGGCAAGGACAAGAATGTCCTTGCTCCCTTGGGACGCAAGCGAGTTTTCCACGGCGGAAAGATTGGAAGGAGGATATTGCATGGAGTCCATCCCCCGGCTGTTACCCATTCGTGCAATTCGCGTGATTCGTAGTTGAAAATCGCGTTTTCACAGATCCCGGATCAGCAGCACCTGCATTTCGTCGCGGGCATATTTTTCCAGGAACCGCATCAGCATCAGGTAGCGGTTCAAGCCCAGCACCCGTTTCGCAAGCCTCATCAGGTTCGCCAAGACTTTCGTCTTTCGCAAAAAAGCCTGCGAGTGGGCGTCCACATTGATGCGGTCGGCCGCCGCCCCCCCCTTGCGCGAACCCAGTAGTCCGTTGCAGCGCAGAAAGTCCCAATAGCCGCCCGCCGCGCAAGAAAAGGGATCGGGATACTCATGGCCCGCCCGGACAATCGCCTCGCGCGTCTCCCGCTGATACTCATCTTCAAAGCGGTACACCGTCCGGCGGTCGGTCAGCCGTCGATACAATCGACGGTGAAACTTGGCAATTCCATCGCCGTTCTCGAACCGATCGTAGGCGTACGGTATCGTCCGGAACGTCTCGTGTCCGTTCTTCAGGACCGCCACGCGATAGTCGCCGAACAAGTCCCCCAACGGTGTCCCCTCAACCAGACGCAAACCGGCATTTTTTTCGATCCGCCGATTGGCCACATCCGTCCGCATCGGGTCATAGCCCGAAAAATGCATCAGCGACAGCGGCGCATCGCCACCGTGATAGCGGATTCCAAATGCCCCCCCCTTGCGAGCAATCGCCCGCTCATGCAGATTCCACCAGGCCACGTTGTAACCGGGATCGCGCAAAATCCGTAGCCCGTCGCCAAGATAAATGGGCGCGAACTCCATCCACTTCTGGTCGGTGAACAATCCGTCCTGACGATCCGCAAAACAGGCGTAAGACAACTTATGCTTCCACCAGCCCAAAAATGCCAGCGCACCCGGAGTTCGCCGAAGTCCGAAGAACCCCATGTTGAACACGCCCGAAACAAGAAAGCGTCCCGGCTCCATCGCGCCCGCCTCGTCCTGCGCCAGATCCAGAACGTGCGGCGTCACCATCGCATCCTTCCCCTCCAGTTCGGCAAACAGTTCCGAGACTGGGCGAAAAAACGCCATGTCCGGATCCACATACAGAATCTTGTCGTAGCCCTTGGCCAGCAGATGCTCGATGCAGAACGGCTTGATCGACGTGCTGAACTCAACCACGTCGTACTTAAACGCCATGTCGGCAAACGCGGGCATTCCAATCTCGCGCGCCGGAACGATGGCCACTCCCGGCTTGGACGGCAGCCCGCCCGGCGGCGGCTCGTCTGCCAAGAACACGAACACATCCGCACCGCCCCCGGTCGCGCGAATCGAATCGCACAGCGTCAGGGCCAGGGCCATGTAGTTGTTGGCCGATATCGTAAAAATGGCATTCATGGCCCGTTCTCCCGTTCTCCCCCCGCGTAAATTCTTTCCAGTTTCGAGACGACCGCGCCGATCTCGAATTGCCCCCGGATGCGCGCAACGGCCGCCGCGCCCAAGCGCGCCCGCCGTGCCGGATCGTCCAGCAACGCCGACACCGCCTCCGCCAACGCTTCCGCGTTACCGACCGGCACCACCAACCCGTTCACGCCGTCGTCCACCACCGCCAAGTTGGCGCGAATGTCCGAAACCACGCACGCCACACCCCGGCTCTGCGCCTCCAACAGTGCGTTGGAAATGCCCTCTACGCGCGACGGCAGACAAAAAATCTGCGCCGCATCGTACAACGGCCCCACATTGCGAATCCGTCCCAGCAAGCGCACACTGTCGGCGCACCCCAGCCGCTCCGCCAGCGCCCGCCAAGGCGCGGGATCGCCATCGCCCGCCATGTGGAGTTGCGCCCCCAGATGCCGCGGCACCACCCGGCTCCACGCCTCCAGCATCACATCAAACGCCTTGTAAGAACTGCCCTGCGTCAGGTTGCCCACCACCAACACGATCGGCTTTCGAGCCGGGGCCAACGGCAACGCACCCGTCGGCATCTCCACACCATTGGGCAAATCCACGATGCGCGATTCCTCCACGCCCATCTCGACAAGCCCTTCGCGAATCTGCGGGGTCAGCGACAAGTACCGCACAGCATCGAACGCCGCACGTTGCGCCGCCACCCCGGCACCGCCAAACCGCACCGGATCGAAAGCGATGCGGAGCGGAAACCCCGTGGGCTTGACGAATACCGGCCGTCCTATTTGGGCACCGGAAATGGCGGTCTGGACAATTTCCCACGTGTCCGCATGCACATGCCACAAATCCGGCACGTTGGATTTGCACGAAAAATGAAGCCTCCACGCCAGCACGTGAACCGTCTTACCCAGCCAGGCCAAGAGGGCCATCACCCGAATCCGTCGCTTGGGCCGCTCCGCCTGCTTCATACGGATCTGGTCCACGGTGGTTCCATCGAGATATTCGCCCTTGCCGCGACCCGTCAAACGACGGCGCAACGTCCACACCCATTCCTCCACGGGATAGAACCACCCCATCCGCACCACGCGAACGCCTTCCATCCACTCAACGCGCGGCTGACTCCACGACCAGCGACGCGTATAAATCGTGACGTCATGCCCCCGCCGTGCCAGCTCTCGTGCCTGCAAGCGGCACTGCCGCTCCGCGCCGCCCTCCGGCAACGGCAAATAGCGGGGAACCACCATCGCAATCTTCTTGCGCGTTTCGGCCAAGGCCCGCGCATACGCCCCTTCCAGCCGCTCCGCAACCGAATCAATCGCAAACGCCTCCCGGATGCGGCGGCGTGCGGCCTCGCCCATGCGCACCCGCAACCCCGGATCGCGATACAGCTTCAGCATCGCGGCGGCCAGCGCCTCCGCGTCGTCCACCGGAACCACCAGACCCTGTACACCATCTTGCACAACCGCCACGTTGCCGGGAATGTCCGACACCACCACCGGCAACCCCGAGGCCATCGCTTCAAGCAACGCGTTGGACAGCCCCTCCTTGCGCGACGGAAGTACGAAAAATCCGGCCTCCCGGTGCACCTGCCACACATCGCCCGTGGGTCCCGCGAAGTCCACCGATTCCTCGCAACCGCGCTCCCGGGCAAATGCCTTCCAGCACTCTGCATCCCCCCCTCCATGCATCCGCAAGCGCATCGCGGGCTCTTCGCGGACCGCGTAGCTCCATGCGGCGAGCAACACATCAAATCCCTTGAACTCCGCGCCTTGGGAAAAATTGCCCAGATAAATTGCGCCGGATCGGCTACCGGGTTCGGAAACGGCTTCGGGCAGCTCCATCCCATTGGGGATCGAAACGATGCGATCCGCCGAAATTCCCTTTATGCGCAACGCTTCGGCGATCGCTTCCGTCATCGCAACGAACCTACACCCCATGCGGCGCGCGCGCCAGTAGGACGCCAAGGGCACGTCCAGATCTTCCGTCACCAGCAACACCGGATTCGACGCCTCCTTGCAGAAGACCGGCGCACGCAAAATCCGTCCGACCCATTCGGCCAGGCCCGCAAACCAGTCGCTCATGTGCACATGGACAACGTCCGCCTTCAGCCGCCCCGTCTTGGCGGCCCAAACCGTCTCCGCAATGAACAGCGCGTTGCGTAGCCAATCTGAAACCGTCGGCTTGCGCGTGGAAACGACCGCCGCAACAACCGCGCCGGAAGGCGTTGCCGCCGCCTCCCCCCCCCGCCGACGCCTCCACGCCTTGCGCAACGAGAAAAAATAGCCCTTGCGCAACACAGTAATGCCGTCCATCTCCTCGCACCGGGGACTCTCCGGCACCACCCACTTCGTCAATACCATCACCTGATGCCCGCGCCGGGCCAGCGCCCGCGCTTGGCGCAGGCATTGGCGCTCCGCCCCGCCAATCGCCGCAGGCGGAAACAACTGCACCATCATCAGCACCTTCATGGGGCGCGGCCCGCTCCTTGGCGAATGCGTTTCAGAAAATCGTCCACGTGTGCCTCTTCCGGCCACAGGCGGCCTTCGTGCCAGTTCAAGTCGGAATCCCAGTGGCCAGGACATTTTTCGATCATCCAGTCCACGTAGCCGTAGCTGATTTCGCCGGTGACGGGTCCCGAGCCGTCCGCGCGGAAGAGCCAATCATAGGCCATGGATTGAGAGCCCAGCTTGCGGGAACTTTCAAATGCATCCCGAATACATCGGCGATCAATCGCACTTGGATCGACGTCGAAATTTCCGCTACCCGACGCACGAAAATCGTTCGGACGGTTGAACCGCCGATAGGCGAACGCCCGATTGCCGACCACCGTCACGCGCGTATCGAAGTTATTTCCCGGCATGAACTCTTGGAACAGCGCATAGTTTTTCTGCGGCATCCAGTAGGTGCGGTCGGGCATGGAAGGAAAATGATTGGCCAGCACATAGGGCACGGCCTGCGCGGCCCGTTTTGCGGTACGCTTGAACTGGGCAAGCAGACGCGGAATCCCTCCGCGCGGAAGCGGCGGCCGCACCAGAATCCCGCTGCCCGAAAAACATCGCTCCACATAGCTTCGGGCTGCGGCCACATCTCGAACCAACGCAACATTGGTACTCCCCGCGCCCACCGCCAGCTTCGCCACCACCGGATACGCCGCCGTTTCGCACCACGCCAGCGCATCCGCCCGCCGCCAGAACACCCATGTTTTCGGCGCGGGAATACCCAGCGCCTTCAACAAATAGGATTGAGCAATTTTGTCGTCAAAATGCCAGCACGTTGCCATGTCCGGAAACACCGGAATGCGCAGGTGGGTCTCAATCACCCGCAACAATGGCAACGCCAGCATCCGCCGCTCGTGCGGATACTGCGCCCAATGCCACATCACCCCGTCGCACCCCACCACCTGCCCCAAGGGATCTTCGCCCAGCAAGTCCAACAGCTTCACGGCAACTCCGCGCGTGCGCAGCGCCGACTCCCATCGCGCAGTAAAACTCTCCGCTCCCTCCGGATGAATTCCGACGACGAGGTCTTTTCCGCTCATGGCTTCACCGCCTGGATGAACGCGCCGCTCGTGGCCAAATCGTCGTCCGAGAAGGCCCGGGCGCGCCGCGGAAGGTGCGCACGGATCAACCGCGACGGTAGCGTCGTCGCCCGGTTGCAGACCAGCTCGAATCCCTGCTCTCTCAACAGCCGCACATGCGTCGAATGCGGCTCGCGGTTCAGCAGGAAGGGCCGCCGCCCCCGAATGAGCCGCCAAACGAATTCGGGATAGGCCCAATGACCGTTCCATTCGTCCGCCAACTCGTGGCACTTGAAATCGACGACGTGGGACATGTAGCCTCCTGGCTTGATCCACCGCGCCATCGCCCGGTAGGCTTTTTTCAGATCGTCCACGTGCTCCAGCACGGCCTGCGAATAGATCAAGTCCACCGAACCCGTCTCCACTACGCGCTCGTCCATCCATGGCACCCGGTACTGCACGGCCGATCCCGGCGCATCCGCGTTGAGAATCGACGCGCGAATCCGCGCCAGCCGCGCACCATCCAGCG
This sequence comes from uncultured Verrucomicrobiota bacterium, assembly GCA_964647595.1. Lineage (GTDB taxonomy): Bacteria > Verrucomicrobiota > Kiritimatiellia > CAIQIC01 > Lenti-01 > Lenti-01. Next base: position 30,843 of record CAZYGH010000017.1, read on the forward strand.
CCGCCGCCAGCCGCGCCTCGTCGAAGACGTCGCCCGGAAACCGGTAATCCTCCAGCTTGGGTGCCACGTTCGGCCACTCGTCGTCGCCCGGAATAGGCGCGCGGGCGCGGAACAGATCGACCAGCTCGTCGAAAATCTGCGCGTTGCGCGGCGCGCTGGCGTGGCGAACGAGGTCCAGCCCGTAGTACTGCTCGCAGCCCGACGCCAGCGCCGCCAGACCGATGCCGATGGAATCGCCCGGCCCGAACTCTGCCACCACCTTCGGCAACTCCCGCAACCCGTTGCGCCGCGCCAGCGTCGCGTGGCGCAACCAGACCGAATAGCAGTAGCGCGCCGACACGGTCCCACCCGTGCCCGGCACGCACCGCCAGCCCGGCAAATAGGTCCGGATTCCGCGCAAAATCGGTTTCAGTCTCATGGGTGCCTTTCGATCCGCGCCAAGAAATCCTCGACATGCGCTTCCTCGGGCCACAAGCGGCCTTCGCTCCAGCGCAGGTCGGCTGTCCAGTGGCCGGGGCATTTTTCCACCATCCAGTCCACGTACGCATAGCTGATTTCTGCCACGACCGGTTCGCCACCGGGTCTCGAAAACAGGAAGTCGAAGGCCATGGACTGCGAGCCCAGCTTGTGCGCCGCATCAAATGCTGCCTCCACGCAGCGCGGATCGATCACGGCGGGATCGACGTCGAAATTGCCGCTGCCTGATGCGCGGAAATCGTTGGGCCGATTGAACCGTCGGTACGCGAACGCCCGGTTGCCCACCACCGTCACGCGCGTGTCATATTCGTTTCCGGCCAAGAACTCTTGAAACAGCGCATAATTTTTCTGCGGCATCCAATGGACCGGGTCCGGCAGCGGCGGCAAGCGATTGGCCCACACATAGCCCACCGCGTGTCCAAGGCGCTTGGCCGCATTGCGGACGCGACGGCGCAGGCGCAGCCACGGATCGGTGGACAACGGCGGATAGCCAACGATTCCCGATCCGGAGAAGCATTCCTCCACATAGGCGCGGGCGGCGGCGGCATCGCGGAGCAGGCGGACGTTGCTGCTACCCGCACCAACGGATAGCTTCGCCACCACCGGATACATCGCCTTTCCGCACCAAGCCAGCGCATCGGCCTTGCGCCAGAACACCCACGTCTTCGGCACGGGAATCCCCAGCGCCTCCAACAGGTACGCCTGCGCGATCTTGTCGTCGAAATGCCAACACGTCGCCACATCGGGAAACACCGGAATGCGCAAATGCTCATCGATCGATCTCAAAATGGGCTGTGCCGCCAAACGCATTTCGTGCGGATAGTGCGACCAGTGCCACATCACGCCGTCGCATCCCTCCACCTGCCCGAGTGGGTCCGCTCCCAACAAATCAAGCTTCCGCACCGTCGCCCCTCTTGCACCAAGGCATTCGCACCACTTCGCCGCAAAGCCAAGGCCCTCTGGATCATGGACGCCGATGAGAGGCCCGGCCGTTCGTTCGGATGAGCGAGGTGATTGGGATGGGAGGACTCTTTGCATCGGAGCATCCTAGCGCATGGAGCGCTTTCCGGGCACTCGAAATTTCGCAGCCACCGTCCGCACACGCCCCAGCAGGGAACCCGCCATCTGTCCGACGTACGCCATCGCCATCCGGTCGCACGGCCAAACCAGTAGCGCCAAGCCGTAGCTCAGACCGTAGAGCATGGCGGTGCTGGTGCCCAACGTCCACGGCGACATCTGCGGCGGCGCCCACGCCCGGAACCACAGGGCGGGTGCCGCTGCAACCCCGCACAGGACGGCATCTGACGCAAATGACCGCCAAACCGCCCAGAAAGGAATCGACGGGAATCGGCGAATCATGGGAACCGTGATGATCAGCATGTAGGCTAGCAGGTGAGCAAACAAGCCTACCGGATAGCCCAACACACCCAACTGCCGAACGCAGAACCAAACGATGGCGAAGTTCAGCGCGTTGGAAAAGATTTGCCACAGAACGCCGTAGCGGATGGCCTGCCGGGCCACCACGTAGCGGGTCTGGATCGTCATGAATCCCGTCAGCGGCAAAATCAGGATGAAGACCGAAAACAATAGCGATGTCGTGCGCAACGCCTCCCCCTCAAATTGTCCACGGCCAAATAGGATTTCAATGACGTCCGGCCCCGCAATAGCCAACAGTACGCTGAACGGCATCAGCAGAAAGACAATCACACGGGACAACCGCCCGAACGCCGCATTCAGCTCGTCCTCCTGCCGGCGCGCCGTCAGCTCATTAAACTTAATCGCCGCCACAGACGAAAACTGCGTCGTCAGCACGTCGGTGGGCATGCGACTCATCCGCTGGGCGTAATTAAGCGCCGTCATCGCCCCCGCACTGAAGCCCGAAAACAGATACAGCGGCAAATAGCCCGCCAACACCATGGCCACCGTTCCCAACTCCGCCCAAAGGATGTTCTGAAACACCGTCGCGCCGATCCGCGTCTTCCACGCCCACGGCTTCCAGCCCACCACGCGCCGCAACAGCCAGGCGTTCACCATAATCTGCAACCCGAATCCTACCGCCATTCCCATCGCGGCCGACACCACCCCCAGTCGGCGGTGGAACGCCAAAACAAACGCCACGTTGATGACCCGGCTCATGCAGGACAGCCCCACCGGCAAAGACAAGAACCGATAGGAGACCAACACGTCGAGCAGGAGTTGCGCGACCATTTGCAGGGGGAACGAAATCACGAGCCAAAAAACCAAGGTGCGGTTCGCCTCCAGCATCTCCAACGAAAAGCGAGAGATCGTCGTCAAGACCCCGGACGGATGCACCAGCATCAGCCCCGTCACCGCCAAGATGAGGGTGCAGAAAAACAGGAAAAAGCGATTGATGAACGCCATCGCATCGTCCTCGCCGGTCTGCTCCCGACGGCGCATGGTCTCCGGAATCAAGACCACCACGTTGACCTGCTGCATCAGCGCCGCCATCAGCCCGAACGTCCCGATACAGTAGTACAACACGTCGGTGCTGTCCTGCGCACCGAACAGGGCCGCCATCAGCATCCCGAACCCCAGCGACAGAAACTGCCCGAACACTCCGATCGCCGTGGACCAGAATGCGGCTCGCTTGAACGACTGGATGCGCCACCTCATCGTCGGGAAGTCGACAGAGGTTTCTCTCTGTCCAAATCAGCCATCCGGGCTTCATGCTCCTGAAACCATCGTTGCGTTTGTCGCAAACCGTCTTCAAAGGAATGGCGCGGACGCCAATCCAAATCCCGGGCAATCGCTCGCGGGTCGGCCTGCCAGCAAACACACGTATCCCATTGCCGCCCCGACATCGTGCCCCAAGCCGGCTCTTCACGAATATCCAGAACCCGGCGGGCCACGGCGACCACCTCCCGCATGGAGGTTTGAATTCCCGTGCCCACATTGTACACCGCCCCAGGCTCCGCTCCACGGCGGGAGGCAGCCAGCCAATAGGCCTCGGCCACATCGTCCACAAAAACAAAATCTCGTACGGTGTCGGGCTCCACCAAGGGGGGCAACCGACCGCGCAATCCCTGCTTCAGGATCTGGGGCACCAAACGGTTCGGGTCTTCATACGGCCCATACACCGAGTAGAGGCGCAAGGTTGTCACGGGCACTTTTTCTTTTTGAGCCGTATGACGACAGAAAAGCGTTGCGGCGGCCTTGGTGACGGCATAGTGGCTGTTCGGTTCAACAAAATCCGTTTCCGAAGGCGGATGATCCTTAATTCCATATTCCGAGGAAGAACCCGTATTCACAAACGCCTCAAACCCCGTGCGCAAACACGCCTGCAACAAATTCACGGTTCCCACCAGATTGGTCTGGATCATCTGCGGCAAATCGGTCTGCCACGAATAGGCCCCGTGTGCAGCCAGATGAAAAATCCATTCCGGCCGAATGTGCCGGAGCGTCTTTTCCACAGCTTCAGCGTCATGCAGACAGAGCAAATGAATCTGAATCTGATCCTGAATCTCTGCCAGCCGCCACGCCTGAAAGCCCGGCCGCATCAGCACATGAACCTCGTGCCCCTCGTGCAGAAGACGCCGCGCAAGATTGGCCCCCACAAAACCTGAGGCTCCCGTAACGGCAACCCTCTTCACGCCCGTCCCCTTTCCACACCGACCTCCCGCCGCACGGCCACCAGGACGCAAACGGCACAGCTCAGCAGTCGAAAAAGAGGAAGCCGCTCACACAACGGCTCCACGACCTTCAACAGGCGTGCCATCGGGTCCGGACAAAAGAAGGGAACCAGCCCGGCCCATTGTTGCGACCGAACCTCTCCGCCCGCCTCCTCGATCCATAGCTTCAGCTTGTGGGAAGGATACGATTTCTCCTCATGCTCCCGGTGATAGGACGACAGCCGCTCCAACAGTTTGAGTACCGGATTGTACCCGTTGGGCTCGATGATCACCACCGTGGACGCTACCCGCAACGCTTCCCGCACAGCCACCTCGGGACGATCCATGTGGTGAAGAACTCCCCTCAAATGTGCAATGTCAAAATGATCCTTTTCGAACGGAAGCTGGTAGGCACTCTCCACCGCAAATTCGATTGTCCGACCCGCCGCCTTCTGGCGGGCCACCTCAATGGCTTTCTGTGCTGGATCCACGCCGCAGATGTAGGCGGGTTGGCCACGATCAAACAAATCCATTGTGTAGGTTCCATCGCCACAGCCGAGATCCAGCACTCGCTTACCTCGAAAAGAAACAGCTTCCATCGCGGCATCCGTCAGCCGCTGGTTCGCCATCTGGCTACTGACTCGCGCCCCGGTCGTGTACAAATAGCCCGCATTGGAAACCGCATCTCGATCAAAAGGAGCGACGGTGGAGTCGTGTGGATTTTTCATGCTATGGATTCCGTTCCGGCTCAAGAGAATCCGGTTTTTGCGCTATCAAAAACAAATTTCCAAGCGGCACCGAAAGCCGCAACGTCCCGATCCAGCAGTCGTTCAATCCGTCGATCAGCCTTTGTTTGAACTTCATCGACATCGGCACCAGTCGGGCGAGATACCCCACGCTATAGGTATTCAACACCCGCCCCTGTTGCCTCACTCGAAACCCATGATCCCGAAAAATCCGGGCCATCGTTGAAGGAGAATAGAGATAGGTGTGTTCCACATCCACGATGGGGCTCTTTTCCTTCAGAACCCGTGCGGAAACCGCCTTCACATTGTGGTTGATGCCCAACATAAACCCGCCGGGCTTGAGCAGACGAAAACACTCGTCCAGTAAACCGCCCGGATCGAGCAAATGGTCGAAGACCTGAAACAAGCAAATCACATCGAACTGCTCCTTCTCAAACACGCCCGGCTTCATCAACCCGCACACGAAACACCCGTGTAGGCGAGAAGGAGCCTGATCGATCGCCTGTTGACTCGGCTCGATTCCTTTCACGGTGCAATAGTCTTGATCCAACGCCTCTTCGAGAAAAAAACCAGATCCGCATCCGATTTCCAACAATGCTCCTTTGTTCACTCCCCAGCGCTCCAGCTTGGTTAAATAGCGTCCATAGGTGCGACACAGGTCTCGCACTTCCGCGCCATACGTGAACGTGCTTTGCGCATACAATTCGGCCAAGCGTTCGGACGAAACAACTGGATCTGAACGGACCAACCCGCAAGAACGACATTTCACCAGCCGATAATGAATTCGGTCGGGCAACCGACGCGCCGAAAACACTTCGGGTGTAAAGTGTTCCAATCCGAAATTGGCCGGATACAGCTCGTCGGCATTCTCAAGGGTGTCACAAATGGCACACCGTGTCGGAATGAAGGACACGTCAGACATCGGAGGAGCTTCCCTTTCCTTTCCGGGGATCGTTCAAAATACTCTCCACAATGTAGGGCGGTCTCCTCTTTACCTCGTCGTAGATGTGCGCCATGTAGGAACCAATGATGGCCAGACAAAGCAACTGAATTCCACCCAGAAACAGAATCAGAACGATCAGCGTCGTGAACCCACTGGGAACCAGCGAGGGGATCAACAGGCGGATGACAATTTGCGCGATTAAACCGACCATCGCCACCCCGACCGTGGTAATCGCCAACCACACAATCAAGTCCAACGGAGCGTAGGAAAAACTCAAGATCCCCTTCCTTGCCCAGCCCAGATTTTTCAGCATGGAATTCGTCGTTCGCCCAAACATCCGCTCCGGACGAACATACGGAACGCCGATTTGCCGGAATCCAACCCACGCCCGCAACCCGCGCATAAATCGATTGTTCTCCGGCAAACAGTTCAGCGCATCCACTACGCGCCGATCGATTAGGGAAAAATCGCCAGCATCCAACGGAATGGGAATGTAGGAGGCTGCGCGGAAAACCCGGTAGAAAGCCTTATAGGCCACCTGAAGAAATTGGGCCGCATCGCGCTTAATCCGCTCCCCATAGACCACATCATACCCCTCGCGCCATTTTTCATGAAAGTCGGCAATCAGTTCGGGAGGATCCTGCAAATCTCCGTCCAGCAATACAACGGCATCGCCCGTGGCAATCTGCATGCCACTGGTGAACGCATTCTGCGATCCGAAATTCCGCGAATGATGAATGACCACCACCGTGGGGTCGCGCTTGGCCAACTCCACCAGCACGTCTTGGGCGTTGTCGGGACTGTTGTCGTTGACAAAAATGATTTCGCGCTCCACGCTAATCTGTTCGAAAACCTTCACCAGCCGCTCGTGCATGATGGGCACCGCCAACGCATCACCATAACACGCGATGATGGCACTAATCTTTTTCCGTTCGCCGCTCATCCCTTCCCTTTCGCCAAAGCCGTTAAGGCCGTTTGCACCAGAGCCCCGCTCGACAATCCATATTTTTCATAGAGGAATGACGTACTCCCGCTGATTCCGTCTGTCGGCGTCTGGACACCACAACGAATCAAACGGCTCGTCTGTTCTTCTTCGGCCATGATCTCCGCCACCATCGAGCCAATGCCGCCCGTGGCATAATGAGCTTCCACCGTAATCACCCACTTGTGGGAACGAATCAGGCGGAGCAACTCTTCACGAGGAGAAGGCTTCACGCTGGCCACGCAGGAAACTCCGGCCGACACCCCCTGCGAGGACAACCGTTCTGCCGCCAGGAGAGCTTCGCCCACCACGTTGCCCATCGTGATAAATACCAGGTCGGATCCCTCTCGAAGCGTCTGCAGTTTTCCAAGCTCAAAACGCCCACCCAATCCAGGCACAATCGTCTTGTCATCTTTTCCTAGGCGATAGTACACAGGCCCCGGCAGGTTCCATGTCTCCTTCAAAACCGTTCCCGCCTGCTCATGGTCTGCCGGAGCCATGACCGAGATGCCCGGCTGCAACCGCAACACGCCGACATCCTCAAGCCCATAGTGGCTCAACCCATTTGTTCCGTATTCAAAACCACCCCCCACCCCCACAATTCTCACCTGCCATTGGTGTTGAATCGGCCCGTTGCGAATCAATTCGTAAGGACGCAAAACCGCAAACGGCACGATGGAATAGACAAAGGGCATGAAGCCCGCTTCCGCCAGCCCCGTGGCCAGCCCCACCAAATTCTGCTCCGCCACGCCCACGTTGAAATAGCGCTCAGGAAACCGCTCGGAAAACGGCTCCAACGCCATGTAGCCCAGATCGCCCGTCAATAACAGAATCCGCGAATCGCGCTCCGCCAGCTCGCAAAGTGCTTTGATGAATGCTCTTCTCACGGCACCTTCTCCATCTCCGCCATCGCTTGGCCATATTCTTCATCCGACATCGGCCAATAATGCCACTTGATCTGCCGCTCCATATACGACACGCCTTTGCCCGACACCGTGCGGGCAATCAGAACATGCGGGGGACCTTCCTTCGTGTTCAGCTTCTCAACGGTCTCCATCAAGGCCTTCCCGTCATGCCCATCCACCTCCTGCACATCCCATCCAAAGGATTGCCACCGGGCCGACATCGGGCTCATGGAAAGAACCTGCTCCGTGAAACCCAGCGCCTGTTGCCCGTTGAGATCCACAATCGCAATCAAATTCGACAGCTTTTGGTGCGCCGCGAACATTGCGGACTCCCACACGGATCCCTCGTTGCATTCCGCATCGCTGAGCAAGGTGAAGGCCCGCCTTGTGGATCGCTGCAACCGCGCCGCCAACGCCGCACCGGCTACCATGCACATTCCTTGCCCCAGAGAACCCGTCGCAAAGTCCACTCCCCTTAACTGGTGTTCGGGATGCACCCCCAATAGCGTTCCGTCTCCGCAATAGCTGTTCAGCTCCTCGCTGGAAAGCCATCCCCTCAAGTGCAAGGCCGCATAGAGCGACAACGCCGCATGACCCTTCGACAACACAAATCGGTCACGATCCGGGTCCTCCGGCGAGGAGATGCGCAACACCTGTCCATAGAGGGCCGCAAGGATGTCGGCAACAGAAAGGGCCGACCCGATATGTCCAACCCGAGCCCTCTTCGCTTGCTCCAACACGATCGTGCGGATCGCCTTGCCTGTAACCACCTCGCGCATCATTCTCCGCTATCCTTTCACCCGACTCGAATCCACACATCGCCAATCTGCAAGTATCGGCCTTTCCATTTCTCCATCACCTGAAACTCATCCTCCGGTAGTGAGATGTACTGATACTTTCCAAAATCAATTTTGCGAACATCACCCGGCACCATCGACCATCCTCCCAACAGAGAGCTTCCTTCGTCCTGTAACCCAATGGGATGACGCATCATATTAAAGACAATGGCTTTCCCGTTCGGATATCGCGAACAATATTCCGCTCGCGACCGCATTTGGTCGAGTATCGAATGGTTGGACATTCGCCGAACCAACTCTGAATCGGACATCGAGGCCAGCTTATGGAAACTCGAAGAGTTCAACAAGTCTTTCAGTGTGACCGTAGAATTTCTCTCACGGTCCAGATTTTTTGTTGCACCCCCCAACAGCACCAGAACCAACAGGGCCACACATCCCGAATACCCCTTCCACCAACGGCTTCCTTCCTCCCGCAACTCGTGAAGCAACGCGACGATCGCACTCACAAGCAAAATCCACTCCACCGACCTCACATACTCAAACGGGTGAACATCCACTACAAATAAAAAAGTGTAATAGCCCCCTAACCCCAACGCCGGAGCGGCCAAAGGAGCCACTCTTCTCCATCGCTTCCCGAAATCCATGGCAACAAACGCCGTCACGCTCATGGGAATCAGAAGGAAAATCAATCCACCCTTGGCAAGCAGATGAAACCGCCCCCCCCCCACCGAAAGCCGTTGAATCCAAGTCAATGGTTCCCTCACCGACTGAAAGGCCGAGGCATTTCGAAGCATGTCCCAAATGGGATAGGCCACCCCATTCAGGTATCCGGCAAAGGCCGCACAGAGCAATAGGATACCCCACAGAGGCCAAGCATTGCGTCTGGATTTGAAATAGGCTTGCGCCATCAGTACCGCAAAAAATGCAACACCCGGCAAGGCATGGCGGGTGGAAACGGATGCGCCCAACACAAGCCCCATCCCCGCCGCAACAATCAGCAACCAATCGTTCCGCTGCACGACTTCCACATTCACCAGCCGGAATATCACCCATGCCGCAACAAGAAGCAAGGTGTTTGGCAATACCTCCGGCCGCAACTCATAGCCACGAAACGAGCACAGGATGAGGACGATCACACCTGTCCCCACAGAGCGAATCATTCCTGAATTCAGCATGTTCCGGGGCAAGGCAAGCCCCAGCAATCGGTAGATAAGCATGCCCTGCATCATCGCAAGAAAAAAAAGAATGAGCCTCCACACCCATGCCATCGAAACATCCCCGTGGGTCACCACCCAAAACGGTTTCAGCAAGGCCGGAAATAGCCCCGGCCCCCAATAATCAAAGGAATATCCGCGAACAGCCGCCCATGTGATCTGCAAGAAATACACTTCATCAAATCGAAAGGTCCCCAAAAAAACACCAAGGCAAGCATAGAACAAGTACCCGCAAGTGGATAGTGCCAGAAGGCCCAAGCCAAACCGACGAAAATTCCACCCCTCTGGAATCCACGCAAACGTTCTCATGCCGTCTCAATTCCACATTGCTCAATATGCCCCGCCCAGCCCTTCGGCGGACGGGCCGGCGGAAACGGTGGATCAAACTCCGGAATCGTGGGCGGTTGCAAGCCAATGCGCCACTTGAAGCCGTCGAACGCATGGCGCAAGAGCGGAATTTTCTCGCAATTCAGTCCCAACAAACGCGCCCCGACGAAGTCGCCCACGGCCGGATTGTGCGCCGCAAAAACGGCACCCGTTCCCAACGGATCCGGTGCCAGCGGTCCCTCCCCTTGACCCGCCACAATTCCATCGACCATCGATATCTCCTGCCTCTGCACGACGTCATGCATCTGCCCGTCGACCGTGGCATAGAGCAACGCCCGGTTGAGATCAAGACACGTCCGCCAGATGGTGTCGTTTCCGTACCAGCATCCGTCAATCTGCACCGTGGCGTCCTTCTTGGACGCCATGTGCATCAAATGCCACACAACCTTTTCGGCCAGCCGATACACGCGTGGAAATCCGCGCAGGCAATTGGCCACGTCCAGAATCTGTTCCGCCACCGACATCTGCCAGTGGCGGTTCTCGTAGTTGTCCCCCGCCCCACCCGCCGCCGCCCCCTTGCGGTGATGAGGCAGATATTCCTTGTTGCCGTTGATGCCGATCAAATTCTTCAGGCAACACGTGATCCCCGCCTTCTTGTGGACTTTCAGCTTCGGCACGTTCACCACCAAATCCGCCTCGAGAATCTCCCGCGCCACCAGATAGCGGTGCGTTCCGCGCTGGTGGTGCTTCCACATCTTGCGCGGGTCATACACCGTCACGCGGAACTTCCGCCAATCTCGCGAAATCGGCTCCAGCAAACTCTCCGCGCCCAAATCCACCAGCACGTAGTCCGACTCCGGCCGCAGCTCCTCCGAAACCGACTTCAACCCCTTTTCTTCCTTCATCACCGTGCGGCGAAAATCCTTCACCGCCAGCGACAGCCCGCGCGCCTGGAAGTCCCCGATCACCGCGCGCAATCCCGCATAATCCAGTAGCTTTTCGAAGTCACATCCCTGGAGCGGAGCATCGCCCAGCACCACCTGCGACGGCTTCGCCAAAAACACATATTCCAGCACAGCGCGCAACACCGATGGATGCGAAATCATGCAATCCATGCTGCCCCCGCCCCAGTTGGCGTGCAGCACCCAGTTGGGCTTCACGACGATCTTGCCGCCCGGCTTCACCAAATCCCCCAGCGGATTCCACATCGGCGTTCCAAACCGACCCGCATCCAACCCCATGTCCTTCAAGCAGCCTCGCACCAATCCGAAGATCGGATTGGGATGCGCACCGACCGCCAGTCCCGAAAACTCCGGATAGCACTCGTCCGGCGCATAGGGAGAAGCCGTCACGGGAGGATATTCCGCCACTCCTTCGACCCGGCGCAACCCCCACGCCTCTGACTGGACAATGGCCACACCATATTTGCTTTTCAAACTCATCCGTTCAACCTTATCCGCAACCCGTTTCCATCGGCAAGGCTATTTATCGTCCACATTTCCCCTTATTTCAGAAATCGGTTGTCAGTTGACTCACCACCGGTTTGGCGTACGTTATTCCTCGTGGTATACCTATGTCGTTTCAAACAAAATACCGATGGATTCTCATTTGGATTGGCATCTCCTTCCTGTTGTTCCCCCCCCCCGCCTCCCATGCCGGAGCCAATGCCTTCCGCACCTTGGTCGTCGTCAACACGCAATCCGTCGACTCTGTCGAATTGGGCGAGTATTATGCCGCCGCCCACGGGATACCTTCTCACCACATCTGCACCGTGGACTTTTCTACCAATCTCGTATCGCTCACTTCCAACGAATTTCAAAGCCTGTTGCTGACTCCCATCCAGAACCATCTGGATGCCCAAGATCTGAATGGCCAGATCGACTTTCTGGTTCTTTGTCAGGAATTTCCCACCCGCGTCCGCAATACCGAGGGCATCGCTTCCGCGCTGTTCTACGGCTATAAAAACGCGCCTTACTACAACGAAAACGGCATCGGGTGCAGTCTTCCGGACTATACCTCCAACACCTACTTCCGCGCCGAACGCGCCTTCCACTCGGCTGACGGCTGGAACGCCACCAACGGCTTCGTGGCGTTTCACCTCATCGCCTCCAACGTCGAAACCGCCAAACTGGTCGCCGCTCGGGGTGCTGCCGCCCAATCCACCTTCCCCGCGTCCTCAATCAATTTGTATTTTTCAGGAGACCAAGCTAGAGGAATCCGGGAACAAGAATATCCCGATGCCGCTTTCTCGTTCACGTCCCTCCCGGGTCTGCCCTCCACGTTCGTATTCCCTCCTTTCTACGCCCAATTGTACGCTCAGACCAACGTCATGGGCTACCACGACGGCGACCCCTATCCCCCCCCGTTCGTCTATCAAAACAACACCTTCCTATCCGGTGCCTATGCGGACCATTTAACCTCGTGGGGAGGCATGATCACCAATCTGACCAATGAAACCAGCCAAGCCACCGTTCTCGATTGGATGAATCTGGGCGCGACCGCCTCCTACGGAACTGTAGCCGAACCTTGCGCCTTCAAAGAAAAATTTCCTGTCCCCCATTTGGGATTTTATTATGTGCGCGGCTTCACCATCGGCGAAGCCTACGCCATGTCCGTCGAAGCGCCATACCAAGGTCTCTTCGCTGGCGATCCCCTCGCCGCCCCCTTCGCCGCTCCACCCACCCTTTCCGTCACCTCCCACGTCCCCTTCCAAGTCGTAACGAGTTCCATCTCGGTTGCCGTTTCCGCCCTTCCCCACCCCCAAGGTTCTCCTCCCGCCAGCATCGATCTCTACCTCGACGAACGGTTCCACTCCACCCTCACCTCCATCCACCCCACGCCCGGCAATGTCCTGTCCGTTGCGGTTGCCGGCGTGACGAATTCTGCCATCGTCGCTTCCAATGCCACGCTCTTTGACGCCGTTTCCGCCCTCGCCGAAACCGTCAACGCCGACTCCAACTCGATCGTTCATGCGGTTGCCTCCGCCGACCGCCTTGAACTCGCCTACACGAACTACGACCGCGAGGCCGACTACGCTCCCGTATCGGCAACCGTCGGCCAAGGATCGGCCGATGCCCTCACCCTCGGCGTCGGCCTGGCCGCCACCCACCTCTTTCCTTCGACCTACCCCGCACGGCAATTCATCTATGTGCGCGACAACCCCTACAACGGCGGCGCCAACTCCGGCGATGTCGTCACCTGTGTCGTCACCCTGACCAACAATATCGCCATTACCAACAGCCTCGTGGCCTCGCAAGGCGAAACCCGCCGATCCATCCTCGAACGACTCATGGCCTCCATCCATTCAAACGAAACCCTCATGGCCACTAACGGCGTCCGCTACGACCGCATGGCCGCCAACTCCAATCTGGTCGTCTGGTTCGGTAGCCTCTTCGCCCGCACCCCGGGTCCCGAAGGCGCTAACATTCACGTCTCCCTCGACGTCGCCCCCGTCAGCACCAACTCCGGACTCGTCACCAACTTCAATTTCTCGGGATACATGACCAACTTTCCTGCCGATCTTCGCTCCCGCGCTTCAGTTCTCTTCCACGTGACTCCGTCCAATGGAGTTCTCGAAGCCGGGGCGTTGCTCGATACCACCCTTCTGACTGACGGCGTCCACGTTCTGGATTTTGTCGCTCGCGATGGTTCTGCCGTCGCCTCCGCCTCGCGCTTCACCTTGCCGTTGCACGTCTGCAACAACTCCCCCGTCTACTGGCTCGAAATCTCTGCCGACCCTAACGGAAGGGTGGACATCCCCTCCTCCTGGCAATGCGGCGGCTCCACCGTCCAGGTCGCGGCTCTCCCCGATCCCTACTTCACATTCCTCGAATGGTCCGGCGACGCCTCCGGTTCCCGGAATCCCCTCGAACTGGTCATGGACAACGCCAAATCCATCCACGCCTCCTTCTCGCCCATCCTCGCCACCCATGCAACTCCCTACTGGTGGCTCGCCCACTTCGGATGGACCAACGACTTCGATGCCGCCGCCTTGGACGACCCCGACGAAGACGGCACCCCCACTTGGCAAGAATATGTGGCCGACACCGATCCCACAGATGCCAACGACGTTTGGCTACCGTTGGCCGTGGCCGGAACGACCCAACTCGTGTTCGCCATCGAGCCAACCTCAACCGGACGCCTCTATTCCATCGACGCCGCAGAAAATCTCGTCCATCCCATCTGGTCCAACCTCACCAATGCCTCAGGCACCGGATCCCCGTGGAATCCCGAATGGACCCTACCGGACACAGGCGTGTTCTTCTTCCGCAGCCGCGTCCACGTGCCGCCCTAAGTTCGCTCAAAGCGCCGGGTTTGTCCCATTCAGGTATTCCTGAAGATTGCGAATCCCATTCTCGTCGAAATCGCCATCGGCCCCTTGCGACAAACTGAAAAAATAGCGCATTTCCCAGGCGTCGGGCAAATCATCCGCATCCGAATCCAGAACCTCGATCGGATTCGGCGATGCCGCCCAAACCCCACGGTAAACGTTGGTTCCAGTGATCTCCCCCGAATCGCTGTAATCGTAAACGTGAAATACGCCGCGTGTGCGCCAATGGATCGGAGTCGCGATGCTAACGGGCTGCGTCAACAACGACCAAGACGCACGATTGGTCGACACCTGCACGCTGACATTGGTGATGGCAAACGCTGCAGAAACACTCGCTTCCCACTCGTAGGCTTTCGCCTGCTCCACCACGTCCCAGGAGAACTGAATCGTCGTCGTGCCGATCACGTTGCTGGCCGTTGCATGCCCACGCAATGGACTCCACAATTGTTCGAAGCGCGCCCGGTTCCAGGCTTCGGCCACCTCGGGAATATAGTGGGCATTTTGAAAATCACTGGTGACTCCAGGCCGGTTCACAAGAAGAAAATCCGAGTAGGGCACCACAATGGACGATTGAAACTCCGGTGAGGCGGCCAGATCCACGTCCCGGTATATCCACGGAAGAGTATAGGTGGCATTGGTGACTCCATTCGTGACCGATGGATACGGATACCGATGCGCCATTACATAACTGCCGAATCCCGTATGATCGGAGGTCGCAGCTTTGGCCGCCATCAACTGCATCTGAATTTCCTCTTCCATGCGGCCCACACCATAGCTGCCAAAACGGGAATTCTCCATGACGATCCAATTCAATTCGGGGATTTGTGCAAGGAGAGGCAGGTGGATGCCGGATCGCGGCGTCCACGCCTTCAGCGGCGATACAAAATAAACAATTCCACGCCAGTTGGGATTGTTCACGTTTAGTGCCTGCAGATGCTTTGCATACCCGGCCATGAGATTCGCAAAGACCACCTGACGCCACTCCCACCACTTGGCCCAGTGATCCGGATCGGTCGTGAGAACCAATCGATTCGTCACCGAATCGTCCAGCACCAGATGAAATTGGGCGGCATGGCTCACATCCAGCGCACCGATTGCCAAAGGACTGACCGGGAACCGAATGTCGGCGAAGGCGGCACCATACTGGTTTGTGACATATTCGCGGAACCAAGCCAAACTGCTTTCGCTCGCGGTTGAACTTTCCAAATAAGACGGATCGAGTCCCGGTTGTAAGGCGTCTTCGTTGAAGAAAAAGTAAGAGTAGTTGGTATAGATGGAAAGATAATCACGCCACTGTACCAAGTAATTACTCACGGAGACCCGATTTCCAAAATCAAACTGGGGAACATCCATCAGTTCCGTTGCTTGCCAATGGGCATTGGTTAAACCAATCCTCGCTTCAAATCCGTTTGTCTCTACGTACATGCGCTCCGCCCGCCCTGGAATCGAATTGGAAAATCGGTAGGCAACCATGGCGTCCAGCGTTGTCCAGCTACTCAAGGCAACGTCCAACCCCTCCTGATTGCCAATATGTATGACGGTCTTCACATGGTCTTCGAAAAATGGCCAGTCGTTCGTCACCGATTCATTCGCCCAGCCCATCCAACGAATTTCCAACTCGACGGCATCTGCCACCTGCCGATAGCGTCGAACGGCAGTTCGAACTTCGTTGCTGGACACAAAAGATTCCGCAGACCGGGGCCTCGTAATCGACTGAAGCAGGGTTTGCGGTCGGTCGCCCGCAGGCGGTGGAGTCTTCACTCCAACCGGAAACGGTGGCACGGGATTGCTCGAAACCATTCCGTACGCAGTCCCGTACACACGGGAGTCTACCCGGTCGACTCGTGCCGTCAGACTCCCGTCTCCCCACTCAAAGAACCGCGCATGGTTCGTGCGTACCACCGTATTCCACGATGATGTCACAAACGCCGCATTCCAGTAGCCCGTTTCATCCTCCCAAGTCGATGTCGTCATGGCCGGTGTGGATAAATAATCAAACCCGAAATCCGCCCGATAATCGATGCCGTTGACAAATAGCCGCATGTCCATCGTCGGCTTTCCCGTGTTGTATCCCCGCCAACTGGCCGTAATCCGGTTCGTGGCGCCGGGCATCAGATACCCCCCCTCCACCAATCGCGGATGACGAATCACGTGCCGCCCTCCCTCCGCATCCATCATGGCAAATGTCAAAATGTCATCTTCAACAAAGACATGAATCTCATGTCCGGGCTGCAGGTCCCGGTACATCGCGAGGTACTGCACATTCTCTTCCACCCCCCAGTCCAAGGGGACAAATTGCACATCCAACGCTCCTTCCGTTGTGGCGGACACCGGATTGGTATAAGGATTCAATCCCCCCTGCCAAGCCTCGTAGTTGCTCAACCCGTCCCGGTTCGCATCGCTTCTCCCCTCAAACAATTCCTGAAGTTGATCGCCTGTTAAGGCCGTGCCATACACCCGCACCTCATCCATACCCCCCGTCCAAAGGGAATCCGCTTCGTTGACATGCCCTTTGCCAATCCTCATTTCCGGACTTCGTGCCTCGCCATAAGTGTTCGCGTGCTGATCCCACAGGCTGCCATCCACATATAAACGTGTGATGCCAGCATCCTGAACCAAGGCCACATGCGTCCACCGTCCGCCCCATCGCTCCGCCCAGTTCGAAGCCGAGACCTTCGACGGCATCTGGTTGGAGTTTCCAACATAGCCGACAATTTCGTTTTCCTCGATTCGCAACAAGTAGCCTTGGATCCCTCTCCCCTCCGGCCATATCGAATCAGATAGAATCGTCGGATAACTTGCCGATGCCGTAGGATTGTACCAAATCCACGCGCACACCGTGAACGAAGTTCCCGTCACCGTCGCCCCGGTCGTCTGCGGTACGATCGCATGTCCCGCCGTGCCATCCAGCCATAGAGCATCGCCCATCTCGCCCGCCGCCCACGCCACACCAGACGGATCTCGAATCTGCCCCCGATAAGTACTGTCCGCCGAGTTCGCCAAATTAGTTCCACTCCCATCGTCCATCCGCAACCATAACCGAAGCCCCAGTTCAGACGACATCCCCGATAGTGGATCAAACTCGTAACTCGATTCCCAACCATCCGGCATCCCATCCCCATCGGTGTCGGGATGCGAGGGATGTGTCCCCAAAATATACTCATTCATGTTGGTCAATCCATCGCCATCCGCATCTTCATGGACATCCAACGGGTCCAAGGGATCCAACCCGAATCTTGCTTCCCACACATCCGGCAATTCATCGCCGTCCGTGTCTGAATTCAGCGGATTGGTTCCGTGAAACAGAACCTCTTCTCCATCGTTTAATCCATCATCATCGCTGTCTGGGTTGTACGGGTCCGTGCCATTTTGAAATTCCAATAAAGTCGACAACCCATCGGCGTCCGCATCTTCCACCGCATCCGCCTCGGCCAACGGATCAAAGCCCTCCGCGATTTCCCACCCGTCCGGCATCCCGTCCCCGTCCGTATCCACATCCAACGGATCCGTCCCATGGGTCAGCACCTCGTCGCCATCGCTCACCCCATCCCCATCCGTGTCCGCCTCATCCGGATCCGTTCCTCCCAAATACTCTCTCCCGTTGATCAGCCCATCCTCGTCCTCATCCCCCAGCCAATCGTTCGCCGCCGCCAGCTCATTCGCCAACAACGCCGCACGGAAAATCCGTACATCGCCCACCATCCCCTTCCAATGCGAATTCGGCCAATTCACGTGCCCGAAGCCGATCCACAGCTCCGACTGCGTATTCGCCGCAAACGCCCCCACCGCGCTTTGTCCTTGCCGACCGTCCACAAACAGCCTCGCCCTCGTCCCATCGTGCGTCATCACCACGTTAAACCACCGCCCCGAATTCGCCGGCAACCAATTCGTTTGCGACACTCCGTACATTGGCTGATTCGGATCCCCCGCATACCCCACCAGCCGGTTCCAGAATTGCTCATAGCGCAACACCCATCCCGGCCATTGCCCGCCGCCCAACAACGCTCCATCCGAGAACAGCGTCGGATTCCCATCCGGCGCATCCGCCTCCTGCCACACCCGAGCCATCACCGTGAACGGCGCACCCGTCACCACCGCCCCGCCCGACTGCGACACCGATACAAAATTGCTCACCCCATCCAACCAAAGCCCCTTGCCCGCCGGGCCCCCCGCCACCCAGTTGCTCGCCGACATATTGCGCAACACCGCCGTCCATTGGATCGAGACTTGGTTCGACACACTCATCCCCGCGCCTTCATCCAATCGCCAACGCGCCGCCAACCCCAAGGCCAATCCGCCGTCCGACAGCGGGCTCAACCCGTTCTGCACTTCCCACCCGTCCGGCAACCCCTCCCCATCCGTATCCACGCTCAACGGGCTCGTCAAATGCGTGAGCACTTCCGCCCCATCCAACAACTCATCCCCGTCCGTATCCGACTCATTCGGGTCCGTCCCATTCTCGTATTCCAACCGGTTCGTCAGTCCGTCCACATCCGCATCCGCACCCGCATCCGCCACCTCCAACGGATGGAGTCCATGCGCAAGCTCCCACCCGTCCGGCATCCCGTCGCTATCCGTGTCCGCACTCAACGGGTTCGTCAAATGCGTGAGTGCCTCAGCCCCATCGCTCAGTCCATCTTCATCCGTATCCGCGACCTTCGGATTCGTACCCGACCCCATCTCGGCCCAATTCGTCAGCCCGTCGCCATCGAAGTCTTCCACCGCATCCGCCTCGGCCAACGGATCAAAGCCCTCCGCGATTTCCCACC
>CAZYGH010000017.1:50061-81170 GCA_964647595.1 uncultured Verrucomicrobiota bacterium
CCTCATCCGGATCCGTTCCTCCCAAATACTCTCTCCCGTTGATCAGCCCATCCTCATCCACATCCCCGATCCATTCGTTAACCCCCCCAATATCATCCAGTTCCAGCGCCGACCGAAAAATTCTCACATCGTCAATCGCCCCGCGCCAATAAGAACCATCTGCGTTGACATGGCCCATGCCGATCAGCAGATTCGTCTGTTGAATGGCTTCAAACGGCGAACGGTAAACAGAAGCCAACTTTCCATCCACATACAATCTTGCGTACGTCCCATCGTGAGTCAACGCCAGATCCACCCATCGGTTGGACATGCCGGGCAACCAGTTGGTGACAAACACGCCGTACATCGGCTCGCCATAGTCACCGGCGTAGCCAACCATGCGGTTGTTGTCCAACTCTTGCCTCATCATAAATCCGGGCCAGAATCCACCAGAAATCAATTGCCCATCCGAGACAACCGTCGGGTAATTCATCGCTCCGGCGCTGTGCTGCAACAAGGTTGCCATCACGGTAAACGGCGCCCCCGTCACAATGGAACCTTCCGATTGAGATACGTTGACAAATGATCGGCTCCCGCTGAACCACAACGCCTGGCCACACCGCCCCGCCACCCAATTGCTTTCCACCATGAACCGGAGCGAACCCGGCCACTGGGTCGAAACTCGGTTCGATGCAACTCCCCCCGCTCCTTCGTTAAAACTCCAATGGGCCACTAACCCATGCCCCATCCCCCCATCGGAAAGCGGATTAAAACCATGCTGCACTTCCCACCCATCCGGCAGCGCATCGACATCCGTGTCCGGATTCAATGGATCCGTCGAGTAGGTATACACCTCTCCACCATCCAGAAGACCATCCCCGTCCGTATCGGGTTCAAGTGGGTCCGTGCCACGAATCAAAACTTCCACATAATCGGAAAGCTCATCCTCATCGGTGTCGGAATCCATTGGATTGGTTCCAATGAAAAATTCGAAGATGTTGGTCAACCCATCGTCGTCCTCATCTTCCGTCGCATCGGCCAATCTGGGATTTAATCCATGTCGAACCTCCCACGCATCCGGCATTCCATCCCCATCCGTGTCCGCATTGTTCGGGTTCGTATCCAAATCGAACTCTTCCAAATTCGTCAGCCCATCGGCATCCACATCGCCGCTTGTATCCAGCGGGTCCAGCGGATCAAGCCCATATTGAATCTCCCACCCATCCGCCATCCCGTCCTCATCCGTATCCACGTTCAGAGGATTTGTACGATGCACGTCCACTTCTTCCCCGTCCAATACCCCATCCCCGTCCGTGTCCTTATCGGTCGGGTCCGTGCCCAGCACATATTCCCGTCCGTTGGACAGTCCATCGCCGTCCGCATCCCCTAACCAATCGTTGACCTCGGCCAGCTCGTTCGTCCCCAGCGCCGAGTGAAATATCCTCACGTCATCGATTTTGCCTCGCCAGAATGATTCGCCGCCGTTCACATGCCCCATGCCCATCAGCAATTCAGGCTGCTGGACAGCATGAAACGACGAGGTCACACTCGAAGCCAGCCGTCCATCCACGAAAAGCCGTACTCTCGTGCCGTCATGCGACAGCGCCACATCCGTCCAGCGGTTGCTCATACTCGGCATCCAATTCGCCTGCACCACGCCGGGCGTAGGGGTGTTTGAATCTCCGCCATAGCCAATCAAACGGTTGGCCCCCTGCTCGTAGCGGATCAAATACCCAGGCCATGTTCCGCCAACCATCAACTTCCCGTCCGACAACACCGTTGGGAATAAGGAACCACCCGATTGCCAAATCGTGGCCATGACGGTGAAGGGCACCCCCGTCACCACTGCCCCCTCGGACTGCCCGACAACCAAGTAAGAGTTCACGCCATTGAACCATAACGCCCCGCCGCCACGTCCCGATGTCCAGTTGCTTTCCACCATGAATCGGAGCGAGCCCGTCCAGTGGGAGGATACCGAATTTGAAGCCGCGCCTCCCCCCTCCTCGTCAAATCGCCAGTGTGCCACCAAACCATATGCTCTCCCACCGTCCGACAAGAGGTTGAACCCATACTCCGCCTCCCAGCCATCGGGCAAGCCATCGGAATCCGTATCAGAGTGCCGGGGATTCGTCCCCATCTGGTATTCCACCCGGTTCGTCAGCCCATCCCCATCCACATCTCCCTCCGCATCGTTCGTGCGCGGGTCGAGTCCATTCACAACCTCCCACCCGTCCGGCATCCCGTCGCCGTCTGTATCGGTCTTGTTCGGATCCGTGTCCCGCTCAAACTCCTGCAAATTCGGTAGCCCATCTCCATCCGGATCCATACCGGCGTCGTCACCCAATGGGTCAAGCCAATAGTCAATTTCCCACCCGTCCGGCATCCCGTCGTCGTCCGTATCCGAACTCAAGGGATTCGTCCCCAACCCGTATTCCTGCATATTCGATAACCTGTCGCCATCGGCATCGCCCGAGGCATCCCCGGGATTCAGCGGATTGAAAATCCCCGGATAGCGCAATTCATAAACGTCGTCCATGCCGTCGCCGTCCGAATCGGCCGGATGGCTGACAGGTCGCGACAAAATTCGGTAAAAAAGCTGCGTTCGATGCGCCAGAACATCCGCATCTTTCCATTCCAGATTTCCATCCGCTCCCATCAGCAAACTGGTCAACCCCCACGAATTGGTCAGCGAATCCGTATAGCTCACCAAGTGATAATCCGAGGTCCACGAAGGAAATTCCAACAGCAATGCACCGTTGCTGTCCACGTTGAGAGAAACCCACAAATTGGTCGCCCCCGTAAATGCCTCGGAGAAGAGCAGGAAAGAAAACCCCAACACAACCCTTGCCCACGTACGGGCAACAAGGCTCATGTTGCTCGGCGGGGACAATCCGGTCTTGTTGTTTGAGCCTTGTTTTTTGTTGATTTGTCCCAGAAAGGACATAGTCCACCTTTGCTAAAAACAGAATACGCCAGATGCCCACACAGTCAAACCTGAAGACAATCCATCTCGACATATCCCAGCCAGCCTTGGAGAGCTATCTCGCGCGAAAAACAACGCACAAACGATAACACCCCAAGGGAGGCTCACGCAATTCATAGGGACAAAACCGGATACGCCAACGACGCCAACGACGCTGGGCCCCAAGCAACACAGGCTCTGACAATCCCTTACTTCAATACTGCCAGCGCCGCCGCGTAGTCCGGCTCATGGGTCAGCTCCGGAACAAGCTGGCTGTGCAACACCACGTTGTTCTCGTCGAGAACAATCACCGCACGAGCCTGCAAGCCCATCAGCGCGTGCTCCACAATCAGCGTGCCATAGTCCATCCCAAACTCAGGAGAACGAAACGTAGACAAAAACTTTCCATTCGGCGTCTTCAGCGTGGCGCAAAACCGCCCCTGCGCAAACGGCAAATCCGCCGAAATCGTCAGCACCACCACATCGCTCCGCTGCGACACCTCTTCGTTGAACTTCTTCGCCGAAATCTGGCACACCGGAGTATCCAGCGACGGGACGATATTCAGGATTTTCTTCTTTCCAGAAAAATCCTCCAACGTCCAATCCTTGAATTCCTGATCCGCCAGATGCAACGCCGGGGCCTTCGCCCCCGCTATCGGCAATTGGTTGAAGGTGTGCGCCGCTCCGCCGTGAATCGTGAAGGCTTGTGGGTTTAATTCGCTCATGGTTGGTTTCCTTTCATTGCATCCAAGCATACTGCACCGCAGACAAAATGAAAAGGGCCGCCGTCTCCACCCGAAACACAATCGGCCCCAACGTCACCGGCTGCACTCCCGCCGCCAGCATGGCTCCCACTTCCCCCACGCTAAAATCCCCTTCCGGCCCGATGAACATCGCCAGTTGCGGACAATTCTCCGCACGCAAACGGCCCAACAGCGTCGGCAACGGGATCGCCTGTGCCTGCAACGCCCCAAAGCAAGCCGCACCCGAAGCGGGCAACGCCTTCAACACCGCATCCAGCCCGCGAACCGGCGCCAGCATCGGCATCCACGGATTCCCACTTTGCTTGCACGCCCCCATCGCAATCGCCTGCCACCGCGCCGATTTTTTTGACGCCTCCTCCGCGCGAATCTTCACCACCGCATGCTCCGTCTGCAACGGCCAAATCTCATGCACACCCAGCTCAACCGCCTTTTGAATGATCCAATCCATTTTCTGTTCCCGCACCAGCGCCTGAACCAAAATCTTGCGAGGCAATCTCAGCGGCACCACCCTTTGCGACAGGATCCGGATGGACGTCCGCTTCTTGTGCGCCAACACAATCTCCGCTTCCCCCACGCGCCCCTCCCCATCCAACACCTCAATCCGCGCACCCGCCTGCACCCGCATCACCGAAGCCACATGCTTCGACTCCTCCTCGTCCAACAACGCCTCACCCGCCTCCCACTGGTTCCCCGGCAAATAACAACGAATCATACCCGTCCTCCTCTCCTCCAAAAAAAAGCACGTCCACGAGATTTCTCCCGGAACGTGCCATCCCGTTGCCGATGGGCAACTCGTTAGAACAAGAACTTTGCGCCCAAGCGACCGAACGTTCCCTCAAAAGATGTCTTCCGCGTACTCTTGCCATTATACTCGGTCTCGGCCGCCATCACATCCACCTGATATCCAACGCCCGCCACCACATAAAGATTTTCCGTCAGCATGTACTCATATTCCGCGCCAATGTTCCAGATCACCGCACCGTCAATGTCCACATCCTGATATCGCCCCACACCCGGCTCGTTATTGAACACGCTCGCATTGGAATCCACAAAAAGATACTGAAGGCCCGTTTCCAAATTCAGGTTCCAGTTGTCCCAATCAATCGCATTGAAATACAGCGACGCCCCAAACGGAATCAGCAACAAGTCGCCCTTGTAGTCCGTCAACTGATCATACTTGTACGCATTGGAACCGCTATCCACCTGCCACTGCGCCAAACCCAAATTGACGCCCACGCCCCATGGGAAGCGGAACCATTCGCGATAAATCACCGTGGCGCCGTACCCCGAATCGCACAACGAGAAATTACCCGCATCCGGATACCAAAACTGCCCCGCCACCGTCAGCTCGCCCGGATCCTCGCTCAACAAACCGCCGAACGCCACACCCGCGCACAAAACCGCCGCACCCAAAAACAAAATGATCTTCTTCATCCTTTTTCCGCCTCTCAGTTATGCTGAATTGAACGGGAGGAATCTACCCCAACCCCTCCGCCTTTGTAAAGCGCGCGAAAAAGTTCGACCAACCCGCCCCCTCCAAAGGCAGCCGCCGCACCCCCCGTTTTCCACACCGTGGAAAACTTTTTTCCACAGTGTGGAAAAACGGCTCGCAATTTTTCCACAGTGTGGAAAACTCCGCGGGTTCCATGAACTCACCCCTTACCATCCCGAGTGTCCCATGAGCACCGCGCAGGAAACCGCCCGGCGGCGTACGCTGGCCATCATTTCGCATCCCGACGCCGGCAAAACAACGCTCACCGAAAAATTGCTGTTGTACGGCGGCGCCGTCCAGCTCGCGGGTTCCGTCACCGCCCGCAAAAACCAACGCGCCACCACCTCCGACTGGATGGAACTGGAAAAACAACGCGGCATTTCCGTCAGCTCCACCGTGCTGCAATTTGAATATCGCGACTTCGTCATCAACCTGCTCGACACCCCCGGTCACCGAGATTTTTCGGAAGATACCTATCGCGTACTCATGGCTGTCGATGCCGTCATCATGGTCATCGACGCCGCCAAAGGCATCGAAACTCAAACTCTCAAATTGTTTGAGATTTGCCGCATGCGGGGCATCCCCATCTTCACCTTCATGAACAAGCTGGATCGCCCGGCGAAACACCCACTGTCGCTGATCGACGAGATTGAGAACACCCTCCAACTCAGCGTCTGCGCTATGAATTGGCCGCTGGGCGATGGCCCCGATTTCCGAGGCGTCTACGACCGCCAAGGCAAGTTGGCCCACTTCTTCGAACGCACTGTCGGCGGGGCCTATCGCGCGCCCGAAGCCCTCCACGCCGTCACCGATCCACAAGTGCGCGAACGCATGACGCCCGAGTCGTTCCACGCCCTCGTCGAAGAACTCGATATGCTCGATGCTGCGGGCGAAGTCTTCGATGAAGAGGCCGTCCTTTCCGGCAACATGACGCCCGTCTTCTTTGGTAGTGCCATCAACAATTTTGGCGTTCAACTCTTGCTGGATGCCTTTCTGCAGTACGCGCCACCGCCCACTCCGCGAAAAGCAGGTAGCCTCGTTGTCGCGCCCGACCATCCGCAATTCTCCGGCTTTATCTTCAAAATTCAATCCAACATGGACCCGAACCACCGCGACCAGATTGCATTTTTACGCGTCTGCTCCGGCGTCTTCGCGCGCGATATGAAGGTGTTGCATCCGCGCTCCGGCAAAATCATCCGCATGTCGAATTCTCGCAAAGTGTTTGCCCGCGAGCGCGAAACCGTCAACGAAGCTTTTCCGGGCGATGTCATCGGACTGGTCGGACATCCCGAATTCGGCATCGGCGACACCCTGACGGAAGACCCCGCCATTGCCTACGACCCCTTGCCGCAGTTTGCATCCGAATGCTTCGCCTATCTCCACCATTCCAGCCCCGCCCAATTCAAACGCTTCCGCGCCGGACTCGACCACCTCTTGCAAGAGGGCGCCGTGCAGGCGTTCCTGATCCCCGACTCCGTCCAGCGCGTGCCGCTGCTCGGCGCCGTTGGGCCGCTCCAATTTGAAGTACTGCAGTACCGACTCGAAACCGAATATGGCGCCACCACTCGTCTGGAACCCGCCCCCTGGTCCATCCTTCGTTGGGTTGACGAAACAGGAAATCCGGTCACTCCAGAAATGCTCCCCAGCAGTTGCCGCTTGGCCCTCGATTCTCGCAACCGCCCCGTCACCCTTTTCTGCGCCGAGTGGGAACTCAAATATTTTCTCGAAAAAAATCCAAAAGCGATCCTTCACAAATTGCCCTCCTCTCTCTCTTCCCCCACTGGGGTCAGCCCATGACCAAACCACCCACTCACACCTACGACGAAAGCAAGATCCAGACGCTCTCCCCGCTGGAGCACATCCGCAAGCGTACCGGCATGTACATCGGACGCGTGGGCGATGGCACCCTGCACGATGATGGCATCTATGTCTTGCTCAAAGAAGTCGTCGACAACGCCGTCGATGAATTCATCATGGGCTACGGCAAGCGCGTCGAAATCACGATCGAAGGAACAAAGGTGCGCGTGCGCGACTATGGTCGCGGCATTCCCCTAGGCAAGGTCGTCGAATGCGTTTCCAACATTAACACCGGCGGAAAATTCAACGACGACGTGTTTCAGTTTTCCGTGGGACTCAACGGCGTGGGAACCAAAGCCGTCAACGCCCTTTCTTCCTCGTTTCTGGTCCAGTCGCACCGCGAGGGCCAATCCGCCGGCGCCCACTTTGAACGCGGCGTGCTGAAAAAGAATCTGTCCGCCAAATGCCCCGGCGTCCCCAACGGCACCCTCATCGAGTTCCAGCCCGACACCGATATTTTCGGAAAAGCCACCTATCTGGAAGAACTCGTCCAACGCCGCTTGCGCCTCTATTCCTGCCTCCATGCCGGCCTTGTCCTCGTTTTCAACGGCACCGAAATCGTGTCCGAAAATGGGCTGACCGACCTGATCCTCGAAGAAGTCGGCGAGGAAGGCGTCTATGGCCCCCTCCACCACCGCTCCAATACGCTCGAAATCGCCTTCACCCACACTCAACGGTTCAACGAGACATTTCTTTCGTTCGTCAATGGACAATACACGTCCGATGGCGGCACCCATCTCTCGGCTTTCCGCGAAGGCTTTCTCAAAGGCGTCAACGAATTCGCCAAGGCGAAGTTTGACGGCGATGACGTTCGCGAATCCATGGTCGGCGCCATCGCCATCCGCCTGAAAGATCCCGTCTTCGAGTCGCAAACCAAAAACAAATTGGGCAATACGGAAATTCGTTCCGATCTGGTCGCGCAAATCCGCGATGTGGTCGCCGACCTCCTGCACCGCAACCCCGATGCCGCCGCCATCCTCATCAAAAAAATCGAGGAAACCCAAGCCCTGCGCAAAGAGCTTCAGACCGTCAAAAAACTCGCGCGGGAGCGATCCAAGTCCGTCAGCATTCGCGTTCCTCAGCTCAAGGATTGCAAAAACCATCTCGACCCCAAGCGCAAACGCGGACTCGACAGCATGATCTTCATCACCGAGGGAATGTCCGCCGGTGGCTCCATCACCAAAACCCGCAATGTTCACACGCAAGCCGTCTTCACCCTACGCGGTAAGCCGTTAAATGTGGCCGAGCTCAATCGCGATGTGATGTATACCAACGAAGAGTTGTACAACCTCATGCGCGCGCTCAACATCGAAGAATCCCTCGCCGGACTGCGCTACCAGAAAATCATCATGGCGACCGACGCCGACGTGGACGGCTTGCACATTCGCAATCTGCTTCTAGCTTTTTTCCTGCGCTTCTTTGAGCCCGTCGTGTTGGCCGGACATCTCTTCATTCTCGAAACCCCCCTCTTCCGCGTGCGCAACAAAAAGGAAACTCGCTACTGCTATTCCGAGAAAGAACGAGACACCGCCATTTCAGCCCTTCGCGGCTCCGAGGTCACCCGCTTCAAAGGACTCGGCGAAATCAACGCCGACGAATTCGTACATTTCATCGGCCCCCAGATCCGCCTGACGCCCGTGGTGGTGGCCCACGAGCACAACATCCCCAATCTCCTGCGCTTCTACATGGGCCGTAACACGCCCGAACGCCGACAGTTCATCATGGAACATCTGCGCGTCACCGCCGACGATTAGCGCAAGGGGGGGGACAAAAACACAATCGTCTGAATTCGCGTCACCGCCGCGCGAATTCAGTCGCGCTCCCTACGGAACGTAAATGCCCGTCTCTTGGCGGAATTTATCGCGGTCCTGTTCCGATTGGTCGATTTGCTGCTGACTCTCGTCCGCCGCCTTTTTCTGGTCAGACGATGTCATTCCCGCCTCATCCGGAATCAGCTTCTGAAAGGCCAGCAACGCCACCAACTCCAGCTTGTGACCCGCCGACGGCAATTCAATATTGTGATAGAGCGGCGAAGGCTGGGAGTCGGGAATATCCGCCGGCGTCATGCTCGGGCACTGCGACGTCGGAAACGTCTCGCCCGGCGTAATCTTGTTGTTTCCCGTGTATGGATTGTGAATTTTGAGGTAGCAATCGCTCGCCCCCTCATTGCCCAATAGCTTGAACCAGACTTCCATATCCACCCCGGCGCTCCATTTTCGCACTTCGCCAATGATCGTCGGCTCCTGCTCGGGATTGTTCGGATCGGCCTTGGGAATCACATACCCCGCATTCACATGGCTCACGTTCGTATTCAGACCCCCATGCCAATCCACCTTCGTGATTTTGATGTCGTACGGCGTCAGGTTCACCGCCTGCAACTGCGTCCAATAGGTGAAGATACCCTCGGCCTGCGCAGCCATGCTCAACCCCAGAAACACAACCAACCCCATCCACGCCATCCAATTCTTCTTCATCGGGCGACTCCTTGTTATGTATGCAATGTTCCTTGCATAAGGTGCCGTTTTTCCTACCCACTTGTCCATCCAAATCCTGTTCTTGCTTAGCCGAACCCCACCTGCTACTCTTTCCACCAGTTGGGACGTTGCGCGTTTGCGATGTCGCCACACACAAGACAACTGAAAGGATCGCATACTATGGAAGCCCTGATCCCCCACATCCAAGAATACATGTTCTTCTCCCTCATTGCCCAAACCTTCACCGCCGTCATGCTGGTGCTCGTTTGGTTGCAACTGAAGAAAAAATAAGTTTTCAATAACCAAACTCTTATGAATCTTCACCGGGACGAACGCGGCGCCGCGATGCTGGAATACACCCTTGTGTCCTGCATGGTTGTCCTCGTTGCCCTCGCCCCCTACGTCAAATGGACCGTCAAAGGTACCGATACCACGACCTCCCTCATTGACGGCTACACTCAGCAATGCCAAGGCGCGGTGGAGTTCATCTCCCTCCCATGCCCGTAATCCCTTAAAAAAAACTAAATAAACAGGAGTCTATTATCCATGAAGAAAATGAATCGTAAATCCGGCCAAGCCATGACGGAATATGTCATCATTATTTGCGTCGTCGCCGTTGCCGCTTTGCTCGTCGCCGGCGTGTTCGGCACCAACATCCGCAATCTCTTCAAGAGCGCCAACACCTCGTTGACGTCCGGTCAGGCCACTCAGGCCACCATGCAGGACAAGGGCGGCGGGTCCGATGTCCGCGTCAATTCCTACTCCGATAAATAGTCACTCGTAGAATCTCTCGAAGCGGCGGACGCCTTCCGCCCGCCGCTTCGTCTCATCTGCCCTCTCATGCCCGAAGGTCTCGATACCCTTCTGTCCACCGCCGTCCTTCTTCTCTGGGGCGTCCCCGTCGTCTATTTCGACCTCACCCGCCACCGCATCCCCAATTTCCTCACCTATTCCGGCATTCTCGCCGGCCTGCTCATTTTCCTTCTCTTCCGCCGCGACCAGCTCGCCAACTTCCCCGTCGCCTTCCTCATCGCCTTCGGCGTGTATTACATCTGCTACATGTTTGGCTGGCTCGGCGGCGGCGATGTCAAACTCATGTCCATGGTCGGCCTCCTCGGCGGCAAAGGCTTTCTCGTCGAAGTGATGCTCTATTCCGCCATCATCGGCGGCCTGATCGCCCTCAGCGTCGCCCTCTTCCTCCTCTTTACTTCCCGCTCCCCGCGCGGAGCCAACATCCCCTACGGCACCGCCATCGTCGCCGGCATCTATCTCGTCATTTTCACCACTCCCGCAGGAGTCCTCCTGTGAACCTCCACCCCTTCCGCATCCGCAAACACGCCGATGCCGAATCCGGTCAGGCCATGCTGGAATTCATCCTCGCCTTTCCGCCCGTCCTCGTCCTGCTCCTCATGATCATCGAGTTTGCCCACTACTCCAACGTCAATCAATTCGCCCAATACGCCGCCTTCTCCGCCGCCCGCGCCCGCATCGTTGCCGATGACTCCGCCGCCGCCCAAGCCGCCGCCCTCTCCATGATCCCCTACGCCGATGCCGGCTCCCTCACCTCCATCTCTGCCGATGCCGCCGCCGCCTCCAAACGCTCCGACGTCTCCTCCAAATGGTCCACCCTTTCCCAGCACGGCTATAAGCGCTCCCCCGCCATCACCGGCTCCAACAACCGCATCAACAACTCCTTCGGCTGGCAAACCGACACCTGGTGCAAGCTCTATAAAGGCAACGACCAGTCCGCCTCCGCCTCCGATTTCACCTACGTCAAAACCGGCGTCTGCTTCACCTATCCCCTGCGCATCCAATCCCTCGCCGTCCTCACCGGCTTCATCATGCGCCTCCAGGATCGCACCGCCACCGACACCTCCCCCTCCTCCCTCTTCGGCGGCTCCGCCGACCCCCTCGCCCCCACCGCCCCCAAAAACTACTGGACCCGTTGCGACACCATTCGAAAGCAGTCCGGCCTCTATGTTGTCCCCGTCATCAAAGGCTGCCTCCTCGGCAAACGCTAACCCATGCCCGCCCCTAAACCATCCCTCCTCACCCGCCTCCGCCTCCGGCACGCCGGACTACGCCGCGATGACTCCGGCCAAGCCCTCCTCGCCGTCGGCATTCTCTCCCTCGCCCTTCTCATGTTCGCCACGTCCATCATGCCCGTCGGCAATGCCGTCCAACGCCGCATCCAAGCCCAAAACGCCGCCGACTTCGCCGCCCTCTCCGCCGGCACGTGGTTCGCACGCGGCGCCAACATGATCCAAGCCGCCAACGGCTTCCAATACGACATCTATACCGCCTCCGTCCTCGCCATCGAAATCACCACCTATATCTACATGGCCAAAATCATCAAAGATGTTGCCCTGGTTTGCGAAGGCGACATCTTCGCCGTCGTTAATATCATCATCCACTGGTTCAAAGGCATCGAGGAAATTGCCGATGTCAATCGCCACTCCGGATATTGCCGCCTCATCAGCCAATTCCCCCGCAAAACCATGCACCCCGGCTACGCCCAGCTCGCCCTCGCAGAAGCCAACACCACCGCCAAACTCAACGGCGCCTCCCAAATCGAATCCCAAGAAGATCTCGAAGAAATCTTCCACACCCTCGGCCTCTCCCCTCCCGAATACGAGGAACAAGAAAAAGAAACCCGCAAGTGGCTGGCAGAAGGCGAGGCCGGCCAGCGCTGGTACGAAGTCCTCTGCGGCATCATCGGCTCCATCCCCATCATCGGCGAATTCATCGAAGAAGCCATCGCCGAACTCGTCGAATTAGAAAGCGAACCCTTCGACTTCTACGCCTGGCCCCTCTCCCCCTCCTACGAACCCGAAAAAGCCTTCTCCTACACCTCCACCACCAAATTCAAGGAATGGAGCGGCCAGCCCGAAGGCGCCTTCAGCCCCATGCGCTCCCACTTCTATTGGCCCTTCGTCTGCTCCATCTTCTTCCTGCAATTCGTCGATTGGAATGACGAATTCATCCGCCTCTCCTCCGAACTCAATGGCGGCGCCAACAAACACACCGAAACCACCTACACCCTCGCCGTCCGCGAAAACTCCACCCCCTACTACTCCAAGCTCCCCCTCGTCTCCAAATGGTTCGACACCGACTACTCCAACATCGCCGTCGCCAGCGTCAAATTCAAAGGCGGCCGCCTCACCGATGCCGGCACCACCGACGACGCCCGCTGGTATTTATCCACCCCCGTCTTCGCCTTCTCCTTTTGGCCCCTCCCCCTCGTTCGCCTCTTCTACGGCTACGGCGGTAACTTTAAAATGGAACAAACCCCCGTCACGTTCCTCAGCGACTACGGCAAAACCGCCGTCAAGGGAACCGACAACCTCATCTTCCACTAACCCGCGTGAAATCCCTTTTCCATTTCCAACGGCCCCGCCTCGGCGACTCCGGCCAGGCCATGCTCGAAGCCTGCATCCTCATCCCCGTTCTGCTCTCCCTCTTCTTGGGCCTCTGGCACCATTCCATCCTCTCTCAAGCCCAGACCCGCAGTATCCTCGCCGCCCGCCACGTCGCCTGGGCCCGCGCCACCCTCAACACCGCCGACTCCGACCTCAAAAAATACGCCACCCCCTTCTTCCCCACCGACGCCACCCTCACCATCAAAGCCGAACGCAAAACATCCACCTACTCCGAATACCACAACAACCTCGTCAGCTACTGCGCCATCTTCACCGCCATCCCCAACGACAATCAGCACAAAATCACCCTCTCCGCCAAAATCCACGCCCTCCCCTTCGCCCCCCCCCAATCCCCCGGCCCCGCCGATAGCCATATGCTCGACTTCCTCGCCACTGCCCAAACCCACCCCGTCGTCGTCGTCCGCAACTACTGCGGCGAACAACCCCAAATGGTCATCCTCTCCCTCATCGCCTTCACCGTCCTGCGTCCCGACCTCCTCGTCGAATCCGGCATCGAAATCAGCATCAGCGAATGCTTCGTAGACCTGATGAACGCCCTCGGCGAAATAATCGGCGAATCCACGGCCTTCGGCAAATTCATGGAAAAACTGGGGCTGGGCTTCCTCGATGATGTCTTCGGAGAAATCGGCAAAGCCGCCGTCTGGCTCATCAACGACCTCATCGAAATCATCACCGGATATACTAAAGAATGACGCCTCCCCGGCGACTTTTCCACACAATGGAAAACTTTTTCCCCATTTTTCCACACAATGGAACGCGCGCGCTTCGCGAACGGATTGCCGTCAGGCAAGTCCCAACGGGACGAGGGCCAAACGTGGCCCGAAGCCAAAATGTTTCCACACTGTGGAAAACTTATTTTTCGGCCTTTTTTTTTCTCGCTGCCGCCGCCCGTGCCGACCTGCCCGCCCCCCCGGATTTGCCCTTCCCCCTGCCCGCCGCCGCCGACCTGAGCATTCGCCAAACCTCCACCGTCACTACCCCCGACCAATTTCTCCACGTCGTCGAACTCAACCGCCCTTGGGCCGATTTTGAACTCAAAGAATTTTCCTCCACCCTCGCCCAGGCCAACTGGACCGAACAACTCAATAGCTCCGAGCAACATGTCGCCGCCATTCAGCGAATTCAAACCCTCGCCCCCACCGCCCAACTGCAACAGCCTTTCGACGCCGTTGTTCAACTCCTCGGCAGCGGCATGAAATCCTGGAGCCTCGACACCATCCAACTGGTCTATACCCCGAGCGAACACCCCTCCCTCGCCCTCTCCTTCCCTCTTCCCTCCAACGCCCTCCCCACTCAGGTGGGATCCTTCACCGCCGACCTCTCCCTCCCGCTCCACGATGCCACCTTTTCCCAAGCCGCCGTCCAAGCCTCTCCCGCCCAAATCACCCGCATGGAAATCTGGCACTCCAACACCCCGCCCGAACTCTTCCTGCCCCAAACCGAACCCCTTCTCCTCGCCGCCGGCTGGACTCCCCCCTCCCCCACCGTCCCCCCCAGCGTGGACCCCGAAAACCAAGCCTCGCGCGAACGACTCTTCTTCATGGAGAGCATGATGAAAAATGTCTTCCGCGTCTATCATCGAAACGCCTCCCAGCTTTCCATGGTTCATACCCCCCTCCACACCGACACCTCCACCGCCGCCATCCACTCCTATACCTTCATCCTTCGCACCTTCCTCCAATGGCCCGCGCCCACACCCTGAAATTTAAAAGAACAAACCTTGTCTAAATCAAACCCAACAGGTATTCTGACCCGAATGAAAGCATTTGAGTCTTTGCGTCTCATCTTGGCTCATCCCACAAAAATCGTCGCGCTCTGCGCGATCCCCCTCCTTCTCCTCACCCTCGGCGGTTGCGGCGATGTCGAAGGCACCGACTCCAGCTCCGCCACCTCCACGCTCAACCCCTCCGCCTCTTACAGCATCCGCTCGAGCGATGAGCCCGAAGACGTCTCCATCAGCACCACCAACATCACCGGCGGTGCCACCGTCATCGTCACCAACGTCGTTGGCGGCGTCACCAGCGTCACCACCCAAGTGGAAGGAAGCACCACCAACGTCACCACCACCATCACCCCCGCCGAACCCGCCATCACCCGCCTGACCTTGACGGCCACGTCTTCCGGCGGAACCGCCTGGAGCGTTCAAGCCAGCGATAACACCGGCGGATCCTATTCCGGCTCCGCCACCGGCCCCGCCGTTTTCGAACCCACCTCCGGCAATACCTATCCCGCTGGCTCCACCGTCGCCACCTTTTCTCTCCAATGTGCCGGACTCTCCGGCGAAATCTCCGCCGTAGCCATCGCCCCCATCTCCATGGATGTCGTCCGCACCCACACCACCAACGGCACCAATGTCGTCGTCGGCCGCATCGGCCAGCACTCCCTCACGCCCCAAAATACCGAATATCGTCTCTCCGCCACCGCCTCCACCTCCTACGGCACCGTCACCCTTTCCGGACAAGCGTCCATCACCCCCGCCACCATCAACTGGTGAACCACCCCTGTAGCATTGAAGAAGAAAGAAAACGCCCATGAATAAAAAAATCGCCCTCATCCTCTCCCTCCTCCTCGGTGTGGCCGCCGCCGCCCTCATGTACAGCTACATTCAGAAAACCACCGAAGCTAAAACCAAGGGCTGGGATATGCAAACCGTTCTGGTCGCCAGCGACGACCTGCCCGCCGGCACCGTCCTGTCACAAGACAACACCGCCTCGCGCCCCTACCCTTCCAAATATATCTCCGGCCGCGTCCTCACCCCCGATTCCGCCGAAATCATCATCGGCGGCATCCTCAAAGTCGCCGCCGAACGCGGAAAACCCATCCTGTGGACCGATGTTCAACTCCCCATCGAAACCGCCGTCGGCCTCGCCTCCGGTCTCGCCTCCAACACCCGCGCCATCACCATTCCCATCACCCAACTCAGCAGCTTCAATGGCATGCTCCGCCCCGGCATGTATGTCGACGTTCTGTGGACCGGCGACTCCACCTCCATCCTGCCCCCTCCGCCCAAAGAGCCGGAAGCCGACACCGAGGATGCCGCCGCCGATTCAAAAGGCACCCCCTCTGCCGCCGATATCCAAAACATGATGATGAAGACCAGCAGGCAGGTCTCCCAAAATGCCGGACAACCCACCAAAGTCACCACCGTCCTCCTGCAAAATGTGCTCGTCATCGCCGTCGGCGATCAAGACAAATCCGCCGCCACCTCCCCCGGCAACACCACCCCCGTTGTCTACAACACCATCACCCTCATGCTCCCCCCCCCCGCCGCCCGCATCCTTGTCCACTCCATGGCCAGCGGCTCCATCAACCTCCTCCTCCGCCATGTGGGCGAATCCGATATCGAACAAGGCCCCATCGTCGTCGGCCCCAGCGAAATCGCGACCTTCTTGAAAACCTCCACGCAGAAATAATCCACCCCCCTTCGCAGGAATCCATCCACCCCAGGAAATGCGGCTATGAACATGTTCTCTCTCCAGCGTCTCTCCCTCGGAGCCCTCCTCGCCCTCTCGCTTTCCGCATCGGCGCAATCGCTGGAGGTCCAACCCGTCTCCACCATCCGCACCATCTCCGGCGCCCAAACCATCCGCACCCTCGATAACGCCGCCTCCGCGCGCGTTCTCGATCCCGCCGTGGCCCAGATCGCCACCGATGACTCCAACCACGTCATCCTAACCGCCCTGGCCCCCGGCCGCACCTATCTCACCTATCGAACCGCCAACGATACCCCCGTCTCCGAACTCGTCATCGTTATCCCTCCCCTCAAAAATGTGGCCCTCGAAATCTATAACCTCGTGGCCGACATCCCCGGCATCAGCGTCTACGAAGCCAACAAGCGCATCGTCCTCGATGGCCGCCTCTCCACCGTCTCCGACATCGATCGCATCAAGAAAATTTCCGACACCTTCGGCGACCAAGTCCTCAATCTGACCCGCCTCGACACCGGCACCTCCAATGACGTCATCGCCGACTTCATCCGCCGCAATGCTGGCGTGGACGGTCTCGATATCTCCATCCTCGGCGAAACCGCCTACATGCGCGGCACCGTCCCCAACGAAGCCGCCCGCTCCAATGTCCTCGCCCTCGCCCGCACCCAAGTGGGCAATGTCATGGATATGCTCGAAGTCCGCGAAACCATGATCGAAACCGAAGTCCTTTTCATCCGCGCCGAAAAATCCAAAGGCCACAACTGGGGCAAAAATCTGCTCGATGGCAGCGATATCCTCAGCCTGAAGGCCGGCGTCGATGGCTCCCAAGATTACGCGCAAAACGCCTGGTCCCCCGTGGCCGTCGGCGTCACCTGGTCCGCCTCCGTCGCCCCCACCATCAACGCGCTGGTCGATGCCGGCAAGGCCGAAGTCGTCGCCCGCCCCCGCATCGGTACCCGCCTCGGCCAAAAGGGCCGATTCCTCTCCGGCGGCGAAATGTATTACAAGGTCTCCGGCGAAGTCTCCGGCGACCTCGAAAGCGTGGAATACGGCATCGACCTGACCGTGATTCCCCAATTTCTTGCCAACAACACCATTTGCAACACCCTCACCATGACCCTCTCCTTCCCCGTCACCCAAGGCGGAACCTCCGACCTCTCCCTCGACAAATACACCATCGAATCCACCATCGTCTGCAAGGAAGGCCAAAGCATCATCATCTCCGGCATCGCCGAACAAATCGAAGACGACCAAAGCGCCCACACCCCCATCCTCGGCTCCATCCCCCTCGTCCGCCTCCTCTTCTCCAACTCCACCCGCACCTTCAAAAACTCCGAAATCATCGCCATCATTACTCCGCGCGTCATGAATGACGAACTCCATAACGCCCGCATGCAAAACGCCGACCCGCGCGTCAACACCCTCGGCAAAACCCTCACCGAAGCCGACCTCCAAGCCAGCATCGAAAATATCACCGTCGACGACAAGGCCGCCCAACAAGAAGCCGCCTTGGTGGAAAAGAAGGCCAAGCGCCAAGCGGCCATCGCCAAGAAAAACGCCCCGAAAAACAGAAAATAACCCACACCACTCCCATGCCAGCCCTCCTCCACCCCGACAAAACCCAGTCCTCCCTTCTCGGCCTGAAGCCTGGCGAATTTTTCATCATCGGCTCCGCCACCAGCGCCGACATCCGCCTCACCGCCGATGGCATCGCCCCCCGCCACGCCCGCATCGCCAACGATAACGGACTCTATACCCTCGCCCCCCTCACCCCCAAGTGTTCCGTTTTCGTCAACGATCAATACATCGACGCCAACGGACACCCCCTCGTCACCGGCGATAAAATTCAAATCGGCGAATGGTCCCTTCTCTTCGATGACCCCAACGCCATGTCCTCCGCCGATGCCGCCTCCCAGCGCGACCACTTCGCCAAAAAACGCCGCGACGAATCTTCTCTCACCGATTACGAACGCCTGAAACGAAAAATTCATTCCTCCCTTATCGAGCGGATGAATCTGCGCGGCATGGAGTCGTCTTCCTCCGACGAACTTCGCCAGCGCACCGACCGCTTCATCCTCTCCCTCCTCGAGGAAAACCGCGAGGAAATCCATAAAGCCAACGTCGAGCCCGAAGCCCTTCGGCGCGACCTCCTTCAACTCGCCCTCGGCTACGGCCTTCTCGATGACCTCCTCGCCGATCCCCAAATTTCCGAAATCATGTGCCTCGGCGATGGCCGCATCTTTATCGAGAAAAAAGGCCGCATCACCCTCGCCGACCGCAAGTTTGAAGACCCCGCCGAATTGCGCGCCATCATCGAACGCATCGTCGGCCCCATCGGCCGCCGCATCGATGAATCCTCCCCCATCGTCGACGGTCGCCTCCCCGACGGCTCCCGTATCAATGCCGTCGTCGAACCCATCGCCCTCGATGGCCCCACCCTCGATATTCGTAAATTCACCGCCAATCAACTCGGCATCGACGACCTCGTCCGCGGCGACTCCCTCACCCCCCAGATGGCCACCTTCCTCGAACTGTGCGTCCATCATCGCCAAAACGTCATCGTCGCCGGCGGTACCGGCTCCGGCAAAACCACCCTCCTCAACATTCTGTCCTCGTTCATTCCCACCGATGAACGCATCGTCACCATCGAAGATTCCGCCGAATTGCGCCTGCGCCAAGACCACGTCGTCCGCCTCGAGTCCCGCCCCCAAAACATCGAAGGAAAGGGCGAAATCCCGATCCGCGTTCTCGTCAAAAATGCCCTGCGTATGCGTCCCGACCGCATCGTCGTTGGCGAATGTCGCGGCGGAGAAGCTCTCGATATGCTCCAAGCCATGAATACCGGCCACGATGGCTCCCTCACCACCCTCCACGCCAACTCCCCACGCGATGTCATCTCCCGCCTCGAAACCATGGCCATGATGTCCGGCCTCGATCTCCCCCAACGCGCCATTCGCAAGCAAATCGCCTCCGCCGTCAATATCGTCTGCCACCAATCCCGCCTCCCCGACGGCTCCCGCCGCATCGTCTCCATCGCCGAAGTCGTCCCCACCCCCGATGGCGAAGATTTGTCTCTGCGCGATATCTTTCTCTTCCGCCGCACCGGAATTCAAAAGGATACCGGCCGCATCCTCGGCCACTACGAATGTACGGGCATCACCCCCGCCTTCATCGAAGTGATCCGAGCCGCCGGCATCTCCTTCGATGAATCCATCTTCTCCTCCCCCGCCAAAGCATGACCTTTTCTTTTCAACTCCTCTTTCCCCTCCTGCTAGCCGTCGCCTCCGGCATCTGCCTCGCCATCTTTATCGCCATCCAACTCCACCATGCCGCCCTCGCCCAAGCCACCAACGGACGCATGGAAACCACCACACAATCCGATAAGAAAAATCGACAAATCCTCTTCGCCGCCGCCTTCTCCCTCCTCGGAACCCTGCTCGCCCATGTCGGCGGCATTTTTGCGATGCTCGCCGCCGCCATCCTCTGCGGCCTGGCCGGTTGGTTCTTTCCCATTCTGCTCCAGCACTTTTCCCACGGCAAAGCCGTTCAACTCCGCGAACGCCAAATCCCCCCCGCCTTAGACCTCCTCGCCAACGGCATGCGCGCCGGCATGTCCTTCCTCCAAGCCTGGACCTTCGCCACCCGCCAAACCCCGGACCCCCTCGGCGCCGAAATGAATACCACCCTCAACGAAATCCAACTCGGCCGCCCCATGGAAGAAGCCCTCGATCGACTCCGCATACGCGTCCACTGCGAGGACATGGACCTCACCGTCTCCGCCATCCGCCTCACCCTCCAAACCGGCGGCGATCTTCCCAAAGGACTCGCCACCATCGCCGGCACCATCCGCGCCCGCGCCGTCATGCGCGCCAAAATCGATGCCCTCACCGCCCAAGGCCGCCTCCAAGCCCTCCTCGTCGCCGCCATCCCCGTCGTCATGATCTTCATCACCTACGCCGTCGACCCCGTCCGCACCTCTCTCCTCTGGACCACCGCCTACGGCTGGATTCTCATGGCCGTTCTCACCGTCATGGACGTCCTCGGCTTCCTCACCATTCAGTGGATCTGCAAAATTAAAATCTAATCCCCATGCCCTCCCCACAAAAATCATTTTCCCCTTCCCCCACTTGGACATTGGACATTGGATATTGGATATTGGATATTGAAAATTGGATATTGAATATTGATTACCCTCTTCCCCTCTTCCAGGAGACCACCCCATGAGTCTCTCCCTCCTCCTCATCTTTTCCGCCGTCTTTCTTCTCTTTTATTCCACCCTGTCCAACTTCGTGCGCGATGAAGCCACCTTCTCCGCCATGCGCCGGCGCCGCAGCGGCTTCCTCCTCTGGATCACCCCTGCCCTCGTCCGCGTCAACCTCTGGATTCAAAAAATCCTCGGCCCCAACAACGCCATCGAACGCACCATCCGCAACCAACTCCGCTTTGTCGGCAACGCGTACCCCCTCGATGCTGCCGAACTCTTCGCCGCCCAGATCCTCGGCGTCATGGTCGTTCCCACCACCCTCGCCTTGTTCTTTCTGGGTAGCGCCTACCTGAATATCCACGAAATCACCGCCCACCAAGCCGAGCTCATCATCCTCATCTCTGCCGTTGCCTGCATCGTCCTCCCCATCATGCCCGTTGACGCCATCGTCAAACGCCGCCGCTCCGATGTCCTCCGCGACTGGCCCTTCCTGCTCGACCTCATGTCCATCGCCCTCTCCTCCGGCGTCGGCCTCCAAAATGCCCTTGAACGCGTGGCCACCGCCCTCCCCCACGGCCCCCTCTCCGAGGAAATTATGCGCATCCTGAACGAAATCCGCCTCGGATCCGCCCGCGCTGTCGCCCTGCGCGCCTTTGCCGACCGCGCCAAACTCCAACTCATCTCCACTTCCGTCGAGCTCATCATCCAATCCGAAGAACTCGGCACCGAACTATCCTCCCTCCTCTCCGACCAAGCTCGCGACTTCCGCCAAACCGCCATGATGCGCGTCGAAAAACAAGCCCTCGAAGCCCCCGTCAAAATGATGTTCCCCATGGCCGTTTTCATCTTCCCCTCCATCCTCGGCATCCTCATCGGCCCCGTACTCATTTCCTTCTTCATCAGCCAATGACCTCCACCCCACCCACCCCCACCCTCCCCGGCCCCCCCTACACCCTGCGGCGTCGCCACGACAAACAACTCCTCCTCACCCGCCTCCACCAAGCCACCTCCCCCTCCGAACAACGCTCCGGCCTCCTCGGCTTCACCTCCCTCTCCCCCCAAGAAGGCCTCTTTTTTCCCGGCATTCGCATGATTCACACCTTTTTTATGAAAATGACCATCGACGTCGCCTTCCTTTCCCCCGAAGGCACCATTCGTGACCTTCATCCCCGCCTGCCCCCTTGGCGCATCGCTTTTTGCCGTGAACCCGGACGTGCCCACACTCTGGAAACCACCGCCGGCGCCTTTCAACAATGGAATCTTCAACTGGGAGACCACCTTGACATCACATCCGCCTAAAAATCTTCAACCCCTCCGCCCCCTTGGACATTGGTTATTGAACATTGGATATTGGATATTGAATATTGAATCTCGAAAAATCAAATCCCTTTCCACCCTAGCCATCGCCCTCTCCCTCACCGCTCTCCTCACCTTCTCCACCGCCTGCTCCCGCCAAGCCAAACAAGGCCCCCCCGTCCTTTCCGACCCCGGTGCCGGCATCACCCTCCCCCTTCCCCCCACCGCCAACTCCTTCACACGGGACTCTGCTGCCCAAGACCGGTTCGTCTCCCGCATCCCCTATGATGCCAACCAAACGCTCCTCTACCTCCACGCCTACTCCCCCCCCCTCGTCACCACCAACCAGCCTCCCGAATTTTTCGAGGACATCGTCGAAGGAATCCTGCGCGACGAAATCGGTTCCTTCATCACCCTCGAAAACTCCTTCACCAATCTCCCCGACCAAACTCCCGTCCTCCTCCTCTTCGGCCGTGCCCGCGACCCCGACAAAGTCGTCGGCTTCGCCTTCCAGTGTAATCAAACGCACTTCATTTTCATCGGCCTTTCCGGGCCGGACATTTCCTCCGCCAACGTGACCCCGTTCTTCCAGTCCACTTCCGCCAACCTCCAAGTGGCCGATGTCCATCAAAGCACCTTCTCCGATGTCGCCCAATATCAAACCCACCTCATCGGCACCCCCACCCCCACCGAAGCCCTGGATTTTATCCGCAACATATTCGCCTCCCGCAATGCCAATCCCCTGAATTACACCACCGCCATCAACCTCGCCTACGTTCTAGCCCAAAATCTCAGCCAAGCCGACCCCGGTTCTCCCCATCTGGCCGAGGCCCTCGCCCTCCTCAACAACATGTCCTCCATTCGCCTCGCCGACTTCCTTCAGGCCCGCCACGACTTTGAAGTCGCCTTTGGCCAACGCAATGCCACCGAAGCTCTCGCACAAGCCAACTTCCTCGCCCAACTCACCTTCCCCTTCGACGCCGAAGGCCACGTCCTCGACCATCAACGCATCCGCAAGGCTTATACGCTGGAATAACCCCCCCCCATACCGCCCATGAAAATCACCCGCCTCGATCCCCAAACGCAGA
Source organism: uncultured Verrucomicrobiota bacterium (assembly GCA_964647595.1). Classification (GTDB taxonomy): domain Bacteria; phylum Verrucomicrobiota; class Kiritimatiellia; order CAIQIC01; family Lenti-01; genus Lenti-01. The sequence goes on from CAZYGH010000017.1 coordinate 73,046, forward strand.
AACCCACCGCCGATACGTGGAGCCTTTCCCACGACTGTCGCCAGCTCACCATCGGACGCACTCCCCCCGCCGATATCCTGCTCGATTCCCCCGATATCTCCCCCCACCACGCTGAACTCTCTTGGCAAGGTGGATCCCTCACCATCCGCGACCTCGCCTCCATCAACGGTGTCATGCTTCACGACTCCCGAATCCTCCGCGCCACCCTTCAGGACAAGGACATCTTCACTGTCGGCGGCATTCCCTTTCAAGTCGCCGTGGAAGCCGAGGATCTCTCCGCACGCCGCTCCCGCCTCCTCATCTTCTGTGGATTTTTCCTCGGCCTCGTCGTTGTCGCCGTCTTCGTTTTGGCCCTCCTCCGCGACGCCAAAAATACCGTCGCCGAGGCTCCCCCCCAAGAACCCACCCCCATCCTCCCCCCCGTCACCGATCCTGCTTTCCAACAGATGAGCGACCAATACGAAGAAGCCTCCGATTACCTTAGCGAATCCCGCCGCCTCATTGCCGACGGCCTCAACGACCTGCAGGCCGCCCAACTCCTCACCAACGCCATCGCCCTCAACCCCAATCTCCCTCAAGCCTCCCTCCTCCTCAAAGGCCTCCAGGAAACCCATAGCGCCAAAATTCAGCAACAAATCGATCAGCTTATCGCCGCCGGCCGATTCCAAGACGCCCTCTCCGAACTCAATCGCCAGCAAGCCCTCGTCGGCTCCACCAACGCCGTTCAAGAAACTCAAACCAAAGTCTCCCAGCGCATCCAATATCAAGCCGCCTTGCAAGCCCTCGATCAAGGCGACCTCGATACAGCCGAAACCACCCTGACCTCCCTCTCCCCCATCCTCATCCCCGAGCGACAAGCAGCCCTCGACCGCCTCGCCAAATGCCGCCAAGCCGCCGCATGGGCCACACAACTCGAAGACCTCGCCGACCAAAACAACTGGACCGTCCTCCAAACCCTTGCCGACCAAGAACCCGCCTTCTCTCCCTACTTGTCCGAAGACACCCTCAGCGAAGTCCGCGGCGCCCTCGACCGCGCCCGTGCCCTACAAGAAATGCAAACCCTCATCGCCAATAGCAATACGTATATTCTCGTGAGTTATATCTCCGACATCCCCAACCTCTCCGCCATGCTCCAGCCCCTCCGCGAATCCCTGACCCCCCAAGCCGACACCCTCCGCCAAAGCGCCACCACTGCCGCCCGACAGACCACCCCCAACCCCGTTCCCGTGGCACTGAACGACGCCCTCGCCTCCTACGCCGCCGCCCAAGCCTACGCCTCCCTCGACATCATCACCTCCAGCCCCGACGACCTCCACGCCTATCGCCTGCACGCCAACCGCTGGAACGCCTATCTCTCCGCCATCCAGACCCGCGCCGCCGCCTATATCGAGCGCGGCGCCCGCGAAGAAGCCCGCGCCATTCTCACCCCCCTCCTTCCCCACCTCGACCCCTACGACCCCAACACCTATCCCCTCCGTACCCTCGCCTCCCACATCGCCCCCACCCCCTTCACCCCCGAGACCTCCTACTTCCTCACCCCCCCCTCCGCCTCTTCCTCCTCCACCCCATAACGCCCCCCCGGAGGGAGTTCAGAATTACCCACTCCCCCGCTTCCCTTCCCCTCATGAGTTCATGAGTTCCGATTCATCCCCTCCTCTTCCTCTTCCCCTTCCTCTTCCCCTTCCTCTAGTGCGCTCCATCCCACCCTGCCAACGCCTTGCGCAACGCCTCCATGAGACGAACCGCCTCCGTCTCCATCCCCGGCCACGCCTCGCGAGCCTCGTCCATGCGTTTCGCCGCAGCAGCCCGTTCCACCCGGTATGCCGCCTCTTGCAGCGGCTTCGCGGAAAAATTCATCGCCACACCCTTCACGGTGTGCGCCAGAAACTCGACCTGTTCCACATGGGCCGCTTCCACGGCAGCTTTCGCTTCATCGAGCTGGCGGGGCAACTTCGCCAAATAGGAACCCATCAACTGTTTTGCCAACGCCCGGTTGCCCAGCACCCGGCATAACAAGGAATTCACGTTGCAAACCGTTTGCACGGGTGGCGCAAGGGAACCGGAAACAGAAGCTGCCGCCGGCTCGCTCTGCTTTCCGGCCGTGGTCCATTTCCCGATGGCCCCCCGTAGCGCCTCCCGAGTCAACGGTTTGGCGATGTAGTCATCCATCCCCGCCGCCAAGCACTTCTCCATATCCCCCGCCATCGCATGCGCCGTCATCGCCACAATCGGCAACCGCGCGAAAGCGGGAGATTGGGATGCTGCACCACTGGATCGTTGGGAAGACACGGTTCCCCCATCCTTCCGACAATCCACCATTCCATTCTTCTCTTCCTTCCCCTTCTTCTCCCTCTCCCTCTCCCTCTCCCTCTCCCGGATTGTTTTCGTCGCCTCAACCCCATTCATCACCGGCATTTGCACGTCCATCAGCACCAGATCGTAGACGCATTGAGCCACCGCCTCCACCGCCTCGCGCCCGTTGTTCGCCACATCAGCCCGCAACCCCATCTGCTTCAAAATGCTCAACGCCACCGCCTGGTTGATCTCGTTGTCCTCCACCAGCAACAACCGCACCCCGTCATCATCTCCCGCTTTCACCTCTGCCGGCTTCGACGTCCGCATCGCTTGGGGCACCGGCCCCTCCACGGGCACAAAGGGTAGCTCAAACCAGAACGTCGATCCCAACCCTACGCAACTATCCACTCCAATTCGCCCGCCCATCAACTCCACCAACTGCTTCGAAATCGCCAGCCCCAGCCCCGTCCCGCCAAATTGCCGCGTCGCCGATGCGTCCACTTGCGTAAACCGCTGGAACAACAGGCTCCTCTTTTCCTCTGAAATCCCAATCCCCGTATCCCTCACCGAAAACCGCAGGATTACTGTATTTTCCTCCTCTTGGTTCTCCGTTCGCCCTTCCCCCCCCCTTGGATATTGAACAGTGGATATTGAATCTTGCTTATTCTCCCCTCCCCCTCTCCCTACCCTCACCTCCACCTCTCCCTGCCTCGTAAACTTGACCGCATTGCCCACCAAATTCACTAGAACCTGCCTCACCCGCATCGCATCCCCCCGCAACCACCTCGGCACTCCCGGATCCAAAACGCATGAAAAACCAACGCCTTTCTCCCTCGCCCTCGGCCCCAGTAGCGCACCGACGACCTTCACCATCGTCTCCAAGTCGAAATCCCCCGCTTCGATTTCGATCTTGCCCGCCTCAATCTTGGAAAAGTCGAGAATGTCGTTCAGCAGTGTCATCAACAACTCGCCGCTGGTTTTAACAATCCCGGCATAGCGCCGTTGATCCTCGGTCAGCCCCGTTTCGAGCAGGAGGCACGTCATGCCGATCAACCCGTTCATCGGCGTACGAATTTCATGGCTCATGTTCGCCAAAAACTCGCTCTTCGCGATGTTGGCCGCCTGCGCTTCCATCGCCATCTCATTCGCCCGGGACATGGCGGCCTCCAGTTGGCGGTTGGTCTCCAGAATCTCCTGCTCCGCACGCTTGCGATCGGTGATGTCCTGGTTGACTCCATACGTCTTGACCGTTTTGCCCGTGCAGTCTTTCACAACGAAGAATCTCACCGCGATATGCCCGACGCTGCCGTCCGCATACAGCATGCGGTGCTCGACGTAATGGTTGTAAGCGGCATCGTCGGTCTCCAAAGCCTTGCGCGTTTCCTCGCCAACCATCAACGCATCGTCGGGATGCACAAAACGCCTGGCGTAATCGGCGATGGACATCTGGTAGCCGCCCACCTCCTCGGCGGTCGTGCGGAAAATCGCATAAAAACTGTCCGAGAAGGTGAACGTGCCGCTGGCAATATCCAGTTCCCAGTAGCCCAGCTTGGCCATGTCCACGGCGTTCGCAAGCTTTCTCTCGTTTGCCTTGAGCGCTTCCTCAGCCTGCTTGCGCGCGCTAATGTCGGTGTCCGACCCGCGATACCCGCGCAGAGTTCCGTCTGGGGTCAGCAGGGGAATCCCGTTGGTAGAAATCCAACACGTTTCGCCACTCTTGGTGCGGGCAAGATTGACCACCCCCTCAAACGGCTCCTTGCGGGCAAACACCTCGAATGCCGCCGCCTTAAACGCCTCGCGCCCCCCTTCCGGATGCAAGTCGTAGAAGTGCATCCGGCCCACAAGTTCTTTCGGAGCATAGCCCAACACCCCTTCGACAACTTGACTGACGAAGGTGTACTGCCCCTCCGCATCGGTTTCCCAAGAATAGGTCCGGCTTTGCGCCGCCAGTTCTTCAAAGCGTTCTTCGCTCTTCCGCAAGGCTCGTCGAACGAATTGGCCTCGCACGAGAAGCATGACGAGCGTCGCCAGCAGCAATAGAATGCCCACTCCTTCCTTCCAGAATTCACGAATCACGGACGTCAGGGTAATGACGCCATAATCCTCATAGGGCGGAAGACGCAAGGTGCGGGCCAAATCCTCCACCGGCAGGTAATCCGCCGGAATCGTGTATCCGGCAATGTGCGCCTCAACGGCCGCCGGATGCTCCCGTTCCAACGACAGCAGGGCGGAGGTGAAGTGCCGCAGGGTTCGTTCATGCACATGTGGCAACGCGAAAACAGGCCATTCCGGATAGAGCCGCGTCGACGTCAGCATCCCGAAATGATCGAACCGTTGCTCAGTGATCAGATGAATTTGCCCCCTCTGAATCTCGCCATCCGCCAGCATCGCCTCGATCACGCCGTTCCGGACAAAAGCCACATCGGCTTCATGGCGCAACAGAGCGCGGATGGCCTCTTGATGCAGACCCGTCTCCACGATTCGATAGGCATCTGGCCGGACGCCCGCCAACGCCAGTTCGTACGCCTGCGCGCGGTATCCCCCCAAGTGGCTACGACTGGGCACCGCCACCGTCTTCCCCCGGATATCGCGCAGGCCCTGGATGTCGCTCTGGTCCGCGCGGGTCACGATGCAGCCCGCCAAATGGCGCACCGGTTTCCCTTCCGAATCCAGCGGCACCAGAGTCGCCACCACGCCCGTCAGCGGATAGGTACGGCGGGCCACCAGATAATGCGTGGGGTTGGTCGTCACGAAATCCAATTCGTGCCGCTCGATCCCCTCGTAAATCTCCTCCATCGGCAACACATGCAAAACCACGGTGTGACGCGGCAATACGTCGTTGAGATAACGGGCAATCGGCGCATACTGCGCCGTCGTCTGTTCGATCCCCAGATAGGCGAACACCCCCCACCGGATGGTCTCCTTCGCCTCCACCGGTTCCTCCGCCCACGCGCCCCCCGACATCAGAATCGCCACCGCCCATACCCCCACCCACCGCCTAGCCCATCTCCACACAGCACAATCTCCTGCGTCTGGAGCCACCCTAGAGATTGCCTCCACACTCCGCACAAGCACAACGATCCACAACACGGCCAGCTTCATGTTGACAAGATTCCCACCGGAGCGCAGGCATCTTGCCCGCTTGATGTCGCTTCCTCCCGGATACGGTTCAACCCCCGAAGCCGACACGTCCCTCTGCGCCATCGCCACTCATGGAAACAGCAAACTGGAGAACAGAACCCCTCCACGGCAAACCACGATACCCTTCGCACGAACGTCCTCCTTTTCGCGGACCTATCTTCCCCCTTTCCGAATCAATAAGCAACCATACGATTCCTTACACAGGAAGGTAAAATTTCTTACAAGCCCAACCTTCCCTTTTCCTTTTCACTTCACCAATCTTGTCCACAATGAATCATACTCCACGAACGTAAGCCATAGCCCCCTCTTCTGTGGCTCACTTCACCTTTTTCTCCTCCTTTTTTCCTTCTTGCATTGTCCCCGCCGGATCGCGGGCCTCTTGTCCACCCCGACTCTGAATTGCCGGAATATGGGATGCTCAAGTTGCAAAATCCATAATCCGGCTTAGGTTGTTCTCTTAAATAAAAACACAGGAGAACACGTCATGAAACAACAAATCAAAAATCGCTGCCTGGGCTTGGCCATCTTGGCCATCGCCACCATGGCCCATGGACAGGGCCAACCCGCGCTGGTGTTCAATCCGTTGCCCTATGCGGCAGATGCTCTCGAGCCCCATATCGATACGCAAACCATGGAAATCCACTACGGCAAACACCACCAAGGCTATTTCAACAATCTTGTGAAGGCCGTGACCGGAACTCCCCTGGAAGGCCAGCCCGTCGAATCCCTCCTGCCCGCCATCAGCCAATACCCCGCAACCGTGCGCAACAACGGCGGCGGCCATTGGAACCACACCTTTTTCTGGAAGAGCATGGCCCCGCAAGCCGGCGGCGAACCCGGCGGCACACTCGGCGCCGCCCTTCAACAAACCTTCGGCTCCTTCGACGAATTCAAGAAACAATTTGAGGCCGCCGCCCTGAGCCGGTTTGGTAGCGGCTGGGCTTGGCTGAACGTGGGCGCTGACGGCTCGCTCTTCATTTCGTCCACCCCCAACCAGGACAATCCTCTCATGGACGTGGCCGAAAAACGCGGAATCCCCCTCCTCGGCCTCGACGTCTGGGAACACGCCTATTACTTGAAATACCAAAATCTGCGCGCCAGCTATGTCCAAGCCTTCTGGAATGTCGTGAATTGGCCCGAAATCGCCAACCGCTACGCCGCCGCCAAGCCCTAGCGCTCCCCGAAAAATTCCGGGTTCCACCCCTGACTCTCTCGTGTACCCGCTCCCTTCCCCCGACGCGAAAGAGTCCTCTCCCCCCTCGCCGGGCTGGCGGTTCGATCATTCCTACGCCCGCCTGCCCGGCTGGCTGTTCTCCCCGACCCTCCCCCTCGCCGTTGCCGACCCGCGCCTCTTCTGGCTCAACGACGATCTCGCCCGCGACCTCGGCCTCGATGCCCACATCCTTCGTCAAGCCGATTCCGCCCTCGTCTTCTCCGGCAACGCCCTGCCCGACGGCACCCGACCCATTGCCCAAGCCTACGCCGGACATCAATTCGGTCGTTTCACCCTGCTCGGCGATGGCCGCGCCATTGTCCTCGGCGAACACCTCGCCCCCGACGGACGGCGCGTCGACATCCAGCTCAAAGGCTCCGGCCCCACCCCCTACTCCCGCCGCGGCGACGGCCGCGCCGCCCTCGGCCCCATGCTGCGCGAATGCCTCATGGGAGAAGCGATGCACGCTCTTGGCATTCCCACCACCCGCGCCCTGGCCATCGCCACCACCGGCGAAACCGTTTTTCGCGAACGCCCCCTCCCCGGCGCCGTTCTGACCCGCATCGCCGCCAGCCACATCCGCGTCGGCACCTTCGAGTACGTGGCCGCCCACCGCCACCCTCTCGCCTTGCGCCAACTCGCTCTCTACACCCTCCAACGCCACACCCCCGCCTCCGCGCACGACCCCGAACCCGCCCTCCGCCTGCTCGAGTTCGCCATCGAAAGCCAAGCATCCCTCATCGCCCGCTGGACCCTCGTCGGCTTCATCCACGGCGTCATGAACACCGACAACATGGCCCTCTCCGGCGAAACCCTCGACTATGGTCCCTGCGCCTTCCTCGATGCCTACCACCCCGATACCGTCTTCAGCTCCATCGACCGCGACGGCCGCTACGCCTTTGGCCAACAACCCCGCATCGCCGCCTGGAATCTCGCCCGCTTTGCCGAAACCCTCCTCCCCCTCCTCCACGACAACCCCGATCAGGCCCTCGCCATCGCCCAAAGCCGCCTCGACACCTTCCTCCCCCTCTACACCACCCACGCTCAAGCCGGCCTGCGCGCCAAACTCGGCCTACTCGGCCACGAAGACGGCGACGACACCCTCGTCGCCGACCTACTCCACTGGATGCAACACCGCCAAGCCGATTACAGCAACACCTTCCTCTCCTTGACCCACGACGCCCCCGACGACGACACCCGCGACGCCGATCCCGATTTTCAATTCTGGCTCGCCCGCTGGCACGCCCGCCTCCAGCGCCAACCACGCCCCCTCCCCCGAACCCTCGACGCCATGCGCAGCACCAACCCCTTTCTCATCCCCCGCAATCACCTCGTCGAAGAAGCCCTCGCCCATGCCGAACAAAACGATCCCGCCCCCTTGCTCCGCCTGCTCGACGCCCTCCGCCAACCCTTCACCCGCGACCCCCCCCCCCCCCCCCCCCCCCCCACCCCCCCCCCCCCCCCCCCCCCCCCCCC
>CAZYGH010000018.1:0-65228 GCA_964647595.1 uncultured Verrucomicrobiota bacterium
AGAGGTGGGGGCCAATGAGGGAGTCGCTGATGAGGCCGAAGAGGAAGAGTCCGGTGGTGAGAAGCAGGACGGGGGTGGCGGATAGGCGCGTGGCAAGGGCGGCGGCGAGGGCGATGACCATGGTGAGACTGAAGTAGAGGAGAAGGCCGACGGTCAGGATGGACCACGAAAAGTTGTGGGGAAAGGTGAGGTGGTCGAGCGGGGTTTGGAGGCTGGCTGAGAGGGCGAGGGCGAGTAGGAGAAACGTGAGCATAAGGAAGAAGGCGGCGGAGGTGAAGGGGCGGCGGGTGCGGTGATTCCAGGCGCCGGCGAAGGCAGGGGCGAGGAGGAGGGCGAGAAGGGCGGGTAGGGCGGCGGTCCAATCGAGCTGGAGGTCGCTGGCACCGGCGCGCACGGAGAGAAGGGTGGCGGCGAGAGAGGCGAGAGAATAGAGAAAGAGGGCGGCGGCGATGCCGACGGTTTTGGCGAGGAAGAAAAGGGTGCGGGGGACGGGTTTGGCGAGGATGATGGCGGCGGTGCCTCGGCGCAATTCGCGGGCGAGGGTTTCGCTGGCGGCGGTGGCGGCGAGGAGACAGCCGCCGACGAAGTACAGGGCGAGGGCGCTGTCGCGGATGATGCGGGCGGAATCGCCGAGGGTGTAGTTGAGCAGGAGGGGCATGAACACCATGCCGGCGATGCTGGAGAGGGAGACGAGGAGGAAGACGGGGCGACGGATGGCTTCGATGGCGGCGAGGCGGGCGATGGCAAGAAACTGTGCGGCGGCGGGGGGCATCGTCTAGAAGAGGGTTTGATAGGCGGGGGTGCTGGCGGCTTTGAGGGATTCGAGAACGGTTTCGGCTTCGATGGGGACGGGGCGGGAGCCGGCAGGATAGTCAAACAATTTGAGGCGGGTGGGCATGTTGTTGCCAGGTTTGACGACGTAGACGGCGGGCGTTTTACCGGCGCGGTATTGCGTGATGAGTTCTTCGACGGCGGAATTGCCGGGCAGATTGATTTCGAGCTGGAGATAATACTTCATGGCTTTGCGCCATTTGATGTCGGTGGTGACGGTTTTTTCGTACCAATTGCAGAGGCCTTTTTCGTTGGGAACGGAAAGGTTTTTGAAGTAGACGATCATACAGGCACCGGTTTTCTTTTGGAGTTCGCGCAGGTCGTCGTGATCTTTGGCGTTGTTGAAGTCTTTGGTGGGGAGCTGGTCAAACAGGGGTGCGTCGATGATGGCTTTTTCTTCGGGGGTGATGCCGGTGTAGTAGTAGTTGGGTGCGGGGTTACTGCCGCCGGGGGGGAGGGTGGAGAGCGCGGTTGTGGAGGCCGGGGGGGTGGATGTTGTGGTGGCGAAGGCCGTGGCGAAGGTGGCAGTGGGGGATGCAAGGGGCACCGTGGTGGGGCTGGTGGTGGGGGTGGGTGATTCGGTTTGGCCGGGACGGTCGAAGCGGGAGCGGTCGAATTTCTTGCGCTCGAAATCGACGCGTTGTTGAGCGTGGGCGACGGAAAGGCTGAGGGAGGTGAAGAGAACAAGAGAAGTCAACGTGAGGCGCATGTTCATGGGCGGCTCCTGTTTGGGGTTACAACCAATTGTGTCGTTTCATGAACCAATAGAGGCTTCCGATGAGAACGGCGTTGATTCCAATGATGTAGAGATAGGCAAAAGGCCAAGAGGGCCAAGTGGTGTTGGGCATGTGCTGGATATTCATGCCGTAAAAACTGGTGATGAGCAGGATGGGCATCGAAAGGGTGGCCAAAATGGTCAGCACTTTGATGACGCGATTGATCTGCATTTGTTGGAGGTTGAGATGGATTTGCAGGGTGCTGGTGAGCGATTCGCGGTAGGTTTCGGCCAGATCGCTGATTTTGGAAAGGTGATCTTGAAGATCGCGCAGATACGGAGTGAGGTGGGCACGGATGACTTTTGAAAATTCGCCGCGCATCATGCGGGCAATGACTTCGCGCTGAGGGGCCATGATCTGGCGAAGGCGTTGGACTTCGCTTTGGAGATTCACGACTTCGGGAAGAACCTCTTTGGTCTCGCCCAGCAGAACACGATGTTCGAGGGCGGCGAGCTCGGCAGACAATTCGTCGAGGGCGGGCTGGTAGTTATCAAAGAGGGAGTCGAGAATTTGATAGGCGAGAAGGTCGGGCGTGCGGGGAAGGGCATGGCCCTTTTTCTGGATGCGGTCGCAGATGACGGAGACGCTACGAAGGGGCTCGTCGTGGAAGGTCACGATAAAATTGCGGCCGACGAAAGCGTTGAGCTCGGTGGTTTGGAAGACATGTCGGCTGTTGATGTAATCGACGGCATGGATGACCATGAAGATGTAGTCGCCGTAGTCGTCAATTTTGGGGCGTTCGGTGACGGCCACGCAGTCTTCAATGGCGAGGGGATGAAAATCAAAGACCGTTTCGAGGACAGCCTTATTTTCTTCGGGCGTACTCTTCTCCATGTCGACCCACAGTTGGACATCGTCGTCGTAGAGGACCACGCGGAGGAGATCCAGAGAAAGGTCCTGGTTGATCAATCGCCCTTGGCTGAAGACAAACGTGCGAATCATATTGGGATTTCCTCGAGGACGGGCCTTAGTGTAAAGCCGTTCTCCAGATGGATCGAACTTGGTGAGGGATGATGCACGGGGACACGATGGGTGGCAAGGAAAAGAGTATCGAAAACAGTTCGAAGCCATCGGAGAGGGACGGGGTCTGTGCTGGACAAGGTTGGGGAATATGAGGCATAGTTCCAAACCAATATGAGCGAGGCCCCTCCAAGCGAAATTACGCCTGAAATCGTCCAGCAACGGATGAAGATTTTTCTGCGTTCTCCTTTGCGTCGGCGTTTGGTGGCGCGGGAGATGCGGTTGCTGGACAAGGTGGGGGGGCAGCAGGTGCTGGAAATGTCGGGCGATGAGGCGCTGAGTGCTGTCCTTCAGAATGCGGGCGGAGGGGGGGGCGGAATCTGGACCAGTGTGGCGGCTTCGGAGACGCAGGCGGAATTGTTAGCGGAGTCGGGAATCGGGCATATCCATTTGGCGGCGTTGCCCAAGTTGCCTTTCGAGGACGCGGCGTTTGATGCGGTGGTCTTGAGCGAAATGCTGGAGTATGTGGAGAACCCGACGGATTTGATGGCGGAGTTGCATCGGGTGATGCGATCCAAGACAAGACTGATTTTACATGTCCGTCGGAAACGGCGTTCGGTGGTTGGATTTTTTCGACGAGTGGCTGGTTTGACCGATCCCACGCGGCCGATGGTGCATCCGGGGTTTACTCCGACCGAATTGTTCGATGTATTGAAAGATGGGTTTGACGTGCAGGAGACGGTTGGAATTGGGCGCTTCTTTATGGAGTTCGCAAGTCTTTTGGCGGAGTTGTTTGCAGGAGTGATTCCTTCGTCGTGCGAACCGGCGGCGCTGAATGAGCGACGGTTGAAGCGGGCGGCGGCGGTCTATGCGGCGTTTACACCGATTTTTTGGTTGGCGGGACTATTGGATGTGATTTTCTTTTTCCTGCCGGAGCATCACATGGTGTTGCGCGCCAAGCGCCGGATGATGTGGGTGCCGCGTGTGACCCCGCGCCTGCGCGATGGGCGGAGCATCGCGGAGGCGGCGCTACGTTCGAAGATTGGCACGGCCTCAGGGAAATAGGCGGAAGAGTTAGGGGGGGGCTACGACCATGCGAGCATTTGCTCGATGGAGCGGCGGGCTCGAGAGGCGATGGGTTCTTCGACGTGAACAACGGATTTCATCTCGCGGAGGGAAAACAGCACTTTTTCCAACGTGATGCGTTTCATGTTGGGGCAGACGGCAAAGGGGGATACGCGATAAAAGGTTTTGGAGGGGTGGTCTTTTCGTAGGCGGTGGATCAAGCCTTCTTCGGTGGCCACGATGAATTCTTTGGCCGAGCTGTCGCGGACGAACGTACACATCTGGCCGGTGGAAAGAATGTGGTCGGAGACGACTCGGACGGGTTTGGGGCATTCCGGGTGGGCGATGGCCAGCGCGAGGGGATGGGCGGCTTTGAGGTCTTGGATATCTTTTGGATTGATGCGGGCGTGGGTGGGACAATAGCCGGGCCAGAGGACGAGTTTGCGGCCGAGGATTTCCTCAACGACGCTGCCCAAGTGCTGGTCCGGGACGAAGAGGACTTCGTCGTTGGCATACTGTTGGACGATTTTGACGGCGTTTCCGGAGGTGCAACAGCAGTCGCTTTCGGCTTTCACATCGGCTGTGGAATTGACGTAGCAGACCACTTTGGCGCCGGGGTGGGTGGCTTTGAATTCGCGGAGCTGGTCGCCCGTGATCATGTCGGCCATGGGGCAGCCGGCGTGGGAGTCGGGCAAGAGCACGGTTTTGGTTGGATTGAGGATGGCGGCGGTTTCGGCCATGAAGTGGACGCCGCAAAACACGATGACATCGGTGGTGATTTCAGTGGCTTTGCGCGATAGCTCGAGGGAGTCACCTGTGAAATCGGCAATGTCCTGAACGTCGGGCACCTGATAGTTGTGGGCGAGAATCAGGGCGTTGCGCTCGGCCTTGAGCTTGTGAATTTCCTCTATGAGATTCATGGCTGGATCTAGAGAGCCTTTACGGCGGCGATGGCGGCGGGAGCATCGATGCCGAAGTATTGCCAGAGTTCGAGATGGCCTTCGGAGGGGGCAATACGCGGATCGGTGATGCCGAGGTGAAGGAGAGGAAGTTTCTTGCCATGAGCGGCACCGCTGACAAGGCTGGCAAAGCCTCGCAGGCCTTGTTCTGGAGTGCCAATGAGGCCGTCTTCGATGGTGACAAGACCTTCGGGGTACTGCTTGAATAGTGCGGCGAGGCGTCCATTGTCGAGCGGGAGACCATTGATGACCCAGGCGTCGGCGGAAATGCCTTCGGCAGCGAGTTTGTCGGATGCTTCGGCGGCCACAAAGGCAGTAGCGCCAAAGGCAAGGATAGCTTTCTTGGCGCCGGGCTGGGTACGGAGTTGGTTGACATCCGTCCAAGGAGTGTCGGATCGCCACAGGGGTTCGGTGGTTCCTTGTTTCACGAGGATGGGGAGGTTGTCGCGCGGGATTCCCAGAATGTGGGCGCCGTTACGTGCGGCGAGATCGCAGATGGCGACAAAGGCGGAGCGGGCATCGGCGGGCGCATAGAAGCGGTCGAGGTAAGGGAGGTAGCCGATGGCGAGGTTGATCCAGTCGAGGGACCAGCCGGAAAAGTGATCGCGTCCGGTGCAGGAGCCTACGTGGGAGAGGTGGAAGGTGACATTCAGGCCTTCGTTCGAGCCGTTCAGGTTGCGTTGATAGCGCCACATTTCCATGCCTTCGCGGGCGATACCTTCAAAGAAGGCGGCGAAGGTGGCAAAAACGACCAGCTTGGGGGAGGGCGTGGACATGGCCAAGCCGTTGGCCATGAAGGTGGCGATTTGTTCTTCGATGGAAAGCTGGAATTGGTGGTCGGAATCGAGCACTTTCAACGCCAGATCCACCTTGGTGGAGGGGGCGAGGTCGCAATCTAGCACGAAGGTGGCATCCGGATGAGTTCGGGCGACGAGATCATAGGCATTGGCGACGCCTGCGCGGGGGGTGATCCACTTGCCGCCGGCGGCGGGGAGACCGGCATCGGCTTTGGCCAGGGCGTCGGCGGGAAGGAGTAGATTTTCGGCGCCCGGAGTCGGGCGGGCGGTGGTGGTGATGGATACGGGCGAAAGGGAGCGCCAGTTTTGCAAGGCTTTCTGGTGCGCGTTGGAAGGCTGCAACATGGGATTGGCCAGTAGGGCTTGCAGGTCGCGGCCCTTCATGTGTCCGTCGTGGTGAGCTTTGCCACCGGGAAGGCCATTGACGACGAAGAGACACTCGAGCATGGAGGGCACATCGCGATAGCTCATGAGGCAACCGGGCAACCAGACCGACGTATCGAGAGGGACACCGTTTTTGTTGGCAAAGGCGGACAATTCGGCGGAGATACCAAAGCGTTCGCCGATTTGTGAAAGGGGAACATCGTTCTTGCCGGTGGGGAAGATGAGCGTGGGGACGCCATTTCGAGCCAGCGATTTGGCCTCACGGAGTGTTTGCCAGAGGGTTGAAATGTTGTAGAGGGACGGGGTTTCCAGAATCTGGATTCCCAGCGCTTCGAGGATAGGACGAGGGTCCTTGGCTGTCATCTGCTTGGTTGTTCCAGAAAGCTGGATGCCATTCCGGTGCATGATGAAGGTGACGGGCGCCTTGTGAACGTGGGCGGCATGGAAACCGTTGAGGGCATGGCCTGAGATCCAGCCGGCATCGCCGCAATGGCAAAGTACCCACGCATCGGATCCATAGGCGGCGCGTTTTCCGAGGGCTTGGCCGATGGCGGTGGGAATCATGACGCCGAGACGACCCCCGTTGAGTTGAGTCCCCCCCGGAACCCACGAGACGTGTCCGGGAATGTCGATTCCACGGCGGAAGGTGTCGATGACGCGGTTTCTGTCGAGATAGCCGAGGACGGAGAGGGCGGAGTAATAGCCGATAGAAGTGTGGGCGTTTTCGATGGTGAAATCTCGTTCGACTCGGTTGACCAGCGCCAACGTTAGCAGGAGGGGGGGGATCAGGTCTAGGCCGCCACCCATGTGGTCGACTTCGTTGATTTTGGAAAGCGAGGCGACCGACTCGATGGCAAGGCGGGCGGCATCGATTTGGAGGGCTTCAAACAGGGTGATGTCGTCATCGGTCAGGCGAGAAATTTGTTCAATGTCGAGACTCAGAGGGGGGACGGAGGAAACGACTTCGCGGCGCATATATAGAGAGTCGGCGAGAAGGGCGCGGTTGCGATTTTCTTGAAGGATGACTGGGGAGAATTGATTTTTCATAATGAGGGAGATTGTGCCGAAAGCGGACGCAGGAGTCAATCGTTGGGGTTATTCAAGACGTTTGGAGGATGCAAAAAATAAGCCCGGCAGATGCCGGGCTTGGGTTCCAGTACGGGAATGGCGAATTATTCAGCGGCTGTCGGGGCCGGGGTTTCGGCAACTGGCTCGGAGGGGGGCAGCTTTTCCTGCACATCTTGGACGATGGCGGTGGCGGCCGTGGCTGCCTTTTCACCTAACTCTTTGGCTTCCTCGGCCATCTTGTCGGCGGCGGCGGGGATGGTCTCGGTGACGACTTCTTTCACCTCGCTGACGACAGTTTCGGCCGCCGTCGCGGTTACTTCTTTGACTTCTTCGACGGCCGGAGGTTCGGCTGTTTCTGGAACAACGGGCACTTCCACGGAAACGGCGACTTCTTCCACGACTTCGGGAGTTTTCTCGACAACGACTTCCTCGACGGCGACGACTTCTTCGATTGCGGGAACTTCTTCCACGACTTGCTCTTCTTCGACATCGAGTTGGAGCTGGGTTTCTTCGGAGGGAACAGCGCCAAAGCGCTCGATGGAGGCTTTGCTACGGAGGCTATCGACGTATTCTTTGACGGCATCCTGCTGTTTTTGGGAATAGAGGATGTCGCTGATGCGAGTTTTGACTTCGTCGAATTCCAAGGTTTTGGCTGTGTTGTGTTCGGACACCTTGATGAGGTGGAAGCCGAATTGGGTTTCGACCACTTCGCCCACGGAACCCACGGTTTGGGCGAAGGCGGCATCTTCGAAAGCAGGAACCATTTGGCCGCGGCCAAAGCTGCCGAGGTCACCGCCGGCGCTGGCGCTGGGGCAATCGGAATTGGACTTGGCGAGTTCAGCGAAATCGGCGCCCTCGGTGAGTTGTTTGCGGAGTCCTTCCAGACGTTCGCGCTTGGCGGTTTTGGCGGCGTCATCGTCGGTGGGATCCACTTTGATGAGGATATGGGAGGCCGTGACGGTTTCGCCTTGGCTGAAGCCTTCCTTGTTTTCGGAATAGAAGGCTTGAATTTCCTCGTCGGTGGGTTTGGCCAAGGATTCGGCCTTCGCCATGATCATTTTGCGGACGGCCATTTGTTCGCGCATTTCGGCTTCGGTGGTTCCGGTCTCAGCCATATAGGACTCGAGGGTGGTGCCGGGGGGGAGTTCTTCGGAAAGCTCGGCTTTGACTTCGGCAAACTCCGCATCGGAGAGGCTGATGCCTTCTTGGCTGACGGCATCCAGCATCACGTTGCGCATGATCAGCTCTTCCACAATGCGTTCGCGGATGCGGGGAATGGCCGTGGCCATTTGCTCGGGGGGGATGCGGCCGCCCATTTGCTTCATGAACATAGATAAGACTTTTTGGACATCGCCTTCGGTGATGTCTTTGCCGTTTACCTTGGCGACGAGTTCGGTCGGATCGACCTCTGGGAGGGCCACGACGTCGGATGCCGCAACGGGAGCTTGTGTCAAATCGGCTGGAGGGGTGAGAGAGTTGAGAGATTCGGATTTCTTTTGGGCATCCGCCTTCGATTTGTCGCAACCGGTTATGAGCAAGCCCACAGCGATGGCGGCCATCATCCAATACGCAGTCTGTTTCATCAGTTCATTCCTTTTCTATATTGAGGGATTCTTGCTGAAAAATCGTCGCAAGGTGCATTTTCAAAGTGAGGCATTGTGGAGGCAGAAAGGGTGGTTGTCAATCACGAGAAATCTGGAATTTGGCGAGGCGCTGGCAGGCAAGATCCACTTGGATTCCTTTAGATGCCTGTGGAGGGGGCCGCTCGGGAGGCGAGCAGTTGTTGACGGAAGGCGGAAGCCATTTGCTCGAGGTAGACATCATGCAAGGCGCTGGCGCGCTCGACATAATCTTGAGTTTGGGCGGGCATGCGGGCGAGATCGAAACGGGATTTGGACAATCGTCCCGGGCCAGCGTTGTAGGCGGCCAGCAGAAGAGCTCGTTCGTCGGCGCGCCATTCCTTCTGACGGGGAAGAATGCGTTCCTGCAAAAATGCTAGATAGGCGGTGCCGACACGGCGATTCAGGGCGGGGTCGAAGGCTTGATCGAAAGGAAGGGGCTTGCCAAAAATACGGATGGTCATGTCCCGCCACGTTCCGGATTTGATCTGCATGAGTCCCCGTTCGCCATGGCGGCCCACTTTGCGGGGATTGCCATTGGATTCGATTTGGATGATGGCATCCACGAGGCGGGCGGCATTCTGTTCGGCATCCAAGAGGTCTTGGGGTTGCTCGGCCGGAAGGGCGGAAAGTGTCGGGATGCTGGCGTGGGGGTGGACCGCGATTCCCCCCAAGGGCAAGAGAATGGAGCCAAGCCAGATTGCGGCAATTCGAATGGATAGGTTTGTTTTCATACGCTGGTAAAACGTTATACTAGCTTGTCCGTTTTGGCAAGAGGCAAAGTAAAATTTAATTTTTGGGGGTATATTCGCGATTCATTGACTTTGAATATCCAAGGGACATGGAGCCCCCAATCCCTCTCTCGCCAAGGCCGCCAAGAAGTGAATCTTCCGACTCCTCCCTCTCCGTGAATCTCCTGAACCACGGATTCACACCGATGGACACGGATGGAAAGGTAGGGTGGCTTCGCCGAACCCATCCTGTCATCCATGGGCGTCATGATTATGGAGACCATTCGGCGCGCCCGGCGGTCGCGCCCTACCAACGGCCTTGCAACAACACTGTCTGGCGTTTGGTCAGAGGCTCATGAGGAAGCCCATTCGGGGTGGTTTGGGCATGTGCAAGAAAAGTGGGTTAGTGAAGCGTTTTTGCATTGAGCTTGGTTCGATTGCGCAGTATGGTTCTCACAAGAGTTTGAACCAACCTAAAATCTTTCCTTCGCCGGGTGTTGTGGGGGATAGAAAAAAAGGTGAGGAGTGTACAGATGAGATCAGGTCTGTTTTCATGGCGTGGGGCGAGGTGGGCACTTGTGGCGGCGTGGCTTGCAAGCCTGTCTCCATCGGTGGCTTTGGGCGAGGCCATGTTGCAGTATTTCAACACGACTTGGAAAGAAATCGCCGATAAGATGCCCGAGTTGGCGGAGGCGGGATATTCCTCCATGTGGATTCCGCCACCGACAAAGGGGAGCGGTGGGCTGTCTGTGGGATATGATCTGTGTGATCCGTTTGACTTGGGCGGGCATAGCCACCGGGGCACGGTGACGACCCGCTATGGAACGGAGGCGGAGCTGTTGAACATGATTGAAACGGCGCATCGGTTTGGCATCCGGGTGTACGCCGACAACATCATGAACCACCGGGCCTTCGACATTCCGGCTTATAACGAAAGTACCCCGGTGGATGTGTATCCGGGAATGTTGCCGGAAGACTTTCATGTGCGACGGACGGAGGACGGGTTTTACCGCCGCTGGGACAATTGTCGGGATTGGACCGACGCTTGGCAGGTGATGCATTTGGGCCTATCCGATTTGATCGACATTGCGCATGAGACGCCGAACCAAAATCATGGTCTGAATGAAGGAGATTGGCATCCCAAACCCAGCTATGTGCGGCATCCGGCAAATCCGGAGTATTACGATCGCATGCCGAACTTGGCGGCGGATCCGTCGCTATGGAATCCGTGGGATTGGTCCGGTGATACCAATGCCAACCTCTATATCGGATTTGGCACGAATAACGGGCTGACCACCAACATATTGGCTCAGTATCCGGATTTCTTCAACGAAGATGTAGGGGCCTATCTTTGCCGCAGTGCTCGATGGATGATGCAGACGACCAAGTTGGACGGGTTGCGTTTGGATGCTGTGAAGCATGTGCCGGATTATTTCTTTGGCAAGTTTAATGATGATGCCAGTAAAGATGGGTATTGCGGAAATGTTCAGTGGCAGTTCAACATGAGCCGTGGGTATAGCGACTGGGCGAATCATCGAGACAGCGCGTTTAATACGGAGATTCCGCGTGACGACGCGGTGCTGTTTGGCGAGCATTTGGGGCAACCGCCCGGATACGGTGGATATTGGTCGGCGGGAATGCGCTTGGTGGACAACGATCTTCGCAATGAGCTGAATGGTCGTTTGGGCAGCATGTGGAACGGGTTGACGGGCTATGACAATCCGGGCTATGGAGGCTTCTCTCCCAATCTGGGTGTGATGCATGCGCAGAGTCATGACAACGATTATGTGGCCTGCAAAGAACTGCAGCACGCCTTTTATTTTTTGCGCGAAGGATTGGGACTGCTCTATACGGATGGCAACTATCACGCCGAGACGCTCGGGGAGAGCGGCGGCGCCTTCCCGCGCTGGGCCAATACGTCGTTCCTAGGGCAGTGGGGAGATAATCGCGTTCCTAACTTGCTGTACTGTCATGAACAGTTTGCTCGAGGCTATCAGCGTGGCGTCTACAGCGATGGCGACTATGTGGCGTGGGAGCGGTTGGATTGGCGTCAAGCGGGCAGTACGGGTGCTGACCACGTGACCATGCTGGTGATGTTGAATGATAACTATGCCGATGGGCAGGCACGAAGCATTTCCGCCAACGTGAGTTTCCCGCATCAAAGTGGCGGGCCGTATGGTTCGGATGCCTATCTGTACAATTATTCCGACTATTACAAGGGATTTTATACCTACGCCTCGGCGCTGGATACGACGATTGTTCCCCCCGGCGGCTATTTCATTTTTGGATACAAGAATCCAGATCCGGCTCCACTGTGGACGGGCTTTGGCGGCAAGCCGGTCACGGTCTACCAAGATGGTCAGCAGGTGGGCACCGTGAAGGTGACGCGCAAAGATGGGCCGGATGGCGACGCGGGTTTCAATCCGTACGGCCTGCCGGATACCAATTCGACTGATTTTTCGTATTCGATTGATTTGCCGCGTGTGACCAGTCCCTCCAATTTGAGCTTTGTGGCGCGCGTGGATGGGTCGGCGGGCAATGTGATGATGAAGCTCGATGGCGGCATGAATTTGAACAACACCAATCATCCGGGCGGCGATCCTCGCGACAACCCGCCCGCTCTGGCCAACGACGTCTATCTCGGCTATGAACAGGCTGGTTTTGTGAAGCGTATTTGGGGTGAAAAATTTGCGGCGGTGGATTCCAACCGTAATCAGATGGGGTCGGCCGGGGCGGAAACGTATAGCGGAATGATTGGAACGGCGGGATTCAGCACCAATCTTTCGACAGGGAGCAACAATTTTGATGGTACTACGACGGTTTCGTGGATTTATCACGATCCAAAGGGGATGCAGGATGGGCCGCGATGGGAAAATGCGCAGTTCTGGCCTCCGCTGGCTGATGCTGCCGGTTCGACAAACTATCTCGGCATTAAGACGCCCAAGGTGCAAGGAAATCGCTTGCACCTCTATTACACGACCAATGGAACCGCATGGCCCGAGGGGGCGGGTGGGGCGCCTGGAAATGTTTCGACAAAGGTGGTTGAATGCGCATGGGTGGGCGAGGGTGCCGACAGCAACGATTGGTGGGAAGCCACGGTTCCGCCGATGTCCGCAGGTACCGTTTTCCGCTACAAGGTGGGCTCGGCACGGGAGCAAGGGTATAACGGGAATGGGTGGGATATGGTCTGGCCGGGAAGCCTTGAAGACATTTCCCGCAAGGCTCAGATGATGGGCGTGTGGCAAGTCACCAACATCAATGCGACGACCATCCAGTATCGTCCACATGCTGATTACGGTGACACGGCAACGGGATTGAAAGACGGATTCCACATGCTTTCCGCGCGAGCCTTTTTGAATCGAAACGATGGTTCGGCCGTCTACAACACGTTTAAACAGACCTTTTATTTGGATGCGGAGACGCCGCAAGGATATGTCCAGTGGCCTGCCAACGATGGCGACATGCTGAGTGGTTCGGAATATGGCGTGGTGGTGCGAACCGATCCTACGGTGAAGGAAGTGTGGTATCGCATCGAAGACGCCGATGTCTCCAACGATGATGCGCCCACCGGAAAAGCCAACGGTAACGGCGATGGATTCGAGCCGTATACGGACGCCAATGGCAACGGAAGCTATGACATGGGCGAACCCTTTACCGATTTGAATGAAGATACGACGTGGACATCCAACGGAATCGTCTCGTGGCAAAAAGCCTATTCGATGACCCCCGACAACATGGACCGCACGTATCCGCAAGCTTGGCGTTTCACCTATGCCAATTTGGCCACGGGCGGCACGGCTACCATCAAGGTTCGCCTACGCGAATGGTCCAGCACCGAACGCGCCGTATGGACGAATGCCACCCTTGCGGAAGCGACAGCGGGCCATGTGGCCCAACTGGAGCGAACCGTGCAACCGCGCGGCGATGTCTATCGCCTTTACTTTGATTGGCCGGCTCAGGATGGCGACTTGGTGGAAGCGGGCTGGGATGTTCGCATAAAATATTCGTCCTCGTTTGCGTCAGGGCTGGACGATGCAGGGGCGTTGTCCTTGTTTACGATCAAGCTGAATAGTAGCGAGAATGGGGGGGATCCGGCCAATGGCAGTGTTCTTTCTGCTTCCGACATCAACCTTCGGCATCAGTGGAACTATCCAGACGAGAACACCATCACCTTCACGATGCCCAATGTGTACAACGGCAGCCCGGATTGGTTGCATGGCCTCCAGATTGTGGGCACACGGGCGGGCTATCCCACCTTGCTGGCGACCCGAAAAGTGAAGACGCGTGGCGAGTTGCTACCGTCGATCATCATCACCGAGCCTCCGGAACTCGGTAGCGACGGGCGGCCCCATGTGATTGTCTTGCCGGATTTGCCGGCTTCTGCGCTGGCATCGAACGCCTCGTTGCGCACGACCCGCATTCGCCTGTCGACGGGAACAAATGGCATTCAAACGGGCGTGTTCTTCACCTCTCCGACGGGCTACACGGGTACCCTGTCGGCGGCCACCACCAGTGGTATTGGCAGTACGCTGTATTGGGATTATTCGTGGAGTAATCTGACGGCGGGCACCTATCGATTCACCGCGTGGGTGAAGGATGCGGCCAACAAGACCAATAGCGCTTCGCGTGGCGTGACGTTGAAGCTGTTGCAGATTGTGGACACCAGTAGCACCAATACGTTGGATCACGACAACGATGGGTTGCAGGACACGTGGGAAAACACCTTGACGCCCTTGCCTAATGGCTTCCCCGACACGGATCCTCGCTACAAGCCCAATCCGGAATTCTGGGTCAACGGTGATATTCATTCGCGCGATGCCTTTGGGCGCAGCCTGCCCGAGAGTCCTGATACGGATGGTGACGGGCTTCCCGACGGTCTCGAAGTGGGCTGGCGTGTGCCGGCGGCCAGCACCGACACGAACGCCGACACCAACGGCGATGGGTGGCTCAACTTCATGGCGGATATGGACCCGCCTTTCTACAATACGCTGGACAATTACGGCAAGGTGCCTAGCGTGGACAGCCAAAGCAAGGGCGGCGACCGCTCGAAGCGCTTGCGCGGAAGCACCACAGACCCTGCGAATGCCGATACGGATTATGATGGCATTCCCGATGGCATCGAGGACCAGGACCGCAATGGTTGGGTGAATGGCGATGGTGCCATCATCGAGCCGACGTGGGATCCGTGGGCCGAGCGCGATTGGCCGACCGGCCAGTGGGATCCCGCTTGGCAGGAAACCGATCCCAACGACCAAGACACGGACGAGGATGGGCTCAGCGATGGCTATGGTGAAGACAAGAACTTCAATGGCGTCATCGATGGAGACAGCAATTCCAATCGTGTGTGGAGTGTGGGCGAGTTATGGCAAGAAACCAATCCCTTGAATCCCGATACGGATGCCGATGGATTGCCGGATGGGTGGGAATCGCGATTCAGCCTCGACCCGCTGGATTCGGGCGTGATGGGTGCGACGAGTATGCGAACGGGAGTTATCCTTTCGAGCGTTGAACACGGCGCTCAGGGGGACCCGGACGGAGATGGCTTCTCGAATTTGGTCGAGCTTCAGAACGGAACAAATCCGCGCGCCTATGATGATCCGGGTGGGGAGCCACCTCCAGCGGGTTCCCTCACGATTGGGCAGGGTGCGGCA
Source organism: uncultured Verrucomicrobiota bacterium (assembly GCA_964647595.1). Classification (GTDB taxonomy): domain Bacteria; phylum Verrucomicrobiota; class Kiritimatiellia; order CAIQIC01; family Lenti-01; genus Lenti-01. The sequence goes on from CAZYGH010000018.1 coordinate 14,842, forward strand.
TTGGGCGCGGTGAACGGCCGGACGAACTATGTCGAGTTCACCGACTGGAAACTGGACGATCTGATTGCGCTGGACACGTACAACAATGGCGGCAGTCAAGCGGTGGATATTTATCGCCGTTGGGATGGCTATGACTCTTCTCGCGACATGGTGGCCTTCTACATGCGCGATGGTGGATCGCTCGATGGAAAGGTGTACTTCCGCGTCGATTTCCAGAACTTGCAGGCCCATGCGGAAGAAAACGCGTTGAACGTGTATGTGGCGATCGACTTCAATAGTCCGGCCACGGGCGAGGCCGCGTTGCCTGACGAAGTGGACACCCGCACCGCGATGAAGTGGGAAGCCGTTGTGGCGGTCTATGACAGTCAGAACGGAAATCTATATGTGGACCAGAATCCCGCCATCAATACCCTGACCGCGTGGGACAGTTTAACGGATGCGGGCGTGGTGGTCATTCCGGGCGGCTTCCACGGTGCCTACTTCAATTCGGAGCTGGATGCGGTGGAGTTTTCCATTTCTCGCGAGGCGTTGATCCAAGCGGGCTGGAATGGGATTTCGGACAATCTCAATTTCCAAGTGTATGCCACCAAGGATGGAACCTGCAACTCGTGCGGCGCAGATGGTAAGCCCGGCGCAGGAGATATTGGCGGCCGTTCCGACTTCTGCGACAGCATTCGGAATGATTGGATCTGTTCCGACTATTGGCGCGATCAGGATTGGATTTCCCAAAATGGCGAGGTCGGTCAATGGATCGGGCGCAATGCAGACAACGACATTGGGAAATCGGCGAAGATTGCGTTGCTTTCTCATGGCAATCAAGCCATTCAGCCGGGCAGTTCGTTGCATTCCAGTGTGGATGATAACGCCGGCGCGGGCTATCAGCGGCCGATCAAGATCCATGGCATCTACCAAGCTCCGTTGAACCTGCACGTCACGCCCACACTGGCGATTGCGTTGGAGTGGGCGGCTGTGAAGTCCAATGGACCCTCGTGGCGATCTGGCCCCGGCCTGAATGCCCTGATCCGCGACTTGGTTTCCACCAATGTGATTACGCTGATGGCCAGCACCTATTCCGACCACATCGTTCCGTATTTCACGCCGGCCTTTAATCGCCACAACATTCAGTTGGCCTCGGATACGTTGAACCGGATTTATGGTGCCAACATCAACAGCAATTCTGTTTTCTGGTCGCCCGAGCGTGTGTTGGATGGGGATGTTTTCGAGAAGATTCTTGACATGGGCTTCCGCTACACGTTGGCCGATCAAAATACGCACATCTGGAATTGGTATGGCCGCCAGGTGGCGCTGGGCGATGACGGCTACCGAATCAACAAGATCAATGGTGTGAACTGCTTCGTCATCAACAATGCGGCCAACGACTATCGCTTCCGCAATGAAGACAACGGTTTGGCCACGCCGTTGCGCGAGTTGTTCAATCGGCGGGCGCGTTCCGGTCAGCAGGATCAGGTGGCCACCATCTTCTGCATGTGGGAAGAGTTCAGCAACCTCTCGCAGGCCGATGCGTACGATTTGAACGTGAGGTGGTTGGCGAATCATCCGTGGATGCAGCTTGTCTCGCTGGAAGATATTGCCGCAGGCAACGTCTCGTTGCCGTGGGGTCAAACGTGGACGCCGATCGATCGTGGCAATACCGCTAGCACCAAGCAGTCACATGATTGGATCAACCACGCCACGGGCGAAAACTATGACAACTGGTATCAGGGTGCGGCGAATCCTCCCCGCGAAGGGCTGGAAGGCATGAAGTTCCAAACCCGGCCCGGTGTGACGAATCCCACCGCCTATGGCATGACCTATCTGGGCGGCATTTCTTCCAGTGCTTGGGCGCAGGTGTCGGCCATCTCCAACCCGGATGTCAAGCGTCTGGCGGGCGAGGTGATTCATGCATCCGTGTTTGAGACCGCGTTCCACAACGAAGATAACCATGCGCTGGATCGCTGGAGCAGCGGGGGCTACATCTATCCGAGCACCAACTGGCAAGGGTTGGTCGATTTTGCCCGCATCACACAAAGTCAGACGCGAAAAGCAGCGATCTATTCGCGTGTAGATGCTTGGGCTGCTGCCGCTGCGGGGTTGGGCTCCACGGTGGTCACCAACCTCGATTCCGACCTCGATGGCGAAGACGAATACTGGCTCTACAATCAATCGGTTGCCGCCGTATTTGAGCGTATTGGCGGGCGTATGATTGCCGCCTGGCTGAGAACCCCGGACGGACGGATTCGCCAGATGGTGGGCAATTTGGCGTCCTATGCCGGCAAAGACACGGAAGAGGAAGGTTCGTGGAGCGTCAATCGTGTGGTGTCGGAGGGCGTGACGAATGCCTATCCAGAAGCGCGTCGCACATCGGCCCTCAAAGATTGGTGGGCGGGCACCAGTGACTATGTGAACAACCTCTATTCGGCGACGACGGTTGGCGTGACCAATGGTTGGAAACTGACGTCATCGGACGGGAAGATTTCCAAGACCATCACCTTGCCCTCGCCGACCTCCGCGACGTTTGCGGTGAACTACACCGTGAGCACCAACAACGGCGTGCTTTATGTGCGGAACGGTTTCTCGCCGGATCTGTCCAGCCTGCTGGTGAGCGGTCAGCGGGGTTTCTTGGATTCCATCGCGGCCACCGGCGGCGTGGTGACCTTAACCACCACCTCCACGATTTCGGGTGTGCGCCTTTCGATGCTTCAGGGCGCGGTGAACACCACCGCCACGGATGATGATGGGGCCGGCTTCGATTCGGTTCCCCTGCGCAACTTGGCCCAAACACAAACGGTCGAATTGTTTGGCACCAACACGATTTCCTTCACGCTCGGATTCTTCTCCGACATCGCGGTGAATCATCCGCCCACGATTTCCTTCACACCTCAAGGGCCGTACACCAACGCCATTGGCACGACCAACTCGTTCGTGGTTTCGGCGCTCGATCCGGAGACCGGGCCCGTCACGCTGGGCGCAGGCGCTTTGCCGTACACCGCCACCTTCAACTCCGGCACGGGCACGTTTGCGTGGTGGGTCACCAATATGGGGGCGGCAGGCACCAGCAACGTGGTTTGGTTCACGGCGGACGATGGCGTGAATGTGGTGACCAACACCGCGACGATTCTCGTGCCTTGGGATGCCAATGCAAACGGGATCGCGGACGATTGGGAATATCTGCGATTCAACGGTTCGATGACCAACAACGCCAATGGCGACGCCGATGGCGATGGATTCCCGAACTACAACGAATGGGTGGCCAGCACCGACCCGCTATCTCCCGGCAGCTATATCGGTTGGGAAAGCCTTTTCAAGGTGACCAATGGCGTCGGTCTGCGGCTGACTTTTCAAGCGGTGCCGGGGCGCATTTATCACATTGAAGGCAACAACAACGAGTTGCCTACGCCTTCCAGTTGGACCTTCCTGGGCAGCGTGACGAACGGGGGAGGCAACGAGGCGGAGTGGATTGACTTGGCTTATCCCACCAATAGTATTCGCCACTATCGCATCAAGATTCCGGCGTTCGTGCCTTGATGAAAGCAACTGACTTTCCCTTGATTCAAATTGCTGGCGTCCGCGATGCGGACGAAATGCGGTTGCTCATGGATGCCGGTGTGCATTGGTTGGGTTTTCCGTTGCGCCTGACCGTGAACAAGGAGGACTTGTCGGAGGCGGATGCCGCCGTCCTCATTCGGAATCTGCCACTTGGTTTTCACGGCGTTGTGATCACCTACCTGAATCGCGCAGACGATGTGGTTTCGTTTTGCGAACAACTGGGTGCACGGGTGATTCAGCTTCACGGCGACATTCCGGTGGACGAGCTACGCGAGATCAAGCGCCGCGATCCGGGGTTATCCGTGTTCAAGAGCCTCGTGGTGCGGGCGGGCAATGAAGAGGCATTGCGCCAACTGGTGGAAGAAACTGCGCCCTTTGTGGACGCCTATATCACCGACACCTTTAATCCAGCCACGGGGCAAGAGGGGGCCACGGGGCTCGTTCACGATTGGAACATTAGTCGCCGGTTGGTTGAATTTTCGCCCAGGCCAATTCTATTGGCGGGGGGGCTTCATGCTGGAAATGTTGCCGAGGCGATTTTGGCCGTCCATCCCGCTGGCGTGGATTCTCACACCGGTGTCGAAGGTCCCGATGGCCGTAAGTCCAAGGAAAAGGTCGAAAAATTCGTGCAGGAATCCCTGCGCGCCTTTCGCATCATCCGCTGATCAACAGGTGCGAAAAATAAGTTTTCCACCTGAATTTTGCACGGCGAGGTGATTTCAGGAACTGAGGGGAAGAGTGGAAGGTGCTTCTATTTCATAGATAGGTCAGCTATACCCACCGGATGAAAAGCCGGTCGGAATATCTCCGACCGGAAAATCTGGCCGCCATCCGGATCGAGACGGCCCGCTTCAAGCACTTCCGGAAACTGGTGGACCGATGGGTGGATCTGGCACTCAAACTATCTCAACTCAAAACTAAACAGGGCCTACATTCGGCACCGTCTTGACGGCTAGAACTCGGTACTCTCAAGCTTGGATGTGCAATTGATTTATGAGCGCCGCTTTACGCGAGGATTTGGGAGTGTCATTTCATACCTGATCAGGGTCATTCGAAAACAAGGGATTTTGATGCGGGCCTATCGGTCGAAAAGGTAGGGACGGTTCTATGAGACGTCCGGGTTGTTGCTTGGGTTTGACTTGGCCAGTTGGCGCAGGGGTGAGGCGCTTTGGCTCTTGAGCTTGAATCGGGCAATCAAGCCGCGTAGTTCGTCGGCCTGTCCGGAGAGTTCTTCGGCTGCCGCCGCGGTTTCTTCGGCGGTGGCGGTGTTTTGCTGCGTCACCTGATCGATTTGGCCAAGTCCCTGACTGATTTGGGCGATGCCCTGCGCCTGCTCGTTGGAGGCGGCGGCCATTTCGCCGACCAAGTCCCCGACCTTGACGATGCCTCCCACGATCTCGACCAAGGCTTCTGCCGTTTCCTTGGCCATGCGATTGCCTTCATCCACACGGCTTTTGGATCCTTCAATGAGATCGGCCGTTTCGCGCGCCGCCTTGGCGCTGCGCGCCGCGAGGCTACGCACTTCTTCGGCCACAACGGCAAAGCCCTTGCCGTGGCGTCCGGCGCGTGCGGCTTCCACGGCCGCATTGAGCGCGAGGATGTTGGTTTGAAAGGCGATGTCGTCGATGGTCTTGATGATCTTGGCAATTTGCGCGCTGGATTCGGTGATGGCGGCCATGGAGGCGTTGAGTCCCTTCATCCGCTGCGAGCCGGTTTCGGCTGCGGTTTTTGCCGATAGGGCCAACGCGTTGGCTTGCGTGGCGGTTTCGGCATTGGCCTTGGCTTGCTGGCCGATTTCCGTGGCCGATGCGCTGATTTCTTCGAGGCTCGCGGCGGTTTCGGTTGCGCCTTGGCTCAGGCTTTGGGAGGCATCGGCAATTTGACTGGTTCCGTTGCCGACTTCATCAACCGACGAACGAACTTGAGTCAACGCATGGCCAATTTGCGCCACCATCTGATGCAACGCTTTCCCGAGGGAGTCCTGCTCGGATCTCACTGTGACCTGCCGTGTCCAGTCGCCCGCAGCTAGTGCCGCCGCCAACTCGGCTTCGCCGCGTTGTTGGCAGACCAGCGCATCGATTCCCTTGGCAAGAACCCCAACCTCGTCGTTCCGCTCAAGGTAGATTGCGGGCACTTGCACCGTGGTGTCTCCCCGTTGGGCAACAGCCTCAAGCAATTGACCTCCAAATTGGATTGGTTTGGCGATGCCTGCGGCGACGAAATTGGCCACCACCACAATTACCAAAATCATAGCGCCCATAACGAGGGCGGCAATCGCCATGCTTCCCCTTTGGCGTTGCGCGATATACGACATGTCCTGATCAATCCGGAACATGCCCAGAACGCCACCTGTCACGGGATCCGGCATCGGCAGGAAAGTCGACTGGCGGCCACGATTGTTTACCACAACCATGGGTTCTCCTTTGGCAAGAATCTGGAAAATGGCCGACTCCTTGTGTTCTCCTACTTTTCCCAACTCGCTAGAGGAGGTGGTTTGAGTTAGCGTGTCCTTTTCGAAAAAAGCGATGTCGCCGACCAACTTGGACAAATCGGCGAGCATTTCCTGGTTGAGGTTGAATCCAATCTGGAATGTGCCGATCACGATTCCCTTGTCTCGGATGGGTACCATTCCCCGGATGGCTAACCCACTTTTGCCGAATACAAATCCGCCCACTTCGCCACCGTTGAGCAACGCTTGGATGGCGGCGTCCGCGCTTTTGTCATCTCCGAACTTGTCGGGGCGATGGCCTCGGAGAAAGACCGAACCCTTGGCATCGCCGTGTTCAAAGACCGAAACACCATTGTTTTGGTGAAGAGATTGGTAGATAGGATCGACCCGGGCGGCAAGTGCGGTGCGATCCTGAGCGAGAAAAGCCGTGGTGAGCGACTCGTCTGCGGCGTAACGGCGCGCGAATGAAAGGGCCAATTCTCTCTGTTCATCGATTGTGTGGATAATGAAGTTTCGCCCCTGTTCAATGCCTCGGTCCGTGACCATGGCTACCGTTTTGGCGTTCCGGATTTCCGTGATTCCCACATGGATGGATAGCGCGGAGAGTGTGATGCCCAGCATGGACAAAAATATCTTACTGCGGATGCCAAATTTCATCACGGTCTCCTTATTCTCTCCACCCAATGGAAAAGTTGTTCCGATGTCGATCCAAGGTCCGGCAGACAATTATCGATCTACATTTTTCTCATGGTGCATCAAGAATGCCTCCTGTTTGACCCCGGTAGAGATCGGCTTAGCTAGGGTTTGTCTTGGCCAGTTGGCGCAGGGGTGAGGCGCTTTGGCTTTTGAGCTTGAATTGGGCAATCAAACCACGCAGTTCGTCGGCCTGTCCGGAGAGTTCTTCGGCTGCCGCCGCTGTTTCTTCGGCGGTGGCGGTGTTTTGCTGCGTCACCTGGTCGATTTGGCCAAGGCCCAAACTGATCTGCGCGATGCTCTGTGCTTGCTCGTTGGAGGCAGCGGCCATTTCGCCGACGAGGTCACCGACTTTGATGATGCCGCCCACGATCTCGGACAAGGCTTCTGCCGTTTCCTTGGCCATGCGGTTGCCATCCTCCACGCGCCCCTTTGAGCCTTCGATGAGGTCGGCTGTTTCGCGCGCAGCCTTGGCGCTCCGCGCGGCCAAGCTCCGCACTTCTTCAGCCACAACGGCAAATCCCTTTCCATGGCGTCCAGCGCGTGCGGCTTCCACAGCCGCATTGAGCGCAAGGATGTTGGTTTGAAAAGCGATGTCATCGATGGTCTTGATGATCTTGGCAATTTGTGCGCTGGATTCGGTGATGGCGGCCATGGAGGCGTTGAGTCCCTGCATCCGCTGTGAACCTGTTTCGGCCGCTTTTTTTGCCGACATGGCCAACGCATTGGCTTGCGTGGCGGTTTCGGCGTTGGCTTTGGCTTGCTGGCCGATTTCCGTGGCCGATGCGCTGATTTCTTCGAGGCTCGCGGCGGTTTCGGTTGCGCCTTGGCTCAGGCTTTGCGAGGCGTTTGCAATCTGATTGGAGCCGCTGCTCACTTCTTCTGTGATGGAAGTAACGCTCTGGAGAGAGTTGCCGGTGTTGTCGGACATTTTCCGGAGCCCGGCAATCAGGTCGTCCATTTGCCGTTTCACTTCCGAGAGCGAACGGAAGAGGGTTCCGATTTCATCGCCTCGGGACGCATAGGCGTCGCCCTTGGAATGGCTATCCGCATTTCTATTTGGGTCCAGCCACACCCCTTGAGAAAGATCACCGCTGGCCATGACCTGAACCGATTCCGACAAACGGCGGCTATTTTCTGCCATGGCTGTGAGTTGTTTCACGCCCAACACAATGGGGCGGCTGATGGAACGGCTGACCAGAATAGACAAACCAAGAGCAACCACAAAGCCAATGGAGATGAAGGTTAGGATGGATAACAAGATGCGCTTTTTCTCTTGGTCAATGGTGTGTTGTGAAAATGCCACCTGCATATGGCCAATTGTTTGCCCTTCGGTTTTTCCGTCTTCGACATACAGGATAGGAACTTCGACCTGAATCACCTGACTGGAATCGGCCAACCCCGTTTTGGATTCAACGGGTTTGCCGCCAGGATCCCGCAGATAGCCATGGACGATGGCCTTGTGGTCGGTATTCCAAACAAACAGACCCACAATGCTGTCATCCTTCATTTCCGTGTTCAGGATAGCCAACACCGCTGAATCATACATTTCCCAAAGAGGGATTTGAACAGCGGATCCCGCACGTTCCGCCGTTGTATTTGCCAGGCGTAGCAACTCTCCCTGCAAGCGTGAGACGCCTGTCAAGTATTGCCACGTTCCGAATAGAGCCAACAACGCAACAACAACGGCGGTCATGGCAATGCCAAAACGCATGGTGATCGACAACGATTTTTTGGACATGAAAACCTCAATCCTACAAATAGCCAACAACAGGACGGGGGCCCCGATGCCCCCGCAATTTAAACGGAATATCCCTGTTATTTAGCGCGTTCCATAATTTTCCCGAAGGAGCCATCTTGCTTCATTTCCTGAAGAGCTTTCGAGAATTTCCCGGCCTGTGCTTTGCCTGCATCGGTGGCTTGAAAGGCGATGTAGACGTTCTGCTGTGAAATGGGAGATCCCGCCGGATAGGTCACATTATCAACGCCAGCCTGTTGAAGAGCCACCACTCCCGTCTTCTCTTCCACGACAAAGACGTCGATGCGGCCTGCCGACAATTTGCGGATGTTCGCCTCATCATTGGGGCCGATGTCGAGTGTGATTTTAGGATTTGTGGTCAACTCTTTCACATAGGGGTAGCCCGCCGTGATTCCGACCTTTTTCCCCTCCAAATCGGCAATGGATTTCAGCTCGGGTTCGCCCTTGCGAGTAAAGGCGAAGTCGCACTTGACATACATGGGTTCGGAGGCGGCCTTCTCCTTTTCAATCAACACATCCAACGCAGGAAAGAAGGCATCGATTTCGCCGGCGTGAAAGCTGGCCACCGTACGCTGGGCCGGAAAAACCACGATTTCGAAGTCTTCGCCCGTTCGTTGGATAAGCTCTTGGACGATCTCGACAAACAGTCCAGAGGTTGAGCTTTCAATCATCAGCGGAATGGGATATCCCGCAATCTTATAGGAAGCCGCTTGGGTGGAGACGGCCAGTGCCAACACGGATGCAAAGTATGCGATCTTTTTCATCTTCTCGTTTTCCTTTGGTTCATTTTTTCACAAATCGAAATCTAGGGGGCCAGTGCGGCCAATTCGTCGTCGCGCAACAATTTTTCGGCGTCGATGATGATTTTGACGGCCTCGCCGATTTTACCCATGCCCGATACATAGCGGCCTGATGTGGCGCTGGAGAAACGGGGTGGGGGGGAGATGTTGGTTTCGGGGATGCTGACCACTTCCGATACGGTGTCGACTACGAGGCCGATGGTGACATCGCCCACGGAAACGACCACCACACAGGTGCGGTCGTCGTAGGCCACGGAGGGAAGACGGAAACGCAGACGCACATCCATCACGGGAATGACCTTGCCGCGCAGATTGATGACGCCCTTCACGAAGTCCGGCATATCGGGCACTTCGGTAATTTTCTGGATGCCGACAATTTCGATGACGTGCCCAATGGGAATCGCGAATTCTTCGTCCGCAATCTTGAACGTTAGAAACTTATCTTTTTGGGCATCGTCGCCATCGTCATCATCCCACGATTCGTCCAAACTGTCGTTTTTGCGTCCTTTGTCTTCGGCCATGTGAATCTCCTGATTGTGTTGAGGTTGAAAAAGCTAGTCGATGGTGGCAAGGGCATTTTGTGCGCCAATTCGTTTGGAATCTTCGTCGATGGCCTTGGCCAGTTTTTCGGTATCGCGGGTGTGGGTCAGAGCGGTTTCGACATCTGCCAAGATGCGCCCGAAGCTGGCCTGAATGCTTTCCATATAGGGGGCAAAGCGTTCGACTTCCTTGCGGGATCGTTCGGCCAGGGTTCGCACTTCTTGGGCCACGACGGCAAAACCTTTTCCGGAGCGTCCGGCCCGCGCGGCTTCCACGCTGGCGTTGAGCGCGAGAATGTTCGTCTGGAAGGCGATATCCTCGATGGATTTGGCAATGGGGAGGAACTGCTTCAGAGCCTCCGAAGAGTCGCCCACGCGCGAATTGAGATTCTGGAAGGAGCCCGCCTGTTGCTTGATCACGGTCTGGAGCTGTTCCAGACGGGATCGGATGCCGCTGACCAGATTGGCACTATTGTCGTTGGCCGTAGTAATGATTTCTTTCATCTTCGCCTGCGACTGCTGGGCGGAGGCCGCTTCCCGCTCGGCCGCCTCATGATCTTCATGGGCCAGCGCCAACATGTAGTGGTGGCAGTTCTCCGGCTTGTTCAGGCCGTTATGGATGGCCTTGGCCATGCCTTCGCAGGTTTTGTAGCCGCACGAATTGCAGTTGTAGAAATCCTCTTCCTTGAATTTTCGCATGCTGGCATAGATTTCTTTCAGCTTCGCATTGGAAGGCGTCTCGACCGTGTTGCTGGACGAGCGGTTTACATAGTGCCGATCATAGAGGCCGGGCTTCCAATATTTTTCGACGAGTTCCGTCAACGCTTTTTGCGTGCGCTTTTCGGAACGGAGGCCCTTCTTCTTGTACTGGGCCTGCACTTCACGGTTGCGCTCTTCGATCAGCGATTCGATTTCATCGGGTGGCGTGTGAATGTTCATGGTGGCGGTCCCACCATTACATCCCGCCTCGCAATTCAGGCAATCGATGAGTTTGGGCGCTTTGCCTGCCTCGACCATCTTGTTGAGCTTTTCGAGATACGGGTAGATCAATTCCTGACCTTCGATTTTGCGCGTGATGGACAGAACGTCGGGGTTCCAGCGCATGGCTGTGCGGAGCAGACCGCCCGGCGTGGAGAACAAAACGGCGCGCTCGGCGGGTGGGTTGTCATACTCCACTGCGGGGAAGGTTGAGAGGGAGATGCTGTTGGCCTTGAGGTGAACGTCGATGGCCTTGAAGGTGACGTTATACTCGCCCACGCCGGTCTCATCAAATTCGCGCTTTTTGGCCCAGCAGGGAGAGATGACCGCGAACTTGGCATCGCGATATTCGGGATAGAATTCTTTCACCATTCGGATGGTGTGGAGCATGGGGCTGTCGGCGGGTGCCAAGTGGGGCAACAGTTCGGGGTGATAGATTTCGATGAAGCTGACAATGGCCGGGCACGGCTGAGAAATGACGGAGGCGGGATTGTTTTTCTCGATATGGTTCAAGTAGCTCTTGATGGTAAGCTCGGCACCGAAGCTGACGTCGAAAAATCCCCGCACACCCAGCGACTTGAGCCAACCATTGAGCTGAAGATATTGGTGGGGGAAATTGGCGGCCACGCCGGGCGCCACAATGGCCACCAAGCGCTCGCCCCGTTTGGCCGCATCCATGAAGGCGTCAAAGTCATCGATTCCGTAGCGAGCGTCGTGGGTACAGGCCGTGAGACAACGTCCGCACCCGATGCAGAGGTCCTTGTTGACCTCCACATAATCCCCGCTTCCGTCATTGCAGAATTTGACCGGACAAACGGCAATACAGGCATGACAATTCACGCAACGATCGCGATCCACCTCAATAATTTTGGGCAAGGACATGGACATTCCTTTGTTTCGGGTGAAGACAATTTTGTAATGGTCTCCACATACTCCTTTTGACTGGGGATATCCAGAAAATTCAGAATGGGGCCAAGTGGCGGGGTCTCGGTTGAAGGAATCTGCCCTCATGAAGGAGCCTCTTGCAAAACTCCGTCCAAAACGGTCGGGACGGAGCCCGACCCTCCAAAAATCAGCCAAAACGTCTTATTGACGCCATTGGAGGGACGACCTCCGTGTCATCCGGGTTCGTTTTGCAAGAACCTCGAAGGCATGGAATAAAGATCGGTTGGACCGCAAATGAACGCGAATTCACGCAAATAGAAGTTCGGGTTGAGAACCTCCTCTGGCAACAATCAACATCGTTTCGTTGAATGTGGGATCAATAACGGCCGAAATCTTTATCTTCGAGCGAGATGATGTCCTCGTTGGAGACCGTCTTGGTCGGAGGGGCCTTGGCCATGGCATCCCAGCCTTCTTGAGGGAGGGCAGGGGCTTTTTTGGCGGAAGGCTTGGCGGTTACGTGGGCAACAGCGGGCAACGATTTCCGTGTCTCGACCTTCTTCCCTTGGGGTTTAGCCTTGGGACGCGATGCGATGGGGATGGATTCCTCATGCTTCAGCTTAAACTGAGCGGTCAGGGCCCGGAGCTCATCGGCTTGGCCAGAAAGCTCCTCGGCGGCGGCAGCGGTTTCCTCGGCGGTGGCCGTGTTTTGTTGCGTCACTTGGTCAATTTGTCCAAGCCCTTGGCTGATCTGGGCAATGCCTTGCGCCTGCTCGTTGGAGGCGGCGGCCATTTCGCCGACGAGGTCGCCCACCTTGACGATGCCGCCCACGATTTCGACCAACGCTTCGGCGGTTTCCTTGGCCATGCGATTGCCTTCATCCACGCGGGATTTGGAGCCTTCGATGAGATCGGCGGTTTCGCGCGCGGCCTTGGCGCTACGCGCGGCTAGGCTGCGCACTTCTTCGGCCACAACGGCAAAGCCCTTGCCGTGGCGTCCGGCGCGCGCGGCTTCCACGGCCGCGTTGAGCGCGAGGATGTTGGTTTGGAAGGCGATGTCGTCGATTGTCTTAATGATCTTGGCAATTTGCCCGCTCGATTCGGTGATGGCGGCCATCGAAGAGTTCAGGCCTTGCATCCGCTGGGAACCGGTTTCGGCGGCCTCTTTCGCCGCAGTTGCCAGATGGTTGGCTTGGGTGGCGGTTTCGGCATTTTGTTTGGCTTGGTTCCCGATTTCTGTGGCCGAAGAACTGATTTGCTCGAGACTGGCTGCCGTTTCGGTGGCGCCTTGGCTCAACGTTTGCGAGGCATCCGCAATTTGGCTGGTGCCGCTGTTGACTTCATTGACGGCTGTTCGCACTTGCGAAAGGGAATCACTCATTTTCTCGACCAGGGTGCGCATGGAAACGCCGAGGCCATCACGCTCAGACAGAACGTGAACATCGATCGAGAAATTTCCTGCCGCCATTTCGCGGGCCACTTGCTGCTTATCGGAGAGGCTCTGTTTCATTTGGCGGAAGGCGTTGGCCAGACTTCCGATTTCGTCTGAGGATTCATGCGTGAGATTCACGTCGGTGTCGCCCACGGAGATTTTTTCGGCCGCGCTCGTCATTTGCACGATGGGCTTTACGATGCGCTTGATCAGGACGAATAGGATGAAGCCGCCGGCGAGCAGAACGGCCAGAGCGATCCATCCGCTCAGGATGCCCATTCGGCGGGCGGGGCTAGTGATTTCGCTATAGTTTGCCTTCACGGCCACAATCCAGCCAAGACTCCCGCAGGTATGCAGGGCGACAATGCTGTCCATCCCCTCATGCGTGTAGCGGGCAAGGCCTTCGCCCTTCATGATATCGGCGCCAAAGGGGAGGCTGGTGATGTTGAGCTTCAAGACGTCTCCAGCCTTTGGATGCGCCAGAACGAGGCCACTTTTGTCCACCAGGTAGCAATAGCCCTTTTCGCCGATCTTGAGAGAGTCCACCTGAGTCGACGAAAAACTATGCAACGCTACGACGCCCGCAAAAACGCCGATCACGTCATTGCTCTTGTTGCGGATGGGGTGGGCCGCCACAAAGACCACGTTGCTGGAGGTTCGGCTTTCGTAGGGTTCCGAAACGACCATAGTGCCCTTCATGGCTTGGGCAAAATAGTCTTGTCCGGTCAAACGACTCCCCACCTCGGCATCCGAGGAAGACGCCAAGACATCGCCCGCTGCATTCACGAGCAGGACTGTTTCAAAGGTGGAGTTGCCTTTGACGTATTCCTTCAACAGTCCCGTGGCTTGAGTCCGCGCCGCTTTGGCCATAAAGGTGTCGGCCATGGCATTGGCAAATAAATCCAGCCGGCTCCAGCCTTCCACCTGTCGTTGACGCTCTTCCACCCACGATTGGGCGCGTTCGGCGATATTCTTTGCCACATATTGCATGTGCTCGGTTGACCCCGCCAACAGGGAACGCGAGGCAATTCCATAGGCGACAAAGGCGACCAACCCAATCCCCAGCCCCAGCACCGCCAGAGCGGGTCCGACGAGCTTGCCCGTGATTTTCATCGGGTACCTACTCTTCCACGCCGTACTTTTCGAGCAGAGCCTTCCACGAGCCATCCGCCTTCATGGCCTTGAGACCCTCGGTCAAGATTTTGGCATATTCCTTTGATTCAGGAATCGCGGGTGAAAACGCCACATACACGTTGTCCGATTCCAGTTGGCCCGCCGTTTCGATCGATTCCTGAATGTTGTTCTGAAGCGCAAACAAACCCATCACGTATTCGTTCTCGAACAGCACGTCGGCCTTTCCGCTCAGGAGTACTTCTACGGCCTGTTCCAACGTATCGACATATGTGGCATGGGCGGCGATCCAGTCGTCCACTTCCTCGCCATAGGCGTAGCCATTGAGGGCCACGATTTTCTTCCCCTCCAGCGAGGCCACGCCGCTGAATCGCCACGCATCGCCTTTGCGCACGTACATGCTATTTTGAGATATTCCCATGCCCTCTTCCGGGAAGATGAAATCCTCTGCTTCTGAAGCATCGGCCCCGATAATGCCGATAAACTTGCCTTCGCGCACGTCGAGGATGGCTTGGTCCCAGTCGAGCAAACTATATTTTACCTCATGCCCGGCTGCACCCAAAATCAACGTAGCGGCTTCCACCATGAAGCCCGGCAGCTCGCTACCCGGTTCGCAGGTGTAGGGGCACCAAGAGTCTGAGACGAGGGTAATTTGTGCAGCACTTGCAGAGAGGCTCAGGACCAACAACAGACTCAAAACAAACCACTTCTTCATTTCAGCTCCTTGTTTTGGGGACTACGCTTGCGAACACCACGGACTATAAACTTCCGAGCGGCAATCTGTCCAAAGGTTTAATGAAAATTTAATAAAATTGTGCGTCTGACAATTATGAAACCGCCATGCAAAAATGTTCGAACCCATTCATGAACTCATGAAGGCATGAAGGGGAAGAGCGATGGACTTGTACCGCAAATGAACGCTCATTCACGCAAATGGAGGGAAGAAACGATCCTCTTCCTATTCGCGTCTATTCGTGTTCATTTGCGGTGAACCATCAGGCTTGAAATTCCTGAACTGCGGATCCGCCGCGCGGGTTAATACCGACCAAAATCCTTATCTTCGAGCGAAATGATGTCTTCGTTCGAGGCAGGCTTGGAGGGCGGCGCTTTTGCCATGGTATCCCATCCGGCAGATGTCGACTGGGAAGCTGGGGGAGGGGATGGCTTGCGTTCCTTGGGTTTCGGCAAAGCCTTGAAGGATTTCGTGGACTTAGCCGGAGCTTTTTTGGTTGGCGCTGCTTGAGCCACATTCCGATGGGATGCCCCAGTGCTCGTCCCGCCTTTGAGCTTGAATTGAGAAATCAGCGCTCGCAATTCATCGGCCTGTCCGGAGAGTTCTTCGGCTGCGGCCGCCGTTTCCTCGGCCGTCGCCGTGTTCTGTTGCGTCACTTGATCAATCTGGCCGAGCCCTTGGCTGATCTGGGCAATGCCCTGTGCTTGCTCGTTGGAGGCAGCAGCCATTTCGCCGACGAGGTCGCCGACTTTGACGATGTTCTCCACAATTTCAGACAGCGCTTGCGCCGTTTCCTTGGCCATGCGGTTGCCTTCTTCCACGCGGCCCTTGGAGCCTTCGATCAGGTCGGCGGTCTCGCGCGCCGCCTTGGCACTCCGCGCGGCCAAGCTGCGTACTTCTTCGGCCACCACAGCGAAGCCTTTGCCGTGTCGTCCGGCGCGCGCCGCTTCCACGGCCGCATTCAGGGCCAGAATGTTGGTTTGGAAGGCGATGTCGTCGATGGTCTTGATGATCTTGGCAATCTGGCCGCTGGACTCGGTAATCGCCGCCATCGAGGAGTTCAGGCCTTTCATTCGCTGCGAGCCGGTTTCGGCGGATGTCTTGGCCGCGACCGCCAATTGATTGGCCTGTGTGGCGGTTTCGGCGTTGTGCTTGGCTTGCTGTCCGATCTCGGTGGCGGAAGAGCTGATTTCTTGGAGGCTCGCAGCCGTTTCCGTGGCGCCTTGGCTCAAGCTTTGTGCGGCATTGGCGATTTGGCCGGTGCCGCTACTGACTTCGTCGACCGCTAGGCGAACTTGAGAAAGGGCTTGATTGATTTTTTCGACCAAAATTTGCAGTGATTTTCCCAAGTCATCCTGAGTGGAGCGCAGGGCGACATCGAGTACCCAGTTGCCGGCGGCCATTTCGCCGGTCATGGCTTGCTCTTTACGCTGAAAATCGATCAGCCCCTGAATGGCTTGGCCCAGTTGACCAATTTCGTCGCCTCGCGAAAGGGTGTCGCGGTCCACATTCGTGGAGAGATCGCCCTGCGTGGCGACCGCCATCAGTTGTTTTACGCCCGCAATGATGGGGCCACTGAGAGAGCGAATGATGAACAGGGAGAAAACGATTTGTAGGGCCATGGCAACGCAAAGAATGACGGCCATGAACTGCAATGAACTCCGCACGGTGGCTGCAGAGGAAACCTCCATGCTGGAAACCAATCCATAGCCTTTGGCTTGCACGGAGGCACCGTATTCCCGAAGGTTTTTCGACCGTTTGGCGACGCCCTGAATGGTGGGAACCAGTTGGGGCACGATGGCTTCGATTTCCTTCACAAAGGCAACAACAGGCTTTGCCACCGCTTCGGCTTTGTCTTTGCTAAATTCCTTCACCAGCCCGGCCGAAGAAATAAATGAATTGAGGCCTTGCCGGAAACGGCCTTTGGCGTTGGCTTCCAGCAATGCTTTGGATGAGGATTCTTCGCCTTGCGCCACAATACATTCTCCAATCCGTGCCATGAGACCATTCAGATACACTGACGTATCTAAGGCATTGCGAAGGAGGGCCTGTTCTTGAGGTGGAAGATCCGTTCCTGTGGTGATCACCAACTCCCGTTGCAACTCATCTAGTGACACAAACAAGCCGTTCAGCAATTTAGTGACTTCAACTTGTTTGGTATTGACCGTCTTTTGGAATTCTCGAAGTTTTTCGATCTGGGTTACTTGCTGTCCAAATTCGTTCAAATACTGGTCCAATTCCAATTGCAAATCTTCGATGGATGCCGACATTTCTTTTGATCGGGTCTTGGACTGCAATTTTTCAAATACATCAACAGCGTTTTTAATGTGTTCACGCACGGATTCGGCCTGCGTGGCATCGGCCTGAGCTGCAAACATCAGCTCGGCCTTTTGTGCCGCTTCCACATGGATAAGTCCCGATTGAACTTCCAGCATTTCCACATTCGCCGCCGAGATTTGGCGATAGGAACGAAATACAAATGCGCCCAAGATGGCAACGAACAAGAACATCATGAAAACGAGGCCCAATAGACGGCCCCGGACGGACAAATCATTCAACAAACGTAGGCGCACCATACTCCATCCTCCTTAACTCTACATCACACCGGTCAAAGAAGCGGATGGCCCGACTGGGCCACCCGCTTTCTGTTAATTTTATCGCGCGTTCATGGTGGCCAGCACCTCATCCGAGACATCATAGTAGCCGCAGCCGACCACAACGTCTTTGCCGTCGAGTTTGGCCGGCATGACATAGGACACCTTACGGACGGCTTCTTTGGTGCCGGGCTTGGGCCACATGTATTCCACCCAGCCGCCGCCATCCTTGGCCGCCGATAAGAATTCCACGAAGAATCGCTTGCCGTTGACGTCTTGCAGGGACATCAGTTCGCGCCCTTCCATCTTGTCCATGATCGGGTGCATGAGCATGACGCAATCCATATCGTTCACAAAGATATAGGTGCCGCCGAAAATGAACTCGGTGTCCTTGCCCATGAACTTGGGGAATGCCGCCGCACCTTCTGCGTTGACAATCGCGACCGCCGCTTTGACCTTCTCCATCACCAGTTGGGGAGTAATGGTCTGTCCATCGGTGGAAGCGCAAAACTCCGCGCTGACTTTCGCCAGCTCTTCGCGTGCGGCATCGCCCCATGCTCCGCTTGCGGCCATCGCTGCACAGGCCAAGATCATCGTCATTTTTCCGAATTTCATCGTTGGAATCTCCTTGGGTTTTGTTGGGTTTGTTGTGTGGGTCGTTGAAAATTATGAGAAGGGTCTATGAGGCTAGTGCCGCGAGTTCGTCATCGCGCAGGAGCTTTTCGGCATCGATAATGATTTTGACCGCCTCGCCGATCTTGCCCATGCCCGAGACATAGCGTCCCGAGGTGGCGCTCGAAAAGCGGGGAGGGGGAGAGATGTTGGATTCCGGAATATTCACTACTTCCGAGACGGTATCAACCACCAGGCCAATGGTCACATCGCCCACGCACACCACTACGACGCAGGTGCGGTCATCGTAGGCTACGGAGGGCAGGTGGAACCGCAGGCGCACATCCATCACCGGAATGACTTTGCCCCGCAGATTGATGACGCCCTTCACGAAGTCCGGCATGTCGGGCACTTCCGTGATTTTCTGGATGCCGACAATCTCGATGACATGACCAATGGGGATGGCGAACTCTTCGTCTGCGATCTGAAAGGTTAGAAACTTGTCTTTTTGTGCATCTCCGCCGTCGTCGTCATCGTCCCACGAATCCTCTTGAGCCTCGGCTTTGAGTCCTTTGTCGTTGGCCATGATATCTCTCCTTTGGTGTGAGGTCCAGAACCGCCACGTTGAATTATGAAGAGAGTAGGGAGGGGCCTATGGAATGTCAACCTATGCAACGAACAAAGCAGAAAATATTATAACATTTTTGTCTTGCACTTCCGGGGTAGCGCACGAGTAAGGCGATCACAATCCATGGCCACAGATCGTAGTTCCCCTTGGAGCCGTTAGAGAAATGACTGGAAGAAAACAGGAAATATGATCTGAGTTCTTTGCGCTCTCTGTGGCGAAAAGAATCTGAACGAATGTGAATTCGAACTCATGAACTCATGAAAAGGAGAGGGGAAGGGATGGCAGGAAAACAGGAAATAATCTCTGCGCTCTCTGTGGCAATCCTTTTTTAATACCGACCGAAATCTTTATCTTCGAGGGAGATGATTTCCTCATTGGAGGTTGGTTTTGCGGGGTGAGTTTTTGCCATGGAATCCCAGCCTTCGGTTTGCGTGGGTGGGGTCTTGGTAGGCTTGGGCGAAGCCTTGATGGCGGAACCCAAGGCGTGGCGTGGCTGGTTTGATTTTGCGGCGATGGTTTTCTTGGGTGCGGCACGAGTGGTGGTGGAGGCGTGCCCACCTTTCAGCTTGAATTGAGAAATCAGCGCGCGCAACTCATCGGCCTGTCCGGAGAGCTCTTCGGATGCCGCGGCCGTCTCTTCGGCGGTGGCGGTGTTCTGCTGAGTCACTTGGTCAATCTGGCCAAGTCCTTGGCTGATCTGTGCAATGCCCTGCGCTTGCTCGTTGGAAGCGGCGGCCATTTCGCCGACAAGATCGCCCACCTTGACGATGCCTCCGACAATTTCGGACAACGCAGCGGCGGTTTCTTTCGCAATGCGGTTACCTTCATCCACCCGGTTCTTTGAGCCTTCGATCAGGTCGGCTGTCTCACGGGCCGCTTTGGCGCTTCGGGCGGCCAAGCTGCGTACTTCCTCGGCCACAACGGCGAAGCCTTTGCCGTGTCGCCCGGCGCGCGCGGCTTCCACAGCGGCATTCAAGGCCAGAATGTTGGTCTGGAACGCGATATCGTCGATGGCCTTGATGATCTTGGCGATCTGTCCGCTGGATTCGGTGATGGCCGCCATGGACGTATTCAGCGCATTCATTCGGTTGGCACCGGTTTCAGCCGATGCCTTGGCCGCCGCCGCCAATTGGTTGGCTTGCGTGGCGGTTTCGGCGTTGGCCTTCGCCTGTTGTCCAATCTGGGTGGCGGAGGAGCTAATCTCCTCCAAGCTGGCGGCCGTCTCGGTTGCGCCTTGGCTCAAACTTTGCGAGGCATCCGCAATCTGGCCGGAACCACTGGTGACCTCGTCCACGGCGGTGCGAACTTGGGAAAGAGCCTGATTGATCTTTTCGACCAGCGTTTGCATGGCCTTGCCCATGGTGTCTTGTTCCGAACGCACGGATACCTCGATATCCCAGTTGCCATCGGCCATGTGACCTGCCGCCGCTTGTTCCTTCCGCTGGAACCCGACCAGCGTTTGAATGGCTTTGGCTAACTGGCCGATTTCATCGCCGCGCTGAAGATACGTTTCGGAAACATCTTTGGAAATGTCGCCATGTGTGGCCACGGAGTCCAATTGATTTACGGCCGCGACAATGGGCTTGCTGATGCTACGGGAAAAGAGAACGGCAAAGACGACGCCAAACACAATGAAGAGGGCGGAAAAGAGGCCAAACAGTTTTCTCATCGCAAAAATGTCCGCAAAAACATTGTTCTTGATGGCACCAACGGCAATTGACCAGTTCGAATTGGGAATGGGTGCATAGCCGAAGAAGCGGAAAGATCCCGAAAACAGATATTCGTCGAATCCGGCTTCGCCTTTCACCATTCTCTGAAACATTTCAGACAAGAGACGAAAATCGGGATTGGTCTTTCCTTCTTCGAGGAAGTTGCGAGACGTTTTGACAAACTCGCGGTTGGCGTGGGCGATCAATGCGCCTTTACCATCAATGATGTAGGAGTAGCCGCTGGCGCCATATTTGATGCCGTCGGTGATTTCAGACAGCCAAAGGGCATCCAAAATCGCGACCACCACGCCGCTCACACTTCCGTTTTCACCGGTGACGGGCGAGGCGATGGTCATGACGGGCTTGTTCAGAGCCTTGTGCATGACGACATCCGAAAAAACGGTCTTGTTCTTCAGTGCCTGCTGAAAATAGGGTCGATCGGCGACCGAGATTTCAGACCCGTCCTGAAGTTGAAGGGTGCCGTCTGGCGTGGCCACACCGCACTGCATGTATCCGTATTTGACAACGGCAGCTTCAAGAGCCGGAAGCTGGGTCTTCCAGTCCATGCTTTTCATGCGCTGAAGATTGGCGAGAGCTTCGATTCCCGTGCGGTAGGTGTCGAGGCGGGCACCGACAATTTTAGCACCATCGGCGGCAAAGGCGGGCAGGGCTTCTTCAATGGTTTTTTGCAAGGATTTGGATGCGGCATTGTAGGAAAGAACGGCCATGCCTCCGCAAACCAAGGCCAACAGAATACAGATGCCGCCGATCAGTTTCGTTCCGATTTTCAAGTTAGACAGGGTTGCCATGGGACTCTCCGGTTGGTTGCTTGCTTCAGTGGGGGATTAGGACGCCAATGCGGCGAGTTCGTCGTCGCGCAGGAGTTTTTCGGCATCGATAATGATTTTGACCGCTTCGCCGATTTTGCCCATTCCTGAGACATATCGGCCCGATGTGGCGCTTGAAAAACGCGGTGGGGGAGAGATGTTGGACTCCGGAATGTTCACCACTTCCGAGACGGTGTCGACCACGAGGCCGATGGTGACATCGCCCACGCACACCACGACCACGCAGGTGCGATCGTTGTACTCCACAGCGGGCAGGTGGAACCGCAGTCTCACATCCATCACCGGAATGACTTTGCCGCGCAGATTGATGACGCCCTTCACGAAGTCCGGCATGTCGGGCACTTCCGTGATTTTCTGGATGCCGACAATTTCGATGACATGACCGATCGGGATGGCAAACTCTTCGTCTGCAATATGGAAGGTTAGAAACTTGTCTTTTTGGGCATCGCCACCATCCTCATCGTCTTCCCAGGAGTCTTCCTGTGTATCTACTTTTCGACCTTTGTCTTCGGCCATTGGATTACCTCCGGTGGGTTCGATGGGACTCACGTTTGAGTTGGACTACATTTGAATTATTAAAAATAAGAAATTGTCAATATTGAGATAATTCAGGTGAAAATATCACTCATTTATATCTTCATGTAAGGCAAATTCTTAACAATCCGGAAGCTACCACAGACTTTTCAAAATTCAACCCAAAAATTTTGAAATCATTTGCTCATTGTAAACGGCATGAATCTGGATGTTGGCAACTCGATCGAAACGAAAAGGGGTCATTCCTTGCAGAAAAGGGGTCAGTCCTTGCATTGTAGCATTTTGATTGACGTGGCGGGGTTGGCGGTGCGAAAGTGGTGTCCATGCCAAGAAATCCACGAATCGAATATGCCGGCGCGGTGTATCATGTGATGTGCCGTGGAGACCATCGGGAGGCCATCTTCAAAGGGGACGAAGATAGGCTTGTGTTTTTAGAAGCCTTGGGGCAGGTCTGCGAAAGGACAGGCTGGCGGATCCATAGCTATGTTCTGATGCCCAATCATTATCACGTGCTGTTGGAAACGCCGAACGCGGTCTTGGTGGATGGGATGCGTTGGTTCCAGACGACCTACACGGCGCGATTCAACGCGCGACATCGCCTGTGTGGACATCTTTTTCAGGGGCGCTACAAGGCGATCGTGATGGATTCGGACGAGCCGGGCTATTTTCGGACGGTCAGCGACTACATCCATTTGAATCCGGTTCGTGCGCGACTCTTGAAAAAATCTCCGGTGCAACTGGAGGACTTCCCATGGAGTAGCTATCGGGCGTATGTCGGAAAAGCTAAGCGACCGGTTTGGTTAGAGACGAAGCGGGTTTTGGAAAGTTGCGGGATGACTCGGCAGGGGTATCGCCAGTATATACAAGGGCGGGTGCAAGAGGTTCTCGGCGGTAGCGATGTCTTGGCGGGAGAGTGGAAATCCATACGGCGAGGATGGTTTTTGGGCGGAGAGGCCTTTCGTGATGAGATGTTGGTGCGCATCGGGGAACGAATGGAATCGCGGAAGCGTGAATCGTATTCGGGTGAAGAAGTGAAGGGTCATGACCGGAAGAGAGCAGAGGAACTTCTTCGGAAGGGACTTCAGGCGTTGAAGGTCGAACAGAAGGAGATTCAGGGCTTGAAGACCACAGATGAACGGAAACAGGCGTTGATCTGGTTGGTTCGTTCTTCGACGCAGGTCTCCTGCGATTGGATCTGTGAGCAGTTGGGTCTTGGGCACCGCAGCAACATCAGTCGGGCCGTCCGGGCGCTTGAGGCGTCGGACCGGAAAGACGATCGCCTGAAGGCAATAATGCTACAATGCAAGGACTGACCCCTATTTCGATTTGGCGAAAGATGGGTTAAGGGAGAGCGGGGAATGAGCGGGGGAGGGTGTAGCGGATGGCGTTGCGATAGACGGGCCAGTTGGAGGCGGTGAGGGCGTAGGGGGGGCGGCCGCCGCTGTATTCGCGGTTGAAGTGCTGGGCGGGGGCGGAATCGAAATTGGCCATGGCGGACCACGCTGCTTCGAGGGATGCGACGGAGAGGTCGGGGATGCCGTAGCCTTGGTTTTGGGAGTAGCGGATGGACCAAGGGGCGGTCGGGTCGAGGGTACCGGTGTGGGTGGCGACATCGAGGCTGTAGGTGTTTTCGGCGATGCAGGCGAGAGTGGAGCGGTCGTAGGTGAGCACGGTGAAGCCGGGGTTGTTGCCGTGGTTGTAGAGAAGACCGTTGGCGCCTTGCAGGGTGGCGACGGGGTTGGTGGTGGCGGGGTCGGTGAGGAGCTGCCAGCCGCGGTTGTGATAGTGGCCGGAGAAGACGCCGGCGATGTGATTGGAGTGGGCGGCGACGATTTGGCAGAAGGGTTCGAGGAAGAGTTCGTTCCAATCGGTGACGACGGTGGAGACGTTGCCGGTTTTCCAGTGTTGCCAGGTGGCGTAGGAGTCGATGCCGGGAGGAATGTGGAGGACGATCCACGCGGGGCGATTGGATGCGGCTGCGGCTTGCAGTTCGATTTCGAGGCGTTCGAGTTGGGCCCAGCCGGGGCTTGTTCCGTGCGGATAGTTGGCGGAAAAATAGAGGGTTTGAAGGGCGATGACGCGGCCGTTGCCGAAGGGGGCGGCGTAGCAGCCGGCGTTGGTGTAGGTGGCGGCGAAGTCGGTGTAGGCGATGAGGTTGGTGAGGGCACCGGAATGGAAGGTGGCGGCGGTGGCGGCATAGAATTCGTCGCCGGATTCGGCGATGTCGTAGTCGGAGAGGAAGGTGTCGTTGTTGCCAAGGGCGAAGAAGATGGGGGCGTCGGGGAAGATTTCGCGGACTTTTCCATGGGCGTATTGGACGGTCTTGAGGAGGACGGCTTTTCCTTGCTCGGGCGTTGTGAGCGGGACGAGATTGGCGAAGGAGGAGATGATTTCGTAGTCAACGAAATCGCCGGGAATCAGGACGGCGTCGGGATGGGGGCATGCGGCTTGGGCGTTGAGGAGGGCGGATTGCAGGAGCAAGGGGGACGTGGTCTTCCATCCGGTGGCATCCCGGGTGAAGAGGCCGTTGGTAGAGAGGGCAAAGAGTTCGTCCCACTCGGCGACCGGGCGGGCCAGCAGGTCGGCGGCGATGCGCTGTTCCGTGAAAGGACTGAGATGGATGTCAGATAGAAGGATGACGTTGCCCAGACGGTTGGTGGGTTGGGATGGCTCGATGACGCGGAAGAATCGCGAGGGGTCGGGGCCGAGGGGGACGGTTTGCTTTTGCAGCAGGTTGGAGGAGGCCAGATTTTCGATCAGCGGCGCGAAGGCATTGGAAGTGTCGAGGTAGGGGGCGGCTTCGATGGTGTAGGGGGTGCCGGTGGGGCCTTGCCACGTAAGGGTGAGTTGGTTGCCATCGAGCACGATGTCGCTCACGAGGAAGGGAACCTCCATCGAGAGCACATTGGTGGCGGCGGCATCGGAGACGAGCCAGAGGTAGACCTCGCCGTTGACGTCGGAGAGCCAATCGCCGGAGGACGGCGAGTTGAAAAGGGTTTGGGCGTTGGTGCCGATGACGTTCAGGGTGGCGGCATCGAAGCGGAGGGCATAGACGATGCCGCTGGCGGCGGTGAAGCGATACCAGGCGGCGGAACCGGCGGAAGGGAAGACGTTGGTGGCGGGGGCGTTGGATGGAAACGCGGGGGCGTTGGTGGGCCAGGGCGGAGGGAAGTCGAGACTCAGGTTGGCGAGGCAGGAGGTGTCGGGGGGCTGCGCGGGGTTGGTGAGGAATGAGCGGATGATTTGCATAGGACAGGCGCCGCCGAACAGGACGCCGTGTCCGACCGTGGGCACCGTGACGAGATGGCTGTTGGGGAGGTGGGAGGCGACTTCGGCGGCCCAGTTGGTGCCGGTTTGCGTGTCGTAGAGGCCGTTGATAACGAGCGTGGGAATGGCGCTGGTGACCGGAAGGATGAAGGAGGGATCGGCTTGGCCCGCGGGGGTGAACAGGTTGGCGTAGTCCACAACTTGCTGCATGAAATTGAGGTTTAGTTGACGCAGGAGCGGCGGGAGGTTGGCGCAGGCGTTCGATGCGGCTTCCAGAGAGTCGAACGGCAGGATGTCGTGATTGAACACGAGCATTTGCATGACGGATTCCGAGACGCCGGGGACGAAGAGGTTGGTGTCGGCATGGATGCCGGTGAATAGCTCGGCGAGGGCGGCGGTTTCTTGGCCGGCGGCGCGATTGGCGATGTTGGGAATGCGTTCGCGGATGCCGATGTCGGACACGGTCATTTGTAGCATAGCGGCGTCGAGATAGGCCAGACCGTCAACTTCATTGGTAATGCCGGAGTATTGGATGGGGACGGGATGGTTTTGCAAGTTCGTGGCCAGCGAGTAGAAGGTTGATGCAAAATCAGGATAATACACGGAGGCGCGGGGATGGGCCGCGATGTCGTCGAAGAGCGCGTTCAGGGCATCGTTGCGCATGGGGCCGCGCTGACTGATGAACGGGATGTCGGGGGCGACGACGCCATCGAGGATCACGGCGCGGAGCCAGTCGGGTTCGCGGCGCGTGAGGGTTTGGGCGAGCAGGGTTCCGTAGGAAACGCCGTGCAGGGTGACGTTGGTGAGAGCGAATGCGGCGGCGAGGTCGTCGAGGTCGCGGCTGTTTTCGAGGGTATTGATGGCGGAAAGGTCGCCTCCTTGCAGCATGGCGATGCGGTATTGCAGTGCGGCGGGAAATTCGTCAGCCCGATAAGCCAGGTTGGGTTGCGAGAGGCTGATGCCGCGCTGATCGAGCAGATAGACGTCGTACTCGTTGGTCAGCGCCTTGAGAAAATACTGATAGGCGCATTGGATGCCGCTGTCGCCGGGGCCACCGTTGCAGAAGAGATAGGGCTGTGCGTCGGGATGGGAGCTATTCATGCGGGCGACGGCGATTTTGAGGAGATTTCCGGTTTGATTGGTCCGGTTTTCGGGAACGAAGACATAGCCGAAATCGGTGTTGGGATATAGGTTCGAGTGGGCGATGAGAGGCGCGGGCCAGTCGGCGGGGGCGAGCTGGGCGTAGAAGGGGATGGGATTGGTGCGGACGGACAAACGGAAATCGCCGGGTTGAACGCCATTGCGCTGGACGGCGATGATGATTTCGCCATCGGACGAACACGACACCTGCCGGGCGTGGGCCGGGCCGGCATATCCTTCGGTGAACCAACCGTGTTGAATGGCGGCTTGCAAATGGTTGGTGGTTTCGAGATCGACGATGAACGATTCGCCGGAGGAAGCGGGCACGCGATACCAGAGGGTTTCGTTGCCGGTGATGGTTCCGTTGGTGGAGGAACCCTGAGCGAGAACGGGCTGTTCATCCAGCCGCTGCATGCGACAATCCCCGTACAGCATGAATCGATTGTCCAGCGGATCCACGCGGAGGGCGACCGACGAACGGTAGCCGTAGAACGGAGCGAGCGCGAGCAGATCATCCGCGGCTTGCATCACCCTGTTGTTGAAATACAGAACGCCGTCGTGAACCGTCAGGAGATACGGTTGCAGGAAAACATGCGAAATATAGTCGCCGGGCACCGGGTCGGAGCCTATCCAGACGCCTGCGCGATTGCTCCAGGTCGTCGAGAGAGCCACCGGTTCGAAGCGCTGGCCGTAAAGCCATTCGTTATGCCGGTCGGCATGGACTTCCCTCTTGAGCAGGCACCGTTGGTCGAGCACGTTGGTGAAGCGCAATTCCACGACCTGCGAAGTGGGAGAGGAAAACCAGCCGTTGGCGCGGGGCACCAGGCCGGTGAGGGTGACAGGCGCGGCACTCTGAACGCCTATCGTCCAGGTCAGCGTTCCGCTGTGGGTGTCGGCGGCGATGGTGTCGCATCCGGCTTCCACGGCGTAGCGACCGGCAAGCGCTTCGAGGGCGGCGGAGCTCCAGTTGGTGACGGGCGAAAAGACGGGCGCGAGCGGATTGGTGGGGCCGTAGTTGCCGAGTTTATCCTGCGTGGCATAGCGCAGGCACTGATCCACCACGTCGTAGTGTTCGGGACCATTCGCATTCATGTGGATGGAAACGCCAAGCCCGACGTCCGGCAGAATACCCAGCCCGCTGTGCTCAAACGTGACATCGCCGCCTTTGATGGCATAGCGTCCGGCAAAGCCGAACGTCTCGCTATGGACAGAATCCCAGCCCAGGCCCGGATAGAAATGCGAATCGACCGTGTTGCAGGGGAGAGGCAGCGTGGCGTTGGTCATTTGCGGTTCGATCATGGCGCGCACGGCGTTGGAGGTGAGAATGGACTGTCCGTTCGTGGCCACCCCATCGCCCAGAAACATCATGAGGAAGCGTGCCATGTCGCGAGCCGTCGACGTGATGCCGCCCGCGGCTTCGGCGGAAACGTATTCGTACGGCTGCGGCTTGCCGAAACCATAGGGTACCACGCAGCGCGTACCGAGTTCGAGCGCGTCGTGTTGCGTGGCGGAATCGTGCATATCGAGGCGGCTGAATATATTGGAGGCCGCATAGCCATGGAACGAAGCCCCGCCCAGGATTTCGATGAGGCGTTCGACGGTTTCCCAGCCGTTGTTGCAATAGACGGGCATGAAGGCGGTCGGCATGGCGGGATAATCGTTGGTGACGGTGGCCATGACGCGGGTCACGTCGCTTGAAACGGTCGGCCACAGATTATCCGCGCCGTTCATGTAGTCGCCGGGCAGGCCGGAGAGATGAGAGAGCAAGTGGCGCGCGGTCATCGGCGAATCGTTGGTGAAACGGGCTTGCAGGACAAGTCCGGGCAGGTAGTGGGTGACCGGGGCATCAAGATCGAGCCGTCCCTCATCCACGAGCTGCATGGCGGCGACGGCGGCGAACGTCTTCGACACCGAACCGACCTGAAAGAGGGTATCCCCCGTGGTCGGGATTTGGCGGGCGGCATCCGAGAAGCCAAATCCTTCCGCCATGATGACATTCGGTCCATCCACCAGCGCCACGGACATGGCCGGCACATCATACGAGGCCATTTGATTGGTGATGTACGCCGAAATGCGGGCGATGGCGTTGGTGAAGGTGTAGAGGCGGAGGGTGGCGGGGGTGTTGGAGGGGGAGGAGACGTCGAGGCGGAAGGCGCCGGAGGTGGGGCAGACCCAGCCAAGGCTGTTGGTGAAGACGAGGGGGGAGGATGAATCGGGGATGGGCGAGAGCGCGAACTGGATGTTGGACGTCCCGTTGGAGAGCCAGACGCCATAGTAGATATCTGAGGCGGCGGTGAAATAGAGCGTGTGGCTTCCGGTGTTGGAGAGCATCACGTTGGTCGACGTGCCGGGCGTCCAGACGGGGCCGATGGGGTCGGCGAGATGCGCGGTGGCGGCGATGGCGGCTTTGACGAAGGCGGTGTAGTAGGAGAAGTTCAGGGTTTCGATGACGTCGTTGGTGGTGTGGTAATGGGGAGTGACATCGTCGTACCAATCCTCGATGGCCAGAAGGGAGGGATAGCCGCGTTGCCAGAAGGATTCGTGGTCGCTGTAGCTTTGGCTGTCGGCATAGATTCTGGGAGTGAGTTGAGTGTGCAGGCCGTAGAGGCGGACGACGTTGGTGAAGGCGGAGGCGAGCGCAAAATCGGCGGCGTAGCCGGGGGAATTCGTCGTGCGCACATGCAGATTGAGTTTGCCGTCGCCGTTGCTGTCGAAGGCGATCATGTCGAGATTGAATGCGCCGACGATGTTGTCGCCGGCCGCCTGGGCGGCTGCGGCATAGGCGTCGCTGCCAAAAATTCCCTGTTCCTCGCCGGTGAACAGAATGAAGCGGATGGTGCGGTCGAACAAGACGTTTTGCATGGCGCGGGCGGCGGTCAACACGCCGATGGCGCCGCTGGCGTTGTCATCGGCGCCGGGCGCAAGGGGGCCATCCGGCATGTCGTCGATATGTCCGCACAGCACGACGATTTCGGAGGGAGTCGTGGCTCCGATGCGTTCGGCCACGAGGTTGTGGCTGGAAACGGTCCGACCTTCCCATGGGTCGTAGGCGGACCACTCTTGAACCGAAACACTCAACCCGGAGGCTTGCAAATGGGCTTTCGCGTAATCCAAGGCGCGGTTCAGGGATTCGGGCTGATAGGTGTTTCGGGTGGCGATGTTGGAGAAGGAACTGCCGGCGAGCGCGGGTTCCGCACCGGTCAATTCGCGTACCCTCGCCTCCAGATTCGTCTGGTACACGTTTGACAGCAGGGCGGAAACCCATTCATTCGAAACGACGGGACCTTTTTTGGAACGAGGCAAACGGTTCAACGGCGATGAATCGGTCATGGGGGCGAGCGGCAATGCGCGGAGTTCAAAACCGAGTTGGAGCAGCGAGGAGCGGTCGGCGGGCTGGCTTGCCGAGAGCAAGAGGTTGCGGCCATCGTTGTGGAGAATGCGGACGGAATGTGGGATTTGGTTGAAGTCGACGCGCCGCCGGGATTGGGCCAGAACGAGCGAGTCTTCGGCATGGGCCTGTGCCACGACTTGATAGGAGACGCCAGACCGGGCTAGATCCTCTTCGGTGGCCTTGACCCATGCGTAGGCTTGTCCGGAGGGATCCTGCACATGGGCGAAGACGGGAAGCGGCACGTCCGAAACGGAGCCGGAAACGTTCACTCGAGCCCATTGCGGCAGAGAGGTGGCGAGAGCCAACGTGGACCAAACTAGATAGATCCATACGGCCAGTGATGTTCGGCAAGGGAGAGAATTGAAGTATTTCATGTGGTTCCGGGGTCAGAGCAGTACACGTTCAAGGGTCATCGGATGATGAGGATGAAGAAATCGGCCTGATTTGGCAAGTTGTGAAGTGGGGAATTTTGGGAAAGCATTCTCTCTTGCACCGCAGCTCAAAATGGGTTGATTCCAGCAGGCGGATGAGGCACCCTTAGGCAGTGTGAAACGGCGAGAATACGGGGTGATTTGAAACTCTGTGCCCTTTTGAAAAGAGGCGGTCGTTCTCCACATCATAAAGAAGGCGTGATGCCATGTGCCGATGGAAAAATCTGTGCTCCCGTTTCGTGGGTTATGCTGGTGTGGGGGTGTGGCTGTTTTATGCGGTTCCATCGGCGTTGGCGATTCGTGCAGATGACGATGGGGGAGGCAAAAAAGCCGCCGTGGCGGGAAAGCGTGCCTCTCGCGCCGGGGCGGAGTCGGTTTCTCCAGAGCAAGCCAGTCGGGTGCAATGGGCGGAGCGAGCGGGGATTGAGGTGACGTGGAATCGAGAGGAGGGCGTTCCTTTGTCCGTGCGTGGTGTAGATTTGGGGGCACGCGGTTCGTATTCGGCGGGTCGTGGTTTGGCTGTGAGCGGGCGGGGGCGCTATGCGGAGGACGCGGTGGCGGTCATGGACAATCTGGCGGGGCTATTTCGAATCTCCGATGCTTCGCAGGAGTTTATTGCGCGCAAGACGCAGAGCGATTCGCTTGGGTACCACCATGTGCGGCTGCAACAACAAGTTCAGGATATGCCGGTGGTGGGAGGGGAAGTCCTTGTTCATTTTAACAAGGAGGGAATGGCCTACGAGGTCAACGGACGATATGTGCCGGATCTCGAAGTCGATGTGATTCCGTCGATCTCCGCTGCGCAGGCCGAGACGGCGGCCAAGGCTGATTTGCAGGCCATGAAAAAGCCGGTTGGAGCCCTCGCCGAGGAGCCCCGTCGGGTGGTTTATTCGCGGTTGAATCCAGCGCGTTTGGCCTATGAGCTGACGTTGATTTACAAAGACGCCAAAGCGGGTGCCGGACGCTGGCGATATTGGATTGACGCGGCGGACGGCTCCATCTTGGCGCGATTCAACGATATCCAAACCATTCCGGAACCGACGGCAGACGGCCAGCACAGCGAACTGCGCGGGTCTGTTCTTGTCGGCGAAGGCGGCGGCGAAACGAATGTCACGGGCTGGTACGACAACGTGAACACGCACTACTATCTCTACAACACCAACCGAAAATGGCGAGTGGAGAATGTGGCGTCCGCCGGTTATCCAGATGCAGGCACCTACGCTTTCCGGGCGACCACGAACTGGGGCACATCGGATCGCACGGAAGTGTCTGCTGCGCGGGGGTTCGATCTGACGCAGCGCTACTTCAATCAAGTCCATGGGCTGAACAGTTTCAATGGCCTCGGAATCTTGGCGCGGGCCAATGTTCATGAGGGCGACAGTTATGTGAACGCCTACTGGGACGGCAGCGAGTTTTATTTCGGCGATGGCGACGGCGTGGAGGCCAATAGTTTGGCGGTACTCGATATCGCCGGCCATGAATACACCCATGCTGTGACCGAGTATTCGGCCAACCTGACCTACTACGGAGAGTCGGGGGCGCTCAACGAATCCTTTTCCGATGTGTTTGGCACTTGCATCGAGTTTTTCGGGGAACCCGACGATCGGGGTAGCTATCCGGCGATTCATCCGGACATGGCGGATTGGCTTTGCGGCGAGGACTGTTGGCTGGCATCGACGGCCCTGCGGGATCTTCGAAATCCAGCCAACCCGGCCACGGTTGGCGTTGGCAACGAACAGCCGACCCGTTATTTGGGATCCTACTGGTATAGTGGGACGGGGGACAACGCCGGGGTTCACCAGAATTCGGGTGTGCAAAGTTTTTTCTTTTATCTACTTTGTGAAGGCGGAAGTGGCCACAATGACGGGATCGATTATGTCGTGACGGGAATTGGGATTACAAACGCCGAGCGCGTGGCCTATCGTGCGTTGACCGTCTACTGCACGGCGGACACGGGATATCGCGCCGCCCGTGCTGCGTGGCTTTCAGCGGCGATGGACTTGAACCCAGACTGGGCAAGTTCGGTGGGCGCGGCGTGGGACGCCGTGGGGGTTCAAGTCGCGACCGTCACGCCGGGGGAGGGCGCATCGTTTTCCGGTTGGAAGGGCGGAGTTTTCTCTCCTGCGACCTTCGTCTTCACGATCACGAATAGTAGTTCCGAAGAGATGAGTTGGGGTGTGAGCCATACGCAGACGTGGGCGACTGTTGCGCCCGAGAATGGATCCATTCCGGCCTTTGGTTCGCAGTCGGTGACCGTTGCGGTTCATGACGCGGCGGCGGACTTGCCTTACGGAACCTATACGGACACGCTGGTCTTCACCCACAGCGCCTCTGCCTCTTCGGACTTGCGCGTCCTCACGCTGGAGGTGTTTCCGCCGGTGGTTGTGGAGTTTGATTTGAATACCGATCCGGGCTGGTCCGCAGAAGGGCAGTGGGAGTACGGGACGCCGCTTGGACTGGATGGCGATCCGGCCTCCGGTGCCACAGGATCCAAGGTGTATGGCTACAATTTGTCGGGGGCGTATTCGAACAACATGCCGGCCTATGCATTGACGACGCTACCCATGGATTGCTCGGATTATGAGAATATTCAGCTTTCCTTCTGGCGGTGGCTTGGCGTGGAAAGCGCCGCGTATGACCAAGCGACCCTTCAGGTCAGCACAAACGGAACGGATTGGGCCACAGTATGGGAACATCTTGGAGGAACCGTTCAAGACGTGTCATGGCAGCCTGTCACCTACAGCCTTCCGGCTGCGGATGGGCAGGACACCGTTTATCTCCGTTGGCTGATGGGGTCGACGGACATTTCGAGGATTTATTCGGGGTGGAACATCGACGACATCCGGCTCCATGGCACGGCGCGGGACGACCTGCGGGTGGCACCCGACGCCGGGTGGGTCTCGGAGGGATATGTGGGTGGACCGTTCTCGCCAACAAGCATGATCACCTTCGTCAGCAATCGCCTGGAGGCGACCCGTCCCCTCGAATGGTCGGCTTCGGTGGACGAGGCGTGGCTCACCGTTTCGCCAACGAGCGGCGTGCTGAACGGAGGGGCTTCTGAGGAGATTGCCGTCTCGATCAACGATCTTGCCCATGCGTTGACCTCCGGAGTCCACGTCGCAACGGTGACATTTTCAAACACCTACACGGGAGTGGCGGTGACCCGTTCCGTGAGCCTCGACGTGTATGACATTCCGCCGTCGCCCGACGTGCCCCACGATCCTGTTCCGAGTAACGGTGCCGAGCGAGTACCGACGAATGTCGTGCTGCGGTGGAATCCTCCACCGACGGCAAAAGGGAATACAGATGCTGATTTCGGGATCCCGCCAACGGTCTACCATGTGTATCTCGGTACGCATCCCGACAGCCTTTTGCGTGTGGCGAGCAATCTCACCACGCCCTCCTATGGCCCGTCGGAAGCGGTTGCCTTTGACGCCACTCTATACTGGCGCGTGGTGGCATCCAACATGTCCGGCGTGGCAACGGGCCCAGTGTGGTCCTTCCGCGTCGCGCATGACATGGTGTACTTTCTTTCGTCCACGTGCGTGGAGAGAGAAGGGGTTGGGTCGGCGACTTTCACTGTGGTGCGCCACAATGGGGGGGCATCCGATGTGACGGTAGAATTTGGGGCCAGCTCTGGAACGGCCACCGCTGGATCGGACTTCACCGAGGTGAGCGGAACGATATCGTTTGCGACCGGTCAACTCACCCACACAATCGTTGTTCCTATTTTGGAGGATGGAGACGTCGAACCTGCCGAGACCGTTCACCTCTCCCTGAGCACCCCCTCTGCACATGTGTGTTTGGCGTCGCCCTCGAACGGGGTGCTGACCCTGCTGGACAACGATGGCGTTAGCGTTTCGTTGCCCTACGATCTGTACGATGGAGCGAATAATTTGTGGGATGTTCAAGGCGATGGAAGCATCAGCGATGGAGGCACCGATGCCTACGATGGAGGACATGTTCTTCTGAATTTTTCCAGCTTCACAACGAGTGTCTTGAGTTCTTCCTGCGAACTTGAAATCGGGCCATCCACGTCTGAAACCGTTCAGGTCACACGGAAGATCTATGTTCCGCCGGATCGCGGGTTCTGTCGATTTCTCGAGGTGCTGGAAAACACCGGTGGAGGGGTGGTCACCCAGCGGGTTCGACTGGATACGGATCTGGGGTCCGATAGCGAAACCGTTGTGGATTGCACCTCCAGCGGTGACACCCGTTTCAGTCCGAATGACGACTGGATTGTGACGGACGATGCGGATGGATCCGGAGATCCAGCCGTGGCGCACGTCATCGCCAACGAATATGGCCGCCAGCGTCCTACAGCGGTGAACTACAGCGCTGGATACGTCGGGTATGAGTATAGGGTTGTGCTGAACCCTGGCCAAACGAAGAGCGTCATGCACTTCGGTGCGCAATACCCCAACCGGGAGATGGCGCGGTCCCATGCGGCGGGTTTGGCGAACCTGCAGAACGGCACTTTTGAGGCCATGTCGCCTGCCGAAATCAGTCAAGTGGTGAACTTCGGACTGGCTACGCCGACTCCGACCCTGTGGGTGCTTCCAGTAAGCCAGTCCGTCGATTCTGTCGCAGGAATAACGAGTTTTGCGGTGACGAATACGGATGGCGGGACGATGGCGTATACCGCGAGTGAGTCGGAGTCCTGGCTGAGCATTTCAAGTAGTGGAAGCGGCACAAATGGCGGATCGATCACGGTGGATTATCAAGCCAACTTCGCCTTGACGGCGCGCACGGGCATCGTGACGGTGGTGGCCTCGGGAGCGAATGGAAGTCCCACTCATGTGATGGTTGTGCAGGCGGGTGCGGCGAGCTCAGGGTGGGACGATGGATATGAGGCTATTGGGGGCGGGTGGCGTCGGCTATCGTGGTTCGGGGATTATGTCCCGATGGGCGGCGATGGATGGATCTGGCACAACCAACATGGATTTTTCTTTGTGCCCACGAATGGCACGCCGCAGAACGTCTGGCTCTTTGCCAGCGACATGGGGTGGCTCTACACGAGTGACACCCTGTATCCGTTTATCTATCGAGCTTCGCCCACCGCGTGGCTGTGGTACAACGGGTCGACGAATCCGAGATGGTTCATGAACATGACGGCCGGCACGTGGGAACAACGACCGTGAGCAGAATCCTCTTGCAAGGGGGGGGGCGTAGTTTAACAGGCAGAACATGTAGCCGGAATGGAACGGAATCTTTCAGGCCACTAGATAACAGGTTTTTTCCAGTAGCTTAAAAACTCGATATTGCCGGCCGGGCCTTGAATGGGCGATTGGCAAGAATTGAGCCACTCCCATCCAAGGGTTTGGGTTCCAAACTCACGGATGCGATGGACGACTTGTTTTCTGATTTCGGGATCGCGTACGACGCCGCCTTTTCCGACTTCTTCGCGGCCGGCTTCGAATTGGGGTTTGATGAGGGCGACGGTTTCCCCGCCGGGGCGGAGGAGGCGATCAATGGCGGGCAGAATGAGGCGGAGGGAGATGAAGGAGACGTCGGTAACGGCGAGATCGGGCGATTCGGGAAGATCGCCGGGCTGGAGGTGGCGGGCGTTGCAGGCATCCATGACCACGACGCGGGGGTCGGCGAGCAGGCGCGAATGAAGTTGGGATTTGCCGACATCGACGGCGTACACTTTTTGCGCACCATGTTGAAGAAGGCAATCGGTGAAGCCGCCCGTGGAGGCACCCACATCGACACAGATTTTTCCCTCTGCCGTGAGGAGGGGAAATCGTGTGAAGGCTTCTTCGAGTTTGAGTCCGCCGCGTCCAACGAAGCGTTCGGGTTGACGGACGCGAAGAACGGACTCGATGGGGTACTCGTGTCCGGGCTTTGTAGCGGGGACGTCATCCACAAGAACTTCGCCCGCCAGAATGAGTCGCTGAGCTTTTTCGCGGCTTTCGGATAGGCCCCGTTCGATCAATAGCAAATCCAGGCGTTGACGTTTCATTGGCCTTTGGCCCGCCGATCCTGAGCAGAGCGATGAAGAGAAGAGGCAATCACGACGAGGGCAATGAACCCCATGACGCTCCAGATGATGGCATCGTAGGTTTTCTTATGATGAGCCGTTGTGCCCACAGGACCGCCTTCCGTTAATGGATCTATCCCGACACCCGAGTGTATGGAGAGGGTAGGCAGTTCCTCGAAGGCTTCGGGAATGGTGGGCTTCCCGGCATTGACCCATGCGGTATACCAAAGGGAGGAAAGGTGCGTGATGGAGTTCTCGAGTTGTGTGTTCACGGTTTCTTGTGTGATATCCCATAGTTTGAGGTAATAGCCCTCGGTGTCGATTCGACCGGCAGCGGAACGCTTGGCAATAATGTCGGCTTTGAGAACGTCTTGGACGAGGGAGGCGGAATGCGCGGTCCATTCCATAACGGTGCGGAAGGGATCTTCGATATAGACCGTTGGGGCGGGGGCGATCTGGTCGGGACGGAAAAAAGCCTTGGTCATGTCGGACTCGAACCGCGTATGGATTCCGTGTTGACCGGTTTCCTGTCCGTTGTAATTTCTGGTGCAGTGCAAGGGCATATGAACGTCCGCCACATAGTGGCCCAGGGTGGCTCCGCAGCGGGCCGCCCAGAGCCAATCGTTGGTGCGCATGGCTTCCGTCATTTTCCCGAGAAGGTCCACGATGGTCCAGGGCGCGATGCCGATTTCTTCCGGACGCAGGCCCATGGACGAGAGTGCGGTGGCTTCAAGGGGACTCAGTTGGCGAATGTCGGTGTCGGGGGCGAGGCGATCCGGTTCGAAATAATGGCGAGGGCCTTCGGCGGGATCGGCCTCCTTCCAGAGATCGGGGTAGATGCCGGGAATGACCATGGGACGAGAGAAGGGTCGAAAGGCGGCCATTTCGTCAGGCACTTGGCGGCCCGCCGCCCGATTGATTTGAATGTGCTGGGCACCTGCCCACGCCCACACGGCAATGGGTAGACCGATCAGGAGAAGGATTCCAAGGCAGAAAGAACGTCGAGAGTGAGGTGCAATCACGTGGGACTGATTTCTTGAATGGGGGAGGGTTTGTACGCCATGGCGACCTCGGGACAGGTGAAGGGAGAATCATATTTCGAGCAGTTCATGCAGCCTTTGTAGAGCTTGTACATGAGGGTTTCTTTTGAGACGGGAACAAAGCCCAGCTTGGCAAAAAAGGGAGGAGTGAACGTCAGAACAATGATTTGGTCTGGCTTAAATTCGGCCACCCGAGCAATGGCGGTCTCCACCAGACGCCGCCCCAGATTATGTTTCTGCATGTCTTCGCGAACAGAAACGGACTGGATTTCGATGGATGGATTTTTTGCCGTATCGAGTTCTGGAAGGACCGCCCAAGAAGCTGTTCCGACAATTTCGCCGTCCACCTCGGCCACCAAAAAACGGTCAATATTCAACATGATGTCGCTGATGGGGCGAGGCACCAGTTCGTTGGGATGGGATTTGATTCGTCGGAAGATGGCCGATCCATCGCTGAAGCTGGCTTTTCGAATGGTGGGTTGTGTGGTGCTCATCGGGTTCACGAGGTTGACTGAATGGGTTAGGCTATCACGAATGAAAGGAGATCGCAAAATACTTAGATGTGGGGACGGTATCGGTATCAGCCAAGGCTTGCACCGAGGGTGTTGGCTTTGGCGAGATGGCGGGTGGTGCGGGCGATATCGCCTTCGTCGGAGACGTCGGGCACCAGAATCTCGCCGAGGGATTTCCAGCCCATGAATTCAGCGATCAGGCGATAGGTGGACTTGAGGCCGGAGAACGCGATGGGACGGTCATCGGACGCTGTAGCGATCAGGAGCGTTTTCTTTCCCTTCAGATTACGTTTATGGGACGGGCTCAGGCCGTACATGCGATCCAGTAGCATTTTGAGAGGAGTGGACCAGGTATAAAAATGCAAAGGGGTTGCCAGCACGAGGACATCGGCGTCGAGCAACAGGGGGTAGACAGAATCCATGTCATCACGAATGGCACAAGGGACGGTGGACGGTTTCCAGCATTGGTTGCAGCCATCGCACGGGTGAAGCGTGAGTGCAGGAACGCGGATCGATTGCACGATGTGGCCTTTTCCGCTGGCCGCATCGGCAAACGAAAACGCTAGACGGGTGGAATTGCCATCTTCGCGGGCGCTTCCCAGTAGGATGAGGATGTGGAGAGATTTCTTTCGCATGTGGAGATGTTCCTTCTGATGCCCATCCTACACCGCACCGCCTACGGATAAAAAGAGGAAAGAATATCTGACAGTCGCGTTTTGCTTGAAATGGGTTTGGGAATGTGGAGAATGCCAAGCCGATGAACAAGGAAATGAAACAGAAGTCTTCAACCGCAAAAGAGGTGGCATCGTTCCGGACTTTTCTGGCTACTCCCGGGGTGGGCCAAGTATTGTCTATTTTCTTTGGATTGCTGTTCCTTTTTCAATGTATGATTTTGCCATTAGTGGGAAAGGCGGCGATGGGTGGGTCGGGGTCGCCGGGTGCGGGGCCTGCGGATACGCTTTGGAAAAATATTGTATTTTTCCTTCTGATGTTGTTGCTGACGTTGGCCACGGGTTCGGCCGCTTTCTATTCCAAGTGGATGCGCCATCGTACGGATGGGAGTCCATTTCCGAAAGCAACGGCCGGTGTACTGGCCTTGACAGTGGCAATGTTGGTGGCGTTTGCCACGGGTTTGTTGAGAATCTAGGTTGCCGAGTCGAGGTATATCGTGCCATTCAGAGTGTTCAATCTAGCGGAGGCGGCAGAGTACTTGCAGTTAGCTGAAGCGGCTGTGGAAGAACTCGCTCGCCGGGGGGAGATTCCCTGCGAGAGACAAGGGTCGCGCCTGACGTTTCGCCACAATGCGATCGATGAATGGGCGTCGAAGCGGGTCTTGGAATTTAACGAAGAGAACCTCTCGGATTTTCATCGTCGAAGCACGGCCAAGTATCACGACTTATCACAAGAGGCGGCCATCATTCCCTCTTTGCTGAAACCCGAGTGGATTGATCCGGTCATGACGTGCCGTTCGAAGCCCTCGGTGATTCGGCACATGGTGGATTTGGCGGATCGAACGGGCCTTTTGTGCTATCGAGATGAGCTTCTTGAAAGTTTACAGGAACGAGAAAAACTTTGTTCTACGGCGCTTTCGGGTGGCTTGGCCCTGTTGCATCCGCGCAATCATGAGCCCTACATGTTTGAAGATTCATTTGTGGTGGTTGGCAAGAGTATTTCCCAAGTGCCGTTTGGTTCGCCAGACCGCTCGACCACCAACGTGTTTTTTCTAATCTGTTGCCAAGACGATCGAATCCATCTTCACGTGTTGGCTCGCTTGTGCATGATGTGCCACCGGACGAGTTTGTTGCTGGAAATGCGCGAAACCAAAAAGGCGGATGAAATCTATCGTCTTCTGGAAGCCAGCGAGCAGCAGGTGATTCAACTCACCAAAGATACCTGACCGGATATCCCTTTTCTGGGGGGGCTTGAGTCTTCTCAAGGAGATCGTTCGGCGAAATCGGCATCCCGTCCTCCCTAGGGGCGGTTTTCCCATTGCGAGGTTTGCATGTTCATGAACCAGCGCGGCTGGGTGGCGCCGTTGTACCAAAGCCAGGCGGAGTCAGTGGCTCGGAACAGGAATGGATAGGCCGTCCGGGCGGTCCAAAGCCAGCCCATGTCCATTGCATAGAGCCAGATGCTGTCGGGAATGGAGTTGGATGTGACGAAGAAAAAGCCGTGGAGATTGTGCCAGATCCAGCCTTCGGAGCCCATAGGGATGTAGTCGCCGAACCAGTTGAGCCGTCGCCATCCGGCGCCGAGATCGGTATAGCCTTGGTCCCATGGGGGGGTGGCAAACTGTTGGCCGATCAGCTCCCAGAGCTCGGGGTGGGGATCGTCGAAGCCGAGTGCCCAGATGGCGATGCCGCCGATCCCCTTGGCCTTGACCCTGTCGTACTTGAGGCCGAGGCTTTCGACGTCGTCATACCAGACCTGATGGAACACGCCGCCGATTGAGTAGATGTAGTAGGGCGATGAACTGGCAGCATCCCAGCGGCGACCGTGCGTTGCCGCCCCGGCCTTGGCATCGGAGTAGTTGACGTTGACCCCCTCGGTGATTGTGGCAGAGGGGACTTTGGTGCTGGCGACGGGCCAGTCGTAGCCGTAGTGGGGGCAGCCGAGAAGCAAGTGTTGGGGATGAATGCCTTGTGCCAGGTAGTCGTCGATCGCGCGTTCTACGCTGTAGGCGCCCCACGTGGCGTTGGTTTGTAGCGGGGCGACGGGACCGGCTTGCGTTGCCGTGGACCAGTGAAAATCGTAGCCCATGACGATCTGGTAGTCGAGGAAGGCGTCCATCGCTACTACGTTGAAGGAGTTATTCCAATCGACGGCGGGCAGGTCGATGGTGACCTGAGATCCGGGCAAGTCGCGTCGGAAGCGCAGGGTGAGGTTGCTCATGAACGCCGTGAGAGATGTGCGCACGCCGGAGCCGAGCAATTCGAAATCGATATTCACACCATCGGCGCCGCGGTTGGAAACGGCGACCGTCAAGT
The DNA here is from genome assembly GCA_964647595.1 of uncultured Verrucomicrobiota bacterium. Taxonomy (GTDB): domain Bacteria; phylum Verrucomicrobiota; class Kiritimatiellia; order CAIQIC01; family Lenti-01; genus Lenti-01. The sequence goes on from CAZYGH010000018.1 coordinate 55,460, forward strand.
GGTTGATCAAATTGGAACAACTGGCGGGGTTGCTGAGCAGGAGCTGGTTGGGGGCTTCTCCGAACAGCGTGGCGGTCAGCACGACCTTGACGTCGTTGGAGTGGGCCCAAGCGATGAGAGGGGTTGTGGCCCAGTCGTGGAGGGTGATGGGATTGCCGGTGGAGGCGTCCACCTCGTAAGAAAAGTAGGCAATGGTGTCGATTTTGGAGTAGTCGTAGCGCTCGTAGGTGGTGCCCATCCACCAAGGGTGCCAGCCCATCACATGCTTGCCGGAGGGCTCTAGGGCGTTGGCGAAGGGGATACAGAAGAGCCATGCGATTCCCACCGCCAAAGGCAATAGCCTGATTGTATTCTTCATTGCGGCGGATGGGTAATTATCGGCTATTCCAAGAGCCGGACAGCGTAGAAGCCGATGGGTGTTTCCGCGAGAGGATAAACAAAGGTCATGTCGCCCTCGGTAGCGATCAGTCCGGAAGCGATGACCGTGAATCCGGATGTCAGGTCAGAGGCCCAGAGCAATTCATAGGATCGGCCGGGTATGCCTGTCCAACGGATGATGGCGGAGCCGTCTTGGTTGGTCGCGTTGAGGACTTCGGACATCCTGACGGCGGTTGCTGAGGGGGGAATTGCATCGTCGTCTCCGGAAGCGGAAGGAACAGCCAGCTCAGCAATTTCTGATGCCGACAGCACTCGGCCGTAGATCCTCACATCGTCGATGTATCCACCATCCAGCCCGGGGGCTTCCGGATGTCCGCCCAGCAGGAGCAAGCCGGATAATCGGGTATCCACCGGCCCCCATAATTCGCTCATTCCATCGGCAGGTTGGCCGTCAATGAAGAGGTGGTGGGTTCCGTTGCCTTCATAGGTGTAGGCTGCGTGGACCCAAGTGCCGGGTGGGGGCAGTTTGCGATCGCTCAGGAAGCAACTGCCGCCGGGAGAGAACTGGACGCAATCACGACCCACGCGCCAATCGAAAGCCAGCCCAGATTGGTTGAGGTTGAATCCGGGTGTGCCATAGGAGAGGAATCCGACAACGCCGTTGGGATAGGATACATCCAGCTTCATCCACGCCGCCAGAGTGCGGGGTGCGTCGCCGCTCGGAAGGCCGGCGTCTGACGCCGTGAGGGTCTGGAATTTGCTATCGAACCGATAGGCTCCGCCACGGGCTCCGTCCGCCACCCAGGTCGCGCCGTTGACCGTTGCGGTGCGTCCGTTACCGCTGTCGTCGGTGACGAGGCCGTCTTCCGGCTGGTCGAAGGAGTAGTGAAGGACCAAATCGGCAGTTGCCGTGAGCGGCAGAGCGGCACACAACGCCAACCCCAGAATCGTGACTCGGATGAAATCTGTTTTCATGTCTTCAAAGCATAAGGCCCGGCGGGGATACCGCCGGGCCGGATGAATCAGCCCATTTTATTGGGCGGGGATGGTGATCTTGTACATCAGAACAGGGTTGGTGACGTTGATGATATTCAGGTCACCCGAGGCGCTCTGGTTGGTGCTGAGTACGGACCAATCCCAACTGCTACCGCTGAGTTGGCGGGCGGTGTGGATAACATAGGCACGGGGCGCCATGGAGTGTTTATCCATCTTGAGGTTCAGATCATTTCCACTGAAGTAGATTTCTCTGAACTGAGGATAGGAATTGGTGCTGGTGGGATCGGTGTCGGCCCAGAACTCTTTCTCATTCGGGATGCCATCGCCATCGAAGTCGTTGGAGGGGCCGCCTTGTGGGCCTTGCGGATTGAGGCCCGTGGATTCTGCCCACTGCTCGTAAGGGGAGGGTTCCTGCGAGGTGGTGACGGTGATGGTGATCATTTCCTCGTCGAAGCCATCGATACCGGTGGCGGTGAAGAGGAAGGTGTGGACGCCCGTATCATCGGCCTGTGGAGTGAACGAGAAGCTATTGGGGGCGGTGAAGGTCCAGTGGTTGGTGGCCAATGTGCTTTGGCAGGTCAGGGTGACGCTGTCGGCGGGGTCCTTCGTGAAGTTCACGGCGAAGGCCAAGGTATTGCTGACGCTGACAACACGGTTCGAGATGGGAGCGATCACGGGGGCCGGGAGTCTGGCTTCATTCAGGAACATGTCGTTGACGTTGGTACCCGTCATGCCGGCGGTGGAGTCAAGGAGCCGGATGAACTGGGCCTGTCCACCGCTGAAGGTGGCGTTCGTCTGGAAGCCGACGTAGATGCCGTTGGCGATGAGGGTGCTGCCGGTTTGCCCGACGGGGCCCCACAGCATGGTGGTGGGGTTGGTGGCGGCGATGTCCACCACGTTGTAGACGTGGGTGGGCTGGATGCCGAACCAGTTGGCGCCGGAGGCGGTGGTGGCATCCAACTTGAAGCTTGCCGCGCGGGATTGGTTGGCGCGGAAGTTATTGTTGATGAATGCAAACACCACGTCTTGGGTGGCGGCGGAGACTCCAGGTTGCTGGAACTTGGCGACGGCAAAAATGTCGGGATTCCAGCCGTCGGTGGTTTTGTCGGCGAGGAAGTAGTTTTGCTGCGAGCGCAGGGCGGGAGATCCAATTCGTGCGTTATTGAGGCGGCTATAGACATCGCGCATGCCATCCTTCCACGCGGCGGCATTCCAGATGTTGGTCATGTGGTTGTAGCGCTTGAAGTGGGGGATGGACTTGCCGAAGTTCGTCTCATAGCGAGCGAAGTTGTTGTCGGCGCCGATTCCGAAGTCGGAGCGGGAACCGTACTCGCCGATGTTGTTCTGTGCTCCGCTTTCCTGACCGTAGAACATCATGGGCACGCCATCCATGGCCGCATTGATGGCATGGGCATAGATGAGAGACCACTGGTCGTCGGTCGGGAAGATTTCGTCATGCGAAATCAGGTTCAGCAGGACGGGCGAAAGTTCAAAGGCATTCTTGCGCATGTCGAAGGCATTCCAGATGAGGGCGGTTGTGCGGTTGGGCTCGTTGCTAGGCTGGTCGGCATACGTGCGATAGTCAAAGAAATCATCGCGCCACAGGTAGAGCATGTTTTCGTTGAGGATGTCGAAGTGGCGGGAGGATCGGTAGCCGACGCCATGGCGATTGGATCCGTCAACAGTACGATAGCCGTCGAGAGATTCCGCCATGAAGAGGAAGTCCCACTTCACGCTACGAGTCTTGTTGATGGCGTATTCCCAGAAGAGGCTGGGGAGGCCCTGAGCGAAGTCGCAGCGGAGGCCGTCGATGCCTTTAAAGGATTGATCCTTGGGGGTACCGACGGGGTGGCCGGTCTTGTCGAGCCAGTAGATAGGATAGGCGGCAAAGTACTCCCACAATTCGCGGGTGGAAGCGGAGGTGAAGCCTTCGAAATAATCGTCTTCACGGAGGAATCGGTTATTCCAAGAACTGCCCCAAGCCCAAGCGGGATTACTGGCTGGTTTTTGGACGAGGCAGTCGTATTTGCCGAAGAGGAATTCGGCGGCATCGGCCCATTTACCGAAGTCGATGCGGTCGGGAGACACAGCGATATCGGTGTTATTGGTGGCGGTGAAGAAGCTGGCTGGGTCGCCGTAGCTGTCCTTCTTGGAATACCAGCCGGGGCGAACGGAGGAAATCAGGTTCGAGGGGTTGACGGTCACGCCCTGCGAATTCTTGAGGTCCATGGTGACGGCCATCTGGCCGACCTGGGCGTCCCAGGCGGAGTGGTTGAAGGTGCCGTCGAGCATGACGCCAATGCCGTGGTTGTCGTAGCTGGCGACGAAGTTGGTGAACTCGGTCATGGCTTGGGCGCCGTTGCTCGGGTCGCCGAGGGCGGGGTTGACCTGCCAGTAGTCTTTCACGGCGTACGGGGAGCCGGGATCGTAGGGCAGGCTGGTGGTGGCATCGATTTCGCGGCCGACCGTACCGATAGGATGAATGGGCTGGAGCCAAATCATATTGACGCCGAGTTGTTTGAGCTTGTTCGTGCTGATGGCATTGGGGCGGCCCGTGTCATCGAGGTACATATTGCGGAACGTGGATCGTCCGGCGAACTGGTCGGAGGTGGCCTCGGCGGTGAGGGGATTCAGCTCATAGAGAGTGGTATTCAGCGCCTTCTTGGGGGAGACGACGACGGCGCAATCGCGGCGGATGCCGTTGTCGGTGTAGTAGCGCCACGAGCCGTTGTTGATTTTCCAGCGGGCGTTGATGCGATAGGCACCGCAACGGTTGATGGGGACCGTGACGGAATAGCGGCCGGAGCCGAGGCTGGTCATGGGCCAAGCGCGATAGTAGGTATCGAGCGTGGTGGCGGTGACGGTGTTGGGATCTTCGTCACCGGGCATCTTGGCGAAATCGCGTCGGTTCAAGTTGCTGAACAATTCCACGGCGGTGAGGACGTTGGTGCCGCCGGCCTTGGGTTCGAGGATGACGGTGATTTGTTCTTGATCGGCCCTGAGTTCGTCGAGGAAGAAGCGGCGCAGGCCATAGTTGGCGCTGTTGGTATTGCCGTTGACGACGGTCCACATTTCGGGATTGCCGCCATCGAAATGGCCATCGGCATTTTCATCGCGGATGGAGGCGATGGGAACGCGGAGGAGTTCCATGATTTCGATGTTGCTGTTGCTATCCCACATAGCGGGAACTTGACCCACCATGGCATCGCCATCGTTGTTGCCGTAAACTCCGACGGCCATATAGAGGGCGGCGGGGACAGATCCGAAGTTGTCGGCGAGATCGATTTCGCCTTCGAGATAGTTGTAGGTACCTCCCAGATTGGCATTTGCGCTGACGCCGTTGGTGGCATTGCCCCAGCCGCTCCAGTTGTTTCCACCTTCGGCTGCCAGATAGGGGTAGTTGGTGCCCAAGAACACATAGCCTTGCTTGGCCCATGGTGACGGGGTGGCATCGCCCAAATCGTTCCGCAGAACAAGGAAGTGGTCGTTTCGAATGATGCCATTGGTGCCGGTTCCCCACGTGGCGACATAGAGTTTGGTGCCGCGGACGGCGGCCCAAATCTTCATGCCGTTGTAGGAGGCGATTTCGTAGTATTCGCTATCGAGGGCGGCATCCATGACGAAGGAGGGGCTGCTGGCGCCGGCGACGCTGAACTGCCAGTCGCGTCCATCCCATGTGGTTCCACCATCGTTGAACGTGACATCGACGGAGGTGGCGTTGGCAGGGACGGGATAGGTGCCGACCCAGTTGGTCCCGCTCTTGGTCATGGAAAGGCTTTGGACATCCTGCCAAGAGCCTTCGGTGCGTTTGGAATGGCCGATGTGCATATTGACTTGGGAGGCATTGGACAGAGCGCCGCCGTTGGGTGAATAGGTGATGGCCAGATTCTGGCCGGGGTTGGCGGGGAGGGGCGTGGCCGAGGCGGAGGAGGGGATCGTGCCGGGGTCGCCCGAGGGTTTCGAGGCAGAGCTATAGATGTTGTACTTGTAGATATTTCCGTCTTCGAAATAGCCGGCATTGACTTCGTCGTAGTTGGAGTAGCCATCGCCGTCGAAGTCTTGGCGATCGTCCCATTGGGCGGAATAGAACGTGGAGTGGTTGTAGGGGTTCAGTTTGCCCCAGCTTTCGCCGTTGTCGGGAATGAAGTTGTTGTTGGAGTCGCCAGGCCAGGGCTGGTCGGGGCCGGGGGCGCCGTTGTCGAAGAAGGGCATTTCGACGTTGTCGGGGATGCCGTCGCCATCGGAATCGATGTGGTTGTTGCCATAAAGGTTGAGGACGATGCGTTTAACGACAACATCATCGCCGTCCTTCAGCTCGAAGAAGTTCGCGCCATTGATGAAAGAGCCCCAGAGGCGGTTGGTGACGAGGCGGCCTGCGTCATCGCGTTGAATGACTTGTCCATCGAACACGTTGGTGAAGGAGCCGCCATTCCACGGCATTTCATAGCCATCCCAGTAGAGTTTGGCAGAGCCGGAAGCGCCGGAGGCGATCATCTTGAAGAACGGCAATTCGGCAGTGGAGTCCGCAGGGGTCTTGTCAGGGCAGCTCAGCGCGACGGCCAAGGATGCCGCCGTCTTGTTTTGAACGGTGATGTTCTTGGTGGTGGTGCTCTCATTGATTTGAGCGCGCGGATTGGCGTAGTTGTATTCGGTGGCGCGCACAGTGAGGGTATGGGGGCCGGCGGAAAGACCGGAGAGGGCGTAGCGGAAGGTGCCCTTCATCTTCATGTCGGCCTGCTCTTCGGCGCCGTTGTCGACCTTGACGAAGACCTGATAGGCGGTGAAGTCGCGGTTGCTGATGGTCAGCAGGGCGTCGCCCTTGAAGGTGTCGGGGCATTGCAGGGTCAAATCGGGCCCATGGCGATCCACATAGATGACCTTGGAGGCGGTGTTGAAGATGGCGGAGTAGGAGGCATTCCGCGCGGTGAAGGCGCGGGCCTTGACGATGTTGAGACCTTCGGGGAGGTTGGTGGTGGAGAAGGTCAGCGAATAGGTGCCGCCCGAAACGGGGCGGTTCATGTTATGGAAGCGACCGGAGACGCGGCCACGGCCGGCGTCGAAGAAGTTGGTGACGGGCAGTTGCTTGCCATCGGCCCACTTCATCATGATGTTGTCGACGGTGATGCCGGCGGGCACTTGAGTGGCCTCGGCCTCGACGGTGATGGTGTCGGCGGTGACGCGAAGAATCTGCTGGGTGGTGCTGGCGGCATGGACGCCACCGGGGTGGATCCACGGAATGGTGCCGACGGGGTTGCCATTTTCCTTGACGACGACACTGACGCCATCGGCGCAGAGGGGGGCATAGACGACCCAGCCTTGGCCGCTCATGCCGGGAACGCGGATGGTGGCTTGGCCGCCGTTGACGGTGACGTTGTCGCCGTTGTTGCCGGTGAAGTCTTTCAGGACGGTGCCGTCGGGGAAGGCGCAGGAAAGGGTTTTGGTGATGTCCCATCCGGAATCGTTGAGGGCCAGAATCATGATGCCCTCGCCGGCATTGGGGCTACCGTTGCCGTTGAGGTCGTCGAAGCGTTCGAGGGCGAAGAAGTCGCCATCGTTGTCCCAGCGTTTGACTTCGTTGCCGCGGGCGAAGTTCTGGTTAATCCAGACGAGGTTGGGGATGGCGCCGCCACTGGTTTCGCCGAGGGCATAGGCATCGAATCCGGGAATCATCCAGGTGCGGGCGTCGGGATAGGCGGTGCGGCCGTAATCATCCCACGAGATATTGTTTCCGGTGTAGTAGACCATGGGAACGCCGACATGGCAAAGGATATAGGCATAGGCGAGGAGGGGTTTGCTGGCGTTGAGAGATTCATCGTGGCCCCAGACATAGGTCACGCCGGTGGCGGGGCCGAAATCGGAACCATAGGCACCGAGGCCGGCGAGGTTGCCGCCAAACGCGGCATCGGCTGTTTTCTTCATCTGATAGTCAAGGAAGCGCATCGGATTTCCGGTGCCTTGGCGGTACCAGTATTCGATTTCGGACCAAGGGGAGAGAATTTCAGAGAAGATGAAGGCGTTGGTGCGGTCGCGGTCGTTGGAGAAAAGGTCGGTGGGGTTGCCGCCGAAGTCGTAGCCGCGGCGTTGGGTATAGTTCCATTGGGCCTCGTGGAGGAATCCGGAGCCGCGCCAGCCGAAGAATTCATAGGGGGTGTGCTTGCCGGCGTCGAGGCGCAGGCCATCGTAGTCCATGGCTTGACCGAGCCAAGCGATCCATCGGTAGAGGAGTTGGGCAGAATTTTCGTTGGTGTAGCCAGCGGGATAGTAGGGATAGCGGTCGTATTGGCCGACATGGCGGAGATAGGAGGAGCCATCGACAAAGTTGAAGCTCTTTCCTTCGATGGTCTTTTGTCCGGTGAAGCGTTTGGGATCGGGATTGAGGGGGTGATCTTCGGTGCGGATGTCGACGAGGTTGGCCAGGTCCTGCCACATGGTTCCGCCATAGCCTTCGTTGTGATACCACTGATCCATGCGGGGAGCGCGCATGAAGTTCAGGGTGTTGCAATAGCCTTCGGACCATTGGACGTGGAAGTCGGTGGCCGTCATGCCGGGATATTCGCGGAAGTCGGGGCCGTTGCCGTTGTGGTTCATGACGATGTCGGGGATGATCTTGACGCCAAGGCCGTGGGCGTTGTCGACCATGGCGCGGAGGGAGCCGCGGGTTCCATAGCGGGTTTCGCGGGTGCCGCGTTGGGGCACATCACCCAAGTCGAAACGGTCATATAGGTTGTAGCCGACGTTGGCCCACTTGACGCTGGTGCCCACGGGGCCTTTGGTCGGAGGGGGAATCCAGAGTTGGTCGTAGCCGATTTCGGCCACCTTGGGCAGCTTCTGGTACATTTCGTCCCAGTCGGTTTCGAACCATTGGAGCATGACCTCCGCTTGAGCGATTCCGGTGAAGAGAAGACAACCCAGCACCAATGCGGTGCGTACGAACGAGGCGACAGATTTCATGGACATACTCCCTGAGGTCTGATTGATCAAACGGACGAGCTTCCGGACAGAAGCTTACAACATGATTGAATCGTATTCAAAAGCATGAATTGGGTAAAGCGTTTTTTTACACTTTCCTAACCCATTCTTCATGCGCGGGTTGGAAGGCATCATTTCCGGGAATGAGGGGCCGGATAGATGCTGGGAAGAGCTTGATGAAGCCGTTGCACGATCTGTTGCCGGAAGGCATCGGCGGTCTTTTGCTCTTCGTAGTGCCCGCGCGTTTGGTCGTTGAGGTGACGCGGCCCTTTAATATCGGTGTTTTGCAGGTGATCGGCCCAGGCGCGGATTTGGCGCGAACAACTTTCGGCGAGAGATTTGAGATCTGAAATTTGAGATTGGAGATGGGAGGCTTCGGGACAGCCATCGACGAACTGAAGCATGGAGCGGACTTCGCCCGCAGACCCGCGGGCAATATAGAGGAAAGCAATCAGCTCGGCGGTGGAGCCGCGTTCGAAGCCTTCGGCGATGTTGTTGGAGACGGAGAGGGCCGCACGCCGGATTTGGTCGCGCAAATCGCCGGGCTGGGAATAAAATTTATCGCGCGTGTGGGCGTAGATTTTTCGGCTCAGCTCAATGGCCGCTTGCCATACTGGCAAATCCTCAAACCGCTCATATTTCATGGCATTCTCCTGAATCTCAAATTTCCAATTTCAAATTCTTATCGGGCTGGCTTTCTGAGAGTTTCAACAGGGCGGGTTTCGTCGGCCCAGTCGCGGGAGAAGGCGACGGCGCGGGTTATGATTTCGTTCCAGCTCAGGGGCATCGGGGGAGAGTATCAGGAGGTCGAAAATGCGCCAATTGGAAAGCGGAGGGTGAAGGTGGTGCCTAGGCCGGGTTGGCTGGCGACTTGGATGGTGGCGCCGTGGGCATCGAGAATGCTTTTGCAAATGGCGAGGCCCAAGCCGCAGTGGCCTTCGGATGGAGAACGAATGGAGCTGACGCGATAGAAGCGATCAAAGATGTGGGGCAGGGCTTCTGCAGGGATGCCTTCGCCGGTGTCCTCGACCGTGGCGACAACGGCGGTGGATTCGGTGCGGGTGGTGACGCGAAGGGTACCGCCGGGCTTGTTGTAATCGATGGCGTTGACAAAAAGGTTAGTGAAGACGCGTCCGATTTGTTCCGAGTGGCCGGAGACGATGGCGGGCTGCAGATCCAGTTGAATATGAATGCCGCGTTGCTCGGCCTGCTGGCGAGTTGGGTCGAGGCTTTCCTGAATCCGTTCGGCCAGATTGAGTTTGTCCATCGCACCCGAGGCCGCGCCGGAATCCATGCGGGCCAGCAGCAGGAGAGACTCCGAGAGGCGTCGCATTTTTTGGGCGGCTTCCTCGCAGGCCCGGAGCGTGTCGCGATATTCTTCGGCGGAGCGGTCGCGTCGCAGGGCGGTTTGGGTATCGGACAGAAT
>CAZYGH010000018.1:65238-78021 GCA_964647595.1 uncultured Verrucomicrobiota bacterium
GGCGAGCGGTGTGCGCAATTCGTGGACAGCATCGGCGGTGAATTGCTGTTGCCGGGCGAAGGCGGCTTCCAGTCGGGCGAAGGTGGCGTTGAGTACGTCGGCCAGTTCGCCCAGCTCGCGATCCATGTGCGCGGTGGGAATCCGCTCGGAGAGGTTCCCTTCGGAAATGTGCCGGGCCGTGGTGCTGATGTGCCGAACGGAGCGGAGGGCCAGTCCTGCAAAAAACCAGCCGCCGCCCAAGCCGAAGAGCAGCACAAGCGATCCAGCCCCGGCCAGCCCCCAGGTCGTATGTTGCAGCCGGGCCAGATCGGCGGTGATGTCGCGGCCCACAAGAACGCAATCGCGCATTTCGGTGAACTGATAGGCCTCGCGTCTGGTTCCGCTCATGCGATGGCGGATGGTGGTTCCGGCCTGAGATGACGTGGGGCGATCCACCGATTCCGAAAGATGGGGCGATTGAGCCAGCCGTTTGCCGCCTTCTTCCCATACGGCAAAGTAGCACCCGTTGCTGGAGTCAAACAGGCTGGTCACGCTTGTGGGCAATGTCACGGGCTTGCGCTCTGGATGTTTGTGCGGGCGTCCCAGAAAATCCGATGGCGGCCCGATGCGCTCACGAGGGGGGGGGCCTCCGCGCTGACTAAAATCACTTTCGCGGAAGCTGACGCTGACCCGATCCACGCGCTGCTCGAGTTCGGCATCGATCTCTCTCCGCATGGCGATTTTTTGGAGATGATAGGCCGTGACCGCGAATCCCAGCACGAGCAGGGCGATCAGAATGCCAAACCAGAGCAGGAGGCGAAACCGGATGGATGGCCGAAACATGACGCTCACTCAATGCAATAGCCGAGGCCGCGTCGGGTGGCGATGAAGTCGCAGGCCATTTTTTTGCGAATGTTGAAAATGTGAACATCGAGCAGATTGGAGAGGGTGTCGGCGCGTTCGTCGAACACGTGTTCAAAGAGTTCCGTGCGGCTGATGACTTTGCCTTGGTGTTGGGCGAGGTATTCTAGAATCATGTATTCCTTGGCCGTCAGCGTGATGAGTTGTCCGTTCACCGCGACGGTGCGGGCGCGGGTATCGATGACCACGGGGCCGATCTTGATTTCGGGGCTGGGGCGGTCGGCGGAGCGGCGGATGATGGCGCGGAGGCGGGCGAACAATTCGGTCAAGTCGAAGGGTTTGACGAGATAATCGTCGGCACCGCCATCGAGCCCGCGCACGCGGTCGGAGGTGGTGTCGCGGGCGGTGAGAAACAGGACGGGCGTCTTCTTGGTTTTGCGCAGGCGTTCCAGCACCTGCCAGCCATCGAGGCGCGGCAACATCACATCCAACACGATGGCGTCGTAGTCACTGTTTTCAGCCTTGTAGAGGCCTTCTTCGCCCTCGGCGGCGGTGTCCACCGCATAGCCCTCTTCGCGCAGGGCTTTGGCCAGATTGCGCAGGAGGCGCACTTCGTCTTCCACAACCAGTATTTTCATGGTGAGAAGGTTCATATCATTCGGGGGAAGGGCGGCACAAGGCGGATTCCGTTCGGTGTTCATGGGGAGGCCACCTCGGAAGCGCAAAAAGTTTTCCACAGTGTGGAAACATGCTTTCCATTGTGTGGAAAAATCGCGAAACATTTTTCCATTGTGTGGAAAAATCTAGATTGGGCCCGGGTTCGAGGGGGAGGGTGTTTCATGCGGGGCAGTCTGGCGAAGGGTTCATGAAGGTGGCGTTAAGAGTGCGGTCAAAAATATTTTTCACAACGCGGATAGATTAATGATTCCTTCATGTGAGGGTTGGCAGGATGTGGGCGTTAACTCGATGTAACCCCGGAGCAACAATGGAACAGGCGATGAACAAGTGGAGACGGTTTGGGGCGGTGGCGGCGATTTGGGCCGTGGGTGGTGTGGCGCAGGCGGCGAATGAGGATTATGTCGAAAACAGTTCTTTCCCTCAGGCGGTGGCGATTGTGTTTGCGGGCAGTTCGGCCAGCGTTTCGAATGGGGCGGGCGATGGCGTGGTGGTGGTGCAGGAGGGGGCGAATGTGGCGATTACGTCGACGGTGGCGGGCGTGGAGTATCGCGTGTCCGGGGCGACGGCGGATGGATCGCTGAAGATTGGAAGTCTTCTGCCGCTCAAGCTGACGCTGGCGGGAGGCGAGATCAGGAGCACGAATGGTCCGGCGGTGAGTGTTCGGTCGACGAACCGCTGCTATGTGGTGCTGACCAAAGGGACGACGAATGTTGTGGCGGATGGCAGTGTCAATGCCGATGGAGGTGCGTTGTATTCGAGCGGGCCGGTGGTGGTGAGCGGGACGGGCCTTTTGGAAATCAGCGGCATGAAAAAGCATGGGATGAATTGCGCGGGATCTCTTCGCATTCGGGGCGGAGATATTGTGGTGCCGCGCGCGGTGTCGGATGCGATTCATGCGGGAACGTTCCAGATGGATAGCGGGATGCTGTCGCTGACGGCGGGCGGAGATGGCATCGATGCGGGGACGGTGCAGATCTATGGAGGCTCCGTTTCGATTTGGAGTGCGACGAATGACACGAAGGGCATTCAGTGCGATGGGGACATGGCGATTCAGGGCGGGGTGATGAATGTGAACGTGAAGGGAGTGCAGTCGAAGGGATTCAAGTGTGACAACTTGGTCGTTAATGGCGGCACGATGATGTTCTATTTGTCGGGCGGGGTGTTTTTGGGAACCAACACCGTGATCACCACTAATGGCAGCACGGTGACGACGAATCGCTATGTGGAGCCGTCCTATTGCACGGGAATCAAATGCGACAGCAATTTAACGGTGAATGCGGGGAGCATAACGGTCACGCATGTGGGCCTGGCGGGGAAGGGAATTTCCACGGACAAGGACATCACGATCCATGGCGGGACGCTCGACCTCTTTACAAGCGGAGGGAATTCGGCCGTGTTTACCAATGAGCTGAAGGCGCGGGATATTGCAGGGGCGGATTGCTTGAAGGCGGATGGAACGTTGCGGATTCTGGGTGGGACGATTCGCGCGATCAGCACGGGCAATGCGGGGGATGCCATTTCGGCGGAGGGCGAGGCCATCATCGGCGTGGCGGGCCTCACGAACACGCCGTACATTGAATCGGCGACGCGGGGGCAGAAGGTGCTGGTGTCGGGTACGGGCAACAGCGCGGAATATTCCAATCCCAAGACGTTCTCGGCGCAGGGGAATGTCACGGTGAATGGCGGAACGTTTCGGGCCACGACGCAGAACGATGGGGGTGAAGGCATGGAGAGCAAGAACGTGTTGACGATCCATGGGGGCGAGATTGAAATTACGGCCTACGACGATTGCCTGAATGCTTCCACCAACATCGTGATCAATGGCGGGCGGATCTATTGCTATAGCACGGGCAACGACGGGATTGATTCGAATGGTTCCATCACGATTAACGGCGGGACGATGGTCACATCGGGAGCTACGGCGCCAGAGGAAGGATTTGACTGCGATCAAAACACGTTTGCGATTCGGGGGGGTACGCTGATTGGCACGGGGGGTGCGAGTAGCTCGCCGACGGCGGCCAGTTGTACGCAGCGGTCGGTGTTGTACAAGGGCGGCGGGCCGTCTGGAACGGTGGTGCAGGTGAAATCGGCGGGTGGAGATGTGCTGGTGTACAAACTGCCTCGCAGTTATGGGGGGGCGACCAGCATGACGATGCTCTTCAGCGTGCCGGGCCTCACCAATATCTCGTACTCCATTGTGACCAACGCCACGGTGACGGGCGGGGCCGATTTTCACGGGCTCCTGATGGGCGCGACCGTGACGGGCGGAAAAACGTCCAAGACGTTCACGGCTAGCACGATGCTCACCACGGTCAACTGAGGAGCGAACATGAAATTGATAAATGGAATGAGCGGATTTCTCGGTGCGCTGGTTTGGGCCGGAACAGCGCTGGGTTCGGTGAACGTGGATTCAGCAGCGAACTATGGCGGAGTCTGGACCAACGGATCGAATGGCGGTGGAGGATTTGGCGCGTGGAGCCTTTCGGCTAATTCTGGTGAAGGGTGGGCGGGGAATGGCATTTGGAATAGCGGAAATGCCGCACTCAACTTGGGTGAGACGTTTGGGTTTGTGGCCAAGGGTGCGGGCTCCTCGATCACGCTGGATCGCGCGTTTGCAACGGCGTTGGCAGCAGGCGACACCTTCCGGGTGGATCTTGGGCTCAACTTCGATTCGGGAAGCGGCGGCAACAAAGGTTTTGTTCTGCGGACGGCGGATAATCGGGAACTCATTGCGGTGAATCAGGCGAGTTCCGAAACGATCACCGTGAATGGAGTTGCGGCATTGACCAATTACGGCGTGAATACGATGTATTGGACGTTCACTCAGGTGTCGCCCACACAGGTGGCGGTGTTTGCAACAGGGCGAGGAGGTGCGGAGACGTACACAACGACGGTGCGCACCAATGTGGCCAGCCCGCTGGCCAACATTCGGTTCTATGCTTCGGGCATCACAAACGATGAGTTTGTGGAATCGCGGCAAGTGTATTTCGACCATCTGACGCTGACGCAAGGCGCGTCGGACACCAACCTCTTTCGATATTCCATTGAGAACGGACGGGCGGTGATCACCAACGTGTTGGCCAGCGCCAGTGGCGACATCATTGTGCCATCCACATTGGGAAGTTATGTGGTGGGCGCGGTGGGTCGATCGGCATTCCAAGGCCTGACGAACATCACCAGCGTTTCATTTGCGGGTGGAGCCAGCGTCACCAATATCGGGTCGATGGCCTTTCAGGATTGCACGTCGTTGTCCATCGTCACGTTGCCCGGCGGGCTGACCGCGTTGTCGGTGGGGCTGTTTTATGGTTGCACGGGTTTGGTGTCGGCCACGATTCCGAGTGGCGTGACCAACGTCGGAGCAGCGGCGTTTGCCGGATGTCGCCGCTTGGCCACGCAAGCGTTGCCGGCGGGATTGTCCTCGCTGGGGGACTCGGCCTTTTTGAATTGCCGTTCCCTTGTGGCGATCGATTTTCCTGAAGGAATTCGAACGGTTCCCGATCAGCTTTGCTATGACTGCCGTTCGCTGTCTTCGATTGGATGGGCGGCTGGCACCACGAACATTGGAACGGCAGCGTTCTATAATTGCTTTGGGTTAACTGTCCTCTCCTTTGATATGGCGCTGGGGGCGGTGAGGGATGATGCCTTCTCGGGTTGCGATGGATTGGAAATGGTGGATTTTGGGGTGGGCGTTTCAACTTTCGGGAGCCGCGTTTTTGCCAATTGCCTTTCCTTGACGGATGTTCATTTTGTTTGTGCGCCGCCGACCGTTGGTGAGGATGTGTTCCTGGGCGTGGAGGAGGTGGAGGTTCGCTATCTGTCCACGTCGGCAAGTTGGTCCAACTCATTTGGCGGTGTGGAAGCCACGGCGTGGACTCCGGAGGCTTTGCCTCCTGTAGTGGAGACCAACGCGTTCAGTTTTGCGGTGGAATGGGCGAGTGGACAAACCATGAAGGTGCAGGCGTGTGAGCAGTTGGATGCTCCCGTTTGGCAGGATGTGGGAACCTATACCTTCGTGAATGGAAGCTGCGAGGTTCGCGACACGAATGGGGTGAATCGTGCCCAGAGGATTTATCGTTTGGTGTCCCCGTGATGAGATCGTTGCCGCTGGCTTTGTTCAACCGTTTTTTTAAGGAGAATTTAGTCGTATTCTAGAGGGCGTCTTGATTTAATCGCCATGGTGAATGGCGTCTGCAAGCGATGTAAATTATGCCGGAGTCAATCCGGAAACAAAAAGGATCGATCATGAAAACATGGAACCGACACTTCCCGAAGGCAATGGCTCTGGCTGTATTCTTGGCAACCTCTTGCGCGGTGAGGGCGCAGTATTCCGATCTTCGGATTACCGAGGTGATGTCGAGTAGCGGGTCGGGTGGGACAGCCGATTGGTTTGAACTCACTAATTATGGGCTGACGGTGGAGACGCTGACGGGTTGGACCATGGATGACAGCAGCTTCACATTTTCAAGTGAGTTCGCTCTGAATGGCGTGTCGAGCATTGCGCCGGGAGAGTCGGTTGTGTTTTTGGAGAGTGCGGCAGGAGCGGACATCGAAGCCTTTCGTACGTTTTGGGGTGGGATCGATACGCTGCAAATTGGTTATTATAGCGGGAGTGGAGTTAGTTTCGGTGCCAGTGGCGATGGTCTGGTTGTGTTTGATTCCGCCGGAACGGAACAGACTCCTCGGGTGACATTCGGGGCGGCCACGGCGGGCTCTACTTTTTACTATGTGTATGATGCCGATGGTAATCCGGTGACGAGTCCCAACACGGATGCGATCGTAAGCACGGTGGGCGTAGTGACGGGGCAGACGACGTACACATCGGCCAATGTGTTGGGCAACGTTGCCTCGCCGGGATCGGCCATGAACGCGGTTCCGGAGCCTTCCACAAGCGCACTGATCGGTCTGGGCGTGATGGCGCTGATCCGGCGCATGAAGCGCAAGGTCAAATCAGGTTGTTGACGCTGATCAACTAGAACGGAACGAGCGTTTTCTTGCGGCGACGGAAGGCGGCGCGGTGGGTGTAGCCGGCCGCCTTGGCGAGGTCGATGGCCGTTTCAAAGTGGCGACCGATCTGGTCGGGATTGTGAGAGTCGGAGCCGAACGTGATGGGGATGTCGCGTTCCTTCATCCACGACAAGATTTGGGCGGAGGGATAGGGTTCGGCAGCGCCGTGTTCGATGCCGCTGGTGTTGATTTCGATGGCCATGTTGGCGGCGGCGACGGCATCGAGCGCGGGGGGAACAATTTCGGCAATGAGCGCCAGGGGCGCATGGATGCCGCAGCGTTTGACGATGTCGAAGTGAGAACACACATCGTAGAGGCGGGTTTGGGCCAGCTCCGTCATGCGCGAAAAATACGTACGCCACATTTGCTCGACAAATTCTGGCGTAGCGGTGGGGTCGCCGGGTGCGAGATCCCAAAAGGGGCCGGTGTGGAGCGAGCCGAGGACGATATCGAAATCGGCGGAGTCGAGCATGGATTGAATGTGCCCCTGAACGAGGTCGCGCTGGTAGTCGGCTTCAATGCCGAGGAGGACGTTGCAGAGGTTGGCTTGTTGGGCTTCGCGGACGAGGTTGAGATAGAGGTCGAACTCTTCGCGCGTCATGCGAATGGAGGGGCGGGGGTCGTTGGGGAAGGGGATGTGGTCGGTGCAAGCAATCTCGGGAATGCCGCGCTCGGCGGCGGCGCGCGCGTAGTCGAGGGGGACGCCGCCGGCGTGACGGCAGAGGTGGGTGTGGGTGTGAGTGTCGGCGGGTAAAGTGGTTTTCATGGGAGGCGCAACCGTACTCCCCGAGATGCGTTCTGTCAATGAATGGGAGGAGGATGAAGCTTGCGGACGGGCAAAAAGATGATAATGTTTGACGAATAAAACATTTCGAGACTCATCAAATCTGATTATGAAAATTGAACGACTTAGCGCGAAGGCCGAAGATTATCTGGAAACCATTTTGCGTCTTTCCGAAACTTCGCGAGGGGCGCGGACGGGCGATATTGCTGAAGCGCTAGAGGTGCAGCCTTCCACGGTGTCGGCGGCGTTAAAGTCGCTGAAAGATCAGGGACTGGCTGATTATGAGCCGTATGGGGTGGTAGGACTGACGCCGAGGGGACGGCAAGTGGCCGAGGATATTTCGGGGCGCCATGTGGCGTTGCGACGATTTTTCACCGAGACCTTGGGGCTGACGCAGGTTGAGGCGGAAGAGACGGCTTGCGGCATGGAGCACGATGTCACGCCATTGGTGCTGGACCGCATGGCGTTGCTGGGTGATTTCTTGCGCGGGCATCCGGGAATGCTGGAGAAGTGGTGCAAAGCGCGTGAAACGGCCAAGGGGGAGCGGGCGCCGGGTGTGGAGTCGGGACTCGACGAGTTGCCGCAGGGGGTGCGTGGCGTGGTGATGTCGGTGGATGTGGAAGCGGGGTTGCGGAAGCGCTTGCTGGAGATGGGCGTGACGCCGGGGGTGCTGATTGCGATGGAGCGGGTGGCCCCGCTGGGCGATCCCATTGCGGTGGAGGTTCGGGGCTATCGGCTTTCCATGCGAAAGGCCGAGGCGGCGAAAATTCGTGTGAAATGGCGTCCGGGACTGATCTAAGCGAATTCGAGTCATGAAAGGCATAGCCCAACACGGAAATCCAAAGCTGGTGGTGATGCTGGCGGGCAATCCGAACAGCGGTAAATCAAGCCTTTTCAATTGGATGGCCGGTGCGCACCAGCATGTGGGGAATTATCCCGGTGTGACGGTCGAAAAAAAGTCGGCGACGTTTGTCCGAAATGGCATGCGCATGGAACTGGTCGATCTTCCGGGAGTCTACAGTTTGTTGGCGGCATCGCCCGAGGAAGCCATTGCGCGTGACGAAATTTTATCGGGCAACGCCAGCGTGGTGATTCAGGTGCTGGATGCAACAAATCTGGAACGCAATCTGCATTTGACGGCGCAACTGACGGAGATGGGGGTGCCGGTGGTGTATGCGCTGAACATGAGCGACGAGGCCGAGTCCGGCGGGTTGAAATACGATCTGGAGTTGATGGCGGGTTTGCTGGGCGGGCCCGTGATTCCGACCAATGGTAGCAATGGCGAAGGCGTGGATGCGCTGATAACGGCCTCTTCGCTGGTGGCCACGGCGGGGCAGGTGTGTACGGGGCGGGTGTATTATGGAACGGATTTGGAAGACTCGATTCTGACGGTGGCGGAACAATTTGAGGGCGAGGATGCCGTGTCGGCTCGTCGGCAAGCCATTGCGCTGTTGGATGGGATTCCGAGTCCCCATGCTCCCGCCGGGGCCAAGGAAGTGGCGGCACGCGAGGCGTTGCGGCTGGAGAAGCGCGGGGGGCGTCCGGTCGATGTGCAAATCGCCGAGGCGCGCTATGGTTTTGCGTTAGGGGTGTCGACGGAGGTGATGCAGGCGGAAGCGCACCATGTGCGTCGCGATCAGACTCTTCGTCTGGATGGGCTCCTGTTGCATCGTGTGTGGGGGTTGCCGATTTTTATTTTTCTGATGTGGGGCGTGTTTAATTTGGTGTTTGCGCTGGGCGAGCCGCCCATGCAGTGGATCGAGGCGGGCTTGAGCTGGCTCTCCGGCTGGCTGGTGTCGGTTTGGCCTGTTGGGAAGGCCCCGCTGTTTCAATCTCTGCTGGTGGATGGCGTGATTGGCGGCGTGGGTGGCGTGATTTCCTTTTTGCCCAACATTTTATTGCTGTTTTTGGCGATTGCCTTTTTGGAGGACACGGGCTACATGGCGCGGGTGGCGTTCCTGATGGACCGCGTGATGCACAAGATGGGGTTGCACGGAAAGAGTTTCATTCCGATGTTGATCGGGCTGGGCTGCACGGTGCCTGCCATTTTGGCGACGCGCATGCTGGAAAATAAGCGCGACCGATTCACCACGATTTTGGTGACGCCATTTGTGAGTTGCGGTGCGCGCATGACGATTTATGCATTGTTGATTCCGGCCTTTTTTGCGCCGCACTGGCGGGGGTGGGTGCTGTGGGGAATCTACATGTCGGGCATTGTGGTGGCGATTGGTGTGGCGCGGCTGTTGCGAGGAACTTTTTTCCGGGGGGAGAGTGCGCCGTTCGTGATGGAGCTTCCTCCGTATCGGTTGCCAACCCTCCGCTCGGTGGGCATTCACATGTGGGATCGCGCGTGGATGTATCTGCAAAAGGCGGGGACGGTGATTTTGGCGATTTCGGTTGTGCTGTGGGCGCTGGGAACGTTTCCCCGGCGGGTTGAATTCAGCCGCGATTATGAGGCGGACATGGAGAAGGCGGGCACCTCCGAGGTCGCGCAGGAGTATGCCGCCGCACAGCAGTTGGAAACATTGGAATATACTCTGATGGGGCGCATGGGAAAGTGGATGGAGCCGGTGATTCGTCCGCTGGGTTTTGATTGGCGAGTTGGGACGGCGCTG
Organism: uncultured Verrucomicrobiota bacterium; assembly: GCA_964647595.1. Lineage (GTDB taxonomy): Bacteria > Verrucomicrobiota > Kiritimatiellia > CAIQIC01 > Lenti-01 > Lenti-01. Next base: position 75,160 of record CAZYGH010000018.1, read on the forward strand.
GTGGGGGCTTTTGCAGCGAAGGAAGTGTTTGTGGCGCAGATGGGGATTGTGTTTTCGCTGGGGGCGGTGGATGAAGAATCGGACACGCTTCGGCAGACGTTACGGGCAACGTATACGCCTTTACAGGGGTTGGCGATGATGCTCTTTTGCCTGTTGAGTGCGCCCTGTTTGGCTACCATTGCGGTGACCAAGCGCGAGACAGATTCGTGGGGATGGGCGTTGGGGATGTTATTTGGAATGACCGTGGTGGCGTGGGTCGTGACGTTTGTGGTGGTGCAACTGGGCCTCTGGCTCCAGTGGGGAGTGGTGTGATATGAGTTCGCAAACGGCAGATTGGATTGCGGTGGGTGTGGCGGTGGCTTTTGCCATTGCGTGGTTGGGATTCCACTTCCGGCATAGTTGGCGAAAGAAAAAGGATATGAAGGGAAAGATCGGGGCGTGTGGCTCGACGTGTGAGGGGTGTCCCCATGCCAAGGGGTGCGGGGGAATAGCCCGCGATTAGGGTTTGGAGAGGGGGATGGGTCCTTCGTACACAATTTGAACGGGCATGTGGGAGAGGCGATCGAAGGTGCGGCTCTCGCCGAGGATGGGCCACCAGTCGTAGAGAAAAATTTCGATGGGGCGCCACATGGCGACCCAGCCGCAGATGAGGAGCCCTTCGCGAAAGACTTCGATGGCGTTAGATAGGGTGGCCCACTTCAAGAGGGCGGAGGAAAGCGTGAGGGCGATGCTCAGGAAGGTTAGGCCGATGATCAGGCTGATCCCACCGCGGCGGATCAGCTCGTTGAGGCGCAAGCCGGCAAAGCCTGATTGACGGGCAAAATGCTCGCGGATGGCTTCACCGACATCGCGACTTTCTTCCTCGGAGGCGGGCGGTTCGAGGATGTGGACGGCGAGGGCCAAAGGAAGACGCGAGGAAACTTCGTTGGCGCTGCCGACGATGTACTGTTGGGCGGTGTCGTCCACATCTTGGGCGATGAAGGGGGAGGGGTCGAGGGCATCGAACAAATTTTTCAAGTTGTGAACGCGGACCTCGATGATGTGGGAGTCGAGGGGAATGTCATCGCCAAAGGTGGTGGTTTGGGGCATGGCGAAAGCCTCTTGGATCAAAGACCGAGGCGAGCGCGGATTTCGCGAACTTGTGCGGCGGGGAGGGGCGCCTGTTTGCTACGAGCGAACAATTCCTGGCCGCTACGGCTGTAGAGAATGTTGAGGAGTTCGCGGTCGATGGGGTTGATTTGTTCGGGGGATGCGGCGTCCACATAGAGGTAGAGACTGCGGGTGAGAGGATAGCGGCCCGCGTAGATCTCTTTGGGTGTGGGGGCATAGGCGGGGAGGCCGGTTTGCGGGGAAAGGGCCAAGGGTTTGGCACCGGCGGTGCCGTGCTGGGCATTGAGGAAGCCGATGGCGGCGGGGTTGCTGGAGACGTTGTAGAGGACACCGATATACATGTTGTAGGGATCGTTCTGCAGGCGGGGACTGAGGGGGCCATCTTGCATGACCATGTGGCGGAAGAGGCGGGACGTGCCGGTTTGGGGAGAGCCGCCCCAGAGGTCGATGGGGCGGTTGGCCCACTCGCCGCGTAGTCCGAGTTCGCCCCAGAGGGTGAGGGGGCGTTCGGCGCCGGAGCGCAGTTCGGTGCCGAAGATGGCGTCGAGTTGGGGGATGGTGAGTTCTTGGATGGGGTTGTCGGGATGGACGATGACCAGAATGGGATCGATGGCGGCAGGGAATTCCAAGACAGGATAGCCACGGGAGCGAAAGAAGCGTTCTCGTTCGGCCACGGTCATGGGGATGCTGGTCATGCACATTTTGGTGTTTTGGGAGAGGAAAGAGCGCATGGCGTCCTCGCTGCTCAAGCTGGTGGTGACACGGCCGATGGCCTCGGGGTGATAGGCGTTCAGCAAGCGAACCATGTCGATCACGGAAAAGAGAGAGGAGGCGGTGAAGCGCAATTGGAATTCGCCTTTGAGCTTGCGGGAAGTGGGCACAAAGGCGGGATAATCATCTGAGAGAAAGGCTTCGCGGGCAAATGGATTTTGGGCTGTCACGTCGAGGGGCTGCTGAACCGTGCGGTCGCTCCAGTTCACAGGCTGGCTCTGGGGCGGAGCGAGTTGGGCGGTGGCCTGTACGAGGGGGCTTTCGGCCGTCATAGAGTGGTCGAGCTGAACGGCCATTTCAAAGGCGTCGCATTCTTCGGTGGGGACTTCGCAGGCGACGGGGGAGAGGACGAGGCCATAGAGGCAGATTTCTCCTTTGAGGCGGCGGAGGACGACTTGGGTGGCGGCGGGGTATCGGGCGAGATCGAGAATGAAGGTGTCGGTTTTGGCCTCGCGCCCGGCGACGATGATGTTGGAGAACAGGTCGGCGGCTAAGATGTGGTTTTGTGCATCCCACAGTTGCACGATGAAATCGCTGTCGTTGGTTTCTTCATAGACGAGGGTCAGGGCCAAATCGGCGGCAATTTCATTGCGCCGCAAGCCGAGGATGATGGAGCCTTGGCCGAAGGGGAGATCTGCGGCGGCGACCCACGCACCGCGTTTTGAATCGAAGGCGCCGTGGAGTTGGCGGATGGTTTGCAACCAGGGCGATTGGGCGGCAAGGGTTGCGAGGTCGGAGGTGGAACGCACGGACTGAAAATCCAGCGAGGCGATGGCGGGTGGCACGTTGGGGGCGGCGATGGCGGGGAGGGCCACGAGAAGGGCGACGAGAATCAGCAGGGTGCGGTTCGATTTCATGCCCAAAGGCTAGGCCGATTGGGCGGGGAGTACAAGCGGAAAGGGAGGTTTTTGCCCTCGTTTCATTGACTCCGTGAATCTCCGTGCCCTCTGTGAGAGAAATCCCATCCCTCTCACAGAGTCC
>CAZYGH010000019.1:0-77525 GCA_964647595.1 uncultured Verrucomicrobiota bacterium
GAGATATTTACACCACTTTCGCGTTTTTCTCTAGGTTCGCTAATGATTGGGGTGGATGATTTATATTGCTAATATTTAGAGGGGGGAAGATAATAATCAAACAATTTGTTAATAATTGGATTTCTGCCCGGAGGCTAAGGCTATGAAGTGTTCGAATAGGTCTCGTTTTTCACGATGGGTTTGGATGGCCGTCGGGCTTGTGGGGGCGTGGGTAAGCCCGGCGTTGGCGCAGTGGAGCACGCAGACGATTTCGTTGAGCAATGGGTGGAATGCGATTTATTTGCAGGTGGAGCCTCAAAATTCACTTTGCGATGTGGTGTTTTCGAATTGGCCCGTGTCGCACGTGAGTTACTACAACATGGGTGCTGCGGTGGAGCGATTTGTGTTGCATCCGGACGAGGCACCGGAGATGTCGTCGGAGTTTTTGACGTGGGTACCGGGCCTGCCAGCGGGGGCGAATGCGCTCAATTCCGTCCTTGCAGGAAATGCCTATTTGATGTTTGCGACGCAGCCGTTCCAGCGGACGCTGACGGGGCGGCCGGCCGTTCCGCGCATGGAATGGGTGCCGGGAACCAACACGTATAATCTGATGGGATTCCGCCAAGCGGGAGCGACGTTCGGGACGTATCTGGCGGGGGCGGGCTTCGATATGTCCAAGTTGGCGGCGTATCGGGTGGCTGGGACCAACAGCGCCAAACCGAATTATTACACGATGGGCGGATTTGCGGGCACGCTGGGAACGACCGCGATGGAGCCGGGGAAGGCGTATTTCATTTCGTGCGACAAGCGTTCTTCGTTCGTCGGCCCGGTCAAAGCCTATCCGGCGGGCACGGACGGAATTGTGTTTCAGGCGAACCAATCGCGTCAGACCTTGCGGCTGGTCAATGAAAACGGGGCGCCGCTGACGGTGATGCTGACGCCAACCAATTCGGCGGCCGCGCCTTCGGGAGTGATTCCCGTGATTCCTTCGTTGCTCTATTTCGACAATTTGTCGGGCTGGCATTCGCTCACGTCCGTCGTGCAGAAAACGTTGCAGGCCGATGAGGAGTGGTCGCTTCCGCTGGCGGTGGATCGTTCAGGCATGGTTGAGGGGCAATCCTATGGCGGCTTGCTGATCTGCGCGGATTCGGCGGGCGGGCGAGTGGAAATTGCGGTGGAAGCGGAATATAGCTTGCCCGATCCGACCCGTGCCCTGTGGCCGGCGGGACTTTGGGTGGGGAAGGCGAGCTTGGACCGGGTTTCCCAAGTGGTGGGCGGGGACACCGTGGTCAACGGGGGCAAGGCGAGTGAGCCGATGGACATTCGTTTGATTTTGCACGTGGATGAGACGGGCCGTTGTCGCCTGTTACAACGCGTACTGGCGGCGGGAACAGAGGATTCCGATGGCAACTGGAGGTCATCGCTCTACGTGGATGAAAAAAATGTGCCGGCGGAGGGAAAGAGCGTACGGATTAGTTCGGTGGCGTTCGGCACGAAGAACGACATTACGTGGGACGAAACGGCGGGTGGGTTTGGAAATCGCCTGCGGTTCACGTATGCCATTGAGGCGGACGATCCGGTGAATCCGTTTCGCCATCCCTATCATCCGGACCACGATGGGTTGGCGTGGGATTTCACGACGAAACTACCGGCTGGCGATGACCCGAACTTGTATATCGGAGAAACGAAGCCGGAATTGTTTTCCATCAGCAACACCATCAGTCTGGTCTGGAGCGGAACGAATGAAACGGGGATCGGGTCGGCCTTGTGGAATCCATCCGAGCAGGTGTCGGGCGATGTGGAATTTCTTGTGGAGGGAATTCGCCGCGAAGGGGCGGTGTTGATGCAGGGGCATTTCGATTTGCGCCGGGTGAGTCAGGTCGGAAACCTATCGACGGAATAAGGAGAGGGAAGAATGTTTGCCGCAGAGAACGCAGAGATACACAGAGGGAAGAATGTGAAGGGGGATGAATCAGAACTCATGAAAAAAGAGCGAAGAAATTTAGCAGGAAAACAGGAAATACAGGAAAAGTAGGAGAAGAATGTTTGCCGCAGAAAATCACAGAGAAAGAACGGTTTCCCTCAGGGAACCTCTGTGTCCTCTGCGGCAAAAACGGCTGTTTGATTTTAGAATGTAGAAATCGGAAAAAGGAGTCGAAGAATGAAAACCAAGGTTTGGGTCGGATTGTGGCTGGCGTGTGTGCTGTCGGCGGGTGCGCAGGGTGTGCCGGATTTGTTCAACTATCAGGGTGTGCTGCGAGGTGGGTCCGGAGAGTTGCTGGTCGCCGGTTCCTATAACGTGGGGTTCAAGCTCTATGCCGTGGCGACTGGAGGTAGCGCGTTGTGGGGGCGTCAATACGCGGTGCTGTTGGATTCGAACGGATTGTTCAACGTGTCGTTGGATGATGGCGCCGGTTCCGAACTCATTGCCAATTCGACGTTGCCCGCGACGATTTCGGGCAATGAAACGCTGTATTTAGGGCTGACGGTTCAGGGTTCCACCGAGATTGCCCCGCGTCAGCAGTTGCTTTCCGTGCCGTATGCCTTGCGGGCGGGCGACGTGAAAGAGGCGGCTGGAGATTTCGAGGTGACCGGTGTGCTACGCGCCAACGACGGAGTGATGGTGGAAGGAACGGCGCAAGTGAGCACGAGCCTCCAAGTGGGAAAATCCGCCACTGGGATTGCCACGCTGACCGTTGCGAACGGCGCCTTGACGGTGGATACCAAATTCGCGGGGCACGGAACCGTTCCGCTGGGTGCCATTCTGTTGTGGTCGGGTGCTACGAATGCCATTCCAGATGGATGGGCGTTGTGCAATGGCCAGAATGGAACGCCAAATCTAACGGATCGATTCATCATCGGAGCGGGCCACCAATATGCTGTGAATACACCGGGCGGTTCCACGAATGTGACGCTCACGCAGACTCAACTGCCGGCCCACACTCACCCGTATAAGGACGGATATTTTGCAGAGAGCTCCATCTCGGCTTCCGTGGATGGTGTGGACAACATCGGAAAGAGTGTGACCGGATGTGGCGACCACGACCAAGACAATAATCTAATTCCCTATCGAAATATGACGACCACGTCGAGCGGCTCGGGCAGTCCTTTCTCGATCCTGCCTCCGTATTACGCGTTGTGCTACATCATGCGCATGCAATAAAGCCATGCGCGCGACGCCGGAAGTGGGCCTTGTCGGCCGAGGAGTTTTCCCCTCATAGATCAGTTGTCGATGGAGAAACAGTTGTCATGAAAACCATGCGGTATGTAACGGTCAGTTTGGCGTTCGCCCTGCACCTAATGCCTGGAGCCGTTTCGGCGGCGAGCCAGAACGGGTATCGAGTGACGGCCCCGCCAGCCTTCCCCATCTACAACACGCCGGTTGCATCGGCTTGGGCGGCGACCAATGCGAGGTCGGTGATCTGGTCTGCGGGAGGATCGGGACGAACCACCAATGGCTATCCCAATTCGGTGGACACCTCGCCGAGTACGAGGGATTTCCGTTTGATTGAATCGGTGCTGGGCTCCTCCGTGGAGCACATCAAGCCGGAGTATTATCTGGGCGATCTGTTGACTGCGCCCACCAACGTGAATTGGGATGCCACCTTTGCGCGGTTGACGAACTCGTCGGCCTATTCGAACAAAGCCGTTTTCTTTGACAACTCCACGCCTGGCATCTTTTTTTCCGAAGGGGGCTTGATCAGCGTGGTGTGGGTGTTGGCCGATGGAAGCAGCACCACCAATAGCTATCAGGTGAGCGGTTCTTCGCGCGCGAAACCCTACCGCATTTATTGGACAGACGAGCCCTACAATGCGCCGCCGGTGGACTTGACCGGGAAGTTCGTGAAGTTTTTTGGCGATCAGGGGATTCTGACGCCAACCTACGGCTCGGTGACCAATACTTCCGGGGGGATGATTTCGGTGAGCTCCAACGTGGTGAAGGGTCTGTTCCTCGATCCGGCCACGCATTGGCTGAAAGCGTTGGGCGGCATTCAAGGCCGGGTAGTCATGGGCTACTACAGCACCGGTAATTTCGACCAAATGCTGGGGACGATCGTGGTCGAGGTTTGCGCGCCGGACCTGAAGACCGTGTCGGCCGAACTTGGAAGCCAACTCATGCCGACGGGCGATGGCTACGACGTGGTGGGGCTGAACGCCTCCGTGACGGCGGGGCTGAACAGCGATGACGATATCGGGGCCTATCTATATCAGCACAAGGGACAGCATAGTTACAGCCCCAAGAATGGAAACATCTATGCGATTCGCAAGACCGTCGGGGAACCGTGGAAGATCGAAGTGTACTGGCGGCAGCAAGATCTCATGGGCACGAGCTGGCCGTTCGAGGTGTTGAACTACGAGTGTGATTGGCCGCCGGATGCCGAACCGTACGTTCGCGGAAGCGAAACGAATGCCGATGGTACTGTCAACGCAGGCTTGACCATTCCGATTCCCGATGCCTACACGCCCACGCTGATGGATTTTCAAGAGCCCGATGGCCACGCGATCCTGGACAGTCAAAATGTGTTTTCCACGAAAACGAACGGCTATTGCCTGCTGAAGTTGACGGGGACCGACGACAACGGCGACGACAACGTGTGGTTTGTTCCCGTGCAGTCCATTCAGCGCGATGAGCCGCAGTTTGACCTCACGCCCGGCGACTGGCCCGTGGGTGTGGAAGTGACGCCGTTGCCTACGGCTATTTCTCTGGCGTTCGATGGAGCATCGTCGGTTTTGGAAACGGGGATTACCAATCAACTGGGCGGATCGTTCACGGTGGAAGGCTATTTCCAGTTTGTGAAACCGGTGATGCCCGGCCAATGGCAAACGCTTTTCTTCAGGCAGTCCGTTTCCACGAATGCAGCCCACCGTACGGATTTCCGTGTGGAACTGTCTACCAATGGAGTACTGCGAGCGATCTTCGAATCCAACACCGGCACGGAGGCGGGCCGGGTCACGGGGAGTACGGTTTCGCTTTCGGATTTCGCCTGGCATCATGTCGCGCTGATCTACGACGGGGCCATCTCCAATGCCATGCTTTACGTGGACGGAGTGGCCACGTCCGTCGGTCCCTTCATGCGAACCACCAACCGCGTGGGCTCATTGAAGTTTGGCAAGAGCGAGTCTTTCGCCGGAAGTGTCAGCAACAACTTCTTCGCAGGAAAGATGGATGATCTTCGCATCTGGAACCGAGCGCTGGGCACGAATGAAATTCAGCAAGCGCTCGGTGGATTCATGCATACTGCATCGTCCGCCAATCAGTTGGCGGCCTATTATCCGATCAATAACGACATCGGCCGCATGGTCACGGATGCTAGCACCAACGGATACGATGCGACGATGGTGAACTGCATCCGCTCGTCGACGGGCGCAGTGGGCTTGTCCGATCTGGATGGATTTAGTGAATACCACGCCTATATCTACGAGCCGGTTTCCGACAACAACTACAACCCGCAATTGTACGTTCGTCCGGATGCCTTGACGTCGACCAATGATCCTTCCAGTGGATCGGAAACAAACGAAACTTATCTTTTTGCCGTCAACCAAACCCAAACGAATGGCAAGCCTCTGGAAGTTTGGTGGTCGCACGAAGTCTCGCAGGCAGACATGACGGATCCGCTTTGGTTCCCAGCTTGGGTGCAGCAATATCGATTCCATTGGCCGCAGGATGAGTACTCCGTGCCGAAGATTGTATTGGCCAGCCAACTGGGCAGTGCGAACTTGAGCGTGAGTACGGGTGGGGCGGCGCTGGACTTCTCTCAATCGTCTGAATCTAAAATGAAAATCGTTTCGGGCGACTGGTTTGCGAAAACGAACTACTCCGTTGATTGCTGGATCAAGCCGCACAGTTTGAATTCGGCCTTTGGGCGAGTGTTTGATTTTAACAACGCTAACGCCAGCAACCGCGTATCCCTGACGATTCAGGCCGATGGTTCGATTCGGTATCGGATCAGCGCGGCGGATGGCCTGAACGAAACCACGATTGCGCCGGCCACGAACTACGTGGTGACGGTGAACGAGTGGAATCATTTGTCGCTCGTGGTGTCCAACCGGGAACCGATGGTATATTTGAATGATAGGCTGATTTATCAGAATCCCGGTCAGTTGGTTCCTACGTGGACAGTTGCGACGACGAATAATTATCTCGCGCATGGCATTCAGAGCGGCTCCACGAATAGCTTTGATGGGCAGATCGACGACTTTTTCATCTGGGATGTGGCGCATTCGAGCAACGATGTGGTGGATGTCATGCTGAATTCGGCGTCGGGCAATGAGCCGGGCTTGCGGCTTGGCTATACGTTCGACAACGACGTTCGCGGGTCGACGGAGGCGAGCTATGTCTATGACCGGGTTCGTAGTCTGGAAGCCTTCGTGACATATGCCTCCTTCATGTTGCCGGGAGCTCCCAAACTCGCATCGGGTGTGTTGATGACCGACACGGCGCCATTTGTCTATGTGCAAAACGACTTGAGCCAGCCGGGCTATAATCCCAACGAAGAGCATGCGTTCGTTCAGGCCGGCGATGGCGGCTATGTGACCTATGCACTGCGTTGCGATCTCAACACGGGAACCAACAGTTCGGAACCTTTTGTGTTGGTTCAGTACGACGACTCCGCCAATGGCGACCGGCCCAACATGCAGCTCTATCAGGTGGTGCCGACCAACATCGTCTATACAAATTTTGCCGATACGATGACGGCGGGCACTCTCGTGGCGGGACCGCATCCGCTCGACTTCCTGCCCGACCCGTGGAACACCAATACCTTCTGGGGGAGTGCGAGCGACAAGAACAGCACCAATGAACCCGGCTACATCGACCGCAAGCTCCAGATCTGGGCAAAGCGCGCCGGGACGAACGGTGGATCGGACGAGCTGGTCATGCACAACTTCTATCCGATGCAGGACGGTTTCTTCTTCCCCTCGTTGCCGATGACGAACCAGCCTACATTGCAAACACCCGTGCCTTGGCTGTGCCGATTGAACAATGCGACGGCGGATTTGACCAAGGGCGACCCCGTTGCGTGGACATGGACAGTTTCTTGGCCCTCCAACAGCCCCGTTCTGGACATTGGCCAAACGCTGACCACGGCGAACAATGGCCTGCCGGAAGTCTGGAACGCCAAGAGCATGATGTTGCTCTACGCGCCCGAGGCGGGTTCTGTTGCCTTGTATGATCCCATCGTTAAGCAAACCACGGGGCTCCATTTCGAGGGGTCGTTTGCCGAATACTATGGACTGGATAGCGGGCCACGGGGCGAGATCCAACTGATGAACGGAATGACCTACTTCAACGGTGTTCCGCCCAACGTCAGCGATCGGTTTTTCTTTGATCCCACCGCGCCCACCAACGCTTGTCTCAAGTTGATTGGCCAACTGGTCGCGCCAGCCGGAGGCATCAGCTATATTCAGCTCAACGTGCTCAACAAAGAAGAGCGCGAGGTGCTGAAGGGGTTGGTCACCGACGAAGCCCGCACAAACGAATGGGCCGAGGCCATCCGGAAATTGGCGACCAACCGGGTGACCGCCGCTCTATCCTCTGCGGCGGAGCCCTACGATTCCATCGCCGTGGTGAATTATGCCCTGACCCATCTGGGGCCGGGCGCGGGCGGCTTCGCGACGTTGATCGAGAACGACGCGCGCAATCCGGATTGCGGCGTGAGCGCGGGAGATCCCATTCAGATGCATGTGATTCAGCTTTCCACCAATCTTTTTGCAGGCTCCGTGCTGCCGCTGGAAGATCCCAACAACCTGCTGAGCGAACAACTCGACATTCTCTATACCGAATCGTTTGCCGGAAATGCTTCCGAGTTCGAGTTCCAGTGGAAGCGTGCCGAGCCCAACGCCAACGGCACCACGCCGAGCGATTATACAAATCAATACAGTCTCTATCGCCAATCCAACGGGCTGACCCGCTTCACCATCGGCCAGCAGGGCGACACCTTGCCGGACATGGTCAATAACTTCTACGTGATGCGCTATCGCGCCATTCCTGATTCGCCGGCCTATGGAGCGATCAGTAACAAGTGGAGCGCGTGGGTCGGTCCCACGCTGGCCGAGGGATGGGTTCAACGCGTGCTGAACAACGTCACGCCGTTCACGCAGCGCATGCAGGATATGTACAACAATCCGTCGGAAACCGCCGTCAGCATGATTCAGCAGGCCGGCGGTCCCTACGAGGGCGACGTGGCGCTCAACCAAGACAATCTGACGAGCGTGGGCCTGATCCAGTTGTATCAGACGGTGTTGAACAAGGCGGAATCGATGAGCCTGACGTTGGACATCAACAACACCGCCGCCAACCAGCAACTGTTGCTGGCCGCGTCGCGCTTGAACGATCTCTTCATGCTGTTGGGTAACGAAGCTTATGCCGATGCGCTGGATCCCACCATCGGCTTCGGCAGCGATTTCTACGATGGCGACGGTTTCACGATGGGCCCCGTGGATTTTGGATCCTTGAGTTCTTCGCTCTTCTGTTTCGACAACCTGATGCCCAATCTGCGCGACGAAGAGTTGGCATTGTTGCGCGGCCGTTCCGATGCGCTGGCCCCGGCGCTCACGCTGTCGCCCACCTATAACCGTCTGTATTGGAATTTCACCAAGGGCGTCACCGCCGGCGAAGTGGCCTATGCCATGAACTATCAGATCACGGGCGCCGACGTCACGATCGACCGGCCGCAAGCCGCGACCCTTTACCCGCAGGGACATGGCGACGCATGGGGCCATTATCTCAGTGCTCTCAACGGCTACTATCGCCTCATGCGCAACAAGAATTTCAGTTGGGGTACGCCCTCGATCTCGCCCCTGATGGTGGGCGATGCCGTCGTGGATGCCGATTACTTCGACGAGGCCAAGTTCGCCGAATCCGCCGCCGCGATGGCGCGCACAGGCGCGGACGTCGTGAAGCGCACCAGTGAGAAGGCGTATGTCGAAAATGGCGGCGCGTCCCTCGCGGGATATTTTGACAGCGATCCCAACCGCGCCTTCGGCTATGGCGAGTGGGGATCGCGCGCCGGGCTGGCCGCGCTCTACAACTGGGCCGCCGCCAATTCGCTGTTGCCGACGGAAAACGATCTGCGCAACTACGACTTCATGAGCTTTGCCACCAATACCCAACTGGCGTGCGAGTCGCCAGCCGAAGACATTGATTTCGGCGCCGATTTCACCGTCGAGTTTCAGATCAAGCCGGACGCCTCCGTCCTGAACGCTGCTGGAACCTGCACGATCTTCGATTGGTTTGGCAGCGAGGGCAAGATGGGGGACGGCGCCATTCGCATCTTTATGGACCCGCCTTCCAACCAGTTGACCTTTGGGGTTCAGGGATTGGCGGACAATCTCTATGCGCCGATTCCGGCCTCCAACGAGTGGACTCATGTGGCCATCACCTATTCGGCGAGCGCAGAACAAATGGCTTTTTACCTGAACGGCGTTCAACGCGGATTGTTTTCCAGCGTGGCTATTTCAAATGCTCTGGAGGTGACCCTGCCGGAGATGGTGCTGGCGGCAAACGATTCGCCGGTGCCGTTCTCGGGCTCGCTATCCGAGTTCCGCTTTTGGAACAACGTGCGCACGCTTTCCGAATTGCAGGCTTCTCGCGATGGCGTCGCCGCCAACGCCACGGGGCTGCAGATGTACCAGCGTTTCATGGGCGATTCCGCGCAGGGCGGCTATTTGCCGGATGCTGCCAACGGGGCTCTCTGGATGGCGCAAAATCCCGTCTGGCAGGAGCAGTCCGCATCGGGTGCGACACTCGCGTTCGTGGATGATAGTCTCGTGCGCATCAACCGCGCCTCCGTTGGATCGCTGTCGGAAGTGGTGTCCTCTCTGAAGGATGTGCAGCGTAGCGTGGACATGGCCGATGCCGGTTTGACGCCGATCGGGCTTTCGGGCAACGCCATTCCGTTCGATATTGATCCCGCCGCACTGGAGTCGGGCCAGAGCCATTTCGAGCAGATTCTGGAACGCTCCGAGCAAGCGCTCGCCAATGCGGCGACGTTGCTCGACCGCGCACAAGGCGTCTCGCAACTGCAACGCCAGCAGACTCAGAACGCCGCCAATATAAAACAGAATCTGGCCAACGAAGAGGCGAACCTGAACACCGAGCTCATTGGCATTTTTGGCTATCCCTTCGAAGGCGACATTGGGCCGGGCGGGACCTATCCGCAGGGCTATTCGGGTCCGGATCTCTACCACTACATGTGGATGGATCTGAATGCGTACGGCTTCGAACGGTTCGAGTTGGAGCCCGTCACGAGCGTGGTCTACAAGGTCAATGCCAATGCGATTCAGCTTCCCGAAAATACCAACGAGACTCTGACGCTCCGGTTCGATTTGTCCTCCAGCGGCTTGATTCTGACCCCCACCAACATCGCGGGCACCCGCCGCGCGCAAGGGAGCCTCCAATCCGCCTACGGCTCGTTCATTCAAGCCTATCTGGATTATCGAAAGGCGCTGGGGGGATACGAAGAGGCGGTCGAATTCCTCGAATCCGAAGCCAAATGGGCGGAGGCGCAAATCATCGTCAACACGGGAGTGGAAGCATTTGCGGTATGGTTGAACTTCAAGGAGATCTTGCACCTCATTAAACAGAATGCAACCCTGTTGGACTTGGGTGCCGACCTTGCGTCTAAAGCCGGGTTGGAAAGTCTGTCCGAGGCTTCCAAGGATGCCGTTCCCCAGACGATCATTGCCGGCATGGCCGTCGGTACAGACATCGGAGCGCCCATCAAAGCGGCTTTGGATGCGTCTTTAGGACCTGGCCTCAGTCTGTTTGAAGCGGCCGAAAACTTTGCGAAAACCCAATACGCCATTTCCCAAAACAAGATGGAGCGGATTAACAAGGCGTATGAAATCGCCAAGGATCTGGCGAATCTGACGTTCGAGTCGCACAAGATTGTTTCGGAGATACAGAAGCTGATCATGGAAGCCAACGAGGCCGCGATGGCACTGGACGCTGCCAATGCCGCACTAGTCAACGCGCAGGAAGCCTTCGCGACGGTGCTGGCGAGCGGACAAATCACGCTGGCCAAGCGCGAACGGTTGCGCCAACAGGCGAACAACCGAATTGCCGTGGGGCGCTATCAGGACATGGCCTTCCGCACGTTCCGTACCGACGCTCTGGCGCGGTATGGCAGCGCGTTTGATCTGGCGAAGAAGTACACCTATCTCGCCACGATGGCCTATGACTACGAAACTGCGTTGGGCATGAGCACCACCAACAGCGCCAATTCCATTTTCCGCGAAATCGTCGGCGCACGTGCGCTGGGCTTCATGGACGACGGTGAGGCGCAACTGGGCGGCCTTCACGGCGATGGCGGCTTGGCCGACATTCTGGCACGGCTCAAGGCGAACTGGCTGGTACTCAAGGGGCGGCTGGGCATCAACAACCCGCAGACCGAGACGGGCTGGCTGTCGTTGCGCACCGAGTTGTTCCGCATTGCGCCGACGGGCACAGATGCATCGACGGCTTGGCAAAACCAGCTCTCCACCTATCGCGTGGATGATCTGCTCTCCAATTCCGAATTTCGCCGCTATTGCCTGCCATTCGAGAGTTCGACGGGCCTGAAGCCGCAAGAGCCGGGACTGGTGATTCCGTTCTCCACGACCATTGATTTTGCCCGCAACGTGTTTGGGTGGCCGCTGGCCGGCAACGACAACGCATTCGATTCGTCGCACTATGCCACCAAGATTCGCAAGCTGGGCGTTCGGTTTGTCGGCTACAACCAGACCAGCAACAGCGTGGCGGCTCTTGCCAACGAACCGCGCATTTATCTGATTCCGGCGGGCTTTGACATCCTACGCTCGCCCGGCATCAACGGCGGAGATTTGCTGGCTTACAACGTGGTGGATCAGGTGGTCCCGCTTCCGTTCCCCGTTGGCAACTCGTCGCTCGACGAGCCGGACTGGATGGCCCTCTATGATGCCTTCACGGGCAATGGCGACCCCCTTGCCAGCATTCGGCGCTATCCTTCGTTGCGGGCCTACCACGACCAATTCTCCTTCAGCGACAGCGACATGATTTCCAGCACCCGCCTCGTGGGGCGTTCGGTCTGGAATACCCGCTGGCTGCTGATTATTCCGGCGGGCACGTTCCATGCCGACCGCGATTTTGCGCTTCAGGCGCTGATCCAGGGTGCCGATCTCAATGGCGATGGCCAGTTGGATCAGTCGGGCATTTCGGACATCGAGATCGGGTTTGAAGTCTATTCCAACTCCGGCAACTGAGAACGCCAAACCCCACCAGAGGAAAGTATGAAAAGAACAATAGGAATCATTGGGTTGCTGATGGGGATGGCGGTGGCGGTTCAAGCGCAGAACGCTGTTCCGCTTCCGCCCTTCACGGTATATGGAATGGTGAAAAGCTGGAATGGACGAGCCTATTCGAGCAACGACAACGCGACGGTCATCGCCAAGATTGGCGGCGTGGAAGTGGATCGCTGCACGGCGGTGTCGGGTGTCTATCCGGATCTGAATTACCGGGTTCACATTCCCATGGCCAGCGCACCCGTTTCCGGCAAGGGATCCACGGGCGATACGATCACGTTCGAGGTCTATTATGACGGGCAACCGCACGCGGTGCCTCCCGGCGAAACGCCTCCCGTTGTGGGAGAGACGGGCACGGCGATGGCCTGCAATCTTGTGGTTGGCACGGATCTGGATGGCGATGGAATGCCCGATGAATATGAAAACCTGCTGTTGCCTTACTACATCGAGGCGGGCCGTGGAACGAGCATCTGGAACATTTTGCCGACCGATGACTTCGACGGCGATGGCTATTCCAACGAACAGGAATTCATTGCGGGTACCATTCCGGTGGAAGAATCCGACTTCCTGAAAATTGATGAATTCAAACAATCTGCCGCGGGCCTGATGGCGCTCAAATTCCTGTCCGCACCCGGCCGCACCTACACCGTGCCCCAGACGACCAATTTGATTTCCACCGTGTGGACGCCATCGGAATTGTCTTTGGCCAGCAATGTGTCGCCCTCGCAAGCGTTTTACAGCAGTCCCTCCGATGCTTACATCACGCTCTACCTGCTGCCGACCAACAACGTCTCCTTCCGACTGGATGTGAAATGAGATCGGGGATTTGGCGTGCCGCTGGATGGTGTGCGATTTTGATATTTTTACCCTTCGATTCGTTTGGCGTGGAAGAAGGCGGTGCGTGGACTAATTTGGCCGGGCACGTGCTGAAGGCCACGCCACAATCCATCCAGGGGCAGACCGTCACGTTCGAGCAAGAGGGCACAGGACAGACTATTAAATATCCGCTCTTCGTTTTTCCTCCAGCGGAGCAGGAACGCCTTCGCGGCCACTTGCAAGAAACGACGATTCCGGAAGGACTGCAATCCGCCTGCGAATTTTCCGGGCGGATTCTCAAGCGCTCCCGCCTGCTCTACGAAAATGGCCAGACCTCAGAAGCGGACTATCGCAAAACCGTTGAATCCACCTTGTCCGCCCTTCGTCTACAAGCCGCCCCGCTGATCGAACAGCGCAAATTGTCACCGGAGCGCCTTGACCTCCTTTTGCGCGAACTGGAATCGGCGAGGGAATAGAGGAAATCTTCATGCCGGAACGCGGGCGTTTCGGCAGGCTGTTTGCTTGAAGAACGCGGCTTCATTTCATAAGGTATCCCTGAGGTTGAAATCATGAATATCCTATGGCTTGTGGGTGTTGCGCTTCCGGTGTTCTATCTGGGCTACCGGTTCTATTCGAAATATATTCAGCGAGTGTTCACTGGAAACGGTGAGGAAATCGCGCCCTCCATCGCGCTCCAAGACGGTCAAGACTACGTTCCCAGCAAGACTCCGATGGTTTTCAATCACCACTTTGCCTCCATCGCCGGTGCCGGGCCCATTGTGGGGCCCACCGTTGCGCTGATCTACGGCTACATTCCGGTCTGGCTCTGGATCGTGCTGGGCGCTGTGTTCATTGGCGCTGTACAGGATTACGCCAGCCTCTTCGTCAGCATGCGCGAGCGCGGCCAGTCCATGGCTCAAGTGGCCCACCGGACCATGGGAAAGTTTGGATTCTTTCTCGTGGTGGCCTTTTCCATTCTTATGCTTGTGCTGCTCGCCTCGGCCTTTCTCGGGCTCTCGGCCACGGCGCTCACCTCCCTCGTATCTCTCGATCAGTTGCACATCGACGCCGACCGGACTCTCCTTCACGTTGTTGCGAGCGCTGACGGTGTGGCCAAAGCCAAGATCGGCGGCGTTGCTTCCACTTCGCTCATCCTCATTACCCTTTGTGCCCCCCTCCTGGGTTGGTTGGTGGCCAAACGTGGAATGTCCATGCGTTCCATGATGCCGCTGGCCATCGGCATTTGCATTTTGTCCATCTTGGTGGGAATCGCCTTTCCGCTGACGCTGTCCCCTGTGGCATGGATGTCGATTCTGACCGCCTACGTCATTTTGGCTTCCGGCCTTCCCGTTTGGGCGCTTCTCCAGCCACGGGATTTCATCAACTCTTTCCTGCTCTATGGCGGCATGGTTCTGTTGGCCATTGGAACCGCGCTCGGGGGTGCGGCTGGGCAAACCATGCGGATGCCGCAGTTTAATCTGGCGGGCGGAGCACAGGCGTTGGGGCTGGTCTGGCCCTTCCTCTTCATCACGGTGGCGTGCGGTGCCATTTCGGGATTCCACGCGATGGTGGCCGGGGGCACCACCGCCAAACAACTGACCAGCGAGCGGGCCGCCCTTGGCGTGGGCTACGGCGGCATGTTGCTTGAGGCTGTTCTCGCCGTGCTGGTTGTCATTGCCGTGGCCGCAGGTCTCACGCTGGATCAATATCAGACTCTGGTGTATCCCACGGCCCCAGGTGTTGGCAGCAATCCGGTGTTGGCCTTTGCCATGGGCATGGGATCTCTCCTTCACCGGGGTGTGGGCATCCCCATGGAATTTGGAACCGTGTTTGGAATGCTCATGGTGGAAGGGTTCATTGTCACCACGCTCGACACGGCGTCGCGGCTCAACCGCTATCTGCTCGAAGAACTCTGGAGCGTTCTCTTCCGGACCACGCCCCGGCTTCTGCGTAGCCACCTATTCAACTCCACGCTGGTTGCCGGCGTGATGTTTTTCCTGTGCTACACCCAAACCTTTAAGCACATCTGGCCCATCTTTGGCAGCGCCAACCAACTGATGGCCGCCCTCACACTGGTGGTGGTTTCCACTTGGCTGGCCGCCCGCTCACGACCCACGTGGTTCGCCGTGTGGCCGGCCCTCTTCATGATGGTGACCACGCTCGTTTCCTTGTGGCGGTTGCTGGTCGATAAATACGTGCCCGGAGGTAAATATCCGCTCATCGTTGCCGACGTGGTTCTGATGCTTCTCGCTGCAGGCGTCATCCTTCTCGCCCTCCGCCAGTGGAAATCCCTCTGGCGCTCCCGCCCTCACTAGCTTGTCTTTGTTTCATTGACCTAAAGCGGTTGTCACGCAACCCATTCATAGATGGAGGAATATCCAATATCCAATGTTCAATATCCAAGTTTCAAGGTTGGAGGCGGGGGGCAGCAGAACCGCCGGGGCGGGGTGCGCCCCCTAGGCGCATCCTATCTTCCCGTTCTGTCCCACTTGGATATTCGATATTGGAAATTGGATATTGAAGATTTGAAGTCAATGAAATGGGGATGTGCCCAATAGGGGGAGGGACATCAGAATCTTTTGACGGATGGGGGTAATTCTGCGATAACGCTTAACCCAGAAGAGGCTGGGTTTGGATTCCGAATTGGAGTCGAGGCGTCGCTGGTGAATGAAACGGTTTGTTAAGCCTATGTTGGCA
This sequence comes from uncultured Verrucomicrobiota bacterium, assembly GCA_964647595.1. GTDB lineage: Bacteria > Verrucomicrobiota > Kiritimatiellia > CAIQIC01 > Lenti-01 > Lenti-01. The sequence continues at coordinate 15,751 of CAZYGH010000019.1, forward strand.
TCGCACAAAACAGTATTAAATATTTGCGCGTGGTTTGGGATGGTGGTGGGGGTGGCCGCCAACGGGCTGGAAACGCAAAGTGTGAAGGCTCGCCCTGTTCTCGGGAATGTGGTGACTCCATTTTTGCGGTATGACTCCTCGGTGGTTTCGACCAATGCCAAGATTCCCGGACCTGTGACGAATATGGCGATCGCCGGAACGTGGAGCACGTGGACGGGGCGATATCCGATGGTCTCGGTCGGATCGAATCTCTGGGAATTAGATACCCGCACGCTGGGGGCGCGGCTAGGTCGTCACGAATTCAAGTTTATCGTCAATTCGGAATGGGAAAGCGGCGAGAATCGTTTGTTGCCTCTCAATCTCAATGGCGAAATTGAACGTTCGCCGGCGATGATTCAGCGGGCGGTGATTGACGATTTCAACATGATACGTGTTCATTTCAAGCAGAGTTTGCCGCCAGGGATTTCGCCGGTGGCGACGCTGGACCCACCGGTTCCGGTGATGTGGACGGAAGTGGTGACGACGGAGGAGGATGCAAGGCGGACGGGATATTTGCTGTCGCAGGGTGTGGTGTCCTTTCTGTTTGATCAGGCTTCGTATGGGCTGGACTTGCCCAAGACGGCGAAGGTGGTGGTGGCCGGCAATTTTACGGGTTGGGATGGCAGTGGCGGGGGCGGAAAGTGGGTGTTGAAGCGGGGACGGTTGCCTGGCACATGGGAAGGAACGGCGCAACTGGGCGGGATGCGATTGCCGCCGGGTGAGAAAGATTTAGTATTCAAGTTTGTGGTGGACGAGTCCATGTGGCTGACTCCGCCGGAATCGGCGTCGAACGCGATGCAAGACGGCAAGGGCAGCGTGAATTTGAAGCTGAATGTGCTTCGAAGCGGCGGCGCGGAGATTCGGGTTCACACCTCGGCGCCGTTGGATTTGACGCAGTCGTATGTGTTGCGGCTGGATGGCGTGACAGATCGGCCGCTCGGGGTGATGGTCACACCCGATGGCGTGTTTGACAAAATCCGCAGCGACAAGCGCATGGGCGTCACGCTGGATCGCGCTCGCGATGTGACGACGTATCGCGTGTTTGCGCCGCGGGCGCGCAATGTGTGGCTTTGTTTTTTTGATCGGCCCAGCGCGGTGACGTGGACGCCCGCCTTCAAACGATTTCCTCCCACGGAAGAATATCGCATGTGGAAAGATTCGGCCGATGGCGTGTGGGAGATTTCCACTCGGGGACTGGACATCGGTCGCTATTACGGGTTTCGCATGGATGGCCCGCCGGGCGATGGGGAAACCTTTGATTCGTTTGCGGTTGTGGGCGATCCGTATGGGCGCGCCGCAGCGAATGCCAATGGGTTGACCATCGTGGTGGATCCCTTCGAGACCAATGCCTGGTTCACGGGCTGGACGGATCAAGATTGGAAGACGCCCGAGCCGCAGGACGTGGTGATTTATGAATGCCATGTGCGCGGCATGACGGTGCACCCGTCGTCGGGTGTATCGGCGGACAAGCGTGGCAAATATGCAGGTCTGATGAGTACGGTGGGAGAAGGCACGGGCATTGACCACTTGAAGGCGCTGGGGGTGAACACGATTGAGTTGTTGCCGATTAGCGAATTTTCGGAAAGCACGGATCCATATAATTGGGGATATTCCACAGTGTATTTTTTCGCGCCGGAATCGACCTATGCGATGGAGCCTGAAAAAGGTTCCTCCTACTTTGAATTCAAGAAGCTGGTGGACGATTTGCACAATCAGGGTTTTGCCGTGGTGTTGGACATGGTCTACAACCATATGGGAGGGCCCAACATTTTTGCCACGATTGATAAGAAGTGCTATTTCCGTCTCAATCACGATTTGAGTTTTTCCAATCATAGCGCGTGTGGAAACGATGTGAAGACGGAGTCGCCCATGATGCGCAAGCTCATCGTGGATAGCATTGTCTACTACATGAAAGAATTCCACGTGGATGGGTTCCGCCTTGATTTGGCGGAGTTGATCGACATGGAGACGATGCTGGCCATTCGCGATGCGGCGCGCGCGGTGAATCCACGGGCCATTCTGATTTCGGAGCCGTGGAGTCCGGGGCGCGGGGAGAATAAATATCAGCTTCGCGGGACGGGCTGGTCGGCGTGGAATAACGATTTCCGTTATGCGGCGAAGGATTTCGTTCGTGGCTCGGGCAACCGCGAGTGGTTGCAGGCGAGCTTGTTTGGCTCAGTCAACACCTGGGCGTTGAATCCGTTACAGCCGGTGAATTATTTGGAAAGCCATGACGACATGGCGTTCATGGACGAGATCAGTGGCAACCCGGGACACGATGGGCGTGTACTGAATGATCGCGAAGTGGCGATGAATCGTTTGGCGGCCACCATCCTCTTCACATCGTTGGGCAAGGCGATGCTGTACGAAGGGCAAGAGTTTTTGCGGAGCAAGTGGGGAATTAAAAATACGTACAACCGGGGCGATGCGGTCAATGCCGTGCGTTGGACCGATCGGGAGCGACCTCTCGCGAGCCAGGCGCTGGATTATTACGAGGGCTTGATTCAGTTGCGCATGAGTCCGGAAGGAGCGGCCTTCCGGGTGGCGCAACGGCCGCCGCAAAATTATTACCGCTGGATCATGCCGAACAATCCGAAGGTGATGGGCTATATCGTGAATGTGCCGGAGCTCCATGCCGGAAGAGGATTTGCCGTGCTGTTGAATGCCGATTCCCGTGAGCAACGTGTGGCCGTCGAATTGCGTGGAGAAAGTCGTTGGAAAATGATTGGCAATGGGCGGGAAATTAATCGGAAAGGCTTGGCGCCTCGTGGTTGGCCTTCCGGGCAGCCGCCTCCCGTCTGGCCTGCAGGCTGGAAAGGGGAGATTACCGTTCCGCCTTTGGAGTCCGTGATTTTGATGAATGGATTTTGAAATCCGCCGGGGTCATGAAGCTTTTGGAAAGACTATTGGACCGACTTCCTCGCTGGGGTTTACCGGTTCGGGGTGTATGGATCGGCCCCTATTGGACGGCGGTGGAGACGGAGGTGGGAACAGGATTGGCCGCAACGATGTTGGGTGAGGGTCCCACGCATGGCGAGCACGCGCAGCAGTTGGCGGGTGCCGGAAAATTGACTTCGCTAGCGGCTCGCGAATTGGCGGAATGTGTGCTTTCTGATGTTCCACTCGAGCGCAGTGTGGGACTGGCGGCGCTGAATGCGATGTTGCTGGAGCCGACGGGGCGAGTCACGGAGCGCAACGCCGGGGAGGTCGCCATCGAGAAGGGCGCTGGAAAAACCGTGGGCGTGGTGGGGTGGTTTCCGTTCATTCCGCAATTGAAGCAAGCGGCAGCTTGTGTCGAAGTGTTGGAGAAAGATCCGCAAACGGGATTTGCCATGACCGAGTTGCGCGCCGAACGAATCGCCCGTTGCGATGGATTGTGCATCACGGCATCGGCGCTTCTCAATGGCTCGATGGATGACTTGTTGCGAGTGGCCCGGCCGGATGCGTGGAAAATTTTGGTGGGACCGTCTGCGCCGCTTTGTGATGAGATGCTTTCGATGGGGTTTGACGCCGTGTGCGGGGCTCGCGTGATGGAACCGTCGGCCGTGGTTCGCGTGATTCAAGAGGGTGGCTGTTTTCAGCAGATTCGGAAAACGGGTGCGGTTCGATTACTGAATTTGGAAGTGTGAACACTTTTGGCACACAATGGGAATTTTTCCACACTGTGGAAAAATGTTTTCCACAGTGTGGAAAACCGTGGAGACAGGGGGCGTGAACGTGGTGATCAGCGGGGAGATTGGGGCGGGCAAAAGCACGGTGGTGCGAGATGTGATGAGGCGGATGGGGTGGTCGGCACCGGGCGGGTTTTTTACCCATTGGGGGGGAGGGGAACGAGGTTCTGACGCGCTGAATGTTTCAACATGGGGCGGCGAATCGCACCTCATGGCTCGGCGTCGGATGGGGAAGGCGGGGCTGGAACAAGTGCCGTACGAACTGGAGGCCGACGGATTTTGCCGCATCGCGATTCCAAGTTTTCGAGTGTTGCAACAGCCCGTCGTGATCGATGAGCTGGGGATGATCGAACTGGACTCGCCAGAGTTTTCGGAGGCGGTGGCCAACTTGTTTCAGTGTTCGGTGCCGGTGCTGGCGGTGATTCAGGCTCGTGCGATGAAGAGGTGGAGGTCGATTCTGGGGCCGAAGGGGGTGGACCATTCTTTCCAAGTGACTTCTTTCACGCGCGAGGTTTTGTCCGAACAGATAACGGCGTTGTTTCGGTCGTGAAGAACAATATGGTTTGGCGTTTGGGGATGGACCTGTCATAGAATCGGCAACGGAGGCATGTGCATGAGCAACCCGAGGCAAACGCGAAAAAAACGATTTGGGACGCCGGAGTCCGCTCCGTATTTACGAATTATTTGTGCCACGTTGGGGCCGGGCAAGGTGCAATTGCTGGGGCTGATTGATGAAGAGCATTCCATCAGCGAGGCGGCCCGAAAGATGAAGATGAGTTATAAACGGGCGTGGCAGTTGATTGAAGCCATTAATGCCTGTTTCCAAGAGCCGTTGGTGGAGTCCATCACGGGGGGGAGTCACGGTGGCGGCTCGCAGTTGTCGGCACAGGGAAAGAAGGCGTTGGCGTTGTATCATGCGATTTATGAAAAAAGCACGGCGGCCACAACCAAGGAGCTCAAGCGCCTGCACAGGATGTTGAAACTGTAGGTTTGATTGGGCGGGCGGCTACGACAGGATCATCCGATGGGAGCCGCAGGCGACGACTTGGACGGGGATTCCATAGGTGGCGCTCAAGAGCTCCGTGGTGAACATGGATTCCATGGGTCCGGCGGCGAGCAGGGTGCCGTTCCGTAAGAGGACGACGAAATTTGCCATGTCCGCCACCCAGTGGGGGTCGTGGGTGGTGAAGACGATGGTGACGCCATGGGTGGCGAGCTTGCGAAGGACTTGTTGAACGGCGCGGCGGTTTCCCAGATCGAGATGGGAGGTTGGTTCGTCCAAGAGGAGTATGCGGGGGTTTTGGGCCAAGGTTCGGGCGATCATGGCCAATTGCCGTTCGCCGCCGCTGAGGGTGGTGACGGAGCGCTCGCACAGGGCTTCCAAGCCGACGGTGGCGAGCGCACGGTGAGCCATTTCTTGATCGTTCGGACCCGGTTGATCGAGCGCGCCCAGATAAGGGGCTCGGCCCAGCAGAACATAATCCAGCACGGAAAAGTCGAATGGGATGTGTTCGTTTTGCGGCACGAGACCGATGAGTCGGCTCCGTTCTTGACGCGAATAGTCGGAGGGGGGGCGGCCGAGGATGCGGAGGGTTCCCTTTTGGGGATGGAGCAATCCCAGCAGGACGTGTAGCAGGGTGGTTTTGCCGCCGCCATTGGGGCCTAGGATGGCGGTTAGCGAGCCTTCTGGAATTTCCAGCGCCAAGTGTTGCAGGGCGTCGGGGCGATCCGGCGAATAGGCGAAGGCGACGTCGGACAAGGAAAGAATGGGGCGATTCATCATGGCCGGACCCCTTGCGGCTGACGGATCATGAGCACCAAAAACAGCGTTGCGCCGAACAAGGCGGTGAAGATACCCAGGGGGATTTCGCCCGAGGTCAATGTTCGGGCGAGATTGTCGCAGAGCAGGCAGAAGATTCCACCGAGGAGCATGGAGGCGGGGATGGATTTTCGAGCATCGGTTCCGACGAGGCGCCGCGCCACGTGCGGCACGAGCAGGCCGATCCAGCCCACGACGCCGGCGATGGCGACGACGGCGGCGGTGGCGGTGACGGCGGCGGCCAGCAACAGAATGCGTTCGCGGCCGGCGGCGACGCCCAGTGAGAACGCGGTTTCGTCGCTGAGGGAAAGCAGGGACACCCGCCATCGCATGAGCCAGACGATGAAGAGGGCCGGGGCGACCACGGGCAACATGTGGCCGATGTCTTTCCAGCCCACGGCCCAAAGGCCGCCCATCAGCCAGAAGGTGATTTCCGGCAGTTGGCGCAAGGGATCGGCCATGCATTTCAACAGGCCCAGGCCCGAGGAGAAGAGGGCAGAAACGGCGATTCCGGTCAGTACGAGGCGCAAGATCCAGCCGCCATAGCGCAGGTGTTGAGCCAAGGTGTAGGAAAACAACAAGCCGAGGAATGCGCAGCCGGCGGCGCATCCTTGAAGTACCAAGGGCGACCCACCCAGAAAGATGATGGCGAGGCCCGCGCCGAATGCAGCACCCTGGGAAACGCCGAGGAAGCCGGGTTCGACGAGGGGATTGCGAAAGAGCATTTGCATGACGGCGCCAGCTCCGGACAGTGCCGCGCCGAGCAGGATGGCTGCTAGAATGCGAGGCAGGCGCAGGTTCAACACGAGTTGTTGCGCGAGCGGGTCTTCAAGAAGGCGGTTGAGCGGCATCCAGTAGGGAGCCGGGAAGCGGCCGATGAATACGGAGGCGCCCGCGGTCAGGAAGAGGGCCGCCAGCAGGCAAAGCAGGGGGTGGCGGTGCATCCAGTGGGATGGGAGATTAGGGTTGGACATGGGCGATGTCTTCGTGGATCAGGGGAATTACGTTGTTGCGAACGGATTCCTCATCGAGGCCGTAGAGGGCGTAGAAGCGAAAGATTTCTTGGGAGAGATCCACGTTGGCAAACCGATTTGGATGTGTGCGAGTGGCCAGCCAGAGTAAGCCGAGGCCCCAGCGGGGGTCGGGTTGGTCCCAACTGCAAAAATCGCCGGGGAACGGAAAAATGTGTTTTGTTTGGGCGGCTCGCAGAGACTGCCATTTGGAATCGGCGAGGATGTCGGCGACGGCTTGGGTGGCATGTCCCCGGTAGTTGACGACGTAGACGATGTCGGGATTCCACGCGGCAATCTGCTCTAGATTGACAATGGTCCAGCCACTTTGTTGGGCGGTGTTTTTCCAGATGGGGATGCCACCGGCCAGCTCGACCAGTTCTGTTTGAATCCAGTTCGGAGGCGGGACGCTGAAGGCGATGGTGCCGCCCCGATCGGCATATTGAAGCAGAAGGGTTCGGGGTTTTTCGCTTTCGGGGAGGGCGGCAGTTTGGGTTTGCACGGTGGTGACGATACCGGTGTAATACGTGATCAATTCGGTTGCGCGGTGTGGTGCATGTAAGAGCTGGCCGAGGATGGAGAGGTCGCGAATATATTGAGCGGGTGTTTCGAAATCGAGAAAGACGACGGGGATGCCGATTTGCTCGATGGCTTCGCCTGTGCGTTGAGCGAGGCTTTTCATCAGGACGACCTCGGGTTGAGCCGTTGCGATTTGTTCGACACCTGCCTCGCCGCCGAGAGTGGCAGAGGTGGTTTGTTCGGGTGCGATGAGAGCCAGAAAATCACCGGCTTCTGCGCGTTGGGCAATATGACCGCTCATGAAGTTCATTTCACGTTGGCGGGCTTCCGGGAAGAGGTGAATGGCATTTTCGATCATGAAAGAGGCTTTGCCGGTGATGGCCATTCGTTGGGGGGGGTGGTTGAAATGCACGGTTCGTTCCAAGGCATCGGTGACGACGAGGGCATTTTTTGAAGTGGAGGTTGGCGGGGAAAGGGCGCGATCTCCGCAGGCGGAAAGAAGGCAAGCGGATCCGCACGCGATGGCGAACCAAAGGGATTTCGTTTTCATTCCATTCCGATCATTCAGGGATTCTAGCGGTGACATATCCATGGGTCGAGTTTAGTAGGGATAAGGGAACCAGGTCAGGTCGCCTTTCGAGGGGATTCTGGGGTTTTTGAGATGGTCGTCCCACAGATCGTTGCGCCAAGCGACATGGCCGTCGAGGTAGAGCACGTTGCCGCCCATGCCGCCGAAGGTGTGGGCATGACGTTCGGTGACGGCGCGGGCATCTTCGGCCGCGTACTGTCCGGCTGTGCCGAGCCCGCCGCTTCCGCCGTAGCCCATGTTGGGGTTCAGGGTTTGTTCGAACATGAGAATGGTTTGGGCGGGGGAGAGAACGCGGCCCATGAAAAGAAAACTGGGTTGGAGGGTGGTGCCCCAAGGGAGACCAAAATTGAAATCGTGGGCGAGATAGGAATTCATGGCGTAGCTGAAGTAGCCGTTGGGTCTGGAGGAAAGGCCGGGCACATTGCGTGTGGCGGGGCATTGCCAGAAGCCGTGGGTGGGCTTGTGTCCTTGAGGATAGTCGCAGCGGGGTTTCTCTCCGATATAGGGAGGCACCAGATCCATGTAGCCTTCGTTTCCGGTGTCGGTTCCTTTGACCTCGCGTTCTTGGCTGTCGGGGTGAGGCAGAAAGCCTTTGTGATCGCTGGCATAGGCCATAAACCCGATGCCCCAGAGTCGCAAATTGGCCTTGCAGGCGCCTTCCATGGCCAGATCCCTCGCTTTTTTTAGGGAGGGAACCAGAATGGCGGTCAGCAAGGTCAGAATGGCCATCACGACGATCAATTCGAGAAGGGTGAAGCCGAGGGACACGCCGTCCGCTTTTCGCGGACGGAGAGGATGTCGCGGCCGTCTGCGCGAGGACGGATTAGGGAACCAACACATGCGCGTAAAGTACAACAAGACATAACGAAATCCAAGCTCGTTATGTCTGGTTGACGCTAACCCATTTGGTCTATGGCCGGGATTCCCACTGGCTGTTGGAGAAGTTCATGAACCACCGGGGGTTCGTGGCTCCGTTGTACCACAACCATGAGGAGTCGTTGTTGCGGTAGAGGAAGGGATAGACGGTGTCTTCCGTCCAGAGCCATCCCATGTCGCTGGTGAAAAGCCAGATGCTGTTGGGGATGGAATTGGCGGCCACGTAGAAGAAGCCGTGCTGGTTGTGCCAGACCCAGCCTTCCGTGCCCATGGGGACGTAGTCGCCCAACCACGCCAATCGGCGCCAGCCGCCGCCGAGGTCTTCAAAGCCATTTTCCCAGGCTTGGTAGGAGACGTACGTTGCGGTTTTGGTGGAGCTTGCGTACATGCCGTCTTTCCAGGCTTTGGCTTTGAGTGTGCCGGGGACGGGCACCGACACCGTTCCGCCGGAGACCACGATGGAATTGGTTTCTGATGGTTCGCTCCCATCGGTCGTGTAGCGAAGGGTAGCGCTGGCGGTTGCACAGGTGACTGTCACGCTGAAGGTGGCGCTGGTGAAGGCGCCGCCATCGGGACTGAATCTCGGGGTGGCCACCGTGGCGAGTAGGGTGGTGAACGAGCTTTCGGTGGAAGACCAAACGACGCTGGCTGCATTGCTGGCCATGAACGTGAAGGAGTAATAGGTGTTGGGGTTCAGGTTGCTGACGGTATGGGACAGGGTTCCCGTGCTACAAAGACCTAGGCTGTCGCTCTGCTCGGGTTCGTCGGTGGACAGGATCACCGTCAGCGATGGGAGATAGGCTTGCGGATAGCCGGTCTTGTCGGAGCTGTTGAAGGAGGCAAACTTCTGGGGAGAGACCGTTCCTGCATCGAGCAGTGCGCCGAAGGTTTGGAGTTCGGCCCGCGTGGTGGAGTTGGTCAGCAACGGGGCGATGTCCCAGGTGAAGAATTTTCCGTTGGGGTCATTGCTATAGACGCCTGCGATTCCCTTGACGGCGAGGACGGAGGTGCTGGCGTCGAAGTCGCCGCCGGGCGTGGTCCAGGTGTTGGTTCCATCGAAGGTGTTCCAGGTGGCGCCATTGGCGGGGGTGGTGCCATTGTTGGTGCCTTCCACAAAACCGCGCGTCAAGGGATAGAGGCGCATGTCTTGGCTACCGGTGCTGTCGTTCCACACGTAGAAGGAGACGGTTGCGGAAACGATGTTGGACACTTCGTTTGTCCAGAGCGATGCCGGGAGGGTGAAGAGCGTGCGAGAGGGCGTCGAGCTGGCGACGACTTTGGCGGATCCGGATGCGCCGTAGTTCTTGTTGCTGTTAAAGGAGTCGATGTAGGTGTCCGCATCGATCGGGCTCGTGCTCACGGAGCGTTCATTCCAGGATGCATAGACGGTGGTGGGGGCGCCGCCTGTGCTGGTTACCTGGCAGGTCAGGGTTGCGGAATCGGCCGTTACGTTGGTTGCGGAGAGGGTGGCGATGAGGGGAGTGGCGACTTCATAGGCACCCATGTCGAAGCGGATGCCTTGCGGACGTGCGAGGCCGTCCAGATCCTCTACCGGTGCGCCGGTACTGGTGCCGGCGTTGATGCAAGGGGAGGCGTCTTGAAGGTGATAATTGGTGGAAGCGGTGCTGACAAACAAGGGGTTTTGGTTGAGGTTGCCATTGCTGCCGGCATAGCCGTCTTGATCGATATCCGAGTAGCTGACCGTTGGGAGGGGTTGCGTGGTTCCGGAACGGTCGATGGCGTTGGTGGCATTGCCCCAGAGGATGCAGTTGACGATGTCAAAGACGCTGTTGACGTCGTTGGTGGGTTTGGAGGTGTATAGTGCACTTCCTTTTCCGCCGAATTTGAGCGTGTTGTCGGCAAAGGTGCAGTTCACGGCGGAAACGACGCCTAGGGGTCCCGAGCTGCCGTTGATGCAAATGGCGGCACCATTGAGCGCGGAGTTGCGGATGAAGAGGCAATTTGAAAACGTGGCGCTTCTGCCTGTGTCGCCCCGGGCACCAAGGACACCGCCACTTCGGCCTGCGGCGTTTTGATCGAAGATGCATTTGGATACGATCAAGGATGCGTCGCATAGGATGGCGCCGCCGTCGCCGGAGCCGGAGGGATTGGCTTGATTGCCGGTCAAGGTGCAACCGGTGATGACGTTTGTGGTTCCAGCATTGTTGGCGGCATAGATGGCGCCGGCATTGGCAGCGCTGTTACGGTCGAACAAGCAATCGACGAGGGTCAGGGTGATGCCGGGCGACTGAGCGTAATTACAGATTGCGCCACCTCGATTGGTCGCGGTGTTTTGCGTGAAGGTGGAGTTGGTGATGGTTAAGAAACCGACGTCGTTGTAAATGCCTCCTGCGTGCTTGCCGCTGTTGTTCAGGAGAAAATCGCAGTTGGCCACTTCGAGGATGCCGGTGATGCTGCCTGTGAAATTACCGTTCCAGATGCCGGCTCCATTTTCGTTGCCCGTTAGGCCTTTGGTGATGGAAAGACCATCGATCCGGACGGCGGCGAAATTGGTGTTGGCGACGTGGAAGCAGCGGACGGCATCATTGCCGTCCACGGTGGTGATCTGGCTAGACCAGACGCGTTCCGTGCGGATTGTTTCGGAACCGATGAAGCCGCCATAGAGAGAAATGGATTTGTCGATTACGAGGGTGTTGGTCAGGACGTAGGTGCCCTGCTCGATCCAGAGTTCGTCGCCGTCGGAGGCTGCATACACCGCGCTTTGAATATCCGGATGGGGGGAGCCGACCCAGTTGGTTCCAACCTGCAAAATGGCCGCGCGTCCATTCAGAGCACTTGCGGTCCAGTACAAACAAAACAAGGACAAGGTAACGATTAATTTTTTCATTTTTGACTCCTTTACTTTCTACATGGGTATGAGTGTTTCAGGGTAACGCAACGTTCAGGCGAAAAAATTGACTTGGATCCAAATGAGGGAAGGGCATCTGATCGGCTCCCCCGGTTCCTCGGCGCGGTTCCATTTCGGCGACGTTGGTCCAGACGCCCTCCGCGAGATTGCTGCAACAGAGCAGGGTGTAGAGACGATTAGAAGAGGAATAGAAGTGGAACGTCCACGGCGGATCATCCGTCCAGTCGACGATGTGGGCGGTTTCGGCAGCCGGTTGAATGCCGACCACGGTGGTGGCGCTTGGGGCGATGTCGACCTGGACCAGCACGGCAAGGTTGGAGCCGTCATGATAGAGATACTCGGCCAATTTTACGCCGTTGGAAATGTCATATCCGGCGGATGAAAACGGCATCTGGAACCGCACACGCCCATCCCAGAAACGGTTGGGCAATTGGTTAACGATGGTGGCGGTGTTCGTGAAGGCGGAGCCGTCGTTTGAATAGGCAAAGGTGCTGTGGATGCGGGCCACGGCTCCCGAACTCATGACTTGGAATTGCGCGGCGGAAAGATTGGTTAGCGAGGTGCAGGACCAATTAGTGTGGCTTCGTGAAAATTCGATCAAACTCACGGCACCCTTATTAAATGCGGCTTCCGTGGAGAGGATAACATATGGATTCGACTGCACGACGGAGTTGACGTGGATATGGCCGACCAGCATGAGGCCGGGTTCCTGTCCGGCAGGGGGAAGCCAAGAGCTGCCGCTATCGGAAAAATGTTGTCCGAAGAGCCGGAACTGGACGGCCGGATTCGTGAAGGAGGCGGCATAGTTGTTGGTGAACCAAGATGTGAAGTGGGTTTCGTTGTAGTCTTTTTGGCAGACATAGAACGAGCCGATGGAGATGGAATAGGTTTCGATGCCGATGGTGCGGCGCCAGTCTTCTGTGGAAATCATATCGTCGTTGTTGCCGCGGGTGACCAGTACGGGCACGCCCATCTGGCACATGGCGTCGATGTACTGCTGATAGTTGGTGACCGAGCCAGCGTAGTAGGGATCGTCCAATTCATCACCCGTGTCGAACAGGAAACGGGGATTCATTAGGCGGATCGCCGGGGCGTGCCAGTAGATCTCCCGGATGGAGCCGTGCTTGCCGCACATTCCGGATTCGGGTTTATCCGGTTCGAAGCCACCTGCCTGTGGATCGGCGTAGTGCAGGATGTAGAAATTGGTTTCAACGTTTTGGACGACACTTAGCGCATTCACATTGGTTGCAGTGCCGCCATCGGGATGGGAAACGATCAGTTTGAAAACTTCAGGTGAAATATCGGAAGGCACGCGGATGGTGAGGCGATAGCCGATGGAGGTGTCGTTATCTACCAGAAGGCCATACTCCACCCGCTCGACCCTTCCGGTCCAGGCGCGCAGATCGTTTGTCAGAACGGCGCTCCACAGGGTGGGGGTCAAGCCAGCGCTGGCCTTGATTTCCGTCCGAAAGGTGCCACCGGGTTGGGTGAACTCGGGTACGCCGAAGTTCGGACGCGAAATATACAGTTGCGCGGGAGTGGAGATGGAGGTCACCAGCCAGAGGCATAAGGCGATTGGGAGGTGGGACAGGCTGCAAAGCCGGGGCTTCATGGCAGGGTGCGGATTCGGAAAAAGGCGTTCGTGTCTTGCGGTAAGAGGGGGACGTTCCAGTTCGTCGTGCTTGCGCTGGCGGTGAACGAGGTCACGACGGACCAGGCGTTGGAGTGAGTGAGGTTCAGCGAGTGTTCGAGAAAATTTGTGGTTTGGGCGGTCAGATTGCTGATGGCGATGGCGACCATTCCATTGGAAATCGCCAGATGGAAGGGAGCGGCGGGAGCCGGGTGGATGACCAACTGGAGGTAGGGTTGATAGGGCGGTTGATAGGCGGGATCGTGGGAACTGGTAAGAGCGGCCCAGTATTGCGTACCGGAAGGAGGAAGGGGATCTTCGTCGATTCTTAATAGCGCGCCGTGGGACTGAAGGTTGGAGCGGGCGGCTGTGTTTGTCAGTAGAGGGGTGATGTCCCAGTGGAAAAAGCGGTCGTGTGCGCTTTCGTCCAGAATGTTTTCTTTGACGCCGATCGCGGGAAAATTGGTGTCGAAATCGCCGCCGGGGGAGGTCCAGGCGTGGGTGCCATCCCGCGTCCACCAGGTGGCACCATCCACAGGATCGGGCTGCTCGTATTTCGAGCCGGTTCCTTGCACAAAATTTGTTGTGAGTGGAAAGAGGGTTACGCCACGGCTACCGGAGTTGTCTTGCCAGACATAGAAGATCACCTTGGCCGAAACGATCTGGGACGGTGAGTAGAGCCACAGTTCTTCGGGCAAGCGGAACAAGGCGCGAGAGACAGAGGTGGGCGAGTCACTGCTGTTGACGACCACCTTGTCGGTGTGGTCGGAGCCGAAGTTCCAGTGGTCAGAGCCATTGGAACTGCGGCTGTCGACGTGGGTGTCCACCGTGATGGGGATATCCATGGTGACGGCGACGGCCGTACCTGAGGGAAGCAGAAAGAGAAGAAGAGAAAATAGGGCAAAAACAGTCCACACGCCGTCCGCTCTTCGCGGACGGAGATGATAACGCGGCCGTCTGCGCGAGGACGGATGGAGAGTCCGACACATGCGCGCAATATACAGATAGAAATAACGATGTCAATCACTGTTATATCCATATGGCTATAACGAAGGAGGATCCCGAAATGTCTTTGACGGATATCCTAAACTGCGCGAAGGTGTGTTGCAGAAACCAAGAAGAGGCCGCGAAGAATGCGGAATCGCTACGAGGAGAACACACACTATGCCCGGAAAGGACTTGTTGCAAAACATCGATTTTGGCGCGCTGTATCGTCATCAAGTTCGCGCATCCACATTCAAGGCCCGCACCGCTGCCGACTGGGACCGACGCGCGGAGCATCGCAGTCGCCGCGAGAAGGGAAGCGACTACGCCCGGGAATTTCTTGCCCGCATGGATCTCACCGATGTGGAAAGTATTCTCGATATTGGTTGTGGAACCGGGAATTTGGCTTTGCCGCTGGCGAGACGTGTTCGCCGAATTCATGCGATCGATTTTTCGGGTGAAATGCTCCGGCTGTTGCGTGCGAATGCCCTTGCGGAAGGCGTGCGAAATCTCACAACCCATCGCTTGGCTTGGGCGGATGACTGGACGCGCTTGCCGCGCGTCGATGTTGCGATCTGTTCGCGCGCCATGGATACGATTGATCTTTGTAGCGCACTGGAAAAGATGAACGCAAAGGCGCGTCTGCGGTGCTATCTGACGCTTCATGCGGGAGGCACCTTCATGAGTGAAGATGTGTACCGTGTGCTTCGCCGCCCCCTTGTTCCGCGTCCCAACTACATGTATGCTGTGAACATTCTCTTTCAAATGGGCATTCGCGCTCGCGTGGATTTTCTGCGTACAACGGGAGGACTCACCTATGATTCGCCGGAGCAATTTGTGGAAGGCATTCGGTGGCGGGTGGGGCCGCTGAAGGCTGCCGAGGAAAAGCGGTTGCTCGCGTATTTTGATTCGCTGCCACGCGAGGCGGACGGAACAACGCGTTATCGACACGATTTTGATTGGGCGATGTTGTCGTGGGAAAACGGGCGCGGATCGCGAGGGCAGTAAGCGAAGGCTAGAGTTCGCCGCGGATGGCGTGAAAAGCACGGCGCGCTTTATCGCCGCAGGCGGGTTCGGCTCCTTCGCAGGGCATGCCGGAGAGGCGGGCGGGGATGTCGCGGAAGAGGTGCCGGATGTCGGCGGGGGTGGCGCCGCGGCTGAAGGCGAGGCCGGCGGCAAGAGCGGGGGCTGCCTTGATGGCTAAGCCGCAGTCGCTGGACAGGCGTTTGTGTTTAGCGCTGAGATGAACTTGGGCAAGCAGGGAAAAGACCAGCGCGGGTAGGATGTCGGAGCCGCGCTGCTGGTAGAGTTGACGATAGGGAAGGCCGATGAAAATACCTTGGTTGCCGGAACCGGTGAGCGTCATGACGGGGTGAGAGTAGCCGGACATGCGGCCGGCAATGCGGCGCGCGATTTGCTCTTCCAGCGAGTAGCCTTTTTCGGCGGGCACTTGGCGGAGGATGAAATCGAGGGCGAGGGCTTCGAGCTGGGGATGGCGGGCCTGAGCGAGTTTGAACAGTTCGTCGAAAGTGGGTGGAGGGGGAGGCGTTTTGGATTTCGGGGTGCAGTCTTTTCCAAACACGACGAGTTTTTCGATGTGATTGTGACGGCCTTCCAACGTGATGCCGGTGCGGAGCGTTGGAATCTGTGCATGAATGAAAAGGCCGCGGCGGCGGACGGGAAGGATTTTTAGCCACGTTGTGTTCTTGAGCCAAGAGCGGGCGAGTTTCAAATCGAAATCGGCGAAGACGTTGAAATCGTCGGCGCGAGAGGCGAGGCCGGCGGCGGCGGCGGCAAGAATGCCTACTGTTTTCAGATGCGGCACCACCGCCGTGGAGGCATTGCGGAAGGCGTCTTGGGAGATTCGCAACTCGGCACGGAATGAGTCGGGGCTCGGCATCTGGGGGAGATGGCGAATCAGGGTGCGGAAGGCAAAGGCGACGGCGGCGGGCTCGGTGCAACCGACGACTTGGACGATTTCGCTGTTTAATAATTGGATGGCATTTTTCGGGGTCATGGCAATTCCTTGGTTGTGAACATATACCCCCTACGCTTCTGGCGTCAACCGCTGGACTTGGCCACGAGGCTTCCGACGGGTTTGCCGACGAGCGATGCCACGAGGGGGCATTTGACGGTGAAGAGGAAGAAAATGGGTTTTGTCGAGTCGGAGAGGGTTTCGTAGTTGCCTTGGCCTTTGGAGATGACGAGATCGGCTTGTTCGAAACGGCGGCGGAATTCGTCCGAACAATCCGCTAGAATGGTGCCGGGGGCATCGGAGCCGTTACCAAAGACGGGGGCGATTTCGGGGATGCCGGCTTGCTCGGCATCTTCCAGCGTGGCGTCGTTGAGCACGGGGGAGCCGCGTACGGCGACGGCGATATTGCGCGTGGGCAATCGTTCGAGCAGGAGGCGGTCGAAGAAGATTTCACCGGCGTTGTCGGCGAGATAGAGAATGGAGCGGGCGCGATCGGCGGCGCGAAACAGAGCCTCGACGTTTCCGCACAGGGGTTGGGTCCAGATGGTTTCGAGATGGGCGGGGAGGTCTTCGGCGGCGATCTGGGTTTTGGCGCCGATATCGAGCAGGTTGCCGCCGATGGCAACGCGCACGGCGGCTTCGAAGGGGTGGGGATGGGACTCGATGCGTTGGCGCATGAGGGGCACTAGGCTTGCGGCCATTTGGTTCATGCGGAGTTTGACGTTGCGAGAGGGGTCGGGGTTGCCAAGTTCGCGCCGGATAGAGCGGTGCAGGCGCTGCGCGATGGCGGGCGGGGTTCCGGACCAGTCGCTCTCGGCGATTTCGCGGAGCAAGCGGCGCAGGAGGGGTTCGCGGCGGGCGGGATCTACCACCGCTTCCACCACGGCATCGAGCGCTTGCCGAGCGAAACAGGGAATGCATTCAAGGAGGGTGTTCATGGCGAGGGTTCCGGGGGCTGGAGGCAACGCATTCGGCAAAGGGCTTGGGTGATGCGTTGGCGATAGCCTCGGCGCAGTTCGAGGATGTTGGCTCGTTCCCAGAAGAGCACCTCGTGGGTGGCGGCAATGATTTGTACGCCTTGGGCAATGGCTCGGTCCATCGCGGCGCGGAGGGCGAGTACGTGATCGAAATCTTGTCCGGCTTCGGGTTCGTCGAAGAGGAGGCAGGTGTTGGGAGTCATGCGAAGCGTCGAGAACGCGGCTTGGAGAATTTCGCCGTGAGAGGAGAACATCGAACGAAGATGGAGCTTCATTTCGGTGGTGTTGCGGATGGGGCGGTCGGTCCGCTTCGGATTCATGCTTTCGGAATCGAAGACGATGTAGTGAGTTTGCTCGTCTTCCTTGCGCTGGCAATCGGGGCATTCGGCGATGGAGCGGAGGATGGTGCTTTTTCCGATGCCGTTGGGGCCGATGAGCAGGTTCAGGCCCGGCTGGAAGCGGAGCGTTCGATAGCGTCGGACGCGCCAGCGATGGGTATCGCATAGATGGAACGTGTTCAGCATGGTGGATTCTCTATTTTTTGTCCGCGCACCACGACGAAGGCGCCTTCTCCGGTTCCGGGTCGGACCGGATCGGGAGTCGGCATGTGGTCGGGATGGTGGAATAGGGTTTGGCGATATTCCAGATTCACGAAACCGGCATCGGTGAGGAGGCGGGTTACATCGGCGACGCTGAAAAAACGCGCGGGGGCATAGAACAGGCTGGCGTCTTTTTTCTGTTCGTATTCTTGACCGAGGGGACTGTGGCGGTCCACGAATCCGACCACGGCACAACCTCCGGGGCGCAGGACGCGATACATTTCCCAGAGACTTTGGGCGGGGTCGTCAACGAAGCAGATGGCGGTGACCATGAGGGTGGCGGCGAACCGTTCATCCGGGAAGGGCAGGCGTTCGGCCACGCCGTCCACGGCGGTGATTCCGCGTGCGGCGGCGCGATCCCGCATGGCGGCGGCGGGTTCCACGCCTTGGGAAATGCTGAGGGGTGCGGCGAAGTGGCCGGCGCCGATGCCCACCTCCAGACTCTCGGCATGAGCGGGCCACAACTCGCGAACGGCGGCCAGTTCGGACGCATAGGCCGCGGGATGCTGTACAAACCAGGATTCATAGAGATCGGAATGGTGTTCAAACGGGTTGAGGGAAGATTTCATGGTAGGGGTAGGGAGGAAGCGGTTTCCTTTTGCGTGTGGGAGGTGGCGGGCTGGAGGAGGTCTTTTTGCAGGGTATCGAGAATGAGCTGCACGGAGGGATCGTCCGGCAAGTAGGTGGAGAGGGTTTCCAGAATATGGTCGCGGCGGATTCGGTCGCGTGTGGGGGCATACTCCAGTTCGTAGATCCAGAAGGCTTGCAACAGGAGGAAATCAGCGAGGGATTTCACATGGACGAAATCCACGTGGGACTGGGTTTGGATTTCTTGCAGGAGGCGGGAGCTGATGGGGCCATGAAGATCGATGTGCGGCCAGATGTTGGCCAACTCTTGTAAGCCATCTTTCGCGAGGCCGTCGATCACGACGCGATAGATGTCCAGTTTGTCGGCATCGCGGATGAGCTTCAGAAAGGGAAGGCTGTCCGGCGAGACACTGGCGGGGATGGATTTGGCGTTATGGTGACGGATGCCGTCCAGCAGGCGGTTTTGGCAGGCGGTTGAAAGCGGGGACAGGATGCCGGAATCTCTCACGATTTCCAAGCCGCGTTGGCCGTGGTTGACGGAGGTGGCGTCGTACAAATGACCAAATTCGGCGAATTGGGAAAAGCGTCCGACGTCATGGAGCCAGCCCAGCGCCTCGCTCAAGCGGATGTCGTCCGGACTCCAGCGCAACTCTTGGGCAATTTCGCGGGCCATGGTTGCCACGTGCTGCGTGTGGTTCAACTTGAGGGTGAGCGGGGGAGGAAGAGTGCTATCCGCGTTCTGAAAGCCTTCCACGAACGATAAGAACCAAGCGTAGATTTGTTGGAGTTGATCCTCATTCATAGGGTCACGTATCCGGGTGAACCGCAGGTGATTTGTCCCGACAACTGGATGAATCTCTTCCTCAAAACGATATGACGCGGTCGCTGTCGGCGACCCATTCTGCCAGTTCGGCCATGGTGGCCTGATTGGCGCCCGCGTAGTAGGGCTCGTTCTTGTGGATGCCGCAGCGCGCCATGCAGGTTCCGCACACTTTCACGGAAGCGCCTTGGCTGATCAGGGCTTTCAGCATGGCCACGAGATCTTGATCGTAGCCTGCTGGCGGCTTACAGCATTCGCGGGCCATATCGACGGAATCGTTCATCAAGAACAGCCGGACGGCGTGGCCAGCCTCAGCGAGCTTGCCGGCCAAGCGCAGGCCGTTCCACGTCACGTCCGTTCCGTCGTAGGGAGGGCGACTGAAAATAATCAGGATGGTCATGATGGTTCCTTCATTTAGTGATCGCAAGTGTTGCCACCGGTGACGAGTTTTCCCGAGAGGAAGGCGGCGACAAGGGCTTCGGGCGGCTCGGAGGGGCATCCGACAACGACTTGGATGCCGTTTTGCGCAAATAGCTGTTGAGCGCGGGAGCCCATACCGCCGGCGAGGATGACCGTGGCCCCTTGATCGTGTAGCCATTTGGGGAGGACGCCGGGCTCGTGGGGCGGAGGATTGAGGAGCTGGGTGGCGCCGATTTCCTTGGTGGCGTCGTTCACGTCGACCACGGCGAAGTGGGCACAGTGGCCGAAGTGCATGCAGAGCTGACCGTCGACGATGGGAATGGCAATTTTCATGGGGTTGTCTTTCGGTGGAGGGTTATTTGTTTTTCGAGAGGGATAGAATTGCAATGGCGATTTGTTCGAAGGCGCGAGTGGAGGGGGTGTGGGCGTCGCCGTAGACGAAGGGAGTACCGCTGTCGCAGGCGAGACCGATTTCCGCGTCAATCGGCACACGCCCGAGAAAGGGGACGCGCATGTCGGTGGCCATTTTTTCGCCGCCGCCGGTTTTGAAGATGTGCGTAATTTCGCCGCATTTGGGACAGACGAACCCGGACATGTTCTCCACGACTCCCAGCACGGGGATTTCGAGTTTTTGGCAGAAGCGGATAGAGCGGCGGACGTCGGCGGTGGAGACTTGCTGAGGGGTGGTGACGATGACAGCTCCATCGACGGGGGTGGCCAGTTGGCAGACGGAAAGAGGTTCGTCGCCGGTGCCGGGCGGAAGATCGACGACGAGATAGTCGAGGTCGCCCCATTCAACGTCTTGGAGGAACTGGCGGATGAGGGTCATTTTCATGGGGCCGCGCCAGGCCACAGCGTCGTCGCGGCTGGAGAGGAGGAAGCCGATGGACATGACCTTGAGATTGCCGAATTCGAGCGGCAAGAGAGATTGGCCGTCGCCCATGGCCCGCGCATCTTCGAGATGAAGCATCTGGGGAATGCTGGGGCCGTGGATATCGACATCGAGCAGGCCGACGCGTTTTCCGGCTTGAAGGAGAGAGACGGCGAGGTTCACGGCGACGGTGCTTTTGCCGACGCCGCCTTTGCCGGACATGACGAGAATCTTGTGGCGAATACGTCCCATGCGGCGCTGGAGGCGCTGGTCTTCGGATTCGACGCCGGGAGCGGCGGTGGATTCGGAGCAGGGGGTGGAGCAAGAGCCGCAAGAGCTTTTGTCGCAGGTGGAGGAATGGGATTCGGTCATGTGGATTTTCCTTCATTGAGTTCGAATTCGTACATGGCTCCGGCACCGCCGGGGTGGCAGGCGTCGGGAAAAGCGGTCCATAATGCGGCGGTGGCTTTGGGGCCGGTGCAGTGCATGGGCACAAGGATTTTCGGGGCGATACGGCGCAGGTTGTCGACGACCCATTGCATGCGGGTGGGAGTTGCCGCGCCCAGATGCATGCCGCCGATCACAGCATGGATGGGGCGATGGTGGGTGAGAGACTGAACGTGTTCGAGGATATGGATGACGCCGGCGTGAGCGCAACCCAGCAGGACGACGGTGCCTTGGGATGTATCGAAGAAGAGGGATTGATCGTCGAGCAATGGATCGATGTGGTTTCCTTCTGGATCGAGGTGGAACACTTCGGCGAGCGACTCTTCCGGATGGGGACGAGGGACTTCGCCGGTGAGGAAGAGGCCGGGTGCAACTTCGACGAGCTCGCGGGACGGGTGAAGGTGTACGCCGGGGGCGTGCAGGGCGGCGAGGGCGGCGGGCGGGATGCCGATGGAACGGGTTTTGTGAAACTTGGGTTGCAGGGCATCGGGATGAAAATGGATGGCGACGGGGGCGCGGGCGGCAGAAAGCACGATGGGCAGGCCGCCGGTGTGGTCGTAGTGTCCATGGCTGAGTGCGATGGTGTCCACGGTGCCGAGATCGATGTCGAGGGCGAGGGCGTTGTCGGCTAGGATGAGACCTTGTCCGGTGTCGAATAAGATGTGTCGATCATGGCTTTTGATGTGGTAGCACAGTCCGTGTTCGCCGCGCGCGGTGCGGGCGGCGACGGTGTTGTCGGCCAGAACAGTGATCTGGAATTGGCTCATGGCGCATCCTTCTGAATTATGGATGCGGTGTCGATCCAGTTTTTCCAGACGGTTTGAATATCGTCGGCGAGGGGGCTTGCGCCCATTTCGACGACCGCCCGACCTTGGCGCTGGGCGGTGGTGGCGGCCTTGTCGTAGCGGATGCGGCCAACGGGGGTGGCACCCTCGGCGCGGGCGGCCGCTTCGATGCGATCGGCTTGCTCGGGATGGATGTCCCATTTATTGACGCAGATGGCAGCGGGGATTTTGAAATGATTCGCCAGTTCCAGCACGCGGGTGAGATCGTGCGCGCCGGAAACCGTGGGTTCGGTGACGATGAGTACGCTTTGCGCGCCCGTGAGAGCGGCGATCACGGGGCAGCCGGTGCCAGGGGGGCCATCGACGAGGACAAGGTCGCGTTGTTCGTGTGCGGCCAGTAGTCGGGCTTGTTCGCGTACGAGGTGGACGAGTTTGCCGGAGTTTTCGGCGCCGGGATAGAGGCGGGCATGGACCATGGGGCCGTGGCGGGTATCGGAAACAAACCACTCGCCGCAGGTACGTTCGTTGAAGTCGATGGCGTGCGCGGGGCAATTCCAAACGCACACGCCGCAGCCTTCGCACGAGGAAGAGGCAACGGCGAAGGCAAGGGCGCCATCGGAGGGGCGAAAGAGTTCGGCGATGGCGTCGAATCGGCACAGGGAGGCGCAACGGCCGCAACCGATGCAGTCGTCGGTGCGGATGACGGCTTCATGTCCGCTGCGGAATTCCGTGCGGTGGCGAAGAGCGGGGGAAAGAATCAGGTGCAGATCGGAGGCGTCGACGTCGCAATCGGCGAGCACGGCTTGGTGGGCGAGGGCGGCGAAGGAAGCGGTTAGGCTGGTTTTGCCGGTGCCGCCTTTTCCACTGATGACGACGAGTTCTTTCATTTCCGCGCCTCGATTTGGTGCCAAAGCGCCTTGAACCTTTCGCGCCATTCGGGCAGGCGGTCGAATAGCAAGTCGCCGCGCGCATACGTTTCGGCGACGCGGCGGTCATCGGGCAATTCGGCGAGGATGGGGATGGTGTTGGCGCGGCAGTAATCCTGTACGCGGCGATCCTCGTCGGCGCGATTGACGACGACGCCGAGGGGCAGGCCCATGGGTCGAAGAGTATCGATGGCGAGCGACAGATCGTGAAGGCCGAAGGGTGTGGGTTCCGTGACCAGCACCACGCAATCGGCACCTCGCACGGTGGCAACGACAGGACAGGAAGTGCCGGGCGGGGCATCCAGCAGGGCGATAGCGTTGGGCGCGCGGTGGGCCTTGACGGTTCGGATGAGCGGCGGCGACATGGGTTCGCCAACGTTGAGGCGTCCCTGAACGAAAGCGATTTTGCCCGAATGTCCAGTTTCGACAACGCCGATGGGGCGAGGTTGTTCACGGATGGCGCCGACGGGGCAGGCGAGCGAGCAGGCACCGCACCCATGGCACAGTTCGGGGAACACCAGCGGCTTTGGGATCATGGCGATGGCGTTGAATTCGCAGACTTTCGCGCACCGGCCGCAGGAGATGCACCGGGCGGCATCAACCAAGGGTACGGGGATGGATGCCGCTTCGGAGTGTTCGATTGTGGGCTTAAGGAAGAGATGTCCGTTGGGCTCTTCCACATCGCAATCCAGATATTGGACAGAGCGGCCTTGTTCTGCCAGACATGCGGCGAGATGGACGGCCACGGTGGTTTTGCCGGTGCCGCCCTTGCCGCTGGCGATGGCGATGGTGGGGTTGGGATTCATGGGATACGTTGAAAATAACGACAAGGAAGGTTCATTCAAAAAATTCACATATTACAATAAGTGATTTTAGTTATTGTAATAACTGAATTGATGACTTTATACCCAATGGCCTTCGGAATTGGGCTTGTCGAGTACAGGCAGTTCGTTGTCCTTAAAACGGCGCAAGGCTTCTGTGCCGGGGCAGACGGCTTCGACCAGCGCAATCTTAATGCCGGCGGCTTGGAGGGCGCGGTAGGCTTTGGGGCCGACGCTCCCGGTGATGACAGTTTCGGCACCAAGTTTGGCGACGGTTTCGGCGGATTGGATGCCGGCTCCTTGGGCAGCGTGAAGATTTTGCGCATTATCGTGGGCCGTGGCCCGGCCGGTTTCCGTGTCAGCCAAGATGAAGAATTTGGCGCGACCAAAGTGCATGTCGACGGGATCGGCTAGTGTTTTGTCGGAGGATGTGATGACGACTTTCATGTGGGATTTTCTTTCTGGGTGGGATATTCGACGAATCGGTCGCGTCCTTTGCCTTGGCCTTTGCAACCACAGCCTCGACGATGGCAGGTGTCGGGTGCGGGGGGCGGGGGGTGAGCGCCGGGTTCCATTTGAATTTGTAGGGCTTTGCCGTGGACGAGGGCATCGGCCACTTTGCGACGCGCCGATTCGACGATGCGTGCGAAGGTGGCTCGGGAGATTTTCATCTGGTCGGCGGCGGCTTCCTGATATTGACCTTGGAGGTCGGCGAGGCGGAGGGATTCGACCTCATCGAGACTGAGGACGACTTGTTCCAGCTCGCCGGCGGGTACGCCGGCGGGCTTGAACAAAGAGACACCCGGCTGCCAGCCAACGAAGCGCTTGCAGAAGGGGCGGGGCATGTTAGCGACCGCCGCCTGCGCCACGTCCGTGCCCACCGCCGCGTGCACCGCCGCCACCGCAAGGGCCTCTGCCTCGACCTAGGCCGGGAACAGCGACAGGTGGACTGCCTGCGATGGGTTGGGTGGCCACTGATTTTCCAGCGCTACAGGGGCCTCTTCCCCGTCCGGTTCCTGCGCCTTTTCCATTCGGTCCTGTTCCGTCGTTATTGGGCATGTTCATTCTCCTTTTTGATTTTTCTGGCGGGAAGATCCGCCAGAGTTTGTTATGACTTTCTACGCATGCAAAAACGAAAGCATCGATTTCACGTCGCGGGCGACCTGGCGAATAATGGCGCGGGTGGCGGGGGGTGTGAACTTCATCATCAGGTCGCCGTTCATGATCGCGACGTAGGCTTTTCCGTCGGCCTTCTCGTACACAGAAATATCGCGAGGGGCGAAGATGGACATGCGCCGCCGGCTTTCATCGGTAAACATTTGAGAAGCAAAGTCGCCATGGCAGAACTGGAGGATGGTCATGCGGCCGATCGAGGCTCCACCGTTGACGACGATTTCGCGGCCTTGGTCCACGGTGTTGAAGACATGCCAGCCGGGTTTCTGGTTAATGTTGGCGGTGAGTTTTTCTACGGTTTCGGAGAAACCCAGCGGACTGGGAATTTCGCGAATCATCAGTTGGATGAAGTGATATTGCATATAACGGAAAAAGAGGAAGGCGGCGAGGGCAGCGACGAGCGCGGTGAAAAAACTTCCGGCGGCAAAGAGGGCAATGTTCATGTGGGTTCTCCTAATATGGTTTTCAATTTGAAATGAACATATGACCATAATGAGAAAAAGGCAAATAAAAATTTTGATGGGCGCGTCATGCAAAACACTGGTCGGAGGATATGTGAGACAGATGGCAGAATCCAGGATTCAGAATGCGGAAAGTAAATGCGAAGAATGGCTGGGTGTGATTAGGATTAGTTGAAGGCCCGTTAGCCAGTAGCTATTGCAACAGGAGAGGGGACAATGAAAAGCCCAGCAAAACAGGCGTTTTGGCCTTATTTTACGGGGAAAAGGGTGGTGGGCGTTACTGGATTTGAACCAGTGACCTCGTGCATGTGAGGGACACCTAGTCAAAATGACGCAACTGGTTGCATATGCATAACATATATCGACGAGAATGGGTTGTGCAAACCCGCATAGGACGCATAAAACGCATCGTGCAATGCAGAAGTGGCCACTAAGTGGCCACCTGCGGGAGGTGGTCTATTGTCTCCCCAAAAATTGACGGCACCGCTTTCGTTCGATATAATCAATCAAATTAAACGTTACCAATGAGAGTAAAATGAAAACCCCCCAATCGACATCTCTATCAATCGAGGAATTTGTAAATGTTCAGGCAAAAACCCTTGCCTTCATAGCGTGGGCAGATGGATCACTTGATGCGAGCGAGGAAAAATACTGGAGTAACTATCTGAAACAACTCAATCTAGACGCCAGTCGAGAAGGGCAATTGAATATATTGTTTCGACAGAGGCCTAACAAAAAATCACTATTAAGTACCTTCAAGAAACTACCGCCTTATATTGGCATTGGTCTGATAAAAATTGCCTATCTAATGAGCCAGGCAAACGGAAAATTCGACAAGAAGGAGAGCCAGGGTATTTGTGATCTTGCTCACGCCATTGGAATAAAAACAGAATCTCAGATAGTTCGGCTATTCAGATCGTTGAATTTGTATTTCCTATCCCATCAAGAAACCGAAAAGCTTATTGCGGATATTTCCGCTCGGAGCATGTAAATGATTGAATTATTGATATTTGGTGCAATAGCAATATTTAGCGGATCTGCGGCATCTAAAACTGTCGCGGTGGTGAGAGAAATAGTAGACGAAGAAGATGTAATACAGGCAAAATGTTGTAGATGTAAGGCATCGGGACCCCA
This sequence comes from uncultured Verrucomicrobiota bacterium, assembly GCA_964647595.1. Taxonomy (GTDB): domain Bacteria; phylum Verrucomicrobiota; class Kiritimatiellia; order CAIQIC01; family Lenti-01; genus Lenti-01. The sequence goes on from CAZYGH010000019.1 coordinate 41,754, forward strand.
CAAATTTTTAGAGATAGAACGAGGGGTTGCAGGCGATGCTATCGCAGGTCTTCTACTTGGAGGAATAGGCGGTGGCGTCAAGGGGCTAACAGCGGCAAAAATATTCAAGTGTAGCAACTGTTCTGCCAAAATATATAAGGATGGATCCAGAGTAAGCGGAACGCTCGACGACAACTTTTGTGCGTTTGTGTCTGGCCCGGCTCTGAAGCGAGCTTATGAAGACCTTGAATATCAAGTTGCAATTCATACTGATGTTGCGAAGCGTCATCATCAGGAAATTTCTGAAGTGAAAGAAGAATTGGCAAATTCAAAGGCAGATCAGGAACAATTACTTGCAAAGATGGAAAGACTGATCCGTCAGATTCAGTGTGAGGGGGAAGCGGCGTAGTGAAGGGGACTGGGCCAAACAAATTGAGCGGTGATTTGGCTACTGTTGAAAAAGCTGTTGAAATATCTATAGGCAGTATTAAGGCTGATTTGAAACAGGAGCAGGCTGATTTATTAGCTGCGACGAAAAAAATTGATTTCTTGTTAGGCGAGGAGGGGCAGATTGGCCGAAAACTTAAGCGGGCAGTTGTACGACCATCATCAGGCGAAGATGTTCCCAAGGTGGAGCAATGCGAGTCTTGGGATGCCACGCTTACTTGGGCGAAGGATGTTTTAGCATCTGAGGATGTTCCTGAGCCTAATTCGGCGTTTGACCTTCTTCCGACAGAGAAGCTACAGAAAATATATGCCCATCTGAATCGTCCTGCATATAAAAGATTGTCTTGGGATAAGTGGGACTATGGCTTCGTATTCGGAGTAGGAATTGCGGCAGGATGTCTTGATATATTTCTTGGCACCCCAAGGATGGGCTTGCAGGCACAGATGTCGGACAAGAGCACATGGATTGGTTCCCAGATGGATTCAATCCATGGTCTTCACTCCCCGAACGCCCCTATTGATTACCAAGGTGAGCATTTTGGAGGGCCTTATCATAGGGGGTTAACAACTGGGCACGATTTGCTGAGGCCGTTGTCTGGCATAAGACAGTTTATGAATGGCGAATTTTCAGGGTTTTATTGGGTCAATGGGCAGAAAATCGCTGTTGAGTCAGCAGTAAATCAATTTGGTTCTTCTTATACTCCGATGGGACTTGGGGCGGCTATTCTTGCGTGGATGGTTCATATGTTTGCTGACTTTGTGTCCACAACTAGCCTGCCGATTCCAGGAACTTCATTTGTGCAGGGCGTTAACAATCATCGGTTGCGACAATTCGTCCAAAGAGATCTTTATCAGCATGGCATTAATCTTCGGCATGTGGTTCTTCAAACCATACCGCCTCTGTTTATTGAGGTTGTTCTGAGATCTTATGCTTATCTGCGATTCAAGGGTCTCCGGGAAAATCCAGACGCACTGGCTCAGAAGAAGATGGAGTTGTTGACAGTGGGGCACATGATTTGCGGGGGATTCAATGTCGGCAAGGTTGTCCTAATGAATGATCCTACTCAAATTAATGTCCCTCAAATGATGGCTCTAGCGAGGACTATGTTCCGACTTGCATGTATGGAGTATAAGAGAAACTCATTTGCCGGCAGGATCATTCGGAATACAGAAGAAATGCAATTGGATCTCGATGTGCTATATGCTGATTCCAAAGAACTGATTAGCAAGAATATCTCCACTCCAATTCAAATTACTTAAGATGCGGGCTCGTTTTGCGTGGATGTACAGTTTTCCTCATAATATTTCTATTTGCATCTGCATAGAGGGCCAGCCTCACCCACGCTTCTCGAATGCGACAACATTGCCTTCTGGTTTTGTCCCAAGCCCCTCGACCAGTTTTGCCAGATCATCCACCGCTTTGTAGTGGGCGGGCTCGTTCCTCTTCAAGTATCTCATTGTGATATTCACGGAACTATGCCCGAGCAGATGGGCGACAGTGCTTAAACCGGTCAACTGGGCCCATTGCGTGCCGGCATAATGCCGAAGGCTATAAGGGCTCTTTTCCTCGATCTTCGCCTTGCGACACAGACGAAGCAGGCGATTTCGAAGAACCGTTCTCTCGTAGGGTTGACCCTTGCCGTTAAGGAACACGAGTTTTGAATGAGGGTGACGAATACGTTGATGGCGAAGTATCTCTTCAGCCTCTTTCGACAAGGGGACGCTCCTCGGAATCGGAACTCTGGATGTCTGCATGGTCTTGTGATGGTCAATATCCAGCATGGGCCTCGGTTTGGCGTCCCACTGGATCTGGTCGTGGCGGAGTTCCCGAAGCTCCTTGGGACGAAGACCCATCATGGAGCCAAAGTGGATCATGTCCCCGAACTCTCCAGAAGCGACCGCCAGAAGTTTGGAAATCTCATCGGTTGTGAACCTCTTGATTTCCGCCCTAGGCTCGGAGCCGACTGGAAACCTAGACATGGGGAAATTGATTAATTCAGCCCTGTTCGCCCAATGAAAGAGTGTCCTGCATTCCCGTATGGCATGAAAAGAGGTTTTGGTTCGAGAATGCTTGGACTTAATCCAGTCTGCAAAACGCTGAAGGTCGTCTGCGGTGATGGAAGAGACGGGGCATGGACCCAAGAACTCTAAAAGATAGAGAAGATTTCTCTGGCGGAGGATGAATGTCTCGTCTGCTTTCGACCCCTTGGTGAATTCGAGATGCTTGACGATGATTTCCTTCAGATTAATGTCTGGGCCATTCGGGGTGATAACTCGACTTGTAGCCCTGCCGTCATCCAGTAAACGGCCAGCCTCATGCGAAGCCCGAACCTCTCGCAACTTCTTTTTGACCTCACGATCCGTTGTCCCAAGATAAATGCGGTGCAGTTTGCCCTTTTCTCGGTACTTGAGATATCGGCGACCATTAGGATGCTCTTCTATGGCTTTCGCCCTCACAACGCACTCCTCTTTGGCTTGAGCAACGGTGAATTCTCAACCCAGTCGGGGAGGGAAGGACAACCTACGGACGGAGCCTCATTTTTCCCTTCATACAGGTAGTGGCGTCGAAGATACTGTTCCAAGTCCCGATCAATGATCATGGCCTTGGTTCCAATCTTGATGACCCCAATCTCTCCAGATTTCACTGCGTTACGCATCGTCGCCTCGCTGACCCCAGCCAACTTTCCCGCCTCCTTCAAGGTGTATTTCCTAGCCTCAATCAGGCGGAAGGAATTACCTCTAGTTGAACCCGTTTGTGAAAACGGGTCAACTGAAGGGTTGGATTTGGAGGAGTAGTGCATGGCTCAATTAATCTTTAGCTAGCCTTGTTGTCTTCGGACTCCGAACCAGCCGAACCACCACCGAACCCATTGTTGAGGACCTTTAGGTGGCGGTCGTTCGCCTCTTTGCCAACAGTGTCCCAGTCAACATCAAGATCATGGGGGTCTTGCGGACACATCACGACAAACTCCTTTTCGGAGCCATTATTGTGAAACAGAATGTCTTTTCGGCTAACTTCAGCCTGGTAGATAATGGAGTTTTTATTGCCGAAGCGAACTGCAAACCATGCTGCCGTCCAGTAGTCACTTGTCCAGGAAGGATATGGTCTGTGATGATTCTTTGGCCCTGATACCCCACGATAGAGAGTGAAGGATTTGGCTGGAGGAATTGGGTCGCCCGCCTCCCGCAGCTTGTCCATATCCGCAAGGGCAAAGAGGTATGCGACGTAGTCCTTTGGCCAACCTGCCATGCCAAGACTTGAACATGTGTATGCACAGAAGAGCGCGGGCTCGTAAATGCCCCGCTGCTTCAAGCGAAACGCATTATCCCAAAGAAATCGCATATAAGTTCCGCCGCTCTCTCCGAGGAAACAACCGCTGGCGTCTCCCTGGATAAATGCATCTCTGCATTCTTGGATTGCCCAATCCACAGTTCTAATTTGTGAGGCGTGGTGTTCCCAGTTCATTGAGGCGGAGACGCTCCACCGCTCAAATGATTCGTGTGTTTTTTTAACTTTTCGTTCCCATTGTTTCTTGTTCATTTAGTTCTCCATATACAATTGGTTCTGTTCGGGGCATTGATGATGACTAATTATACAGCGACAGGATTCGGGGTTTCAGAGGGTTGGACTCCTAGGGTCTGACTGGGCTGGAGGGGGCGAGGCATTGGGCGTAACTATTGGCCTTTCTTCTTCGCCAGGAATCCCGCCATCACTTCATCCTCAATCCTCTTGCGGAGAGAGGCGTCTCCTTTCAAGACGGAGCAAAGCAGAGAGTCATAGCCTGGGGTCAAGACACCGTTTGAGATTTTCCCATTCGGCATCAGAGGCAGGTTCTTGCATCCATCCCCATAACCCACGGCACCTTTCGGACTCAATACGGAGCCAAGCTCATAAAGGGCATCCCACTCGGCGTCATCCTTAACCCCGAATTCCCGCATTCCCAATGCCTTGCTCTCGGCAGAGATGGTCTTGCCGATATCGAAGATGAAAAAGGCTGCTGCAACCTTCTCGTAGATGTGCTTTGCAGTAGCCCCGTCAAGATTCAGGAATCCGATTCCATAGGTCTCGAAGTCGGGGATCAGGTCTCCGCTGACAATGGAACAGTTCCCAATCTTGCGGAAGTCCAAGTTCGACAGCAGGTGGCGATAGGCCTTTTTGCCATACCAGCCTTCCTGGAGGTTGGTGACGGAGAACATCGCCACAACGGCCTGGTTGTTCTTTTGGTTGTTTTCGGTCTGGTTAGTATTGTTCAGTTTCATTTTATCTTTCCGCCTTTTGGCAGTGTTATGTTTTGTTCCCGGCTAGGATCTCGCCTCGCCGAAATTCCTTGTCAGCTCGCCAGTCCCAGATGGGGTTCCCCATTTTCAGAGGAGGAACTGGATTCATGTTCGTTGAAGGCAATACGGTTCTTGCGTAGAAGACCAGCGAGACGCTTGTTGCGACGGGTCAGGTCGTCGGCAAGACGCTCGGCCTTGATCTGCATTGCTTCTGCCGTTTCTTGGGCACATTTGGCTACAAGCCAGTCCTCTTGGGCCTTCTTCGTTGAAGACTGAAGTTTTAGAACATGCTCATCCTTTAATGCTTCGGCAGACCAGGATGCGAGGCGAGATTCAGCCTCCTCACAGCGTTTTTGCCAATTCACGACCTGCGTGTTGAGATCTGCCTTTTCGGCAAGGAATTTAGTTTTCAGAGTCTCGATCTGAAGTTCTAAATTGCTATTCTCCCTACTCAGGAAAAGGCGGGTCTCATTAAGGGATTTCCGATTCTTTAGCTCACTATTCTCGCACATGAATCGTGCGTATTTATCGGCCTGGATCGCAGGTGGCCATCCCGCCTCCAAAGCAAGCAAGCCATATTTCAGTGCTTCGGGGATGCCTTTGTTCGCATAGTAAAGGGCTAGAGTCCAATAACCCTCTTCAATACCACTCTCAGCCACCATATTGAGTAGATCAACCCCGCGCTCAATTTTATGTCGGCTTGCATCCCTGATCAATGAGCATCCATAAACGTACAGGCCGAATGGGTGTTTTTCCTTTATAGATGCCTTCAAGTTACAAACAACTTGCTTAACCACATGATCTGGAAGTTGCCTGGATAACTCATCGCTTAGAATGCAGAACGACGCAGTTTCCTTGCCCGCCATTGCTTCATTGCTTAAAAGTTCAATGACTTCTTGTGGAAACGGCTTATAGCGAATCATGCTGTAGACCGCTTCCGCCAGCAGTTCGGGCGAGACACAGGGAGCCGATTTGTCATAAGTATCCAAAGCGGTGGAAGAATTATCGTTCTGATTAACAGTATCTTGAGTATTCACAATATTCCCTTTCTGGTTCTGGCGACGCCTGCGAACGATGGCTCCACAGGCGTCGCCATATATTCTTGTTAGAACAGCCGCTTCGCTTCCGCCTCAATGTCCTCATCGGTAGGTTCTGGGGATGCTTCAAAAATCTCCAGATCAAGACCCCGGAGATCCTTTTCACGGATTCCGATTCCCGCCTTATTGAGCCGATGAACCAAAGCAAGGACCTTCTCTGCCGTTGGCTCTGGCAGGCTTACCGAACGGGAACGGCTGTTGAACCCAAGCCACAAGTATTCAGGCTTCAGCGAAATCAGCCACTCGGCGAAGACCTCCACGTCGAAATCCATCAAGGGCTCGATGGTGACGACCTTGTTCGGCCAGTCCAACTTCTTGAACGCCTCATACCGCTTTGATGGAGGCGGAGCCTTGGAGACAGCCCCGTAACCCTCGTCCCGATTGGTTTCCAGGGTTGTCACCAGGATTACATTCGGGGGAAACTCGCCGATGAATTGAGCCAGGTACTCGGGCCGTTTGGTCTGGAAGTAATAGACCTGGTTGGGACGCTTCAGGTTCTTCTTAACGATTGCAGCAATGATCTGCTTGACGAAAACAGGGTCGGCGAACGAGATGTCCCCGTTTCCTCCAACAAACACGATTTCTGCATTGGGAATCTTCGACAGCCGTTCGGGATGCTGATGCGGACGGAACTCGTAGCACTCCGAACAGTTCTTCTTCTGCCGTTTCGCCTGGGCCTTGAAACTCGGCCCGCAATAGGTGCAGTCGAACAGGCATCCCTTTACGGGGTTCCAGGTCTCTGCCGAATCATACATGTGAGTGGACTTAATATTTTCTTTCTTACTCATGGCGTTCTCGTCTCTTTCTTTTTCTTGGTTTCTTTTCTGTAATCAGCCAAGGCGTTGTTGCTCTGGCCGAAATCTTTCCTAGTAATTGGTGATGATTAATTCCTTTGCCCATCGCTTCGCCCCAATACCCCGATGGACTTCGACGACCTTGATTGAAAATGCTTGGAACAAATCCCGAATCCACGGATCATCGGAACTGGTCATCAGGAAAATCGCCCCACGTCGGTCAAGTTCCCGGCAGCCCTTTTCCAGACGAATATGGTCAGCCTTGCCGAAGGGGATGCCCCCATATCCCATGGTATTGATGTAGGGACTGTCGATGAGCACGAAGTCGCCCTTCCTTGCTCTTGCGAACATGACCGCAAAGTCTTCGGTGAAGAACTGCGTGTTTCGCAGGGCAATGGCGTGGGCGTAGATGGCCGCAGGCTGGCAGGAGACCGAACGACAGGCGCTTACATTGGTGCGCTCGCCGCTCTTTTTCTGCTTGAGGCAGGCCTTGTAAGTCGCGTTCATCAGGTAAATGAACTCCGAAGCAGTCTGGGGGTTGGATTTCGCCAAACTGAATCCGTCGCGCACCTCGGTGTAGTAGTCATCGGAATGCCGAGCCTGATGTCCCTTCAAATGCATGATGACTTGCCCTGGGTTTTCGCGGATGCCTTTGTGGGCAACGATGAGCCAGGGATTGATGTCCGACACCAGGGAGGGGGCGTCCAATCCAAGGTTCCTGACAAGGCGCTGATAGTCGCCGCGTCCGAAAAAGGGGATGAGAAGCCTCTGGATGTCTTTAGGCAGATAATGGCCGATGATGCTGGCCATCCACTTTTTCCCGCCCGCATAATGGAACGGTACGGTGCGGTTGAAATCATTCGCGATGTTCATTATTACGCCCTCACTTTCGAGATGACCTTGAGCGTCATCCTGAACATCTCGCGGAGTACGGTTGGAACCAAACTTGACCCAATCAGGCGGGCCGATACGTCGTAGGGCATCGGGATTACATAGTGGTCGCCGTAGCCCATCGCTCGGAGCATTTCTCGAATGGAAAGCTTGCGTACGACTCCGGGAGCCGTCAGGTAGAGGTTAGAGGTGCCGGAGAGGCCGGAGTTGGCTCGGACGAAAGTGCTTGTCGGCCCCGATGCGTCATAGACTCTATTTTCGCGAAACCGTTTATCGAAATATCCAACAAGGCGAGGGGAATACGGTCCTCGCCGTTTTTGGGTACAGGGAATCAGATCCTTGCGTTTGCAGACCAGATGGCGCACCTCCTCTTCAGGCTGCAGGACGGCGCTCAACGGCATCATTGGCAACGCCGGATCGGGCCATTCCAGATCGGCAGGATCGAAGTCCTTCCGGAGCATCACACCGAAGAACCGCTTCCGCTGGGTTGCCACCCCGAACTTGGCAGAGTTCAGTTTCCGCCAGCAACGCCTGTCCGTCAGAGGGTGATAGCCGTGGCGTTCGAAGGCCTTGGAAATCAATGCAAGCGCACGTCCGCCTTCCCACGCCGGAAACTCACATACATTCTCAAAGACGATCGCCTTGGGCTTGTGGTAGGCGATGATGGGCTCCAGGCCAAAGACCGCCCTGCTGGCTGGATGCTGAAGGCCAGTTTGTTTCCCCATGCGGCTGTAGGGCGAACAATCTGGCGAGGCAAAGAGCAACTGGAACGGCTCAATCTTGGATGGATCGACATCCCAGATATTCGCCAAAGGGTAATGCCCCCAGTTTGCCCAATAGACACTGGCAGCATTCGGTTCATACTCGCAGCCGCCGATGGATTTGATCGGAAGGTCCCGGGCGGCCTCGACCGCCCCACCCATGCCGGAGAACGTGTCGAACATCTTGATGGGCTTCATTATTCGGCCCTCCCCAAGATTTCCTGGATCTTTTCCTGAAGCTTCCGCAGGGACGCCTCTGTTTCCTTGTCCAGTTTGGCCTTCTTGTCGGCCATCTCCTGGGCGATAGGAGCGAGCTTGGTCAGCGTCATCCCGACGATCTGGGCCAGCGACTTCTTCCAGTCGGACGAATCATTATCTCCACCCACGTCTCCGCCGGACTCGGAGGATTCCTCATCCCCGCCCTTGGCCCTCTTCTTGGGAGGCATGATCTGGTCAACGATGCCAATCAATTCCCGCACCGAGAGGTCGTCCTTCACAACTTGATTGAGGGTCTCGCAAATCGATTCGGTTGATTTGAGACGAGAAGCTTCAATGTAGTAGGTGAGGCCCAGGATTGGAGCCTCGTAGCCCGCCTTTTTGATGGCGTCCACGGTGTCGGCGAACAGAACATAGCGCCGCATCTGTTTGGTCCCCAGAGACGATTCTGGATGCTCGGCAAGGATCTCGAAGGGGTCAGCGTTGTTCGGACGGCGTTTGAGGTGGGCGTAATTCTTACCCTCGATGAGAGAGATCATGCTGCGGATGTCGTCCCCTTGGTCGTATGACACCCCAAAAGAGTTTTTCTGCCGCTTCTCGCTCCGTTGGCAGAAAAGGGAAATCTCCTTGTCGAGGGATGGATTGCCGAGGTATGGCCCCTTGGGCGTCGCCTTTCCGGCCTCCGTGGTGGATTTCAGTTCTTCGGACTTCGGGGTCTTTGCGGTGGCCTCGGTGGTGGCGTTGTTCTTGTTCTTCCTGCTTGTCCCATTTCTTGTCGTTTTCATTTTATCTGCCCTTTCTAAGCATGGGCAGAACGGGGACAAACCGACGAAATTCTCGTCGTAACACCCACTTGAGGCACATTGTTACGACACGACAGGAAATTTGATTCCTTGGCGCCCGATTCTTCGTCTGAATCAGAATCGGGGAGTTCAACCAAGATGGGCTTTAAAACAGACCAACAACGCGCCAGCTTACGGTCAATGCGCTTGCAATAATTGGTAATATCCTTTGTCGGTATGTTGAGAAGCTTCCCAACAGTCCGATTTGACCCGACCATCTGGACATGTAGAAGGATGTATACTTTCCGCTCCGTTGGAGAGAGGGCGGAAGCTATCTCGAAGTAGGCCGGGAGATCCTTAACAAGGATGGCATAGGCGCTTTGGGAAGCAGGTGTAGGATTTGAATAGACGGCAGGACTAGGAACGGCATGTTCCGCCCACTCGTCGTTAAAATGCACCGTCCTGCTCACGTTGGTGAACAGGAAACCAAAGAATCCAAATAATGGATTCCGCGTTAAGTGCTAGCAGATAATACGGATGTTTGACTTCAGCGCCAGAACATCGAATTAGGCCATATTTACTGGCATTCCATGCAGGTAGACACTTCCGTCTATGCCAAAGCGGAGAAATATTTCTTGGCATTTCTTCTGGAGCGCTCGGGCCCCTGCCGTGTATTCCATCGCCTTCTCGTAACCGTCTCGCGCTGTTGCCCGCTTGATTTCCCCGTCCTCCGACAGTTTAGTCGGCGGGTAAAAACCATATCCCCTCATTGTCAAGTCGCCAGCCTGTCGGTGTTGGTTGGCCAGCATCTTGAGGATGGGGTATATGGTCTCCTGCGGCGCGCCGTTTCGCTCAAGCGCTCCCTCGATGAATCGCAGAAGTTTCCCCATTTGGCCCAACGGCATTCCTGCGGTGTGGCGACGGTGCCTCTGGCCGTATTGCAAAGCATACATCAGCTGCTCAAAATCTTGTTTACTGTAGCGCGATATGGCAGTGAACCCGTAATACTTCGGCAGATACACGTCGAAGCCGGAGGCCGATAGTTTCCCAGAATCGGACCGCATAATATGTCCCCTGGGAACGACCCCAATCCTTTCCGCCCTTATCATCACATCGTTGCCCTCGACATCCTCCAGCATCGGCGTGCCCAAATGGGTCAAGGACCAGTCGCAGCAGAATCCCCGTATCGCAGACAACATGCTCTTGCCCGTCTGATGCGGCTGATTCTCCCGCCCCCCTTCCATTGAGGCTCCGTCCAGCAAGACATGCTCGGTTACTTCGAAATCCACCTCACCCTTGTCGTTGAACGCCAGAAACCAATCCTGATATTTGCAGTACATCCATTTTTTGACCGGTACCATGGAGCGCAATTCATCCCAGTTCTTGATAAAGGCCTTGCTTGATAGTGTCTCGTTCTCGTAGGACTTGGCCAACTTGTCATCCCTAAACGCCTTCTCGGGGAGAGGTATGTCCATCATCAGATGCCAGCTGTAGCAATATCTTCTCACGGGTTGTCGGCATATTTCCAGAAATCCGTGCAAGCGAAGCATAAACTGCAACATCTCAACGAACTCGACAACAAAACGCCGATACGGGGACACATTAACTAGTTCCGGACGGTAGAAACGATCATGGAGAAGCCTGATCTGCAATGGACGGCAAATGATTTCCCGAAGCTCTCCAACGCTGACACAGCCGTACCTGTACATATGCTCGATACATTCAATCGGATGCCCATGGTCATGGTGGATAAATGTGTAGGGGGTATTGGGATTATAGCAGAAGGAATGAAGATGCTCGTACATGCCCAACACCGCCTGTTCAGACTTTAACAGTCTTTGGGGAATGGGCAGCATCTTCCCATCCGGTAGAACATATTTAGTCTTTGGAGGATTGCGCTCTCGCTCCTCGATACTGGCCTGAATCGAGGCATCCAGCTGATCCATGGGGGAAAGTTCTGGGGCGGAGCTTTTGGCGGCGGGGTGGGCCTTCGAGGCTTTTTCCCGGCCGGTGCGTTTGGCGTTGGGTGTTCTCTTCTGCATATTGTGAGATTATCTGCCACACCAAAGGGACACAAGCTCAACCTAAGGCCTCGGCCAATACAACTCCTGCCCGCCGACAAGACGCCTCCGCCAGGAAGGCCAGGAAAGTCTCCCAAAGCCTTCCGCCATGACGTATGAGCCGGTTGTTGAGCAAACGCCACTCGGCCTGCCGTGAGGGCTTTGTGATCGTCGAGCATGGTGGCAGATACTCTATCAGGTTCGACTAGCCAAAACCTCGCCAGCATTTTCAAATAGCCCCCAAGTCCTGCCGGAGCGTTTGCAGGCCTGTTTCTGACTTCTCCGGTGTTTGTCGTAGGAGCTATTCGCACGACCAGACTCGCCTCAATAATCCATCACATGACCAGTCTGCTTCAGACCGAAATCTAGTTGCCTCCCGCCGCCCGCCATTTCTTCCGCTTCCGCTCGGTGATGTCGAAATATGTGTCGTTGATCGCATAATGCAGGCTAAATTTCTTGGAGACGATGGCCGCGACAATCTGGTCCGCCTCATCCGAGTCTATTCTGTAGTAGGGCAGATCGGAACCGAGACCGTTAAACAGCTCCCTAAAACACTCCCACTCCTTGCCAACTTCGTCCTCCCCGTAGGCTTGGATTGCAGCATGGTAGATTTTGTCCAGGATGGGCGATTGCCTGCACGCCTCCAGCGTATCCATTTTCTTCTGCGTCTCCCTTCTGGCATATTCCTCGGCCTCCCTGGCCTCCTCGGCCTTCTTCTCCTCCTCCTCGTAGGTCAGAAAGTCGCCCCAAGAAGCCGAGAACTCGGTGAGATATCCTCTATCGCCGAACCCTCTCGTGGCAATGTACCACTTGAGCCAATTGCGAACGTTCTCGGCCGTCTTGCGGTTTTCCATCTGTTTCAAGGTCTGGTGGGCCCTGCTAGCCTCCATCTGACTCCGCCCAAGCCGCATCCGGGTCGGGCGGAGGGGCGGAATCGACGTTACCTCCCGCCGTCGCTCCGTTTGGCGGTATAAATGCCTTTTTGAGTTTGGCCCAACAGGAAGCCAGTCCTTTTGGGGTGTCCGGTCTGTGATTATCCCAGGGAAAGTTCTCTAGCCGAGACTGGATTTCTGATTTAGAAAAAATAGATAGAATATCAGGAAGGAAGGTTGGGGGCTTGCCCCTTTTTCCTTCCTTCTTTGTATTACTACTTCTTTTTATATCCTTCTTCTTGTTGTGGGATGTCCCAGAAGTAGTGGCCTCTGTGTCCCGAGTTGGGCGATTATGATGTCCCGAAAGTGGTGAACTTGATGTCCCTGATGTAGTGGACTTGAGAGTCCATGGTCTCGCTCGCTGTCCTCTTTTTCCCTCTCGAACCAATATTCCCTTCTTCTTGAGTCTGGCGGCCGCCTTCCGAACCGCCCCATCCGAGACCCCCAGCAAGGCGGCGATGTTCTCCTCGGACTGGTAGAAGGTGTTCCCTTTCCGCCCCAGGTTCTCGATGGAGGCCGCCACGAACAACTCGAGCCAGTTCCATCCCGCCCTGGCCATCACGGCGACCTGAAGCGGTCTGGGGGTTGCGTACCATTGTCTTCCGAGGATGTAGTCCATAGCCATTTTCTTGTCCATGGCCCTGACCTCGTTTTCCAGATCCTTGAACTTTATCTTTTGTTCCGACGATTCTGATGATTCTATTTTTTCCTGCATGTGTTCTCCTTATCATCAATAATTATATGCCGACCCCTGTTGTGGTTCCGCAGTCTTCAGGCTAAATGTGCGCTAGAATCAGGCTATGGATGCGCTATAGCGACCGGATCAAGTCCCCGAAGGAAACCTCCACCCGGCCATTTTGTGAACGGGGTAGGGGCTAACTGAAGTGAAGAATTCGGCCCGATTGCGAATTTTCCGGCCAGATCGTTCGGACTTCGGCGGCTGAACGCTTTTGAAAATAGCCAAGGAGGCCATGACAACAACCCCATCGACTAGCCCTCTAAGGAGAACCCCGCAAAACGGAAAACGGTTTCAGTACCCCCAGGGGGCCTTGTCCTGCCAGATTTCGCCTCGACCATCCAAGGCCTTTGGATATGATTCCTCCGATGAAAAAGGAATCTCACAACCCCATGCCTCCTTGGGATAAATCCAATCCATCGGAATCCCTCCGTCGACTTGGCCTCTGGTACAACGAGCGGGCCAGAGGGATGCTCCTGAAGGATGGAAAGCATACGGAATTATATTTCCTTTTCAACCATGACGGCCAAGGGACGCTGATTCAAGTTCCACCTGGAATGGACAGGGAGACCTTCATGGCCAACCTGAAGGTATTATTGAGAGCCAACAATTTCTTCGGTGTCATCCAGATCGGAGAGGTCTGGACTTATCTGCCACCCAAGCCCAACGACCATACCTATCGCCAGGTTCTGGAGGGCGAGATGAAGGTTTCGGAGTTGAAACCCGAGGACAAGACCGAAGCCTTGCTGGTTCGCTACCAGAGCAGTGATGGCAACCAATGCATGTGGGTTAATCCCATCCTGCGGGAGGCCTCTGGCGTTTCGCTGGGGGAGACTGTCGAGATCAAGGGCGAGGCTCTGGGGCGGTTTGGCAGTCTGTTTTAGGCCTTTCGCCTGCTATTCCTGCTCCAGCCAGCCTTCCTTGAGCCCCTTCTCGACCATCTGGCTGACGGCTAGGTCGCCAGCGACTTCATGCCCGCAAATATGGCAATGGTACTTGGCCACTTCATCGGACTGGGCGAAGTCGCTGATCTCGCCGTAGATGGGGTCCTGCTTGTCGTCCATGCCAGCGATTTGCTTGGAACTCATCACTTCGTAAGAAGTCGTGCAAATCAGGACATGGTCTCCGCAGGCTGGGCAGGTAAACTTGATTTTCATTGGGGCTCCATCGTTGGCTATGTTTGTGTCCTCTATAGCACACGTTTTCGCCCTTGTAAGCTGGGGGCTTGAAAATCTTATGGGCATGGGAGCCGACTATAACCTGCCCAAAACCATTTCCTTTTAGGCGGGGTTTTTAAGCAAGGTTGTGAGCAAGGATTCAGCCCCTTTGGCTAGGAGACCCTTTTGAGCAGGGGAGTGACAATCCGCCGAACTGTCGCCGATGAGGCTCCGACTGACTTGGCAACCTGCGACCAACTCTGACCATCCTGCTTCAACCTGATGGCTTCGTTGACATCGAATCCAGCCCGAGGGCGACCAATGCGGACTCCTGCTGCCTTCGCCCGATCCATTCCTGACCGCACGCGTTCGACCACAAGTTCTCTTTCGAATTCTGCAATCGATCCGAGGAAATTGGCTATCATCCGCCCTTGGGCCGTTTCGGTGTTGATGGCCTCCGTCAGACTTACAAACCCAATGCCCAGCCCCTTAAGTTCCGTCAGGACTTCCAAGAGGTGGGAAATAGACCTCGCCAGACGGTCAATCTTCCAGACAACCAGAAGATTGAATTTCCCCAGCCTGGCATCAGCCATCATCTCCTTGAGAGCAGGCCTGTCCGCCACTGCTCCCGAAAAGCCCTCGTCCCTGTAGACCTTGAAGACCTGCCAGCCCTGTCGTTGGCAATGGGCGGTAAGTTCCCGCTCTTGGTTTTCGACAGTTTGCCCAGAAGTTGAAACCCTAACGTAAATAGCCACTTTTTGTGTTTTCATTTTTCATTCTCCTTAAAAACCTGCGGTACGGAAAGTGACTCCCAGGTGTTTCAGACACCTCGATGTCCCAAACGGGAAATAGACGGATTCCCCAGCAAAATCGCATAAAGCACTTTTTCCGCTGGCCGAAAAAATATCGCTAAGGCTTAAAAAGACTGCATCACCTAGCATGCTTCTGCCTCATTTCAGCCCCGCTACGCCCTGCCTCAAGCCATCAAGAGCCCGCCTGACATCTCCAGCCCCGATGACCAGTTCGCCCTTCCACTCCTCGAAAAGGGCATCTTCAGAAAGTTTTTGCAAGAGGCTACGAGTCCCCCTGGCGAATGTTTTCGAGAAGTGTGCGTAGGCGCATATTTCTTTCACTGCTTGCTCGTCAGGCTTCAGCGTCAGGCCTCCGCTCGCCTGAAGGGTCTGGTTCTGCTTCGCCAGGATTCCATTGGGAGCGGTGACAATTTGGAATAGAGCCTCAAGACTCGGGGGCCTGATATAGAGGATAGTGGCGATCCTGTTGCACAGTTCGGGCATGAAGTAGGTCGTCAACGCCTCCCGAATGTCTGGAGCATGGCTGATGTTTTCGACACTGCTCCCGAACCCCAGGTGACGCTTCTTGCTGGCCATGGCCTCGGTCACTCCCGAAAAACAGCCAGCTAGGCAGAATGCAAGCCCTCGCGTTGAGAGCATCATTCCCGAGCCAGAATTGCTTCTTCGGCCTCCGAGTTGGATATCCGTGCCTTCCACCATGCGAAGCAGCTCGGCCTGCAACGCTGATCCCGTACAATCTATTCCCTGGTGGTCATTGATTTTCCGCTTATCCGCCTCATCAAAAAACACAATTGATCCCGCCTCGACATCAGCCCGTTTGGCACCGTTGCGGAAAACACCTGATATGACATCCACGAGATCGAGACCGGCATACCCACTGCACGTTACCTCAGCAAGGTTCCCGATTGTGTATGGGAGATTGGCGATTTTGCAAAATTCTTCCACCATGAAAGTCTTGCCGACCCCGCTTTCGCCAGCGATGCACAAAGTTTGGCAGGGGGTTGTCGGGGCGATACCCTGGCGGACAAGGTTTGCTCTTCTCATGTGTAGCGACATGGCCACAGAGAACCTGCGAAGGGTATCCGTATCGTCCATCCCAATCACGGTTTGGCGGAGAGTATTGAAGATGGCCTTGGGCGACTCGCAGTCTTTCAAGGATGCTGGCGGAAGTGGGAGGTTTTCGGGAACTGGCTTCGACACTCTATCAGGGGCAGAAGTCCGCTTGAGGGCATTCCCATGTCGTCGGAGGAACTCTTCCTTTTCCCTCTTGATGCTCTCTTCTGTCCAAAGAATGTCCAATCGGTTTTCACCACTCAATAACCGAATCAAATTTCTGCCCGCCTTCAGGACGCCATCTTCGCACCCCTCCTCTGAATAGGAGATTGTGGAGCCTTTGATAATGGCCTGTCGAATGGTGTGACGGGCGGAGAGCGTATTTTTCCAGTCGCCAAGACCAACCGCCTTGGAAACCCCCGCAACCGTCGAAACTGAGCGGAAGTTGTCCAAGGCTTCAAAGGCCACAACGGCAATGCAACGAAGCAAGATTTGGTCAAGAACCTCATCCTTCTGGAGTCCAAGGACAGCGCGAAGGACCCTGTTTGTCATTTTATAGGCCTGCGTCTCGATTCGGTCTTCCAGTTCGGCGATCTCGGCCTTCAGCCTTGCCGACTCCTCCTGCCGGATACGCCTCCCGAGGCCCAGAGCCCCAATGGGACGGGAATGCAAGGCCAGCAGTTCGCCAAGGCGGAGCAAGTCGGCCACCACCTGTTCAGTGTTTGGTCGGGATTCTTCTTCAGCCATTTCATTCACCATCGCCTAACTGACCAGCCAGGCCACCAGCATCGCTCGCAGGGTAATCTGTACGACCAAACCAAATAGAATCTTATCGATCATTGCGTGAACTCAATGCGGAGGCTGGCTCCATTGCGGACGGATATGAAACCCTTGGCGTCCTCTTGCTTGAGTCCTAGGGGCAGAAGGACTGGGATGGCCAGACGATTGGCTGTCTCCAGCCCCATGGCCTTGCAATGGGCTTCTAGGGCAGCCTGTGGGCTGGAGGACTTGCAGACAATGACTTCCTCTATCTCGATGTCGCCTTCTCTGGATTCCCGCCGTGCGACTACATAGACATTTCGGCCAGCCTTGAGGTCCACCAAAACCGCAAACATATATTCGGTCAATAATGCGTAGTTGGTCATGGCGTGGGGCCTAGTCAAAACGAATTCGGTAGTTGTCCACGTCCTTGATGACCGTCACTCCATCTCTCATGCTTCGGTGTCTGGTTCCGCCTGCCACCCCTGAATTAATGACCGCCAGATCGTATTTGGCATGCTGGAGGTCTTTGCCTGAAATTTCACAATATTTGGCCAGAAGTGCTTCCTTGCCGATGCCGTTGGAGCCTGCATTTGCGATGAGATCCACCAGAAGGCCGTAGCCAGTTTCAGAATGGCGAAAAGGGTTCTTGGGGTGACGTGGAATTTCGGTTTTGGAAGGACTATTGGAAGGCTTTTGGGAAACTTTCTGAACCCGTTTTGTCACCGCCGTCTCTTCCGAACCTTCAGCCTTTGAAGTCCCAGCCTTGTTTTCAGCCAGAATTTCCTCAATGCCAGAAAATTCCTCCCGCATCTTCTTGGCAACCGCCCCGCTTACAGAACCTGAGCCGCCAAGGCTTTTCCAAAGGCCCGTCAGGCTGGTGGGTTTCGAGGTTCCGAGGGCTTGCTTGATGGATTCGGCGTTGATGGTAATGGTCTTGGACATTATGTGCCTCCTTATGTTGGTGAGACACATAACGTGATCACGGGGTTTTGGGAGCTGCCTATTTTTGTGATTTCTCAACTATTTTCTGAGAAGTGAAGAATAGGCCTTCAGCCAGTCCCACCCCAAGCCCGGATGATCTCCCAGGCCAATAGCCCTGATGGCCAGCCGGCGGGAGAATGGCCTATGGCTCCACTGCTCCCTCGGCATCCGCCTCAATGGCCTTCAGCAAGGCCTTGGCATCCTGAAGCACGGACTTTGTTCTCCATATGATTTCGAGAATTACGATTCGCTGGACGGCATTTGCTTTGTCCAGGGCCTCTTTGAGGCTATCGCAAGCAAACCCCAAGTCATGGGTCGCTTTTGTCAGGGATTCTTTCATTTTGGCTCCTGTTTTGGACGCGGATTCTTCTGAGGAGTGCCAAACAATTCGGAAAGACTAACTCCCAACGCCTGGGAGATCGCCTGTACCTGGAAGTCGAGGACCCTGCGAGTTCCTAATTCCATCTGGTTTATCTGTTCACTCGTCAGGGGAGACGAGGGAGGCAGGGCTGAAGACAGTTGATGAACCGTCAGCCCCTTTTCGATGCGGATTCTGCGGATTTGCCAGCCAATGATGTTCTTCGATTCCATGCCACAGGGTCTATATGGCTTGTGCAAGCGTGGCCAGCGGGATTTAGGACTATTTCTTCTTGCCCTTAGGAAACAGGTCAGCCACTCCGACGCCCAAGGCCTGGGACAGGAGAAATGCCTCTTGGTCGGAAACGCATCTGACGCCTGATTCTATCTTGGCAAGGGTTCCACGGCTGATGTCCAAGCCTTGACGCTGGCATCTTCCCGCAAGACTATCCTGCGAGAGGCCCTTCTCGGTCCTCAACTTGGCGATTTGCCGTCCTGTAATGTTCGTTGGCAAGTAAAATGCTCCGATTTCGGAACTTGACTCTAGAACACAAAGGGCGTGAGATGTGCTCCAGAATCGGAGCAACACGCAAAGCTCTCCAACCATGAGACAATTCAGGCTAGGCTTTTCCATTTTCGCCATCTCCGTGTTCGTCGCATCCCTGGTTTCATCCCCCTGTTGCGAGTCTGCCTACGCCTGGCGCCCATCCAAGGCAAAGGTCGCCGATTTGGCCGATGAAAATGTCCGTTCGATGCGGCAGAAGGCCGAGGATGGACTGGTGGACGCCCAGTTGGTCATGGCCAAGTGGTGCTTCGATGGAGGAGTGCTTTCCAAAGACCACTCCGAGGCCGCCCGATGGTACGGGATGGCCGCTAGGCAAGGCAACATCGAGGCGATGCTGGCCGTGGGCAAGATGCTGAACGAAGGGGATGGGGTTCCAAAGGATGTGAGGAAAGGATGCGAATGGTATGTCGCAGCCGCCCGCAAGGGAAACGCCGAAGCCTACTTTGAATTGGGCAGGATATTCGAGTCGGGTGACGGGGTGACGGCAAACAAGGAAAAGGCGGTCCGGTTGTACGAAGAGGCGGAAAAGCAAGGGAACACCAACGCCACATTAAGGCTCGCCGGTCTTCGAATCGCCAAGCCGAAGGCAGAACAACGGGAGTTTGTACTCGATTGGGACCCGCATGAACAGGCCTCCGCTGCCGTTCCATCCGCCGTCGATTGGAACTTCGATGCAGAATCGACGGCCGCGGAAGAGGTCGAAATCTACAGAGTTCCCGTCAGGCAGAGGACAGCCAGCGAGGAGGAGAAGGCCAGGCAATATGACCTTGAACTCCAACGCCGGGCAGAGCAGGAGTGGAACGAGTTTGCAGGGCAGAATGGAGGGTCGCAGTTTGTCGAAGAACTGGGTTCCGGCCAAATGGCCCCCGCTCCACAGAACGGTTCAGGATGGGATTCCGGCCAAAGCGAGGAAGCAATTCTGGCATATGCCAATGGCATCGGCGAGTTGGTCGGCGTCGCTGCGGGATTCGAGTCCCAAATCGATCCCATGATAGAGACCATCAAACGCCACCAGCGTGTCGCCCAATACTCTTCCGACCCGAACGAACGAATGTATTCGGCTCGCCAGTCGGAGGTGTGGCTCGGAACCCTGAACGGCGTCATGGAGCAGTACAAGGTGGCGCTGAACCAACTCTTCGCCCTGTATGTCCGGGATGGGATGATTTTCAGGGATGCGATGCAGATGATGGGCTCGATGCCCGAATGCCATCCGATTATTCGTGCATATTGCCTAAAGTTCATCAGCGGATCCGAAAGGTCAGCCGTTCCGCAAAGCCAATCCCGCAGAAATCCCGCACCTTGGTCTTATGAAAACAAGGTCCAGCAAACCATGCGGGAGGGTTGGCTGGAAGCGATTCAGGCAGGCCAATGACAACAGGAGTTCAACCCACCTTGAAAAGATCAGTCCAAACCCTTGCAGGCCTTTCACTCGTCCTGTCCCTGGCCGTTGGCTGCGCCGATTCCCGCCCCCAGGTCGTCCAGATACTCGAAGTCTCCACCTTGGATTACTACGGCGACTTGGGGGCCAGCGTCAGGTGTTCCAACACGGCAAACCAGCCCTATTTCTTCACCCTTCGAGTCGAATTCATGGACGATAACGGAACCGTAAAGGAAATCCAGGAGCCGTTCATGCTGCTCGGGGGAAAGGAATCGGAAACCTTCGGCATCAAGTCTGAGAATGCGGGAGCCACGAAGGTCAGGTGCAGCATCAAAAACTGCAGCCCTCAATAAACATTTCAAGGAGTAATCATGAAACGACAGAACGGAATATCCCTATTGGCCATCTTGCTCTGCTCAACGGTTCTTGTCGGCTGCTTCGAGGGACAAAGGGAACAGGAGGTGTCCACGAACCCTTCGGTCGCCAAGGTCTCTGCGGCCGACCTCTGCAAGGCATACGGGACGGACAAGGCCAGGGCCGACAAGGAGTATAAAGGCAAGATCATCGAGGTGTATGGTCCCGTCCAGGAAACATGGGACGAGGGCGAAAGAACAATGGTCGTGCTGTCTGGCGGCAAGGACGCCGAAGTCCGTTGCCTCGTCTCAGCCCAGAGTGAACCGGACATGGCCGAACTCAAGATTGGCAGGCCGACAATGACAAAGGGCAAGTGCCGCGGTATTGTCAGGGGCGACATAATGCTCGGGGGATGCATCATCCAAGACCCGCTTCGCACCCTGAAAGCCAAGGCCAGGTCTGGCGATGCCTCCGCCGAGTACGACCTCGCTATCGCCCTATCCAAGACCAACGAAGCCATCCACGATGTCAGGCGGTCGTTCCAACTCTATTGCAAGGCGGCGGAGGCTCGGCACGAAAAGGCCAAGAATACCGTCATGCAATCGCTGATGGGCGCTTGGGGGCCGGAGACCAACTCCCCCATCATATGGCAATGGTTGCGGGAGGAAGCCGATGGAGGAAACACGGAGGCCTGCTATCTGCTGGGAACGCTCTACACCTTCGATGAAGACTTCGGCATCGACATCAAGGCTTCCATCCCCTGGATCGAAAAAGCCTCCGATGGCAGACACCCCGAAGCAATGTATGCGATGGCCATGCTCCACTACAGAGGCGAATCCGTGCCCACAAACTTGGTCGAGTCTGCAAGGCTCCTGTCGCTGACAGACCCCCAAGTTCTGCCAAGGGCCTCGGAATCCTTCGGCCTCATGACCCTGTTCGGGGAAGGCGTGCCCAAGGATGTCCAGAAGGGGTTGAAGCTGCTTGAAACCGCCGTCCTCAATGGTCGAGCGGAGTCGGCAACCATCCTTGGCCGCATCCACCGCCAAGGGGAATTGGCCCCGCAGGACAGCCGCAAGGCGATCTACTGGTTCCTCAAGGGTGGAGAAATGGGCGACCCTCGGGGGATGGCCCTGGCAGGATTGATGCTAGGCGAATCGAAAACTTCCGCAGATCGCGACCAGGGGAAGCATCTCGTTACTGCGGCCCTGAGCAACGACACTCAGGCCGCCTACGCCGAGATATTCCCTTATGTCACCGATACCGTGGCCAAGGGTCTTGAGGCGAAGAATCCTCCTTTGGCGACAAACGATCTCTTCAGTCTCCGTCGCATAAACGGGACGGGAGTCCAAGGGACTTTGAAAGCAGTCGGGAAAAACGGCCTCACCCTTGTGGTTGAAACCAATGTGGTAGAAGTCCCATTTGCGGAAATCGACGTGGCGGGACGCACTCGGTGCGATCCGGTCTTCAGGCAACTTCTCTCCCGTTCAATCGTTCTGGAAAATGTCTTCGGGCTCGTCTCAGGGTTCAAGGTTCCCGAAATCAAAGGCTTGGCTGCAAACGATCTGGCTAAGGCTATGGTGGACATGGCGGAGAAGGGTGATGCAGAGGTTCAGGCTTGGTTAGGACGCGACCTGCTTGAGACTCCCGGAAAAGAGCGTGAAGGCGTCGAATGGCTGAAGAAATCTGCCGATGCGGGTTGCCCGGACGGCCAATATGCCCTCGGCATGGCCTATCAACGGGGAACGGGACTCCCGCAGGACAAGGCCGAAGCCCTCCGCCTCTTCCAGCTTGCCGCCGACCAAGGAAACACGGAGGCCATGTTGAAGGCCAGTCGAATGCTCGTCGCCGGCGATGGATGTGAAAAGCAGGAAGCCAAGGGGCTTGAATTACTGAAGAGAGCCGCCGACGAGATGGACCCAACGGCGATATTCCTGATGGGACAACGCTGCTTTGCCGGAAAGCCGGAAGTGTGCGATCCCGCCCAGGCATTCGGATGGTTCCGCCTGGGAGCCCAACTGGGAATGCCAGAAAGCCAATACTGGTTAGGACGCATGTACTATGAGGGCAAGGCTATCCTCAAGAATTACGACCGGGCAATACAGTGGTTGATGGAGTCGGCGTCCCAGGGCTACCGCCCCGCCATCGCGCTACTGGAAAGCGATGCTGCACAAAAGCAGGAAATGGCGAAAGCCAAGGCGGCCTACCAACATGAACTGGAGCGGCATGCCAAAGAACTGGAGCGGATCAAGACGAACCCGAAGTACGATGTGTTGGTCTCCTCGAAGATACCGAGTTTCTTCCGCGCCAGTGAAAAGGAGGCCTACCAGAGATTCACCGACAACTACTTCAACAGAAGATTTAACCGCAATATTGCGAAATGCGCCGAAGAGGCTTGGGTCTATGTCAACAGCGGAGGTGTCGCCGGCGGACGCCATGGTGTACGCAGGCCAATAATGCCTCTGCCCAGCAATCCCAGACATGGAGGATCTTTTTCCACCGTAGAGGAGGCTCATCGTCGAGCAAAGGAATTGAATTACGCGAAAGATAGAAACCTTGAGGCGATACAAGCAGGCAATGCGTCGGGTGTCGTCCACGGAAATATTGGCCGTTGGAAATATAAGTATAATCCAGACACCCAAATGTTCGATGTTTATCAGGAAAGGTTGTTTTAACGAACTTCAAATACAACGTAAAGCCGAGCCGATGCATCCCACAATAGACACACGGAGGAAGTAACCATGCTCTGTCAGAATTGCGGTCGCGAGGTTGAGTTTATCGGGAACGTCTGCCCTTGGTGCGGAGTCCAGAAACTTCAGTCACAGTCGATACACATATTTATCTATATTTATGGCATACCTCTAGGACTGCTTGGAGCATTTATCGGCGACAAGGTAAACCCCGAAATGGGGATGGTTGTTGGTGCACTGATAGGTATGGTCGTGGGTGTCATCCTTGGCTACAGCAGAGGGGCGCAGGTCGGTACACAGAATGGCAATCCGAACCAGACCGACTGCCCTCACTGCGGATACAAAACCAGTATCAACGTCGCTCAAAACCCCGACAAGTATTGCTTCAAT
This sequence comes from uncultured Verrucomicrobiota bacterium, assembly GCA_964647595.1. Taxonomy (GTDB): domain Bacteria; phylum Verrucomicrobiota; class Kiritimatiellia; order CAIQIC01; family Lenti-01; genus Lenti-01. The sequence continues at coordinate 65,223 of CAZYGH010000019.1, forward strand.
TGCGGAAAGAGATTCGGTGGCTGAAACAAAATTCGACAAAGGCACCCGTTTTCCTTGTACTAGCCGAGGCTTAAGGGTTGTTGAATTCTTCTTATTTTAAAATCTGTTCTAAAATAGAGAATATAAATCTTGTCCATTTCCATTGTTGCATAAAGTCATAGGCGACGTATTGATGAAAAAATACAATGACTCGAAAAACGAATTGATAATCGACTTTAGAAGTTTTGTGGTGAAATATTTTCTGAGCAATATAGCTTGTAGGCCATCCTCCCAGTAGTTCGAGGAGATGTAATTGATTTTCAGGAATCCGCCAGGCACCTTTTATAGCCTTACGCTTATCCCAGCCAAGAAGAACTACGGTAACAACCGATATCGTAATGAGATAGAATAGATAATATTTTTCATCAACATAGCGGAGTAGTCGTGGAAGGGCTCGTAATGGTAAGATAAGAAGCAGGCACAGTATAATCAGTGAGCGAGTCCAGTATCCTACAAGGTGGAGGGTTTGTGATCGAGACGACCTCCTTGGACTATAATCGTTCTTATTGCGGCGACTTTCCATGTTATTTCTGGCACCCAATATGCTTTTGAGAAGATTCTTATGTTCCTGTCACTTTGCAAGCTCGTACTCTCAACTGGCTTTGGAATAGTGGGTATTCCTGCGTGAGGAAGAGGCGGTTGAGCGGATGTTCCTGTCGAATGTGGGGGTGTATTTGTCGCAATATGAATCGAGTCAACCTCCTGAAAAGCCTTGAATCCCTTGCCATGGGTCTGGGATGCTCCATTTGAGTTCTGCAAGTATCTGGACAAACTCAATCTGGTGAAATACCTGTAAGACATGACCAAGAAGAAGGAGCCGAAATGAGCAACATCCTAAAAGAACTGAAGTCTGAAATCTCCCGTCTGGCCAAGAAAGAAGCCAAGGCGGTTGTCGCTCCAGTCAAGAAGGTCAATGCGACTTACAGGGGACTCATCGCAGGACTGCGGAAGCAGGTGGACGCCCTTCAGAAGGAAGTCTCCAGCCTGAAGCGGGCGATGCCGAAGGCGGAGAAGGCTCTGACTGCGAATGAGACAAAGGGTCGCTTCTGGATTACTGGCAAGGGCATCAAGGCTCTACGGAAGAGACTGGGGGTCACACAGGCAGGCTTGGCCAAACTGGCCGGAGTCAGCGGGCCAGCGGTGGTGCAATGGGAAAAGAAGAGTGGCAAGATTGGGCTACGGAAAACGACGGCAGGACGCATTCAGGAGATTCGGGGCAAGGGCAAGCGAGAAGTGGCTGAGATGTTGCCGAAGGCTCCCGAGGTGAAGGCCAAGACGACAAGAAAACTTAAAAGATTTGATTTGCTGAAGGGCCTAATCGAGCCGGTGGCGGGGAAGGTCGAGCACAAAGCGAAGACCAAGGCCAAGAAGGACTGATCATCCTTTCCCGCTGATCCTGGCCATCTCATAGACCAACTGGCACTCCTTGCATCCATTTCGACCTGCTGGAGGGTCTTCCATCTCCAGAATCGCCTTGGCCCTCTTCAGCAGGGGCGGAATCAAAGCCCTGTCGAGTTCGATGGGCTCCGCAGTTGTCTTGAATGGCATGCTGAAGCCACAGTCGTCCACCAAGGCATCGAGGCCCTTGTTGTCGTCATTGGCTGGGGGCTCGCCGTAAACCAGCCCCAGAGCCTCCACAGTCCCCATGCCTAGCCCTTCAGCAATCAGGGCATAGCCATTCAACTGAACCCTGTACATCGGCAGCAGGAAGTCCTGATGCTTGCTGTAGCGGGCCGTTTTCAGGTCGAGGATGGCCAGCCGACGATTTGGAAGACCCAGCATGAGATCTGGAATTCCAGTCATGGTGACTCCAGTCTCGGTGTCCGTCATTCGGAAGGTGGAGTGGTGGGGAGACTTCAAAGGTCGAACGTCAGCCCATTGGCCTGCAATCCATGGGGGAAAATGGCCGTTCTTCTCGTATGAGGTCAGGATGGCTCGCTTGGAATAGCCATCAATGCTGCTGAAAATTCCCGGCATGATGGCCCATGGAGACTTCCAGCCCAATTTGGCACGCATCCAGAAGCAACGCTCGCAACAGTCTGGCAGGGCTAGGATGCCGAGGTTTTTGGCGGAGATTCGCATGGGGAGTGTTGTGAGGCATTAGTGCGGGGAAGGGAATGAATATTTTGGGGAATTATGGGCGGTGGGGCAGGAGGAGGACTGATTTGGCCTTGATGAGGCGGGAAGAACAGGGCTACCTTAATTTCATGGTATCTAATCTCAATCCAGATATTCGCATGGCCAAACACCGTGATTTCCTCAAAGCCAACTGGCTACAGATAGCCCTATTGTCCTACGAGAACTATCTGGCCAAGGGTCGGGGCATTGTCGCCGTCCCTGAAGAAGACTTCGTCCACGCAAACGAACCTCAATTGGCTCCCATCCATTTCAGGTATTTCCCAGAGGCGGAAATTCCAGCCATAATGCCAGACTACGAGGGGTCCAAGGAGCAGAAGTGGGTGGCCAGTTATGACCCCAAGGAACGGGTTATCGCCACCATCATCCGTTTCGATTCAACAGGGGTGTCCTCATATTTTTTTGGTGCTAGACCGACTCCTCAAGAATGCCATGAGATTGCCAAGGCAGAAGGCAAATGATAAACGTTCGTCGAGACTTTAGAGACAACACGAGGGACTACCATGGACGAAGAAAAGGCTGAAGTATTGGCAAAATTGCTTGGGGGCGAGACTTGGAATTCTGGCGGCGACATCTGGCTGGTCATTCTCCGTAGGTCTGACGGCAAGATTGTGGCGATTTCAGACGAGGTGGTCTGCGAATATGCCGACGAGGGGACTCTGGGGGCAGGCGTGCCGGATGCAGCTATTGGACTGATATAGCCCCCCCGGGCCTCAATCGGGGATGTCTCAGGGCTGATTCGCCGGCGTTGCCCTCGGGCAAGAGATGGCTTAATCCATTTAACCGAAGGCGTGGCTGTCATTCACTTTGTGTAAAAAGCCCTTTCCTTGCTACACTGGGCCTGTAGTGCTATAAACGATACCGTGAAAATCGGTGACACATCCCGCCTGAGGGCACTTTCAGGCTTGCTTGAAAAACATCGGAGTTTGTCGAATGCCTAAAAGTAACCGTAAGGGTTCTTTGAAAATTCGCAAGGGTGAAAAGGTTGATCCCGAGGCTGGGGCGTTGAGCGAATCGCTTCGCGATTTTGGGTACACCCTGCCGCACGCAATTGCCGATTTGATAGACAATAGTTTGACTGCTGGAGCGTCGGAGATTTACGTCAAGTTTCACTCTGATGGCCTCAGATCCTATATTGCAGTTGTTGATAATGGCGAGGGTCTTTCCCGCGAAGAGCTTGTAGAGGCCATGCGAATGGGCACCAAGGGTCCTCTTGTTCGGCGAGAATCTGGGGATCTTGGCCGATTCGGTCTTGGGATGAAAACTGCATCTCTTTCTCAGGGGAGGGCACTCACCGTTGTATCTCGCCGAAAAGGCCAGAAGGAACCAACTGTTAGAAAATGGGACCTTGAGCATATTGCTAAGGCGGGCTGGGAACTTCTAAGGGACCCCTCGCTAGTGGCTGAAAAGGCGGCAATCCCCCTCAATGGCTGGGAGTCTGGCACAGCCGTCATCATCGAAAGGTTAGACAGGGCGACTTTCAATACTTCCGATGGCCATGGGCTCGAAAAGAACCTGTCTGACTCTCTCCGGGCTCTTTCTCCGCACCTTGCCATGGTGTTTCATCGGTTCATTTCCGACGATGGAATAAAGATTCAAGTTGGGAACACCAGACTGAAGGCTTGGGATCCATTCATGACTGAAAAGTCGACCCGATTGCCACCCGAGAATCTTGCACTGGGAAAAAAGGCTGTTGCCGTGACTCCCTATGTGTTGCCGCATCACTCTTATCTAACCGAGGAGCAACACGGATATTCGTCTGGTCCCAAGGGATGGAACGAACATCAGGGGTTCTACATTTATCGAAACAGACGCCTTGTCGTTCCAGGATCGTGGCTCAATCTTGGCCTGAAAAAGGATGAACATTGCAAGCTGGCTCGCATACAGGTCGATATGCCTAACTCCATGGACGGCGATTGGCAGCTTAATGTCATTAAGTCGCATGTCTCTATACCGGCGGCATTGAGGCCGGAGTTCATGCGGATAGCAACGGACGTACGCCGGCAAGCAGGAGAAGTATACCGATACCGAGGCGAGAAACAGTCTCCGACCAAGACGCCCCCGGAGCGTTTCGTTTGGAGGCGAAAGGAAACATCAAAAGGCGTTCGTTTTCAAGTTGATAGAACACACCCTGTGGTGCAGTCGCTGATCGGTTTGAGCTGCCCACATGCAAAGCTATTGGAGCAAGTTCTTGATCTTGTAGAGCGATCTGTTCCGATTGCTAGTATCATCGCAGAGCCTGCAAAATCTCTGGATGGATCCCCTATATCCTTGAATGAGGAGGATATCAAAGGACTTGTTGAACTCGCTACCCACACCGTGAGCTTCCTCGTTCGAACAGGCCTTTCTCTTCAGAAGGCAAGAGAGAAACTTATGCTTGCAGAGCCATTTGCCAGTAATCGGGATCAAATCGCAGGTCGTTTGTGGGACTAGGCCATGGAAATTAATCCAAACTATGTGATTGATATGGTTGTTGAAACCTTTGCCGATCCAACATCGATTCCAACGCCAGAAGAAGTCGGGCAACGGGTTGACGACTTGCTTCAGAGCCCTCTTCTAGCGAAACTCCAGAGCAAAAAAGGTTCAATAATTGAAGATATTCTGATTCGCCTAACAACGAAAATTGGAAAAGCAAAAGCTCTTGAGAATAATGAAGGGCATGAGAGTTGGCTTCCATCTGTAAGCAGAGTTACATGGTGCTTTTGGCCAAGACTATCCGAATACCTCCGGCACGAAAAAGGATTTCCCCAATGTGTTGGTGATGAACTTGATCGATCAACCGACTATGTACTCGGCAGGCTGGAATCTCCGGGGCGTTCCGGCTCTTGGGATCGGCGTGGGCTCGTGTATGGCCATGTACAGTCGGGAAAGACAACGCACTATACTGCCTTGGCGGCAAAAGCACTGGATGCGGGATATCAGGTTATCATTGTGCTAGCGGGAATCCACAACAGTCTTCGAAGTCAGACGCACGAGCGTCTTGATCATTATCTATTAGGCCGGGACAGCGCATGGTTTATTGAGGCTGCAAGACGAGGGGTTGACACAGATGCGGGTTCCCGTTTGGTGGGAGTTGGGAAGCGGTCGTATGATCTTGGCAAGCCTGCGGCACCGACCGTTATTACCCTGACATCAAGTGCGGATAATGGTGACTTCAGCAGTGCCGTTGCAGGGCAGATTGGCTTGGAATTGGGCGGGGGCAATAGGCTCGTTCTTGTAGTTAAGAAAAACGCAAGAATACTTGATAATCTGCTTAGATGGCTTGACTCGCTTCATGCTCAGAATCATGCGGACCGACGACATGATGCTCCGACATTGGTGATAGATGACGAGGCCGACCACGCCTCGTTGGATACAGGAAGCGACCCCGATGCCGAACCTCGGCGAATAAATGGACTTATCAGAAGATTGTTGGCTGTTTTTGAACGGGTGGGGTATGTCGGCTACACGGCTACGCCATTTGCAAATATCTTCATTCCTCCCGATTATGAGCACGATACATATGGGAGAGACCTTTTCCCTGAACACTTTATTCTTAACCTAAAAGAACCATCAAACTATATTGGTCCTTCTGCGGTGTTTGGGAATCTTGGTGATGACAGTATCGGGGTGCCCCAAAAAACTCCGTTGCCGATGTTCAATCCTGTGTCCGACGCTACAGCGTGGATGCCTGACCGGCATCGCAAAACGCACGAGCCTAGTGCAATTCCCCAATCGTTACTAGATGCGTTGATGGAATTTGTATTGGCATGTGCTGCGAGACGCTGCCGTGGGCAGATAGATGTTCACAATTCTATGCTAGTGCATGTAACACGGTTTGTGGATGTCCAAGGAAGGGTATTTGCCCAGATCAGTCGGGAGATCGAGGCGTGGACACAACTTGTTGACTTTTCAAGCGGGACTCCGCTGGCAGATTATAAGAAAAGAATGCAGGCTCTATGGGAAGATGAATTTGCATCGGACTATAGTGTGTTTTCCGCTCGTTTTCCCGATCAGGTATGTCCGCTCCCGAGTTGGGGTGATGTTTGGAGCGAAGTGCCGGAATCGTTGCGGCGAATTCAGATTCACCAAGTCAACGGAACGGTTGAAGATGCCCTGTCATATAGCAGGGAGGCAAAAGGACTCTATGTAATAGCGGTGGGGGGAGCCAAGTTGAGTCGGGGCCTGACATTAGAGGGGCTTACTATTAGCTACTTTCTGAGGACATCTCGCATCTATGACACGCTTATGCAGATGGGGCGATGGTTCGGCTACAGACCTGGGTATGCTGATCTTTGTAGGGTCTTTGCTCCGACATATCTAAGAGATCGTTTTCGTGAAATCTCGTTGGCAGTCGAAGAGCTTCGCAACGACCTAGACTTTATGGCGGACGCCCCTATGACGCCGAGAGCCTTTGGCCTTCGCATTCGATCGCCATCAGACGGGTTGCTCATCACTTCGCCGGACAGAATGCGTTCTGGGCAGAATATAATGGTTAGGTTTGCGGGAGAACTTGTTCAAACCCTCATAATGCCTAGAGGTGAAGAGGCTAGTCGCAATCGCAATGCTGTTAATACGCTCATCCGCGACATTGGCAGGCCCCCCGCAAGAGAAGTTCGCGGCGAGAAAAGTTCCCATTTGGTCTGGAATGCTGTGCCTGCAGCATATATCACGAAGTTTCTCGGTGAATACGAAGCTTATCATACCCCCTGCTTCTGTCATCATTGCGGGGGGCTCCGAAAGTTCATTGCTGAGGAGCTTGGGCGAAATGAACTTAAAGAATGGACTGTTGGCATTATTTCAAAAATTAAGCCCAAGGATGAGCGATGGCATGCCAACATTGGCGGTCATGATGTACCTCTTGTAACTCGTGAACGGAAAGATTCAAGCACTAGGGAGCGTTATGAGACGCAGGCTGTGGTAGGCTCGGCAGATGAAGCTCTCGACCTGACCACGGCAGAGTATCAAGCAGCACTTGTCAAAACTCGGGCCAGTGCTTGCGATGGCGAAAACCCTGATGCGGTCAAAATACCCAAGCGTGAATATACTCGTGAAGTCAGGCCACCGACCCGTGGGCTGCTGTTGATCTATCCCGTGGTAGACGAAGAAAGCCAGTCAGCAGACTGCACCGAAAGCTATGTTCCTGCATTGGCGGTAAGTTTTCCTAAGGGGCTTGCTTCCGGGACCGTAGGCTACATTGTTACGGAAGACTGGTTGAGGCAGCATGGGGCGTTGGACGACTGGGAGGAAGCGTGAGCATATTGCAATCTCTGTGGGCTGCTCTTGCTGGATCTGTCCAAGGCTCACCACAACCGGGATTTTTGTTGAGGATGATAGGGTCCCACTCAGGATGCCGGGCGTTTGCCGCCTTGCAGATGCCCGGGGTTCTTAAGTGCGTCGTTCTCGGCGTTCCTAAAAACACATTGGTTGGTCTCGATATTCCGCTAAACTCCTCCGCATTCCAGTGCTTTGTCGCTGAAATTGAAGGGTTGGGGGATGGTCAGGCCGGTATTGTTCTGACCTTGAATGATGCCGAATATGAGGACCTATTTGTTCGCCTGTCTGAAGACATTATCAATGCATCCGCAGGGGAGAGCAATCCTACCAAAGCCGTTGGGGCGATATTCCGAACAATTGAAAGGTGGCGTCGGTTTGTGCAGAGGATGGGGCTGGGCACTTTGAGCGATGAAGAGGTTCAGGGTCTTATTGGGGAGCTAGCTGTCCTCGCCAGACAAATTTCTGGCCATGGAGAGAAAGCGTCGGTTATGGCATGGATAGGCCCGGACGATGCGATTCACGACTTCGCTATTGGGGCGGTTGAACTGGAGGTCAAATCTAACCAGGGGAATCCAGCGGGCGGAATCTGGGTAAATGACCTTGCACAATTACAACCCGATCCTGCCAAATCGCTTTACCTGATTGTGCCATTTATATCGCTTGCAGTAAAAGAAGGGCTGTCGCTCCCGGGTTTTATAGGGCGTCTTAAAATGCTCCTCAAAGCCGATCCTTTGGCTGTTGAGCTGTTCACCATGAAACTTGCATCATTGGGCTATCTGGATTCGCTCGCTGACCGGTATACGAGGATATACACGGTTAGAGAAATTTCATCCTATAGGGTTTCGGATGGATTCCCAACCATTGAGCCCAGCTCGGTGCCCCCTGCGGTAGAAAAAGTCAAATATAGGCTCCGACTCGCTTCTCTTGAGCCTTGGCGAGTAGATAGTCGGGCGATCATAGGCCTAGGTTCAGCACCTTGGGGAGATCCATAAATGCCTCAATTCGACCAAGATTTACTGACTTTCTTTCAGAAAATTAAGTCCGATGTAACGGACGAGTCGTTCGACGAGCAGAACGGCGGAATTAGGCTAAGTGCATTTGGAAAAGTAATACTCGACCAATTTGAAGAAGAGGGCCTTGTCGAGTCTGGCCAACTTGCATATTTCTATAAACCACTTTCCCGCGGCACGCCGGAAGTTCACGGCTATGCTGTGGATGCAGACGACGACCTGCTTTCCCTCTACCTTTTTCTAGATAATGAGGGTGATGAGCCGGTAAGCCAATCCAAGGTTGATATTGAAGGTGCTTATCGACGGATGCAGTTGTTTGTTAAACTGGCTACCTCAGGGCAACTTGACGCTCATGTCGAACCTTCTCAACCAGTCCATGAGCTCATCTGCCTGCTGAAAGAGGCGGGTAAATCCAAGCTGAGGATTCTCTACTCGGTTGTTACAAATGGGCTAATGTCGGATAGAGCGTCAGAATCTATTGAGGATGAAAACAAAGACACATGGGATATATTGCGGCTGTTCCGATCCTTCGGGGGAAGCATAGTCCGAGAGCCCATTAATGTAGACTTCCTAGAGGATTACGGAGGGGCTCTGCCTTGTCTGGTCACGCCTCCTGCCGGAGACGGCCTCCAGGTGTTTCTGACGCGTATTGGTGGCGATGCGTTGGCAAAATTGTACGAGAGATACAGATCGCGATTGCTTGAGAGAAACGTACGGTCTTTCCTTCAGTTCACAGGAAAGGTGAACAAAGGTATCAGGGAAACGATTATCTCCCGGGCGGACAGATTCCTGCCGTATAACAATGGGATTTCAGCGACCGCAGCGGTGGTCATTACCAAAGCAGCTACAGACGGCCTTGCATATATCAATGCCGTCGAGGATTTTCAAATCGTGAACGGAGGACAGACAACCGCCTCGCTGGCGAGTTGTGCTCGTCGAGACGACTCGGACCTGTCGCCAATCTTTGTCCAGATGAAGCTGACCGTAGTGCCTCAGAACATGCTGGATGAAGTAGTCCCACTGATCTCTCAGTATGCAAACACGCAGAACAAAGTCCAAGATGCCGATTTCAAGGCTAACCACCCTTATCATATAGCCTTGGAAAAGTTGTCTCGACAGATATGGACCCGGCCGTCTTCTTTGGCTCCTAGAGGGACACGGTGGTTCTACGAGCGGTCCCGAGGTCAGTATGCTGTTGAAAAAATGCGTTTTGCTGAAGCAGGCAAGCGCCGATTTGTTCAAGACAATCCTCCAGCCCAAAAGTTTTCTAAAACCGATCTGGCCAAATATCTAATGAGTTGGGATCAGTATCCTCATAAAGTAAGCTTGGGTGCTCAGAAAAACTTTATGGCATTTATGTCAATTATCGGCAGAGATAATTGGCCGCTTCCCGATGAGGCGGAGTTTAAGCGAGTAGTGGCGATTTCAATGCTGTTCAAGAGGGCCGAAAAGTTATATGGTGAACTCGCGTTCACGGGTTACCGGGGGCAAGTGGTGTCTTACACGCTTGCGATGCTTTCCTATAGGGTCATGAAGCACTTGAACTGGGATGAATTCTGGCAGGCCGGCGAGGTCATGGAGGCAACCGTCGATATGATTCGCCCATTGATGATGACGGCTAATAATGTGGTCATGAATCCACCGCCTCGATGGCAGAAGGCTACGGAGTGGTGTAAGAAAGAAGAGTGTTGGCTGGCAGTGCTTCAGGCGGACACGCAGGAGATACCTAATCTAAATCGGCAGCCAGTCCCATCTGCCATACCGCTTCCCGAGGCAGATAAGAAGATTGTTGAAGCCGTGTCCTTGGTGCCGGCTGCCGTATGGTTTGAAATTGCAGCGTGGGCTAAACAAACTGAAAACCTTGAAGGTTGGCAGAGAAGCATGGCATTTAATATCGGCAAGAAAGTCGTTAAGGATGCCGCGCCATCGGCGAAATTAGCTCGGCATGGGCCAAAAATCATTGAAGACGCTTGGGCGGCCGGCTTCCGCCATGAGAAATTGGATGCTTGTGCATTGCAGAGAATAAGGCAGTTGCATACAGAAGACCTCGCGCCATAATAAATGCCTTGAGCTCAGCAAAACATATTTCCGCCTAATGAAACAAATTCCAGTTATTGACCTCTTTGCCGGTCCTGGCGGTCTTGGGGAGGGGTTCTCCCACGCTATCGCAGGCGTTTATCCATTTGCCATTGCTGTTTCGGTTGAAAAGGACCCTATTGCCCACCAGACCTTGGCGTTGCGGGCGTTTGTTCGGTGTTTCCAGCGTCATGGAAAGCCTGTGCCTGAAGAATATTATGAATATCTCGCGAAGAGTATAACACGAGAAGAGCTAGAAAAGCGATTTCCGCAAGAATGGAAGATTGCCCGTGACGAAGCCCTGTGTGCGGAGTTGGGAAATCCAGCAGAAAATCATCAGTCGCTCATAGACAAGAGGATCGAAAAGGCACTTCGTGGTTGTAAAGACTGGGTTCTCATCGGTGGCCCACCATGTCAGGCCTATTCGCTGGTTGGCCGTTCTAGGATGCAGAATACAAAGGATTTTGAGAAAGACCATAGGCACACCCTTTACCGACAGTATTTGCGGATCATTGCCCAGCATTCACCCTCGATATTCGTAATGGAGAACGTGAAGGGCATCCTTTCTGCAAAATTGAATGATGAACAAATATTTCCGCAGATCATGAATGACTTGCATGCGCCAGCCACAGCTGCACGGCAATACAGATGGGATAGCAAGGGGTGCCACCAATATCGGATTGTGTCGTTTGTTACTGGGACAGAGCCGGAGTCCGGCCGTGAGTCTGATTATCTCATACGCGCTGAGAATTATGGCGTTCCGCAGGCTCGTCACCGTGTAATTTTGTTGGGGATACGGGATGATGTTTATGAAAAGATTGAAGGGCGCATAAGTCCGTTAAGCCCTTGCAAACGGGTTGGCCTGAGGGGTGTAATTGGAAACCTGCCAGAACTAAGAAGTGGGTTTTCCAAGGAGGCGGACTCGGTTGAGCTGTGGAAGGAATATTTCAAGAGGTTGGCTGGCAAGGAATGGATTAAAAAACTAGACCCGAAACTGCGTAAAGAAGTTCGGAAGGCCATTGCTGTTCTGAAGAAACGGGATTTAACGTCGGAATACAGCGGGTCAGGGCGGTTCCCATTGTCTCTTTTAGGCGGGTGGTTTGCCGATGATCATCTTAAAGGCATTCCGAATCATTCGACGCGGAAACACATGGCCACCGATTTGGCCCGATACCTATTTGTAGCTGCCTATGGTATGGCAAAGGGGCATTCTCCGCACTTAAAAGATTTCCCCTCTTCACTTCTTCCCGATCATAAAAATGTCGACAACGATAATCCCGATCAAATGTTTTCCGATCGATTTAAAGTGCAGGTCTGGGGCAATCCAGCCTCGACCATCACGAGCCATATTTCCAAAGACGGCCATTACTTTATCCATCCAGACCCCACACAATGCCGAAGCCTGACGGTTCGTGAAGCAGCTAGAATCCAGACCTTCCCAGATAATTACTATTTTGAAGGTGGGCGAACGCAGCAATACCATCAGGTCGGTAATGCAGTGCCTCCTTTCTTGGCCAAACAGTTGGCGGAGGTCGTGTGGGAAATATTTACAAGGATAGGCCCAAAACCCTGAACTGCGATTCCACCTAATGCGTGTGCTGGCGACCCTGGGGATAGGCTGGTTCTGCCTGAATACCCTGCTCTGGCTTCTTAAGGACAAGAAGTGTAATGAATGAGCGATGGCGACAAGCGGGAATGGCCAGAGAAGAATATCTAACCGCATAGATGGCGGTCTCAGCGGCGAAATGAAACTGGTCTGAAACTGGCGGTTTGAAAGCGGATGATT
>CAZYGH010000020.1:0-75901 GCA_964647595.1 uncultured Verrucomicrobiota bacterium
GTGGGTGAGCGATTCCGACAACGTCTTGAACCGCCGCATCCAAACGGGCGGGCCGATCGGTATCTTGAACCGCCGAAGCGGCGTCACGGCGGACGGCAGCAGCCTCTATCTCGATCAAGACTTCGGATTCGCCCCCGAGCGCCAAGCGCCCGGACTAGGACTGATTGGCAACACGATCTTCCTCGATCGCGATGGCGATGGCGGCGCGCCGCTCCAAGGCGAGGGCATTCAAAACGTGACGGTGGATTTGATGGACTCCACGGGCTCGAACCGCGTGGCGACCACCCGCACGGATGCGGATGGCCGCTACACCTTCGGTGGCTTGGAAGCGGCGACCTATGAAGTGGTCGTTCTCACCAACACCCTGCCGTATGGAGCTGCTGGTTGGAGCAATACGGTTTCTCCGGCCAGCCCCGTCGTGCTGGGCGCGGGTGAAATCAACCTCGAACAGAACTTTGGCTACGTTGGCATTTCAGGCAACACCATTGAAGGAATTTTGTGGCGCGACAACAATGCCAACGGCCTCATCGATGCCGACGAGCCCGACCGCTTTGCAGATGTGAAGGTCATTTTGCGCACGACCAATGGACCGGTGATCAGCTTCACGTTCACGGGTGCCGATGGCATCTATCGCTTCACGGGGCTGCCCGATGGCGTCTATGGAATCGAAGTGCTGGATGTGAACAACGTGATGTTCGGATATCTGAGCAGTCCGACGATTCACTTCGTGCGGAGAAGAGGCCAGGGAATCAACTACGCCAACATCTTCGTAAGTGGCGGCACGACCTATTCGACAGGGAACGTCGGATTCTATCTGCCGTATGCCGAGCTCGGCAATAGGGTGTGGTACGACATCAACGGCAACGGCCTGCAAGATGGCGGCGAGCCAGGATTGTCGGGTGTACAGGTTTCACTGACGGTGGAATATCCCACTGGAACGCCCGTGAACCTGCAGACTCAGACGGGTTCCAATGGATTGTATCGGTTCTCCAATCTCCTGCTCGATCCGCGCTACGACGAGGCCACGACGAATGATCCGGCCACAGACCAGTTGCCGCGCTTCACCGTGTGGATGAATACAAATCAGTCCATTCTCGTTGCGGGTTCTTACAAAACCACACGCATCGGTGCCGGCGGCGGCACGAACGATTCGCGCAATCCGGCAGGCGTCTTTGCCTCGCCGCTGCGCAAGGGCGGATATCCGATCAACTACGACTTCGGCTATAGCGGAGGCCCGTTGCTGGCCGTGATCGGCAATGTCGAAGCCTTCACGAGCGGCGGCCAGACGATTGTGCGCTGGGAAACGGTGGAGTCGTGGGGAACGGCGGGCTTCTGGTTGGAGCGCAAGGTGGGCGAGAGCTGGGGCCGCATCAGTCCAGAACTGTTGGCGTTCCCGCTCTTTGGCGTCACGCCGATTGTCTACGAGGAAATCGATCCAACGGCAGTTGCAGGCGGCACGTATGTCTATCGGTTGGTGGAGTTGGAAAACGACGGCGACGAGTTGACGTATGGCCCGTACACGCTGACGGTGGATGGCCCCGGCCGCACGTATGACGATTGGGCGGCGGAACATTCTGTCGGCGGTCGCGACGAAGATGCCGATGGCGATGGCCTGAGCAATGAGCAAGAGTTCCTGGCCTGGACCGATCCGACGCGCGCCGACTCTGTGCTAGAACTGACGGAGCTTCGCGAAAGTGCGGACGGCCTCGAACTGTGCTGGCACAGTGTGCCTGGGCGGACCTACAAGATCGCCGTCGCCACCGCTATGAGCGGCCCGTTCCTCCCGCTGGCGCAGGACTACCTCGCCACGGAAGAAACCACCCGCCGGACCTTCCTCATCGATGCGCAAGACCGCCAACTCTACTTCCAGATTATTTTGGTGGGCGGAGAGGAGAATCCATAGTTCCTCGAAACTTCCTCTGCAGGGAGAGGTCTGGTTGGTATGAACGCGCCCCAGACAAACGAAAACGCCGCGCCCCGAGAGGGGCGCGGCGCTGTTATTGCGCGGAATCGAGCCGCAATTTACTTCTTCGATGCTTCCTCGATGGCGACGGCAACGGAGACGGTGGCACCGACCATGGGATTGTTGCCCATGCCGATGAGGCCCATCATTTCGACGTGCGCAGGCACAGAGGAAGACCCGGCGAACTGGGCGTCGGAGTGCATGCGGCCCATGGTGTCGGTCATGCCGTAGGAGGCGGGGCCGGCGGCCATGTTGTCGGGATGCAGCGTGCGACCCGTTCCGCCGCCGGAGGCGACGGAGAAGTACTTCTTGCCCTTTTCGACGCATTCCTTCTTGTAGGTGCCGGCGACGGGGTGCTGGAATCGGGTGGGGTTGGTGGAGTTGCCGGTGATGGACACATCCACGCCTTCCTGCCACAGGATGGCGACGCCTTCGCGGACGTCGTCGGCGCCGTAGCAGCGGACCTTGGCCTTGTCGCCGGCAGAGAAGGGGATTTCCTTCACGATGGCGAGCTTGCCGGTGGTGTAGTTAAATTGCGTCTGGACATAGGTGAAGCCGTTGATGCGGCTGATGATGTAGGCGGCATCCTTGCCGAGGCCGTTGAGGCAGACGCGGAGGGGATCCTTGCGGACCTTATTGGCGCTCTTGGCGATGCCAATGGCGCCTTCGGCGGCGGCGAAGCTCTCGTGGCCGGCGAGGAAGCAGAAGCACTTGGTTTCTTCGCGCAGGAGCATTGCGGCAAGGTTGCCGTGACCGAGTCCGACTTTGCGGTCGTCGGCGACGGATCCGGGGATGCAGAAGGCTTGCAGACCTTCGCCGATGGCTTCGGCGGCGTCGGCGGCCTTGGTGCAACCTTTCTTGATGGCGATGGCGGCGCCGACCACGTAGGCCCAGGCGGCGTTGTCGAAGCAGATGCTCTGGACGTCGCGGGTGATGGCGGCAGGGTCGATGCCTTTGTCGGCGCAGACCTTCTGCGCGTCCTGGACGGTGGACATGCCGTATTTCTGGAGGGTGGCCGTGATCTGGGGGATGCGGCGGCCGTAGGACTCGAACAATTCTTTGTCAGCCATGGTCGTGCTCCTTTTACGCGTGACGGGGGTTGATGGTCTTGACGGCATCGGCGATGCGGCCATAGCGGCCGGTGGCCTTTTTCAGCGCTTCGGCGGGCTCCATGCCCTTGCTGATGTGCTCCATCATGACACCGAGGCGGACGAATTCGTAGCCGATGATCTCGTCATTGGCGTCGAGACCGATTTGGGTGACGTAGCCTTCGGCCATTTCGAGGTAGCGGGGGCCCTTCGCTAGCGTGCCGTACATCGTGCCGATCTGGGAGCGCAGGCCCTTGCCGAGGTCTTCGAGACCGGCGCCGATGGGCAGGCCGCCCTCGGAGAAAGCGCTCTGGCTGCGGCCGTAGGCGATCTGGAGGAACAGTTCGCGCATGGCCACGTTGATGGCGTCGCAGACAAGGTCGGTGTTGAGAGCTTCGAGAATGGTCTTGCCGGGGAGGATTTCAGAGGCCATGGCGGCGGAATGGGTCATGCCCGAGCAACCGATGGTTTCGACGAGGGCTTCCTGGATGATGCCGTCCTTGACGTTGAGGGTGAGTTTGCAGGCACCCTGCTGGGGGGCGCACCAGCCCACGCCGTGAGTGAGGGCGGAAATGTCTTTGATTTCCTTGGCCTGAACCCATTTCCCCTCTTCGGGGATGGGCGCGGGACCGTGGTCGCGCAGTTTCTTGACGCAGCACATATGCTGCACTTCATGCGAATAGATCATAAGGATTCCTTCGTTTTTTCGGTTGGATTGCGGATTGCAATGGCGGGGGACTATACGCAAAGGGGGCAAAACGGTTCAACCAGGATAATAGTTAAAATGGGGAAACTGGAAAGTGACGAAGATTTCAGATTCCACCGTGTGGAAAAACCTGTATATTGAAAAGTCCGATCAATGGAAAGGCGGATGGGCATGGCGATCAAAGACTTTTTGAAGAACAATGTGTTGCTGGTGGATGGTGCCATGGGCACGCAGATTCAGGGGCGGAATCCGGGGGCGGCGGCGTGGGGCGAATATGAAGGATGCAACGAGTGGTTGAATTTGACGGCACCGGAAATCATCCGCGACATTCATCGGGCGTATTTCGCGGCGGGTTGCGATGCGGTGGAGACGAATAGCTTTGGTTCTTCGCCGATCACGCTCGGAGAATACAACCTGTCGGCGCGGGCGAAGGAGATTTCGTTGGCGGCGGCGCGGATTGCCCGCTCAGCGGCGGATGAGGCGGCGGCAGCAGATGGCAAGCCGCGCTTTGTGCTGGGCTCGGTGGGGCCAGGTACGCGGCTGGCGACGCTGGGGCAGGTGTCGTTTGATGATTTATATGGCGGCTATCAGGAGCAGATGGGCGGATTGCTGGAGGGGGGGGCGGATGGAATCCTTATTGAGACGTGTCAGGATTTGCTCCAAATCAAGGCGGCGGTGGCGGCAGCGAATCAGGTGATGGGGAAGGGAACAAATAAGCTGTTGTATGTGTCCGTGACGGTGGAGACGACGGGGACGTTGCTGGTGGGGTCGTCTATTTGGGCGGTGATGGCGGCGCTGGAGCCGTATCCGATTGATGTGTTGGGGCTGAATTGTGCGACGGGGCCGGAGGCGATGAAGCGCCACTTGGAGGCGATTGCGAAACTGTGGAAAACGGGCATGGGGTGTATGCCGAATGCGGGGTTGCCCTCGCTGGTGAATGGGCAGGTGCATTATCCGCTGGGGGCGGATGCGTATGCGCTAGCGTTTGCGCCGATGGCGAAGGAGTTGGGGCTGAATGTGGTGGGTGGTTGCTGCGGCACCACGCCGGAGCATATTCGTGCCTTGCGGCACGCGATGGGCGAGGCCAAGGCCCCCGCCGTCCGAACGGTGCAGATGCCCGATCAGGTGGGCAGTTTATTTTCGCCGATGGAGTTGACGCAGGATCCGAGGCCGCTCTATGTGGGAGAGCGGGCGAATGCCACGGGGTCGAAAAAATTCCGCGATGCGTTGTTGGCCGAGAAGCTGGACACAGCGTTTGATCTGCTGACGGAGCAGGACGAGGGGGTGGCGCATGTGTTGGATTTGAGTGTGGCGTATGCGGGTCGCAACGAGCTGGCCGATATGTCGACGCTGGTGGCGCGCGCCGGACGCGAATGCCGATTGCCGCTGATGGTGGATAGTACGCAACTCGATGTGATTGAGGCCGCGCTGAAGTTGTATGGCGGGCGTCTACTGGTCAATTCCATCAACTTTGAGTCGGGCGAGGAAAAAGCAGAAAAATTGGTGGAGTTGTCGCGCCGATTCGGCTCCGCGCTGGTGGCGCTGACGATTGACGAAGTGGGCATGGCGATGACGGCGGACCGCAAGGTGGAGATTGCCGGTCGATTGATTGAGTTTTGCGAGAAGCGCGGCATGCGACGAGGCGATTTGTTGATCGATACGCTGACCTTCACGGTGTGTAGCGGCGATGGCACGTTGCGCGATGCGGCGAAAGAGACGCTGGAGGCCATTCGGCAGATCAAAGAAAAATTCCCCGGTGTGCGCACCATTCTGGGGTTGTCGAACATTTCATTTGGATTGAAGCCCCCCGCGCGAAAGGTGCTGAATACGGTGTTTCTGAGCAGGTGCGTGAAGGCGGGGATGGATGCCTGTATCATCAATACCTCCACACTGGTGCCGGTGACGGACTTGTCGCCCGTGGCGGTGCGCCTCGCGGAAATGCTGCTGGATAATGATGCGAGGGATGGCGACCCGCTGGAAAAATATATTCAGCACTTCGAGGCCGCCACGCCGGAGTCCGAGGCGGGTGCGGTGGGCGTGGCGCAGACGCCGGAGCAGCAAGTGGCCGATTCGCTGGTCAAAGGAAAATCCGCGCTGTTGGAAACGTCCATTCCGGCCCTGTTGGCCAAGATGTCGGCGGAAGAAATCCTGAACGATCACCTCATTCCGGGAATGAAGGAAGTGGGGAGGCTTTTCAATGACGGTATTTTGCAATTGCCGTTTGTGTTGAAGTCGGCCGAGGTGATGAAAAAAGCGGTGGCCATGATTCAGCCACATCTGAAAGCGGGAACGGCGTCGTCCTCGGGAAAGCTGGTTATTGGCACCGTGGCGGGCGATGTGCATGACATTGGAAAGAATCTGGTGGATATCATCTTGTCGAACAACGGCTATCAGGTGGTGAATTTGGGCGTGAAGGTATCGATTGAGACGATGCTGACGGCTGTCAAGGAATCGAACGCGGACATGCTGGGCATGAGCGGCTTGCTGGTGAAATCGGTGCAGGTGATGCGCGAGAATTTACGCGCCATGGAGTCGGCGGGCTTGCGCATTCCCGTTTTGCTGGGCGGCGCGGCGCTGACGGAAAACTTTGTGGCGAATGATTGCCAGCCGGTCTATTCGGGGCCGGTGCGCTACTGCAAGGATGCGTTTGACAGCCTGACCGTTTTTCGTGAATTCAAGGAAACGGGCGCCGTGGCGCGCACACCGCCGATGGCGACGAAGGCAGTGAAAAATTAAGAATTGAGAACGAACAATTTGGAACCGTGAACCCTGAACCCCAAACCGTGAACCGTGAACATTGAACCCGGTACTTCTCCTGATCCAGAAATCCATCCTCCGTTCTGGGGTCCACAGGTGTGGAATCCACCGATGGAGGAGGTGAATCCGTATATTGAGCGCATGTCGTTGCTGGTGGGGCGATGGGGGTTCAAAAAGGGAAATTTGTCGGAGGGCGAATATCGACAGATTCTCGAAGGGGAGGCGCGAGGCCATTACGAGCGCCTGTTGCGCGAAAACATGGAAAAGAAGTTGTTTGTGCCGAAAGCGGCGGTGGCGTGGATGCGGTGCCAGCCCGAGGGCGACACCTTAAAAGTGTTTCCGCACGGGGGAGAAGAGTCCGTCGAGCTGAGATTTCCCCGTCAGCAGATTGGAGAAAAACTTTCTATTCCTGATTTCTATGCGCGGCAAGGAGATGTGCTGGGTGCCTTCACGGTCACCGTCGGAAGCCCGGAAGCCTCTGCGGAGATGGCCCGGATGCAAGAAGCCGGGGAATATCAGGAGTACTTTTTCTGGACGGGGTTTGCCGCGGAATATGCGGATGCCGTGGCGGAGTGGGCGCACCGGAAAATGCTGGAACCCATCGGGGGAAAGACCGGGGCGCGGTTTGGTCCGGGTTATCCGTCGTGTCCCGACATGATTCTTAGCCGCAACATCTGCGAATGGACGGAGGCCCACCGCATTGGTGTGACGGTCACGGATTCAGACATGCTCGAGCCCGAGATGAGCACCAGCGCCATTCTGGCCCACCGCCCGCGCGCCAGAATCTTCAATCGGCTTGTTTGAGAGGGAGTCGTGTTCAAATGAGATTGCGCAATTTTGTCGGACAACGGGAAATGGCGGTTGACGAGAAAGAGGTGGTGCGCCTATACTTCCGAAAATTGTGCAGGCAGGCCGTGTGGGTCTTTCTGCTTGTGGTTGGTGCGCAGGAGGCATGACGATGAAGTGTCGAATTCAATCCAAGTTTTCGTTTGGGGTCGCGCTGGTTTCCATTCTGTTGTGGACGGCTTGTAGCGCAATGGCGCAGCAGCCGCCTCCGGCTGTTGGCGGGGCGGGCGATATTCTCCGCATCCGCAAAATGACGCCGGTCAAGGAAAAGACGCCTGTTTTTCGTACGGCAACGGCCAGTTCGACATCGGCGCGTCAGCCGGATTGGTGGCGCGTGGTGGTGGATTTTGAGACGGCGCCGGATTGGATCGACGAATTAGAGTTCACGTACTACGCCTATATCGAGGATCAGAGCAACAAGGGGTCGCCCGTGATGTTCCGTGGAACCGTTACCTATGTGAATGTCGCCAAGGGGAAGCATGTTGGCGATATGTTCCTGCATCCGAACACGATTGCCCGTCTGGGTCTCGTGAAGCAGATAGCTGTTGTGGTCAAAGCTCGTGGTGCGGTGGTAGCCAAAGAATCCACGGCTACCAAGCCCGATTGGTGGGAAGGTTTTAGTCCCGTGGACGGCGTGTTGATCAGCCGGGCCCAAACCCCGTTTGCCTTTGTGGATTACGATTTGTACGAGGCCATCAAGCCGGCCACTGTTGCCCGGTAGTTTCAGCGAAGGAACTTGTTTCATGGCCAAGAAGCCCATATTGACATTGGACATAGGGTCGCATTGTCTCAAGCTCGCCGAGTTTGTGGATGTGAAGGGCGGGTTGGAGATGACCCGCTATGCCATCAGCGATTTGGGCATTGATCCCCAAAGCGATGCGGATCGTTCCCAATACATTATCACCACCATTCACGATCTGATTCGCGAGTCGGGATGCAAACCCGGACCCGTGCAGGTGTCCATTTCGGGGCACGCCGTGTTTTCGCGTTTCGTAAAACTGCCCCCCGTGGAGCCGGAAAAGGTCTACCAGATCATTCAATATGAGGCGCAGCAGAATGTGCCGTTCCCCATGAATGAGGTGGTGTGGGACTACCAGTTGATCAGCGGCAACAATGGCGATGTCGATGTGATGCTGGCGGCGATCAAGTCCGACATTGTGGCGGGCATTTGCGATTGTGTGCGGTTCACGGGGCTGGAGCCCAATCTGGTGGATGTGGCGCCGATGGCCCTCTACAACGCCGTTCGCTACAACTATGACAACTTGCCGGCCTGTACGTTGGTGGTGGACATTGGCGCGCGATCAACGGATTTAATTTTCTTGGAAGCGGGCCGTATTTTCAGCCGTAGCGTTCCGGTGGCGGGAAATCAGATTACGCAACTGATCATGAACGAATTCGGCATCTCGTTTGATGATGCCGAAGCCATGAAAAAAGCTCACGCCTATGTGGCCTTTGGCGGTGCCTACGAGGGGCCCCAGAGCGAGACGGTCGATAAAGTGTCCAAGAGTGTGCGGAGCATGATGACGCGCCTGCATCAGGAACTGAATCGATCGATCAATTTCTATCGTAGCCAGCAGGGCGGGCAGCAGCCCTCCTTGCTCTTGCTGACCGGCGGTAGCTCGGTGATCCCCTACACCGACACCTTCCTACGTGAAAAACTCCGTATGGAAACGGATTATTTCAACCCCTTTAACAATGTGGCCGTCGCGGAACATATTCCCGCCGAACAGGTTGGGGCGCATGCCTGCGAAATGGGGCAGATGGTGGGCTTGGCTCTGCGCCAGCTTCATACGTGCCCCATTGAAATCAACTTGCTTCCCCCCAAGGCCGAAGAAGAAAAGAAATTCAAGCGCAAGCAGCCGATTTTTGCGTTGGCGGCGGCGGGTGTACTGTTGACACTTGTGGTTTGGATTTCGTTTTACTCCCGCATGACGGGTATGACGGAAAATGTAAGGAGCCAAATCGAGACGCGGGTGGGAGATCTGTCTAACGTTGAGAAGAAGCTGATTCAGGCCGAAGCCTCCGTCACTGCTGTAGAGAGTAAAATTTCCAAATTGACCCTGTTGGAATCGCATCGCGGCGTATGGCGGAACGTGCTGGGAGAGATTAGCGGTGCGTTGTCCGATGGTATTTGGTTGGCAAAAATCAATCCTGTGCCCGTTCTCCCGGGAACTCCTGCTCCCGCAGAAGGTGCGCCGGCGCCCGCCAACCATGTCGTGGCCGGAATCGAAATTGAGGGCGTTGGATATTTGGATAAAATCAAATCGAATGAGGCTATTGGTCAGTTTCGGGATCGGCTTCGGGCATCCAAGTTGTTTTCGGATCAAACCGAGATCACATGGCAACCGCCCGCGCGGCCGGATGCCAGCATCTTGGAATTTAGGATTTTGGCCGTTTTGGAGGCGCCGCAGGAACTATGAGCCGCAAACACATGCCGTTGATCATCGGTGGAGTGGTGGTCCTGCTGTTGGCCGTCGGGTTGTTCTTTTGGCTATTTAGTGCAAAAGGGAGCTACTCGGATGGTTCCATGTCGCAGTCCATGGCTCAACGGCGACTGAACGGTCTTTCCAGCCGAACCGTATTCCCTTCGGAAGCCAATGTTCAGGTCATGGGCAAACAACTGGGTGTCTATGAGGATTATCTCAATACGCTCTATGCGTCCATGCGTGAGGGGCAGATTTCCGATGAGTCGGTTGACCGCGATCGATTCAGTCGACTGCTGGAAGATGGCTTGCGCCGTCTCCTGAATGAAGCCCGCGTGAAATCGATTACGATTGCGCCGAACATCGCGTTTGGTGTCCAGCGCTATATTGACGGTGCGTTGCCTGCCGACGATGAATTGCCGCGGCTCGTGAACCAGTTTCGTTCCATTACCGCCTTGTGCGATATTCTCTACGCTGCCGGGATTGGTGAATTGGTTTCCGTGGAACGAACCGTGTTTGAGAAGGGTGTTCAGCAGGCGGCGACAGAAGAAGGGTTTAATCGGCGTCGGAATCAGACCGAAGCCATAGCGGCGGCTCCCAGTACAGAGCTCTATACAGACCCGGACGGTTTGTTTACGAAAGAGCATTATGTGCTGTCCTACCGGGCTAAAGATGAAGCCACTTGGAAGGTGTTGGACCGACTGTCAAAGGGCGCTCCTTTTGTCATTGTGACCAAAGTGGAAATTTCAAATCCAGCCAAGCCGGTGGTGATTCTTCCCAAGACGGAGGAGAAGGATGCGGCTCCTAAGCCAGTCTCCACAGACGGCTGGTCCGCTCCTGGCACTGCAACGCAGGTGGCCCCACAAGAGGAGTCCCCGATTTTGCCGCGCGAGTTGCGTGTGGTGGCCGGTCAGGAGTTGAGTACGGTTCGCCTTGAAGTGGATCTGTATAATTTTACAGAAGTCGCGAGTGCGGACTCAGCAGGGGAGGTAAGTCCATGAGCCAAGCACCCCGAGGGAAGCACGACTGGATCCGGGATCACTATGAAAAGGCGATCCTGATGGTGGTGTTGTTGGCCTTATTTATTTCATGCGTGTTGCTGGTGCAGCAAATCCAAACGGACAAGGAAACGGCGGCATTGAATCTTTCCCGGATCGGCTGGAAGGGATCGGTTGTAACCTTGAAAGACACCATTCCCTTTGAGAATGTGCTGTCGGAGGCCCGTGCGGCGGCCGCCTCATCGCTGGCGGTGAGTCCGCGCACGACGGTCAGCGAATTGCGCGTGGCGTGTGTGAAATGTGGGCGTCCTATTCCATACGAGGCCGTGGAATGTCCCTTTTGTTTGGGTGTTCAGCCTCCTATTGTGAACATCGATACGCTCGACACCGACAAGGATGGCATTCCGGACAAGGTCGAGTTGTCGTTGGGGATGAATCCGCAGGATCCTGCCGACTCGAACGGGGATTTAGACAACGATGGATTTTCCAATTTGGAAGAGCATAGCGCCAAGACCGACCCCAAAAATTCGGCTAGTCTGCCGGATCCCATTGTGAAATTGCGTGTGGCCGGGATCAAGCCGGTGCCGTTCTATTTGCGGTTTGTCAGCACCTCGCTGTTTGGAGATGGCTCCATTCGCTTCCAACTCAACCTGCAGACCTTAGAGCGTACCTATTTCGTGAAGCTTGGCGATGTCGTGCTGGGCTATAAAGTTGAAAAATACGAACCCGAAGCCAAAACGGGCGAAACGCTGACGATGGTGCGCCAGTCCGATAAGCGCAATGTGGTTCTCGTAAAGGGACGCCCTGTCACCGAGCAGGAATTGGCCATTCGATTTGCCTTCTTGGTGGATCGAAGCCTGTTGCCAGTTCAGCGTCTGAACGATGTGTTCACCTTGCGCGGGGTCGAGTACAAGGTCGTTGACATCCGCCGCGAGAACGTGATAATTCAGAGCGTAAAAACTGGCGAAAAAGTGACCGTCCCCATGATGAGTAGTGAAGAGCGTTCGGCCGCTTCAGGCCGTCCAGCCGCTCAAGCTACAGGTGCGGCTGTGGTTGCTGGGCATTGATTTTCAAATGATGGATAACAATAAACAGGTGTTGGGTGGGACGAAGCAACCGTTTCGTCCTTGTTTCAGTTCCAAAGAGGAGTTCCTGATGAAATGGTGCATGGTCGCGGCAATGGCGGTGTCTCTCTTGTTTGGCGGTGTCGCAAGAGCCCAAGAGGATAATCTTGATTTGGACGCTCTGCTGGGCGATATGGATTCGGCGGCGGCTCCTGCGGCTGAAGCCGAAGCGCCCGCTGAGGTTGTTGAAGAACCCGTTGCCGAAACGACAGATGAATTTGCGGCACCGGCGGAGATGGCTGTTGAACCACCGTCTGAAATGGATGCGTTTGGCGACACCTCGTTGGAAGCACCGATGGAAGCCGCCGCCGTAGAAGAAGTGGCTGTTGAAGAGACGGCGCCTCCCGCCGAAGACGACATGCTGGGCGGCCTGTTTACCGATGAACCGGCTCCTGCGGTTGCGGTGGAGGAAGTGGTCGAGGAAGCCGTCGTTGAAGAGGAAGTCGTTGCCGACTCCGATGAAATGATGGGAGAGTTTGGTTCAGCCGATGCTGAAGATTCCTCGTTTGAATCGCCTGCCGATTCCAAGAAGGCCGGAAAAGAAGTTGAAAAACTTCCTGCCAAGGAAATCAAGAAGATTGCTAAAGAAACCGCCCAGCAGGAAGAAGTTCGTCGTCAAATGGCCGAAGCCGAAGCCCTCAAGGCTTCTGAAGTGGGTTTCCGCGCGTTGAGCGATGGCGATCTGATCACCGCCGAAAACTCCTTCTCCGCTGCGTTGAAGGGATTGCCAGACCGCGCACAGAATGCGGCGGTTCGTGAACAAATTTCTTGGGGTCTCGCCGAAGCCCAGTATCTGCGCGCTCGCGCCATGGTGCAGAAAAATGAACGTCTCGAAGAGGCTCGCAAGTTGGTCGATTCCGCTCTCAAAGTGGCTCCGACTCATCGTGGCGCACAGGCGCTGAGCATCCGTCTCGCCAAGCTGGAGAAGGTTGCGGCAATGCCCAAAGCGCCCAGCGATCAGCCGGCGACCATCGAAAAGGCAAAGAGCATTGAGCAACTGTATGATGAAGCCCGTCAGTGGTATATGCTCAAGGATTACGATCGTGCAACAGCCCTCTTTGAAACGATTTTGGTGAAGGATCCCTATCACAAGAGTGCCATGCGCTATTTGCGCAAGATCGAGGCCGACAAGTATAAATTGGCCACCTATGAACGCGATGCCCGCGTCCAGGGCATGATGACCGAAGTTCGCCGGAGCTGGAGCCCGCCCATCCGTGCTCAAATCACGGTTCCAGATGATTTCAATCCCGCTGGTGCTGTGGATAGCAAGCCGGCGGCCGTTCGCCTGCAAGAAAAGATGAAGAGCATCATCATCCCAGCCGTTGAATTCCGCCAGGCCAACATTAACGATGTTGTCACGTTCTTGGTAGATGCCAGCATGGCGGCCGATCCCGAAAAAGAAGGCGTCAATATTATCTTGAACCTAGGCCAGACCGGTGGTGGTGGTTCGGCTCCGGCTCCGGTTGCAGATGCGCCGGCAGGTGGAGACGAGTGGGGTCTTGGCGGCGATGATTTTGGTTCTGAAATGGCTACCGCGGGCGTGAGTACGGGCGGCGGCGGAAACCTTCGCGACATCACCTTGAATTTGCGCCGCATCAGCATGCTCGACGCCATCAAGTACATCACAGAAGTGGCGGGCTTAAAGTATCGCATTGAAGACAGCGCCGTCATCATTACGCCCATCGATGCCCCTGTGGGCAACATCATCACCCGCATGTATCCTGTCCAGCCGTCCTTTATGGATGTCATTGTGGAGCGGCAGGGTGCCAGCGACACCGATCGTCAAGACGCCGAATTTACCTCCATGGGAGGCAAGGTCAGCGTGACAAAGTCCGATGTGAAGGATTTCTTCGAGAAGACCGGCGTGAAGTTCCCCACGGGCGCTTCGATTACGTATAACGCCACCATCAGCCAACTCATCGTGGCGAATACGGCCGACAACCTCGAAACCTTTGAGCGTATTCTCCAGCAGTTGAATGTGGTGCCCAATCAGGTGGAGATCGAAGCCCGCTTCATTGAAGTGGATCAGACCGATTTGGAAGAACTCGGCTTGCAGTGGATTCTGAACGATAACTATGAATTCGCCACGAAGAACGATGGCTCGGGTCAGCGCATGCAGGTCAATGCCAACCAGAACGGCTTCACCCAAGGCAACCGCTTCTTCAGCTACAACTCCGGCAACCTGAATGTATCGCCGGCTTCCGCCATTACGCAGACCGCCAACCAGACCATGTTGGGCGGCATTCTCAGCGCTTCGAGCGTGTTGACGAATCCAGAAGTGACGATTGTCCTTCAGGCGTTGTCGCAACACGGCGGAAGCGATCTGTTGTCGGCTCCGCGTGTCACCACCCGCAGCGGTGTGAATGCTCAGATTCAGGTCGTCAAGGAAATCATCTACCCGACCGAATTCGACGTGACTCAGCCCACCATGAATTCCGACGGAAACGTGACGATGTCGCCCGTAGTGACCCCCGGCACTTTCCAGACCCGCGAGACGGGTGTGATTCTGAACGTGACTCCGACGGTCGGTCCCGATGGATACACCATCGACTTGGTCATGGCTCCTGAAGTAGCCGAGTTGGTGGATTGGATTCAGTACGGCTCCCAAATCACCGTGGAAACCGGCATCATCGGCGCGCGCCAGCAGAACACCTATTTGTTCAACATGCCGCAGCCCATCTTCACCAGCCGCAATGTGACGACCTCAATCGTGATCTGGGATGGCCAGACGGTGGTCATGGGCGGTCTGATTCGCGAAGAACTGACCACCATCAAGGACAAGGTTCCCATCTTGGGCGATATTCCTTTGTTGGGCTGGCTCTTCCGCTCGGAAGGTCAGTATAGCAAGAAAAAGAACCTGTTGATCTTTGTGACCGCCCGTTTGGTGGATCCTGCCGGCCGCCCCATTCATCGTGATGGCAACATGGCCATGCCGGGCGCAGGCATTGATGCCGCAGCGGATGCGCCTGAAGCAGACGCACAATAGAAAATCGGTGCGATCCCAGATGAGGGCAGAGACGGTGCATTTCACCGTCTCTGGTTTGTAGCTATAACTGGTCGCCGTTAATGCGGCATCCATGAACCGTGAATTCTGAACTGTGAACCTTACAGCGTGAATCTCAGCCCTTCCTCCACTTCTGTTTTGATCGTGGACGGCACAGCCGTGGCTTACCGCGCGTTCTATGCTGTTCGCGGGCTGACCACTCGCGATGGTCGTCCCACCAACGCGTTGTTTGGCTTTGTTCGGATGATTCGCCAGTTGGAATCTCACTGGCGACCCGATCGCCTCGTGGTCACGTTCGACGGCGGTTCGCCGGCGCATCGCTTGGAGAAATGTCCAGCCTACAAAGCCCAGCGTGCCCCCATGCCGGATGAGCTGAGAGCGCAATTGTGCATGATCAATGAGTTTTTGGAGGCGGCCCGCATTCCCATGATTTTGATCAAGGGACAGGAGGCGGACGATGTAATGGCTACGCTGGCTGTCCGCGCCACGGCCGAAAACCGGATGGTGCGTGTGGCCACCAGCGACAAAGATTTGATGCAACTGGTGAATGATCATGTTCGGGTCGTGCCGCCGACCAAGACGGATGAAGAGCTCGATGCCGCCGGGGTCGAGGCCAAGACGGGGGTGCGGCCCTCGCAAATTGTGGATTGGCTTGCGTTGATTGGCGACACGGCCGACAACATCCCAGGCGTGAATGGCATCGGCCCGAAAACGGCTACAAAATTGATTTCGCAATTTGGCTCGTTGGCCGCCTGTTTCGAGCACGCGGAGAAAATCGAATCGGTCAGTGTGCGTGAAAAATTGCTTGCGGGGCGGGCCACGGCGGAACTGAATGTCGAACTGATGAAGCTGGATTGCGATGTGCCCGGTGTTCCTGTTTGGGCGGAGATTCCGGCGCCCGTTGCTGATACGGCACGACTCAACGCGTTCTTTGAAACATATGAACTACACCGTTTCGAGTCTGCGCCAAAAGAAAAGGCGTCGCCTCCGACTTCTCGTCCGACCAACGGGCAACTGAATCTGTTTTGAACCCTCCTCAAACAATGAATTCTATTTTTGGATTGTTTTCCACAGAGGCGTTTGCAAAACGAACACGGACGACACAGAGGTCGTCCCTCCAGCGCACAAAGACGGACCATTTCGGCGGATTTCTGGAGGGCCGGGTTCCATCCCGGCCGTATTCTGCGGGGTTTTGTAAGAATTTCCACCGTGTGGAAAACTTTTCGGGGGCCGCATGAATCCGGTGAATGCCATCTCCAAACCTGTGCAACTCGCCTTGCAGGTGTTGTTGCTGTTGCTGTTGATGGTGGGGGCGGTGGGAACGCGTCGGCATGTGTTGAGTGCACAGCGGCAGTTGACGACGGATGGGTCGATTCCGTTCACGCTGGAGAGTGCGTTGGCGTTTCGGCGGATTCAGATGGTGTATCGCGATGGGGCGTTGCCAAAGGTGGAACGGGGGATTCAATATCCGAATGGCATCATTTCGCGCGAGGTAGACACATTGGGGGCGGAAGGTGTTTATGCGCGAGTTGCCAAAGCGTGGCCGGGCACATTGAATTTGGCAGAGAAGGTTCGATGGCTCCATCTGGTTTGGTTTTGCGTGGCCATTCCAGGCATGTTTTTCTGGGTAAAATGGATGGGCGGGGGTATCCGGGGCGGCTTTTGGGCGGCGGCATTCTATGCGGTGGCCATCAGCTCGGTGGCGCGTTCAACGGGCCAAGAATTGTCGCACGAAAACAACGCCATTCCATTTTTGTTGTGGCATTTGGCGACGGGCGCATGGGCGTGGAATCGGGCGCAAACGGTGCGTTCGAGGCGGGTGTGGGGCTGGGTTTCGGCGGGTTTGGCGGCGTTGGCGTTGTGTGCGTGGGACTTGGTTCAATTCTACTTGATGCTGGTCATGGTGTGGGGATTGGGGATGGCCTTGCGCGGGCGGCTTTCGAAGGAGCTGTTGTGGAGTCGGTATATTCCCCTGATGGCGGTCTTGCTGGCCTCGGGGATGCGCAATCCCTATTTGGTTTCTCACGCTTTTTGGCTTTCGCCAACGATGGCCTTGGGTTGGGCGCTGTTGTTTGCGGGGGCACCCGTGGCTCAGCGGCAGCGGATGGTGACGCGGGTCTTGCTGTCGCTGATTCCGATTCTGGTTTTTTTGATTCTGGGGAGTTTCTTTTTGCCGTCCTATAGCCACTTTGCCTCGTTGCTGGTGGCCAAATTGCGCTTCCTGAATATCCGCCCGGAGGATCCGGCGCGGCTGACGTTTGATCAGCGTATTTTGTGGGTGCCCGCGCTGAATTCGACGTCGTGGGAAATGGTCTGGCGCTGGTTTCCTCTGCTTTTGGTGTTGACGGCGGGCGCAGGTTCGGCTTTGATTCACGCACTGGTACGCAATAGGCGCTCGTTCGCCGACTTCCCACCCCTTTTATTTTTCTTATTGGCGTCGTTTTTCACCTTCATTCTGTTTTTCCGGTTTCATGTGTGGGTGGTGGTTTGGGTGTGCGGGCTGGTTGGCCTGTGGGCCGGTCTGGAAGGCGAGGGTGGCGTTCGTTGGCGTCGTTGGCTTGTGGCCGTTTTGTTGGCCGTGGGCTGGCTGGCGGAGGCGAGTCAACCGTGGCTGGGACCCATTCCTTGGGATCGTCCCGAGGTGGTGGCCCCCGAGGCGCAGAAGTGGGATGGTCCCTTGTTTTGGGGTCGGCCCAATGTCTACGCCGCCGAAACAGAGGCATTGATGGAGCATTTGCGGAAGTATGTTGCGCCGGAGCCGGTGCTGGCGAATTTTGGCATCAGCGCAGGAATCGCCACGTATGGCGGATGTCCGGTTGTGTTGCATCCGAAGTTCGAGTCGCCGGAAATTCGCGAAAAAGTTTGCGAGTATGGCGAGGCGTTATTCAAAGGTGATGAAGCGGAGTTTCGCGGTTGGATGGAAGCGCAGGGAGCAACCGTATATGTGCATTCGATGGGCGAGTTTTCGGACATCCAGCCCGGATTGCAGATGCGGTATATGGTGGATGCCTTGAATCCGGCGACGAATGCGGCGGCCCGCTTGTTCGAGCAGCGGCCGGAGGAGTTGAACTATTTTGTGTCGCAGTTTGCCAATCGGAAGTACCGCGTGTTTCGTTTGAAGCGAAGCACGGTGGCCGTTCGGTTGGCGCAGTCGTTGGCCGAGCAAGCCCAGACGGCTTTGGAAAACGGCGAGTTGGAGGTGGCTGAGCTTCAAGCCGCCCATGCCCTGCGCATGGATGCTGAGAATGAGAGTGCGCAAAACGTGTTGATTCATGCGAGTGCCCTTCGCGATGCCGGTTTCCAGACGGAAGCGGAGGATGCGGCGATTGGAGAGGCGCTGATGATGGCGCCGGCTCGACCGTGGTGAAGGAATGAAAAAGGGAATATGTGTGGCCTTGACGGGCGGAATTGCCTGTGGAAAAAGTACTGTGGCCGACTTTTGGAGGCGCTGGGGTGCAGAGGTGATGGATGCCGATCCTGTGGCCCATGCGTTGATTGCGCACGGCGGTGAGTGTGTCGAGGCGGTGGTGAAAGCGTTTGGTGATCGTGTGCGTGCGGCCAACGGTGGCGTGGACCGGAGCGTGCTTGGGTCGATCATTTTTGCCGACACCGGCGCGCGGGAGCGGCTGAATGCGCTGTTGCATCCGACGGTGATCCGCCACATGCGGACGTGGGCGGAGGCGATTCGCCGGGAAGGCCGTTTCGGTGTGGCGGTGGTGCCCCTGCTGTTCGAGGCGGGCATGGCGAAGAATTGGGATGCCGTGATTTGTGTGGCATCGGACGAACAAACCCAGTTGGAACGGTTGGCGCAACGCGGCCTTTCGCCTCAGGAGGCGAAAGCGCGGATGGCCAGCCAATGGCCGGTGCGCGAGAAAATGGCGCGTGCCGACTCTGTGATCGAGAACAATGGAAGCTTGGCCGAACTAGAAGTTCAGTGCCGGGCGATATGGAATGATTTAGTTGAACAAGGAGAGTAAATGATGACCCCGAATCCGAACCCGAACCCCAAACCGCCCCGCCAACCCCGCAAGCCGAATGCCGGAGGCACGGGCCCCCGTCGTGGACGCCCGCCTCGCAAGGATCCGGATGAGGAGCCAAAGAAGCGCATGGATATGCCGTTGCCGGCCTCCTTGCTCGATACGACGATTGCGGATGGCGAAGAGTATCGCCCGGGCAACACAGCGGAACGTGCGGCGCCTGCCGAAGCACCCGCCCCTGGCGCCGCCGAGCGTGGCAACGAACAGATTCCGTCTTCTCCGGCGGCCTCTGCGCCGGATACACATGGCAATGAGTCCTCGACGCCTCCATCCCCGCCCCCGGCTCCGGTTGCGCAGGAGCAACGTGACAACCCGGCCAACCCCACGGGCGGCAACAACGGTCCCACGGGTGGCAACAACAATTCCAGCGGAGGGGGACAGCATCCTCATTCGTCGCAACAAAACTACAGGCCAAACTATCCCCAAGGACAGCAGCAAGGCGGAGGTGGCCGCTTTGATCGCCGCTTTGATCGCCGCGACCGGGACCGCGATCGCGATCGGCGTCCGGGTGGAGGAGGGGGAGGGCAGCCCTTCCATGATAACCGGCCACCGCGCGTGCCGTTGACGCCCGAAGAAGAGGCAGCCCGCGCGGCACAGCAGGCGGCCGCCCGTGCGGCTGCAGAAGCTGCCGCTGCCGAGCGCGCCAAAATGGCCCGTGTATTGCATTTGACCGAAATGCAACAACTGACCGTTCCACAGCTCAAGGAGCTTGCGGATAGCTACCAGTTGGTGGATTTGGGCGCCTTGAAGAAGCATGAGCTGATCTTCGAGATTCTCAAGGCCAACGCCCGTTGCAACGGAACCATGTTTGTTCGCGGCGTGTTGGAAATTTTGCCCGACAACTTCGGGTTCTTGCGCTCGACCAACAATAACTACTTGCCTTGTCCCGACGACATCTATGTCTCGCCTTCGCAGGTCCGCCGTTTCGCGTTGCGCACCGGCGATATTGTGGATGGCGAAATTCGTTCGCCCAAGGACAAGGAGCGCTTCTTTGCCCTCTTGAAGGTGAACAGCATCAACGATGGTCCTCCCGAGGGGCAGCGCGGAATCATTCCGTTTGAAAACTTGACGCCGTTGTTCCCAAACCAGCGCTTGGTGCTGGAAACCAAGAGCAACAACAACGTCAACATGCGCGTGATGGATTTGCTGACTCCGATCGGCAAGGGGCAGCGCGGGTTGATTGTGGCGCCGCCTCGCACGGGTAAGACGGTTCTGATGCAGATGATGGCCAACAGCATTTCCGAAAATAATCCGGAAGTGAAGCTGATCATTTTGCTGATCGATGAGCGCCCTGAAGAAGTGACCGACATGGAGCGCAACACCAAGGCGGAAGTGGTTAGCTCCACCTTTGACGAGCCGCCCGAGCGCCATGTGCAGATTGCGGAGATCGTCATTGAAATGGCCAAGCGCCAGGTCGAGGCCGGCAAGCATGTGGTGATTCTGTTGGACTCCATTACGCGTTTGGCGCGGGCATACAACACGTTGCAACCGCACAGCGGCAAGATTCTGTCGGGCGGCGTGGACGCGAATGCCTTGCACAAGCCCAAGCGTTTCTTTGGCGCGGCCCGCAATATTGAGGGCGGCGGTAGCTTGACCATCATCGCGACGGCGCTGGTGGACACGGGAAGCCGCATGGACGAAGTGATCTTTGAAGAATTCAAGGGCACGGGCAATATGGAAATCTGCCTGGACCGTTTCCTCGTGGATAAGCGCATCTTCCCGGCCATCAACATCGAAAAATCGGGAACGCGCAAGGAAGAGAACCTGATGCATCCCGACGAACTCAATCGCGTGTGGATCTTGCGGAAGGCGCTGAATGGCGTGCCGCCGGTCGAGGCGATGGAGCTGCTGATTGGCCGATTAAAGAAAGTGAAGACAAATCTTGAATTCCTGATGACCTTGCAGGGATAATGGGTTCATGTCCTCGATGGGTCTTCACGCTCCTGTTGGACGCGAGGCGCGCCAGCCTTGGCTGCGCGCCGCGCTGTTCGGTGCTACGCTGGTGCTTTCGCTGGCGTTGCATGGCGTGCTCCTGACGGAGATTCCCCTGTTTCCGATGGGGAGGCCGATGGAGGCGTCCACGCTACGAAAAAACAGACCGCTGGTCATGGGGGAGGTGCGGGCCACTCCCGACCTTCCCCGTTTTGTCCAGCCGGAAAAGTTTCGTCCGGAAAATCCGGAAGCTTTTGCCGAGGTGGAGCCTCTGCAAAAAAGTTTGCTGGAGGATCTTCGCGCGGGGGCCGAGGCGATGGAATTTGTGCCATCGGCTCCATCCGAAGCCCCGGCCCCGGCTCCGGCCAAGGCGGAGGATTTTTCGGCGATGGATTTTCGCCAAGACATTTTGCAGATTGAAAAGCAAATTGCCGCGACTGAACTGGAGGCGTTGCCCCGGCGGATTGAACCGGTGGTGGAGCGCGTGTCGGGATCCCCGGACATCACGTTGCCGGCCGATTCCGAAGCCATTGCGGCCGCCGCTGCCTCGGTGGAGGGGCGCGGGGATGCGTCGGTCCGTTCCCTATCTGTCCTTTCCTATGCCCAACCCTTGGCTTCGGCCATGCTGGATGCGGCCAGCCAAGGGGCGCTTTCCGATGTGGAGCGCCTTCGTGAGCAGGGGGAGATTTTGAACGAGAAATCGGCGGATGTGACGGATATGGCGCCCATTGAGCAATTGCTGGCGGTGCAGGTGTCGACGTATCGATCCACCGATGAGAACGCGCTGTACTTTGAGTTGGCGATTTCCCGTGCGGGTGTGGAGGCGTTGCCGATATTGCCCAAGGATATCTTGCTGATTCAGGACTGCTCCGAAAGCATGACGCGCACCAAGCTGGATTATTTCAAGGAAGGCATTGTGAGCTATTTGCGTACGATGACCACGGTGGATCGAATCAATCTGATGCGCTACAGCGATTCGCCTGACCTGTGCTTTGAAACGTGGCAGCCCGTCACATCGGAATCGCTTGCGCAAGCCGTATCGTTCACGGATGATATGCGCGCGCGCGGGCAGACCGATTTGTTTTCGCCGTTGCAACAGGTACTCCAGATTCCGCGTGCGCCGGGGAGACCGATGATTGCGGTGTTGATGACGGATGGTCGTCCGACGATGGGGACGGTGGATAGTTCGGACATCATCGCTCGTTTCAGTCGGGCCAACGCCGGAAACGTTTCGATTTTTACGGTCGGGGCCGGAGATCGGGTGAACAGTTTCCTGTTGGATTTGCTGGGGCACAACAACCGTGGCGGCTCTTGGCTCATGCCGTTGCGCGAGCAGATTCCCGATGCGGTGAAGCGCGCCGCCCGCGAACTATCCCGCCCGGTGTTGGCCAATTTGGGTTATCGTTTTTCGGCTGATTCCGGCGCGGAGGTCTATCCGGGTACGCTGACGCATTTGTATTTGGATCGGCCCCTGCGGTTGGTGGGGCGTTGTCCGGTGGAACAGAAGTCGGCCGTTTTGCAGGTGGTGGGCGAGGCGGGGTCGCAGAAGCGCGATATGGTCTTTGCGCTGAATTTGGCCGATGCGGAAGAAGGCGGGGAGGGCTTGCGACGCGAATGGGTCGCGCAAAAAATTTATCAACTCATCAACGATCACATGGCGAGTGGCCGCGCCGAAACGGTGCAAGAAATTCGGGCCCTCTCCACACGCCACAACGTGCCGCTTCCGTATGGGGCCGACTTTCCTCTATAGAACAGGCCATGCCGTTTGGGCCCTCGTGCGTACGAAGTCTTTTTCCTTATGCGCAAGCGCTTGACCGTCAGGGAGCTCGAGGGGTAGATTGAAGAAATGGAGACGCTGAAAAATTTCGATGGGGCTGTTGCCTTGGCTGTGGCCGTGGCGGCTGTGACCGAAGCGGGTCGACTGTTGCTGGAATTGCGCCAAAAACCGATCGAAGTGCTTTGTGAGCCGGGGCACGACATCAAACTCAAGGCAGACCAGTTGGCAGAAGAGCGAATTCTGCGATTGCTGCAAGATCGGATTTCCCTTCCCGTTTTGACGGAGGAGAGTGGCGAGCATGGCGATGTGGATGAGAACGCCTGCATGTGGGTGGTGGATCCCTTGGATGGCACCTTCAATTATTCTCGAGGCATGCCGATGTGCTGTTCGTCGGTGGGGTTGTGGGCGAATGGAAAACCGGTGCTGGGGGCCGTGTATAACTTTTTTTCTGACGAGTTGTTTTCTGGCATCGTGGGGCAGGGGGCGTGGCTGAACGGAAAGCCCATTGTGGTGTCGGGCCTTCGGGATGTGAGCAAGGCTTCGCTGGCCACGGGATTTCCTCATCATCAGGATTTCGATGATGCGCCGCTCCGCGCCTTTGTCCGGCAGGTTCAACAATTCAAAAAAATCCGCATGTTGGGTTCTGCCGCGTTGATGGGGGCGTATACCGCTTGCGGTTGGCTGGACGCCTATGTGGAAGAAGACATTTGGCTGTGGGATGTGGCGGCGGCAACGGCGATTTGCCAAGCGGCTGGCGGGTCCGTAAGCCTGCGGCCCGGCAAGGCCGGGCGGTGGGCGCGCGAGGTGGTATTGGCCGCTTCACCTGAGTTATTAAGCAACCTCATGGAGAACAAACCGTGAAAAAGTCAACCAAGACCATTCTGGGTGTGCATGTGGCGCAACGGACTCAGCAGACCGCCAAGGTGCAGAAGATTCTGACGGATTTCGGGTGTTCCATTCGAACGCGCATTGGCCTGCATGAGGCGTTTGAAGGGGTGTGTTCTCCCAGCGGCGTCATCTTGCTCGAAGTGGTGAGCCAAGTTGCTGAGCTGAAAGTGATCTTGGAAAAAGTGCCGGGCGTGACAGTCAAAAAAATGGTGTTTGAGGAGTAAGCTCATGAGCATGCTGAAAATTGCCAACATCCACACGCTGGTGACGGTGGATGAAGAGTACCGGGTTTTGCACGATGTGGACGTGCTGGTGGAAGGGGACAAAATTCATTCCATTGGCAAAGATCTGCCGACCCCACCGGGCGCGCGAGTGATCGATGGCCGTTGGTGCGTGGTGTATCCGGGTTTTGTGAACACGCACCACCATTTCTATCAGACGCTCACTCGCAACTTGCCTGCTGTGCAAGATGCCAAACTGTTTGATTGGCTGTTGTGGTTGTATGAGGTGTGGAGGGGGCTACATCCTGAGGCTGTTCGCGTCAGCACACAGATTGCCTTGGGCGAATTGCTCTTGAGCGGTTGCACGACCAGCACGGATCATTTCTATGTGTTTCCCCGTTCGGCACCGCGTGAATTTCTGGACATCGAAATCGACACGGCCCGTGAAATGGGTGTTCGCTTTCATCCCACGCGCGGTAGCATGAGCCTGGGGCGTTCGCAGGGTGGACTGCCCCCGGACGATGTGACGCAGAGCTGGGAGGATATTTTGGCCGACTGCGACCGGCTGATTTCGAAGTATCACGATCCGAAGCCGTTCGCGATGACTCGCATTGTGTTGGCTCCGTGTTCGCCGTTTTCGGTCACGCGCGAATCGCTGGCGGAGACGGCGGTGTTTGCCCGCCAGAAAAAAGTGTTCATGCACACCCACCTGTGCGAAACCAATGACGAGCAGGATTTCTGCGTACAGAAGTTGGGGATGCGTCCCTTGGAATATATGGAAAGCGTAGGGTGGGTGGGACCGGATGTGTGGTATGCGCACGGCATTTGGTTCACGCCGGAAGAAATCGTTCGCCTGGGCAAAATGAATTGTGGCGTGGCGCATTGTCCCGTGAGCAATCTGCGTCTGGGCTCGGGCATTTGCCATGTGCCGGCCTTGTTGGATGCGGGCGTGCGCGTGGGGATTGCGGTGGATGGCAGCGCGAGCAACGACTCATCGAATTTGCTGAAGGAAATGCAAACCGCTTTGCTGGTACATCGTGTGGGCACGGGGGTGACCTCCATGCCGCCGAAACAAGTGATCCGCATGGCGACGCGCGGGGGCGCGGAAATATTGGGCCAGCCCGAGATTGGGCAGGTCAAGCCGGGGATGGCTGCCGACTTGGCGATGTTCCGTTTGGACCGATTGGACTTTGCCGGCGCCATGACCGATCCCGCCCATGCCGTGTTGTTCTGTGGGAGCGCACCGAGGGCGGAGTGTACGATCGTGGCGGGCAAGGTTCTGGTGGAGAAGGGGACGCTGGTGGGGATGGATGAGCAAGCCATATTCCACAAGGCCAACGAGCTGACGGCGGATTTGCTTCGCAAGGCCGGCCAGTAGGCGGCACGGAGGATGAATCGGCTGAGACAAGCAGCGGCGCGCGAGCGGCGAGCCCCCATGATTTGGTGGTTCGTGCTCATGGTGATCACGGGCGGCGGGCTGGCGGCGATGGTGGTTCCCCATTCTCCAGTCGGGGCTATTGTTCTTTGCCCATTGTTGGCCATCGCATGGGCGGCCCCCTTAGTGGTCTTGATTTCCTTATCGGCTCCGCAGCGTACGATGCGGGAAGTGCCGTTGCCGGGCCACGGGTCGTTCTCCGACTGGATGCACCAAACGCGACTCATTGGCCGCGTGTTGCTTTATCATGAAGACAACCCGCATCTCATGCGCGCTCTTCGGCTGACTTTCCGCGAGGCGCGTGAAGACTTGCGCGACACGCTGGGCGCACATCCTTTGCGCGATGATCTGGAGCGGGTGTGCCAGCGCATGAGAGAGGGGGCCATTGAAAAAATGAAAGACTGGTTTTGGCGCGAATATGGATCCCGTGTTCGCGACATCCAGCGTGGCTATGAACAGGCCAAAGATGAAGGCATGGATGAGGATGAGCGGCTGATCGCCTTGCAGGTTGCCGTGGAAGATGCCGCGGCGCTGATGACTTGTCGGTGCATGCCCCGCATGCTGGAGCGCGAGCGGTTGGTTTGCGCGCGCGATTGCGCGTGGTTGGCATCGCAGGCCTCCAATGGAAATGACCCTTCGCTCTCACCCATCGAGTTGGCGGGGGCTCTGGTGGTGGAGTGGACCGACTTTTCCGAGCCGTGGTTGCCTGCGCAGGTGTTTCATCGCGCCGTGGAACGGATGAACAAGGTGTCGGACGTGCCGGCGACCGATGGCGAGGCTGAGCATGAAGGGGTACCGGGACAACCTCCCCGGAAATGGAGGCGAGTCCGTGTCCGCGTTAGGAAAACCCGACGGCATAGCCATCATCGATCGCGTGGGCCGACGCTGGTGGTCATTATGATGTCCTTTGTGCAGTGGGTGCGGTTTACGCTCCGCGCTTGGTTATTGTATCGATAAAAGAAGGCTAGCCGATGAGAAAAAGAGAGCACGTCATTCCCAACGCCCCCGTTCCGGTTCCCTATGGCGCGCATGTGGTCGAGCATGGGGTTCATTTCAGTATTTTCAGTCGCCATGCCAAGCGGGTGTGGTTGATGATTTTTGATCATGCCGATGATGCAACCCCCAAGGAAGAGTTTGAGCTACGGCCTGAGCGGAATCGCCTTGGTGACTTGTGGCATTTGCATGTGCCGACCGCACGCGCGGGACAGTATTATGTCTACCGC
The DNA here is from genome assembly GCA_964647595.1 of uncultured Verrucomicrobiota bacterium. Classification (GTDB taxonomy): domain Bacteria; phylum Verrucomicrobiota; class Kiritimatiellia; order CAIQIC01; family Lenti-01; genus Lenti-01. The sequence goes on from CAZYGH010000020.1 coordinate 26,423, forward strand.
ATGGATGGGCCGCGCGATGGAGCCGCCGGGTATGCCTACGACCCTGAGCAGTGGCTGTTGGATCCGTATGCGCTCGCTGTGACGGGTCAGAAAAAGTGGGGCGAACACGAAGGCGTTGTTCCCGGCAAGGCCATCAAGGGCGGGCGCTATTTTCCCAAAGGCATCATTCTGAAGGATGACTTCGACTGGACGGGCGACCGCACGCTTCGAGTGCCGCTGAATCAGTCGATCATCTACGAAGCCAGCGTGCGAGGGTATACGGCACACCCCAACGCGGGGGTGCGGAATCCGGGCACGTATCGAGGCCTGATCGAAAAAATTCCGCATTTGCGAGAGCTTGGCATCACGACCCTGGAGCTACTTCCTCCTCAAGAATTCAACGAAATGGAATTGCTTTGGGAAAACGGCCCCCGGAAAAATCTGCGCAACTTCTGGGGCTACAGCACGCTGGCCTTTTTTGCGCCCAACGGACGCTATGCGTGTGGCAACCAGCACGGCGAGCAAGTGCACGAGTTCAAGGAAATGGTGCTGGAAATGCACAAGGCGGGCATCGAGGTCATTCTGGATGTGGTGTATAATCACACGGCGGAAGGCGGCATGGGGGGGCAGACCTTCTCGTTCCGTGGCATCGACAACCCGATTTACTACATGGTGGAAGCGGACGGGAAGGGCTACAAAAACTACACGGGTTGCGGCAACACCGTGAATGGCAACCATCCGGTCGTGCGAGATTTCATCATGCACTGCCTTCACTACTGGGTGCTGGATATGCGCGTGGATGGGTTCCGGTTTGACCTCGCCACTATTCTGGCCCGAGGACGCGATGGTGAACTGCTGGCGAATCCGCCGGTGATCGAGCAGATCGCGGAAGATCCGGTTTTGCGCGGCGTGAAAATTATCGCCGAAGCGTGGGATGCCGCTGGTGCCTATCAGGTCGGTTCGTTTCCCAGCAGGCGTTGGTCGGAATGGAACGGAAAATATCGCGACGACATTCGCGATTTTTGGATGGGTGGGGCGGGTCGTCTCAGCACCTTTGCTACGCGTCTGTGCGGCAGTTCGGACTTGTATGACCGCCCCGGTCAGACGCCACTCAAGAGCGTCAATTACATCACCTGCCACGATGGTTTTACGATGGCCGATCTCGTTAGCTATTCGGAAAAACACAACCTCGCCAACTGCGAGGGGAACCGCGATGGTGATAACCATAACCACAGCGACAACTGTGGGCAGGAAGGCCCGACGGCGGATCCCTCCATTTTGGCCAAGCGGTTTCGCCGTCAGAAAAACATGATGGCCACGTTGTTCCTCTCACAAGGGATTCCCATGCTGCTGGGCGGCGACGAATTTGGCCGCACCCAGCAAGGCAGCAATAATGCCTACTGTCAAGATAACGAGATTTCCTGGATCGACTGGAGCTTGCTGAAGAAAAATCGTCCGCTCTATGAGTTTGTGTTGAAGACGATTGAATTGCGCAAAAGTCATCCCTGTCTCTGGAGGGAACGTTTCTTCAAAGGCACACAAAAGGCGGGCGATTATCCGGACATTGCGTGGTACGGTCCCGGCGGCGCGGGCCAACCGGATTGGGAAAAAGGCGTGGTCTTTGCTTGTCGGTTGGACGGTCGCCGCGAGCATACGGGTGCAGAGCTCGACGACGACAACCTGTTTATGATTTTCAACAACGGCAACGATCCACAGATGTTTGAGTTGCCGATTAATCTCAATGGCGGGCCTTGGAATCTGGCCTTCACGACGCAGGAAAAGGCGCCACCCCTTCGCACCAAAGGGCGCCTTGTGGTTACGGTGGAGGGTGCCAGCGTGACGGTTTATACCTCTCGCTAAACCTGTACCCGGTGTATTCTCATCGGAATCAGCCTCTCGGGCGTTCAAATTTTTGCTCTCGCGGGGTGTGGTGGAATTTGCTTGAATGAGAGGGCGATGAGGTTGACGTGCAAGCGGATGATTGGACTGGCCTTGGCATTGGTGGTTCTAGGCTCCGGAACTGTGTGTGCTGGCACGGAGACGTTTGATCAGACGGGGCTGAGCAGTACTTGGGTGCTAGCGGGTTCTTTTACTGGACAGGAAAGCGTGGTGTGGACGTACGCAAACGCGCGCGGAGCGCCAACGGTCTACAGCAACAATCCGTCCATCACCCTTCGAACAGGTAGTTCGACAAGTAAGGGGTGGTTGATCTCTCAGACGCTAACGGGCGGAGTTGGAAGGGTGTCTGCGGCATTCAAGCAAGACTCAACGGCGGCGGTGGATTGCGATATCCAAGTCAATGGTGTGGTCGTTGGCAATTATAAGTCCGGGGGAATATCGGGTGTCGTGGATCAGGTGAGGTTGGATGCGTATGATCTTGCGAACCGTATGCCCTTCACGAATGAAATATCATTAATGGTGTCCAACCGTTTGGCCACATCGGGCTTCTTGGCGCTGGATGATCTGTCGTGGGAGCCGTTTCGCTTGTTTGTTCGCTTGCCGCAGACGAATGCGGCTACGGCGTATGTCGGGAGCGAATTTGAGATGGAGGCGACGGTGTTCGATGTGGGGCAGGCGGTGACAGGCCAGTGGAGCCTATCGCCGGCATTTGCGGGCGAAGTTCAGAATGACACGACCACGAGGGTGTTGTTGATTCCGGCTTCGGCGGATGAGGGTAAGAATTTTACGCTGACCTATACGGCGGTGGATGCGGTGGGCGGGGGGAATACGAATCGAGCCAGTTGTCCGCTGACGGTGCTGGAGGGGCCGAGGTTGGTGGATTTTGAGGGGGCATCCTTTTCCTACAACACCAATGAAGGCACGGTGGTCAATCTCAAGGGGATGAACTGGACGTTTTTTAATGTGATGACGAGTGATTCGACGGATCGAAAGATCGGGGCGACCTCGGCCCGTTTCAAGCATACCACCGCACTGGCGGCCACGATGGAAAGCCAAGATCCTTTTCCCGGGATTGGAACGGTTTCGATCAACTATGCCTATTACGGCACCAATCGCGTGGTCACCTTTGCGTTGCAGGTGCGCGGCGAGGATCAGGAGTGGAGCACGGTGTCGAACGGAATCTTCAATGTGCAGGGGCACGACGACATTTCGAATAGTGTATTTTCGGCGGATGTGTTGAGGCATGACGATGTGTGGATTCGACTGATCACAACGGGGAACGCAGGAGAATTGGCCAACATCGACAACGTCCGCATTCGACCTTTTGGCGATACGTTGCCGCGCTTGGTGTGGAGTGGAGAAACGAATGCGCCGGTGGGAATGGAGTGCATTTTGGATTTTGCCTTGTTGAATGCGGAGGGCATTGTTCGGGAGTGGACCTCCTCCATCGCGCCAGAAAACAGTCACGCCGTGTTTGAAGAAACGGTGGACAAAAATGTGCGGCTGACGTTTTCGCCGCTGGACACAAATGAATGGGGACTCTACACGGTGAGGGTGTCCGCGAACATCAGCGGTCAAGAGGTTGGCGCAACGAGTGTGGTGGTTCGCGTGGTTTCGCCGCCCTCGTTTGCGTTGGCACCTGTGGCAACGAATGTGATGGTTCCGGGCATTGTGGACGTATGGGTGACCAACGTGGTGTTGCACAACAGTGGGATCCATTGGACTACGGCGTGGCTGGTGGAACCGCTGTTTTCTACTGCCCCCACGGTGAGCTCTCCGAACCGCTTTCGAATAGGAAAGGGAACAACAGTGGTTGATGTGGGCGAGCATTGGCTGACAGCCGTGTTGACGGATAGCGGCACGGGGGTGAGGGTCACCAACGTTCTGGTTCTGACCGTGACGGGCAGCAGCGGGGGAGGCGACATCACCAACGAGGTTTATGAGATTTTGTCCACCAGCACGATCACAAACTTGATTATCAACGGCCAGACAGGGAGGGTGTTTCAAGCGGTGGGGAAGACAAATCTGGCCTCAAGCAACTGGTTTTGGTTGGGATCGGCCGTGACCAACACGGGTGGCGCGGAAGTTCAACTGGACTTGCCGGGGACGAATGGGGTGCCGTTTCCGATTTTCTACGGAGTCAAAGTCCGGGCGGCTCCGTAAGAAAACCCGACGCTGTTTTGGCCGCTATTCCTGTCCTGAAAGGGATACTGTTTTATAAAACTATATCCCTTTTGTGGTGTAGGTGGACGTTCAAAGGGGTCTTGTTTTATAAAACAGTATCCCTCAGGGGTGAGGTAGAATGGGGATGTGTTGGCGATACATCACATGATAGGCGGCTGAGGCAACGATCGCGCCGAGGCCGTCGGCCAGCATATCTTTTTGGGCGTCCCAGATGTCGCCCTGGGAGCCGAGGAATTCAGCGCCGGCCACGGGATCGGCGGCGATGGCATAGAGCCACTCAAAAATTTCGAATAGGGCGGCCACGGCCAGAATAGCGGAGATGGCCACGACAAGGCTGAAGGTGCGGTGAGTGCTGAGGCGGCGCCCCTCCATGAACTCTAAAAGGGCGAAAGCAAAGAAACCCACTGAGAAATGGGCGAGGCGATCGAAATGGTTTCGCTGTGCGCCGATGAGGTCGGTGACCCAGCCAAAGGGGACTTGGGCGAACGTGTAGTGTCCGCCTATGGTGTGCAGGAAGATGAGTACGGACATGAAGAGGTACGCCGTATTGGAAAATCGAATGCCGTTGAGATAGAGCCAAACCAACGGGGTTACGATGCAGATAACCGTGAGGTTTTCTGAAACCCATGTGGTGCGCGAATGGGGACGAATGGCCAAAAGCGTGAATTCGAGAAGATAGATCGCGAAGAGAAGAATCGGCAGTTTGGTTTTCATGGGTGGGGAAGATAGCCTCTCGAATGGGTGGGAGTGAAGAAAAAGATTGGGCAGGGGCCTTCCTTTTGGCATCGTGTGGCGAAATAGGTATGAGCGATTTATTCGAACAAACGCCGGTGGAAAAACCGGAGCTTTCTCTGGGGCGACGTCCCTTGGCGGCCCGGATGCGTCCTCGCACGCTGGAAGAGATTGCCGGGCAGGGCCATATGCTGGGGCCGGGCAAGTTGTTGAGGCGCGCGATTGAGGCGGATCGGCTGTCGAGCATCATCTTATATGGTCCGCCCGGTTGCGGAAAAACGTCGTTGGCAGAGGTGATTGCCAAGACGACGAGGCGGGCGTTTGATCGGTCGAGCGGTGTGTTGTCCAATGTGGCGGGACTTCGCCAGTCTCTGGAGGCGGCCAAGCAGCGGCGGGTGGTTTCGGGGCGGGAGACGATCCTGTTCATCGACGAAATCCATCGATTCAACAAGGCGCAGCAGGACGTGTTGTTGCCCTATGTGGAGGAGGGGGCGGTCACGCTGATTGGCGCGACGACACACAATCCATTTTTCTTTATCAACAACCCGCTGACCTCGCGGAGCCAGATTTTTCAGTTGGAGCCGCTGGACGCAGAGGCGGTGAAGTGTTTGTTGAGGCGGGCGTTGGTGAGTCCGGAGGGGTTGGCACACCTGAAGATCGAGATGGATGAAAATGCGCTGGAGCACTTGGCGGCGGTTTGTGAGGGGGATGGGCGGAGGGCGCTGAATGCGCTGGAGATTGCCGCCCTGACCACGGTGCCGGGACCGGGCGGCGTGATCCACATCACGCGGGCGGTGACGGAGGAAAGCATCCAAAAGAAGGCAGTGCTGTACGATCACGATGAGGACGGGCATTACGACACCATTTCGGCGTTTATCAAGAGCGTAAGGGGGTCCGATCCGAATGCGGCGCTGTATTGGTTGGCCAAAATGCTCTATGCGGGTGAAGACCCGCGATTTGTGGCGCGTCGGCTGGTCATTCTGGCCAGTGAGGATATCGGGAATGCCGACCCGCGAGGACTGAGTGTGGCGGTGGCTGCGTTGGGGGCGGTGGACTTTGTGGGAATGCCCGAGGCGCGAATAGCGCTGGCGCAGGCGACGACGTATCTGGCGACGGCGCCCAAGAGCAATGCGGCGTATATGGGGTTGGAGGCGGCGATGGCCGATGTGAAGGAGGGGCGGACGCTCCCGGTGCCGCGCGCCCTCCGCAGCACGGGTTCCAAAAAGGCGGCCAAGGAGTTCGGGCATCAGGGGTACCAATATGCCCATGATTTTGAGGGGCACTTTGTGGATCAGGAGTATGTGCCAACCGACAAAATCTATTACCAGCCATCCGGAGAGGGATATGAAGAGGTTATTCGTAAGCGCATCGAACATTGGAATAGCCTGCGAAAAGCGGTTCGTCAAAAAAAAGGCGCCTCCGACGGAGATGAGGAAAAATGAAGGAAAAAGTAGAGGATAGACTTGCCTTCTATCGGTAAAACGGTATAAAGCGATATATTCGTATTGGAGAGGGTATAAGGAAGATGAAGCGGCCGAAATCGATTTTGGCAATCGCCTCCGGAATGGTGGCGGGCGCTTTGGTTTGGGCAATTGCCTCTCCTGCACCTGATTCCTACGTCAAATTTGAAGCCATTTCGCTAGCTCGGAGTCCTCAAAATGCATGGGCCCGAGCTATTTTATTTTCAGATTCCATTGAGACGCCTCCTTCCGGACGGCCCCAGCGGTTGGATCGCAAAAACTACTTGTCCATGCGGCTCAAGGTTGCAGGTATTGCGTGGGTGCCAGAGGAGTTGGCGACAAAGTTTCAAGCCTTGCCTGTGGGACAGACGTTTTCGTTTGCGGGGACTGTGGATCAAATTTCCCGCCGCTACTACATCATCATAGATTCTTGTTTCTCCATCCAGACGCTTGAGAACATGAACGAGAATTGGACGGACGTGCTCACCTCTCCGCCCCCCAAGACGCCACGTGTAGCGCCGGTGGATGAGTCGAGCGCATCCATGCAAATTCTTTTGCAAGAGGCCCAGAACCGCCTGATTCAGATGGCGAAAGAAAACCAGATGTCGGTCGCCCAGTTGATCGAGGCCCAGACGGATGGGGGACAACGGATTGCCGAGCATATTGTGGCCGATGCCCTGCAAGGTGAATTGAAATCCAAAAACAAGACGGCCGAGGAGCTCATGGTGGGCTCGGTTTTGGCGCTCCTTCAAAAGCAGGCTGTTTTGGATGAATCGGCTAAGATTGCGGTTGAAAATGCGTCTTTGCCGCCGATTGTGCCCACGGCTATTCCGCCCCAGCAAGAGCCGATGCCGATGCCGACGACGCCACCTCCAACGACTGCGAACGCCGAAGTGGCGGCTGTGGTGGAGGAAGTCAAGACGGCACCTGTGGAGGAACCAACGGCCGAGCCTGAAGCTCCAAAGCCGGAAGCGGTGATCGAAGCCACCAAAGTGGAAACTGTGCAAGAAGTGGCGCCGGTTCAAGAAGAAGTGCCCACGACAGACGTGGTTGTGGTGGAAGAACCGATTTCTGCGCCGGATTCGCAAGAAACGCCGGCCCCGGTGGTGGAGGCGTTGGTGGAGCCGGTTGCCGTTGCTCCGACGCAAGACGTGGCGGTGGTGGAGACGTCCCCGGAGCCCGAGGCTGAGGTTCCATCTGGTGAGGTAGATCAGATTGTGGCCGAGATCGAAGGCCTTGCGATTCTTCCGGAGCCGGAGGAGATTCCAACCGAGAATTCTGCAGTTCTGGATGAACTGCTCGCTGGCGTCGAGGCACCCATTCCCGAAGTGGAAGCTGTGGTGGAACCCGTTGAGATGACGCCCGTTGAATCGGTCGTGGTTGAGCCACCTCCGCCTATCGTTGAAGAGCCTGTGCCCGAGGTTGCCGAGGTGGTGGTGCCCGTGGAAGAAGTTGCTGTGGCGCCGGTCGTCACGGAAGAGCCGGTGAAGACATTTGTTGTATTCCACTCGGGGCCATCGGTGGATGAAGACGCCACGGAGGAAGAGGGTGCGGTGTTGCCTCTGCCGATGGTGGAGGAAGCTACGGAGACGGCTGTTGCTGCGCCCCCGACCAGTATGCTGGTGGTTCCTTTGACGGGTGTCCAGCAGGAGATTATTCCGATGGTGAGCGTACAGCCCACCAAGGCGGAGTTGGCGCTTCAGAAAAAGCAGCAAGCCATTGCTCAGCGGGAGCGGGAATTAGCGGAGCGGAAAGCTGCCGCCGAGGAAGCGGCCCGTAAGAAAGAGGCTCAGCGGTTGGATCGGATTGAGGCCAAGCGATTGGCTGCCGCAGAGAAAAAGGCCCGGGAAGAAGCCCGTCTGGTGTTGATTGCCCAGGAGAAGGCAGAGGCCCAACGAGCGCGTGAAGAGGCTGCTGCCAAGTTAGAAGCGGAAAAGAAAGCCAAGTTGGAGGCTCAACAAGCGGCGGCGGCAGAGAAGAAGGCGCAAGAGGAAGCTCGTCTGGCGGCGCTGGAGTTGCAGAAGGCCGAAGAGCAGAAGGCTCGTGAAGAAGCGGCCGCGAGGTTGGAAGCGGAGAAGATCGCCAAATTGGAGGCCCTGCAAGCGGCGGCGGCAGAGAAGAAGGCGCAGGAGGAAGCTCGTCTGGCGGCGCTGGAGTTGCAAAGAGCCGAAGAGACGAAAGCCCGCGAAGAAGCGGCGGCCTTGAAGGCGGCGGAGCAGAAGGCGCAAGAAGAGGCTCGTTTGGCGTTGGCCGCACAGCAGAGAGAATCTGAGCTTCGGGCCCGCGAAGAAGCGGCGGCTAGAAAAGCTGCGGAATGGAAGGCCAAGCAGGAGGCGCTTCAAGCGGAGGTGGCGCATAAGCGAGCGTTGGAAGAGGAATCCAAGCGGTTAGAGATTGAAGAAAAGCAGGCGATGGAAGCGGTACGGGATGCCGAGCGACTCCAGAAGCAGGCGGAGGCGATTCGCGTCCAACGCGAGGCCAGTGAGAAAAGTGTAGCGGAGATGGAGGCGCGCAAGAAGGCTGCCGAAGAGACGATTCGCCGCATGGAAGCAGAGAGGCAGGCGGCACTGCTTCAACTTCAGATAGATACGGAAGCCCGAGCAGCTGAACGGGAAGCTTTCTTGGCGGCAGAGAAGGAGCGTCAGGCGGAAGCTCTCCGAGTGGCCCGCGAAGAGGCAGAAAAAGAGCAGATCCGTCAAGAGGCTGAGGCCAAAAAGAAGAAGGCTGCCGACGCGGCTCTGGCCAAGAAGATGGAGAAAGAGAAAGCTCGTCAGGCCGAACTTGCGGATGCCGAATGGAAGAAGCAACAGGCGGCGGAGCGGAAGGCCGAGGCGTTGGCTCGACGGGATGCTGAGGCGGCTAAAAAGGCAGAAGCCAAGGTTCAAGCCGAAGCGGAGAAAGCCAAGCCAACCGTGGATGCAGAGAAGGCCCCGGCTGCAGATTCAGACAAATTGCCCGAATGGATGCAACCGGTGAGATTTTAGGAGCTTGGTTCGGCTCCGGCAACGGTTTTCCACAGTGTGGAAACATTCTTTCCATTGTGTGGAAAAATTGGAAAAAAGTTTTCCATACTGTGGAAAAAGTGGGGACGATATGGCAACAGTAAGCAATGGATATGCGATCATTATGGCCGGTGGAAAAGGCGAACGGTTTTGGCCGTTAAGCACGGCCCGCCGCCCGAAACAATTGCTGGCGTTGGCGGGTGGGAAGCCTTTGATTTTGCAGGCGGTGGATCGGTTGGAGGGGGTGGTCCCGCCGGAGCGGGTGTTGATTGTGACCAATGAATCGCTGGTGGCGCCGATCCGCGAGATGCTGGGGGCGGGGAGTCCCGTGGGGGTGGTTGGGGAACCGGTGGGACGGGATACGGCGGCGGCCATTGCGGTGGGTGCGGCGTGGGTGCGACGGCGGGATCCGAACGGTGTGTTTTGCGTGATGACGGCGGATCACATCATTGGCGATTTGCCGGTGTTTCGCGATACGTTGACGAGGGGGTTGGAACTGTGCTCGGAAAACGAGGTGTTGATGACGATCGGTATTGCGCCATCGGAGCCGAGTAGCGCCTATGGGTATATCGAGGCGGGCGAGGTGTGGAAGACTGCGGGCGGAATTGAATTTTTCAAGGCGATGCGTTTTGTGGAGAAGCCGGATGTGTCGACGGCGAAGGAGTATGTGGCATCGGGACGATATGCGTGGAATTCGGGCATGTTCGTGTGGTCGGTTCAGAGTATTCAAAAGGCCTTTGGGCAGTTTCGTCCGGTGCTTGCGGAAAAGATTCTGTCTTGGTCGACCTGTTCGGATGATGCGGCATTCCAGCGCCAGATGGAGAGCGATTTTCCGACGCTAGAAAAAATTTCGATTGACTATGCGGTGATGGAGAAAGCGAAGAATATTGTGGTGTGTCGGGGGGCGTTTGCGTGGGATGATGTGGGGTCGTGGCCGGCGTTGGAATCGCATTTGCCAAAGGATGGAGAGGGAAACGCCTCGACGGGGGATGTGGAAGTGTTGGATAGTGCGAACAACATTGTGGTGAGCGAGGGGCGTCTCACGGCGTTGGTGGGGGTGAAGGATTTGGTCGTGGTGCAAGCGGATGGCGTGACACTGGTGTGCGATAAGGCGAGGTCGCAGGAGATCAAGGCTCTGCTGGCGAAATTGCGCGCACAACAAAATCGAGATGCGATACTTTAAGAAAAATACAACCCAACAGGAGACCGACCATGAAATATCAGTGCACAGTTTGCGGCTACGTGTATGACCCCGCGGCGGGCGATCCCGATAGCGGTATTGCTCCGGGAACGGCGTTTGAAGACATTCCGGATTCGTGGGTTTGTCCCGTGTGCGGAGTGGGCAAAGATTCGTTTGTTGCGCAGGAATAAGGTTTCGAGCGGCCTGTTCAGCCCGGTTCCGCTTTGGTGGGATCGGGTTTTTGATTTTGGCTTGCATGTGGGTTCGCGCCCCCTGCCGTCTTGCACGGCAGGAGCGGAAGGTGGGCTGGCAACGCGTCCTCCCCCCACCTGATTCACCCGCGACACAAGGTCGCGGGGGTCTTATCCGAGGAGTGACTGGGAAGCGGGGGGGTTGCATTTTGGGAAGTGGGGGTGCTATAACAAAATCTTAATGTTGAGGCGGGAGTGGCGCTGGCCACAAGGAGATGATGTTGGATACGGTTGAGGACCATGATGCATTGAAGCTTCGCGCCGCGCAGGGAGATGCTACGGCGCAATTTCTGTTGGGGACGATCTTTGATGAGGGGCGGGGGGTTCCGATGGATGAGCGTGCGGCGGCGTGGTGGTTCCGTTTAGCGGCGGCGCAGGGGCATGGGGGGGCGCAATGCAATTTGGGGGTGATGTATGCGAGTGGGCGAGGGGTGGTGCAGGATGATCGGGAGGCGGTGAAGTGGTATCGTCTGGCGGCAGAACAGGGCGATAAGGATGCGCAGTTTTTGATGGGAATGGCACACGGGTTGGGGCGCGGGGTGCCCCGGAACATTGATGAGGCGAAGAAGTGGTACCGCAAGATGGGGGAGCCGGATCGACCCCATGCGTAGATTTCGGCCGTAGAATGGCGATTTTTGCCGCTGAATGGGGGTAGGCGAGTGTTGCATTAGGGTGGAGGGGTCTGCTATAGGTGGAGAGTTATGGCAGGAAAAAAAGGCAAGTTGGCGAATGTACGGCGCGAGGCGATGGGCATCCTGATGCAAGCGGTGTGGGTGCTGTTGCTGTTGGCGTTGGCTTCGTATGATTCCAAGGACATTCCGTGGGTGCACAGTCCTGCGAATTCGCCGACGGTGAACTATATCGGCCCCGTGGGGGCGTGGACGGCGTGGGGTGTGTTCAATGTGTTCGGGTTGGTGGGCTTTCTTTGTCCGTTGCTGTTGGCGTTGTGGGGGCTGATTATGATCATGCGCTCGGGAGACCGGGTGTGGCCTCGGGTGTTGTGGATGCTGGGCATTTTGTCGGGTGTGTGCGTGTTAGTGGATATTCAGGCTCGCTTCTGGAATGAGGTGGCGGCGGCGCGGCTGAATCTGGGGCAGATGCCGGGGGGCTTGGTGGGCTATTTTCTGGGGCGGATGTTGCTGACGAATTTTCTGGGAGTGGTGGGGGCGGCGATCATCAGCATGGGCGTGGTGATTGGGGGACTTTTCTTTGTGTCGCAGACGCATCCGGCGGAGTTGTGGCGGAATCTGGAAGCGATGTGGAAGCAATGGCGAGAGCGTCGCGAGGAGTGGGCGGCGAGTCGGCGTACGGCGCAGGAGCAGGCGGAGCGGGAGTCCCGCTTGCTGGAGAAGGAGCGCGTGAAGCTGGAGCGGGAGTTGGAGCGGGAGCGTCGCATCCAAGAAAAGGAAGAGCGCCGCTTGCAGAAGGAGCGCGAGCAGGAGGAGAAGGAGGAGGCTCGTCGGCAAGAAGAGGAGGAGCGGCGACAGAAGGCGGAGGCTTCGGCGGCGGCTTGCGAACAGGAGGAGGCCGCGCGGAAGGCTGCATTTTTGAAGAAGTTGATGGAACAAAAGAAAGCCGACGAAGAGAAGAAGGCGGCGGATGACCGTGCGGCGAAGCATGCGCGGTTGGAGTCGGAAAAGGCGGCCAAGTCGGCAGCGGAAGAGGCGAATATGCCGACCCCCAAATGGGTTTTGCCACCGATGACGCTGTTGGATGCGATCCCGGAAGGGGCGGGTGTTCGGGCGGGGCCGGACGAACTGGAGAAGACCATTACGACCATTCGCAATACGCTTGCGGAATTTGGAATCGAAGCGGAGATCACGCATGTCGAGCAGGGGCCAGTGGTGACGCGCTATGAGTTGTTGCCGGCGGCGGGTGTGAAGGTGGAACGCATTGGGGCGCTCTCCAACAATATTACGCTGGCGCTCAAAGCGGATAGCGTCCGGGTGCAGGCGCCGATTCCCGGCAAGGGTGTGGTGGGCATCGAGGTACCGAATGGCAAGTCCGCGCCGGTGGTGTTGCGTCAATTGATGGAGAGCGCGGCGTGGACGACTTCGAAGGCGGCGTTGCCGTTGGCGCTGGGGCAGGATACGGGCGGGCATGTGCTGATGGCCGATTTGGCGGCGTTGCCGCATATGCTGATTGCGGGTGCGACGGGACAGGGGAAGACCGTGTGCATGAATTCCATTTTGGCGGGATTGTTGATGACGCGTACGCCGGATGAAATGCGGCTGATTTTGATTGACCCGAAGATTGTGGAATTTTCGGGCTATAACGAGTTGCCGCATATGTTGGTGCCGGTGATCACGGATGCGAAAAAAGTAATCAACGGCCTGCGCTGGGCCATTCAAGAAATGGAATCTCGATTCAAGATGTTCCATCGGGCGAGCGTGCGCGATATTCGCGGATTTAATCAGCGGCCCAAGGTGGAGCAGAAGGCATTGTTTGAGGGCGAGGCAGCACTGGAGGGGGAGGATGCAGTACCGGAGGAAGAGGCCGAAGCTCCGTTGCCGGAGCGGTTGCCGTATGTGGTGATTATTATCGACGAGCTGGCGGATCTGATGCTGACGGCACAGCAAGACATCGAGCCGCGCATTCAAAAATTGACGCAGTTGGCGCGGGCGACGGGCATTCACATGATCATTGCGACGCAACGGCCGACGGTCGACATCATCACCGGCACGATTAAGTCGAACATACCGGGGCGCGTGGCGTTCAAGGTGGCGCAGAAGAATGATAGCCGGGTGGTGCTGGATCAAGAAGGGGCCGACAAGCTGGTGGGCAAGGGGGATATGCTGGTGTTGACGGGTACCAACAAGTTGCAGCGGGCGCAGGGGGCGTGGACGAAAGACGAGGAGATTCAGTCGGTGGTGGATCACTGGAAGAGTCAAGGAAAGCCACGTTTTGAAAGTGCGTTGCAGGCGAAGATGGAAGGCAAGGGGGCGGTGGATTTGCCGGAGGCGCCGGAAGAAGACGAAGAACTGATTCAGCAGGCGATCGAGGTGATACGCCAGACGCGGCGGGCGAGTACGTCATCGATTCAGCGGCGGCTTCGGATCGGGTACACGCGAGCGGCGCGGCTGATTGATATTCTGGAGGAAAAAGGCATGGTTGGGCCTCCGCGCGGTGCGGAAGCGCGGGAGATTTTGTTTGATTTGGATGGCGGTGGCTCTGCCAATTATGGAGACACCGAGGATGAACCTTCGCAGGTATAGGATGGAAACATGAGCGGCTTGGGAATTCAATTGCGAGAGGCGCGCGAGCGCATGCGGGTCACGGTGACGGAAGCGGCAGGTACAACGCACCTGAAAATTCCGGTGATTGAGGCCATGGAGCGGGACGACTTTCCGAAGTTGATTGCGCCGGCGTATGCCAAGGGTTTTTTCCGTTTGTATTGCGAGTATTTGGGATTGAATGCGGATCCGTTTGTGGATGCGTATTTGGTGGCGATGGGCGTATCCGAAGACAAGGCGGAGCTTCTTCGCGATCCGAACAAAAAGCCGGGACTGTTTTCGGGGCTGCAAAAGAAGATGAAGGAAATGCAGGACCGGAAGGAAGTGCAGCGGAAGGCAAAAGAAATTGCGGATGCGCGCGAAAAGTCAAGGCAACTTCAGCAACAGGCGGAGACGAAGGGGCCTGACGGTGTAGCGTGGGAAGACGAGGCCAAAGAACCTGCGCCGCCGTCGGCGATTCATCTGCCGCCGCCGTTGCCAAAGAAGATGGCGGGGCAACAGGAATTGCCACTGGGGATTTCGGGTGGGCAGGAAGAGGCGCCGGAAGCTCCGGTTGACTTGAAGCCGGATGTGGGGGGGGCGGCCCCGGGGTTATCGTGGGAAGAATCTCCGGAGCCTGAGATGACGGAGGCTGAAGCGCCGGCGAAGGAAGAGCCGGAGATGGAAGAAGAGTCCCTGGAAGTGGAGATTCCGGCCCCTCCACCTCCTGCGATGGAAAAGCCAATGGAAGAGCCGGCGGCGCGTACGCCGAGGGGCCGTGGAGCCAGCAAGCGCAAGCCGGTCTCAGCGCGTGAAGATGCGGAAGCCCGGGCGCGCTTGGCTGAGGACCGTCGACGCCAGTTGGAAGAAGCGCTGAGGCAGTCGGAGGAGGAAGTCCGTCGCACCCACGAAGAGGCCGAGCGACGTGCCCGCGAGGAAGTTGAGCAGAAGGCTCAAGAGGCGGAGCAGAATCGGCGTCAGCTCGAAAAGGAACTGAAGAAGCGGGAACTGGCGGAACAAAAAGCACGTGAAGAGGCCGAGCGCCGTATGCAATTGGAGGCGGAGCGGCGGGCGCAGGAGGAAGAAGAGCTTCGCACGCGGGAAGAGGCGGAGCGGCAGGCCCGGCTGGAGGCGGAGCGGCGCATTCAGGAGATCGAGGGATATCGCCGAGAGCTGGAACGGGAATTGCAACGACGGGAAGAGGCGGCGCGTTTGGAGCGGGAAGCCGTCGAAAAATTGTGGCAGGAGGAAGAGGAAAAGCGGGTATTGGCCGATGCCGAGCACAAGGCGAGGGAAGAGGCGGAGCGGCAGGCGAGGGAAGAGGCGGAGCGAAAGGTGATGGCGACGGAGGAAAGTCGCCGCCAGCTCGAAGAAGAGCTACGCCGGTTTGAGGATAGTGTACGTCGTGCCCGCGAAGAGGCGGAGCAGCGAGCGCGGGAGGACGCCGAAGAGCGGGCGAAGGAAGAAGCTGCGCAACAGGCGAGAGAAGAAGCCGAGCGCAAGGCTCGTGAGGCGGCTGAGCAGCAGGTGCAGGAGACGGAAGAGAAGCGTCGGCAACTCGAAGAAGAGTTGCGCCGCCGCGAGGAAGACGCGCGGCTGGCGCGAGAAGCCGCAGAGAAGAGGGCGCAGGAGGAATCCATCCTTCGGGCGAAGGAAAAGGCAGAGCAGGAGGCCCGCGAGGAGGCGGAGCGTCAGGCTCGATTGGCCGTCGAGCGTCAGGTGGTAGAGACGGAAGAGCGTCGTCGGTTGCTGGAAGAAGAGCTGCGCCGAAGAGAAAGAGAGACCTGTCTGGCCCGCGAAGAAGCGGTGCGCCAGGCCGAGATCGAAGCCGAGCAACGTGCGCAATTGGAGGCCGAGTGGAAGGCCCGTCAAGACGCGGAGCGAGAGGCTCGCGAAGAGGCGGAGCGTCAGATGCAGGAGACGGAAGAGAGCCGTCGGCAATTGGAAGACGAATTTAGGCGCCGCGAAGAAGAGTTGCGGTTGGCCCAAGAAGAGGCCGAGGCGAAGGCGCGGGAAGATACGGCGCAACGGGCTCTGATGGAGGCCGAGATGCGGGCGCGGGAAGAGGCGGAACGGCAGGGGCGGGAGGCGGCCGAGCAAAAAGTCAGGGAGACGGAAGAGCGACGCCGAGTGCTGGAAGAAGAACTTCGCCGGCAAGAAGAAGAGGCTCAGTTGGCTCAGGAGGAGGCGGAGCGTCGCGCCCAAGAGGAGGCGGAGCGTCGGGCGCAGATGGAGGCGGAGCATCAGGCCCGCGAAGAAGCGGAGCGAAAGGCGCGAGAAGAGGCCGAGCAACAGGCGCTTGAAATTGAGGAGCGTCGCCGTTTGCTAGAAGCGGAATTACAGCACCATCAGGAGCAAGCTCGGTTGGAGCGAGAGAACTTGCAGTTGCTTTTGAGGGAAGAGGAAGAGCGACGTGTGCGCGAGCATGCCGGAATTTTGGCTCGTGAAGAGGCGGAGCGGGTTGCGCGCGAGGAAGCCGAGAAGCGCCAGAAGGAATTGCAAGAAGAATACGAGCGTCGCGAAGTGGAAGTTCGTATTGCTCGCGAGGAGGCGGTGCGAATCCACGAGGAATCCAATCGGCAGACGCGCGAGGCGGCAGAAAATAAAGTACGCGAGGTGGAGGATCGGCGGCGGTTGCTGGAAGAGGAGCTCATTCTTCGTGAAGATCAGGCGCGCATTGCCCGCGAGGAAGCCGACCTGAAGGCGGCGGAGGAGGCGGAACGCCGGGCGCAGGTCGAGGCCGAGTGGAAGGCGCGGGAGGAAGCGGAGCGCACAGCTCGAGAAGAAGTCGAACTTCAGGTTCACGTAGCGGGGGATCGCTTGCAGGAGTTGGAGGCGGAGTTGGGGCGTCGCGAGGTCGCCGCACGTTTGGCGCAAGAAGAGGCGGAACGTCGCGCCCAAGAAGAGGCGGAACGTCGCGCCCAAGTGGAGGCGGAGTGGAAGGCGCGGGAAGAGGCGGAGCGTTTGGCGCGGGAAGAAATTGAGCAAAAGGCTCAACTGACGGCGACCAAGTTGCGTGATTTGGAAGAAGAGCTTCTCACGCGCGAAGAAGAAGCCCGTCAGGCCCGGGAGGAGTTGGAGCGCCAGATTCAGGAAGAAGCGGAACAGCGATCCCGGATGGAAGACGAACTGCGGGCACGAGAAGAATCGGCGCGGCAGGCGAGGGATGAGTTTGACGAGCAGTCGCGCCTTGCCTCTGAAAAGCAACGTGAATTGGAAGAAGAATTGGTGCAGCGCGAAGAGGAAGCCCTGCTGGCCCGAGAAGAAGCCGAACGGCGGGCCCGCGAGGAGGCCGAGCAGCGGGCACAGGCCGAGGCGGAGCTGAATGCGCGCGGGGAAGCAGAGCGTGTGGCACGGGAAGAAGCGGAAGCCAAGGTTCGGGCGTCTGAAGAGCGCTTGCGTGAATTGGAAAAAGAACTGGCACGTCGCGAAGAAGAAGCCTTGATGGCGAGGGAAGAAGCGGCTCGTCAAGGAAAGGCCGAGGCGGAGAGCCGTGCGCGGATGGAGGAAGAACACCAGCACCGTGCGGACGCGGAGCGGCAAGCTCGTGAGGCGGCGGAACAGCAGGCATTGGAGACAGAAGAGCGGCGACGCCTTCTGGAAGAGCGGCTACGTGAAAAAGAGCGGGAAGTGGTGCTGGCCCGCGAGGCGGCCGAAGCCAAGGCGGCTGAGGAAGAGGCGGCTCGCGTACGGCAGGAGGCCGAGCAGAAGGCTCGGGAGGAAGCCGAGCGGCAGGCCCGAGAGGCGGCCCAGGCCCAAATCGAAGAAGCCGATCTGCGTATTCGCCAGTTGGCGGATGACTTGCGGCAGCGCGAAGAAGAGGCGAGGCTGGCACGTGAAGAGGTGGAGCTTCGGGTTTTGGCGGAGCAAGGCAGTCAAGCGCGGGAAGCCGCCGAGCGGCAGACGCGCGAGGAAGCAGAATTGGCCGAGCGAGCGGCGGCGGAGCTTCGCTTCCGCGCGGAAGAGCAGCGGCGTCTTCAGTTGGAAGAAGAGTTGAAGCGTCGCGAAGAAGAAGCTGTCCGGGTTCGAGATGAAGCTGAGCGCAAGATTCAGGAAGAAGTATTTCATCGCACCCAAGCGGAAGCCGAACTGAAAGCGAGACTGGAAGCCGAGGCAAAAGTCCGGGAAGAAGCCGAGCAGAATGTGCAGCAGGCGGAAGAGCGGCGTCGGCAGTTGGAAGAAGCCCTCCGAGCCAAGGAGCGGGAAGTGGTGCTGGCTCGTGAGGAAGCGGAGCAGCGCCTTCAGGAAGAAGAAAATCGGCGCGCTCAAGAAGTGGCCGAACAGCAGTCGAGCGTAGAAGCGATTCGCCAGCGTCATGCCGAAGAACTTCGGCGGGTGCGCGAGGACGCCGAACGTCAGTTGCAGGAGTTTTTGGCTCGTCAGACGATGGACGCAGACGAGCGGCAATTGAGCGATGAACGGCTTCGCCAGCAACATGCCGAGGAAATTGAGCGGGTGCGAGAAGAGGCCGCACGCCAAGCGCGAGAAGAGGCCGAGCAGAAGGCGGCAGAGGCCTTTGCCCGGTTTGAAGAAGAGCGCGTGGCGATGCACAAGTTGGAAGAGGCGGAACGCCGCCGCCGCGAAGAGGCGTTGCGACGCGAACAAGAAGAAGCGGCCCAGCGTCAGTTGGAACAGGAGCAAGTCCGGATTTTCGAGGAAACAGAGGAAGCCGGTTCGCGTGCGGCGGAAGTTCAATTGGTGACAGAGGAGTCGGAGATTCCCGTTGTTGTGATGGAACCTGTTCCAGAACCGGAGCCTGTTTCAGAGCCTGAGCCTGTGCCAGAACCCGACCCAACTCCCGAGCCGCTACCGGAGCCGGAGCCGATGAAGGTAGAAGAAGCGGTGAAGGTGGAAGAGCCGATTCCGGTGGTTGCCGCGATGGTGGAAGAGCCGGTGAAGAGCGAAGAGCCGGAGCTGGCTGCTCCGGTGGTGGTGGAAGCGCCCCCCCGCAAGGAACCGATGACGATCAAGCGAATCGAGAAGGATGCTCGCTCGGTCCGCATCTCGACGACGTCGACACAGGGAAAAGCCAAGCCAACTCCCAAGTCCGTGGCGTCGAAGCCTGCGCCGATGCCCAAAGCACCGAAGGCTCCCAAGGTTCCAATGAAAGCACGCTTGGCACAACTGCGTACGCGGATTGGCTCCAGATTTGCAGCCATTCCGTGGCAGATTTGGCGGTCGTTGGCGGGGCTGATTGTGCTGGCGCTTCTTTGGGTTGTGATTGCTCGCGCTTGTGAAAAATCGCGGAGTGAGGCTTCGGTCGCGCCAGCCGTTGGAAAACCGTTGACGGAAAAATGGCGACCCGCACCTGAACCGTATTTGGATTAACGAGTCATGAACTTACCGAACACACTAACTGTGAGCCGATTGATTGCCGCTGTGGTGGTCATGCTGGCGATGGCCTTGCCGATTCCTTTTTCTTCCACGCTGGCCTTTGTCGTGTTTGTGGCGGCCAGTATTACGGATTATTGG
Source organism: uncultured Verrucomicrobiota bacterium (assembly GCA_964647595.1). Classification (GTDB taxonomy): domain Bacteria; phylum Verrucomicrobiota; class Kiritimatiellia; order CAIQIC01; family Lenti-01; genus Lenti-01. Next base: position 45,794 of record CAZYGH010000020.1, read on the forward strand.
GATGGAAAATTGGCGAGGAGCCATTATGGAGTGACCACGTTCGGGAAGTTGATGGATCCGCTGGCGGACAAGGTGCTGGTGTGCGCGGCGCTGGTGAGCTTCGTGGGGATACGGCTTCAGTTTGAGCCGAACTATTCACTGGTTCCCGCGTGGGTAGTAGTGGTGATTATTGCGCGTGAATTTGCGGTGACCGGGCTTCGGCTGCTGGCGGCTTCGGCCAGTCAGCGGCGAATCATCAGCGCGGGAAACTGGGGCAAGCTGAAGACGGTTTGGCAGATGACGGCGATCATCGCGACGTTTATCCTGCTGGCGGCCCGAGAAGATTTCATGCCGATGATGAATATGTCGGAAAAGTTTTTGAGGCAGTATGATGCGGCATTTGTCATTACCTCGTGGATTTTGTCTACGTTGGTGGTGGTGGTGACGCTGATTTCGGGGTGGAAGTATTTTGCCGATCATCTGGATTTGGTGACGGCGGAGATGTAGAAGGCGGGCGGTTGGCCCAGAGACATAACGAGGAACAGAATGAAATCAACTTGGAAGCTCATGAATGTGGTGTGGTGGATGTCTGCAATGACGGGGTGGGCCCAGACGACTGGCGAGGTGGCTCCGGCTCCGGAGATGCTGACGTTTCAACAACTGATGCGCATGGGCGGGTTGCTGATGTATGGGTTGGTGGCCTTGTCGGTGTTGGGGCTGGCACTGATTGTGTATTACGCCGTGGTGTTGCGCGTCCGCAACATTGCGCCGACGGCCCAGGCTCTGCGCCTGCGCGAGCTACTCAAGGAACAGCGGAGGCGCGATGCGCGTGAATTGTGTGCGCAGGAACCCACGGCTCTTGCGGCGGTGACGGCGGCGGGTTTGGATTTTCTGAAAGAGAATCCGAATGTGAAGTCGGGAATGCTGAAGGAAATCATGGAGAGCGAGGGATCGCGGCAGGCGGGTCGGATGCAGAATATGATTCACTATCTGTTGGATTTGTCGGCGGTGGCCCCCATGGTGGGTTTGTTGGGCACGGTGATTGGTATGCTCAAGGCGTTCAATAGTGTGGCGTTTGATTTGGCTAAGGCCCGGCCGATGGAATTGGCGGGGGGGGTGGGGCAGGCGCTCATCACGACCATTGCGGGGCTGATTGTGGCGATTCCGGCCATGATGGCCTACTCGTGGTTTCGCGGGCGGGTGATCAAGCTGACGGGGCGTTTGGAAGGCGCTTCCACGGATTTGCTGGCGATTCTGGAAAACAGAGGGGAATAAATGAATTTTCAGAAGAAAACGTTGGGACCAACGAATCCAGGCGTTCCTCTGACGCCGATGATTGACGTGGTCTTTTTGTTATTGTGTTTTTTTGTGACCAGCCAGATTTTTGCGCAGTGGGAGACGGAGATCGACATTGCGTTGCCGACGGCGGCCACGGGCGGGATGCCGCAACGGCTTCCCGGCGAAGTGATCATCAACGTCATGGCTGATGGAACGGCCGTGGTGAATGGCCAGAGTCTGAACGATGGCGAACTGCGGAGCATGATGGATCGGTTGGTGGAGTTGTTCCCCGGTCAGCCGGTACTCTTGCGGGCGGATAAATCGACCGCCTACGAGCATGTGGTGCGGGTGTTGGACACGTGTCGGCAGGCCGACATCTGGAACATTTCGTTTGCCACCTTGGCCCCTGGATCGTGATGAAGCGCGTTTGGATTTCTATTTTGCTTTCGGGGTGGTTCGGGATCTCGGCGTGGGGCTTGACGGCGGACGAGCAAATGCGCTTTGCCGACGGGATCTATCTGCGTGGTTTCCATGAAACGGCCGTGGTGGAATATCTCTCCTTGTTGCGCGATTTTCCAGAGAGTGAGCATGTGCCGGCCGCGTTGTATCGCACGGGAGAGTGCTATCGCCAAATGGGAAATCAGTCGGGCGCGGAGCGCTTTTATAAGCGGGTGACCACGGAGTATCCGCAAAGTGAGCCGGCCTCGCGCGCCCAGTTGCGGCGCGCGGAGTTGGCGATTGCGGATGGGCGGTACTCGGAGTCGGCGAGCCTGTTGAACGAGTTGCTGATGGCGGGGGTGGAATCGGAGACGGCCGTGGCGGCCTCCTACTATCTGGGGTTCAGCCGATGGAAGTCGGGCGATCTTCGCGGGGCGAGTGCGGCGTATGAACGGCTGCTGAAGGAACACGCCACGTCGCCCTATGCCTCCTATGCGGCGCTGGATTTGGCGGCCTTGCATGCACGCGACAAGGGCAACGATGCGCAAATGTGGGAGTGGTTTGAGCAGGCGGTGAATACGGCGGCAACGCCATCGGCCAAGGCCGAGGCGCTGTTTCGCTGGGGCGATTGGGCGTATCGAAAAGAGCGTTATCAGGCGGCGGCGGACACCTTGCAGTCGTTGTTGGTCGAATTTCCAACGGAGCGCCGTGCGCGGGATGCGCAGGTGGCGGCGGCATGGAGTTTGTATTATCTGGAACGGACTGCCGAATCGATGGAGCTGGCCGAAAAAATCGTGGCCCGAGCTTCCGATGCCGAAACGGCATCGTCGGGAACCTATTTATTGGCCAATTGTTTGCGAAAAATGAACCGCGATGGCGAGGCGTTGTCCATGTATGCGGTTGTTGTACGGGATTATCCTCGTACGCGTTTTGCGGATCGCGCGGCCTATGAGATCATGCTCACGCATTTCAAGCGCGGGGAGTATGAGAAGGCGTTGGCGGCGGCTCCTGCCCAACCGGAAGCGGCGAATGAAGTGGATGTGTTGTGGATGCGGGCGGAATCCGAACGGGAGCTGGGGAGACTGGATTTGGCGAGGGGGCGCTACGAAATGGTGGTGAAGCAATTTGCGGCAACGCTGCAGGCCGCATCCTCCTTGCTCCGGCTGGGGGAAATGGCACGCGAGGCGGGTCGTATGGAGGAGGCGGGGGAGCACTTCCGGCGCGTGGCGACGGACTATCCACAACATGCGGCGGTTCCCGAGGCGTTGAAGGCCTCGGCACTGGCGAGATTGCGGATGGGAGATGCCAAGGGGGCGCTTGAAGATTGGGATGCTCTTCTGAGCCGCAAAGTGGATGCCGAAACGATGAGCGAAGCCCGTTTGCAAAAGGCGCTGGTTTTGATTGAGGTGAAAAAGAGTGGGGATGCGATGGAAACGCTGGATGCGCTGTTGAAGGAGAGCCCGGACAGTATTCAAGCGTCCCGCGCACACTATTGGCGAGGCGTGTTGTTGTCGGAGAAGGAGCAGTGGGAGTCGTCCGAAAAAGCCCTGCGGTCCTGTTTGTCGGCCACGCCGGATGCGCAAACGGCTTCGTTGGCGCGTCTGCGGTTGGCGGTGGTGTTGCAGCGGCAGAATCGCATGGATGAGGCGGCGGACCAAATGGAGCCGCTATTGGCGGAATCGGCGCGCGTGGCGGAAAATCCGGCCTTGGTGGAGTGGGCAGTGAAGCGACATTTCGATCAGGGGCAGACGGATCGCGCGTTGAAGGCGGCTTCGGCCTTGGCGGAGTTTGCGCTCGAGGCGACTTGGCGGCAGATTGGCTGGTATTGGGTGGGCGTATGCCAGTCGCAGCTAGGCAACGATTCGGCCGCGCTGGGAGCGTATGAAAAAGCGGTGGCGGAACAGGCGACAACGCGCGAAGGGACGGAATCGCTATTGTTGTTGGCGGGGCTGGAACTGAAGGCGGGGCGTTTTGCTAAAGCGGAAGAGCGTTATGCGGCGGCGGCGCAAGCGGCCACGGGTGAGGATTCGTTGGATGTGCGCGCGCGTGCCTATTTCGGACTGGGCGAGGTTGCGGAGGCGGCGGGCCAGTCCGACAAGGCCGCGCGCCATTTCATGAGCGTGGCGGTGTTGTTTGATGATCCGGAGTGGACGCCGAATAGTCTGTTTCGTGCGGGTCAACTGTTTGGAAAAGCCGGAAAACAGGCGGAGCAGGCGAGCGCGTGGGAGGAGCTGAAGCGGCGCTATCCGGATTCGGGCTTCGCGAAACAGGTGGAGGGGAACACCCCATGAATTCGGAGTGGAACATTCGGACTTGTGCCGACCAGTGTACGGCCTGTCAAAAAAAGTTTATGGATCACGAGACCTTGATGTCGCGCCTTTGCTTCACGCCCGATGGGTATGTGCGAGAAGATTTCTGTACGTCGTGTGGCCAAGCCAAGAGTGTGGAGGCGGGCGGGGCTGTGAGCGCATGGGCGGCCACATGGCTTGCGCCGGAGAAGAAAGCGCCTGAGGCGATGAAGAAAGAGACGGCGGAATCCATGTTGCGGGAGCTGATGGAAACGGATGACACGTCGAGAGGCAATGTCATTTTTATTTTAGCCGTGATGTTGGAGCGTCGGCGAATTTTGATTGAAAAAGAGGTTCAGGTGCAGCCGGATGGTCGTAAAATCCGAGTGTATGAGCACAAGCAAACGGGGGAAGTGTTTGTGGTGCCAGATCCGGGGTTGCGTTTGAAAGAAATCGAAAGTGTGCAACTGGAGGTCATGGAGTTGCTCGGGATTCCGCCTCCGGCGGGAAAAGGTCCCAAAACTCCTCCACAGACTGAAAAAATCGACGCAGGAACTCAAAATGGATAAAAAATTCCGTTTTTTCGCTATTTTTTGCATTTTTTCGCTTATTATTTCCACCTTTTCAGAAGTTTTGGCTGAAAGTCCCGTTTTGGGGACTCCGTGGGACGATCCACCGCCCAAATTGTGGTTTCCGGTTGGCGAAGAGATTGATTACGAGGTTTTTTGGGGCATTTTTATGGTGGGAGAGGCCACCGCCAAGGCGGAGTGGGTCAATCGGGATGGTCGCCGCTTGTTGTCGCTGAATGCCAGAGCCAAGACGAACGGTCTTGTCGAAAAACTGTATCCGGTGACGGAATTTCTGGAAACCATTTTGGATCCGGTCACTTTTCTGCCGTTGAGTTTTGAAAAAGACAGCCACGAGGGACGGCACCACCATCATGAGCTGACGACATTTGATCATGCGGCGCGGAAGGGTGTTTGGAAGTCGCTATTGAAGGACAAGCGCGAGGAGTTTGCCATCGATGAAGACACGCGCGATTTGATGGGGCTGATGTATTGGATTCGGAAAGATCCGATTCAAGCGGGTGAGACGAGAAGCTATCGCGTGATGACGGATGAAAAGCTCTACGAGTTGGTGGTGGAGTCGGGAAAGAAGGAAAAGGTCGAACTGGAGAATTATGGCAAAGTGCCGTGCATCAAGATGGAGCCCAAAGGTAAATTCAATGGCATGTTTGTGAGGAAGGGCCGCATGTTTTTATGGCTTTCGGACGATGCGCGCTACACGATTTGCCGGGCGACGGCCAGTGTGCCGGTGGCGAGCATTAAAATTATGCTGAAAACGGTGCGAGGTCCGGGGGATGATTTCTGGACGAAGCCGAAAACGAAGTAGAGATAAGGGAGACGGTATGGGCATCACCCAAAAGAGAGCTGCAGAGTTGTTGAAAAAATTTGGACGCCGCCGCGTACTCGTGGTGGGCGACCTGATGCTGGATCGGTTTGTCTATGGTTCCGTGAGTCGCATTTCGCCGGAAGCACCGGTGCCCGTCGTTCACGTCACCAAAGAAACCAGTATGCCGGGTGGGGCGAGCAACGTGGCGAGCAACATTCGTGCGTTGGGGGGGAAGGCGGCGGTTGCGGGAATGATCGGGAAGGATGCGGCCGGAATGGAATTGCGCTGGCTACTGACGCATGCGCAGGTGGAGGTGGAGTGCGCCATGATGTTTGCGGGCGCCAGCACCATTGTGAAGGAGCGCATCATTGCGGAGCGCCAGCAGGTCGTGCGCGTGGATTTTGAGCGGGCATCCGCTTGGACGGCGCGGCAGATTGAGAAATTTTTAACGATGTTGGCGATTGAGTTGGGGCGTTCGGATGGGGTCATCATTGAAGATTACGGCAAGGGGGCGGTGACGCAGCCCGTGGTCGATTTGATTTTGGACATCGCCGGGCGTCGGGGAATTCCGGTTGGGTTGGATCCCAAGGACGGCCATGAGTTGAATGTGCAAGGGATCACGGTGGCCACGCCAAATCGGAAAGAAGCGTTTGCCATTGCGGGGATTGTGGATCCCGGGGCCAAGGAAAATCCGCTGGCGGACAAAGCCCTGCTCAAGACGGGCGAAATACTGATGCAGAAATGGGCGGCGAAAAATCTGGCGATTACGTTGGGCCCGCAGGGCATGTTTTTGTTGTCGCAAGGAAAGCCGCCGAGGCATGTGCCCACGCAGGCGCGTGAGGTGTTTGATGTGAGCGGAGCTGGAGATACGGTTATTGCGGCCTGTGTGACGGCGCTGGCCTCGGGCGCAGCCTTCTTGGAGTCGGCAGAGTTGGCGAATGTGGCGGCGGGTGTGGTGGTGGGCAAGTTAGGCACGGCGTCTTGCTCCGCCGAGGAATTGCTGAGTTACATGGGACATACTCGAAAATGAAAAGTCGAATTGTAGGCGTTATTCCGTCTCGTTGGGGATCCACTCGTTTTCCAGGGAAAAGTTTGGCACTGATTGGGGGGAAGCCGTTGCTGGCGTGGGTGGTGGAGCGGTCGAGGCAAACAAGCCGACTGAATGAGATCTGGGTGGCGACAGATGACGAGCGCATTGCCGCAGTGGCGCGTGAGTGCGGGGCACAGGCGGTGATGACACGTTCCGACCATCCCTCCGGCACAGATCGAATTGCGGAGGCGGTGCAGGGCCTTGACGCGGATGTGGTGATCAATATTCAAGGGGATGAGCCGTTGATTGATCCCAAGCTGATTGATCGTGTGGCGGAAGTATTGGCGGATTCTGCGGAGTGGGATATGGCGACGGCGGCCTCGCCCTTGCACCACGCGGAAGAACTGCACAATCCGGATGTGGTGAAAGTGGTGAGGGCGTTGGACGGTCGTGCGCTGTATTTTTCGAGATCGGTCATTCCGTTTGTGCGGGGTGTCCCGGCTGGATTTGCTCCGGTGAAGGGGGTGCATTTTCGCCATGTGGGGCTTTATGGATACCGACGCGCATTTCTGGATCGACTGGTGAAGGAGCCGCCCTGCGAGCTGGAAAATCTGGAAAAGTTGGAACAGTTGCGAGCGTTGGCGTTGGGATGCCGCATGGTGGTGTTGGATTGCGATGCGGTGGGCATCGGCGTGGATTCGCCGACCGATGTGCCGAAGGCCGAAGCCTTGATGAGGGATGCCGGCCTGCTGAAGTGAGATTCCGCAGCGAAGAATTACTTCGCTTTCAGAATCAAAGTGGGGGGGGGGAAGCGGCCCATGTCTTCGACCGAGGTGATGCGCCAGCCGCCCTTGTGGTCGTAGTCCATGTCGCCGGTCAGCACGAGTGTGACGTCTGGATCGGAGAATTCTTGCAGAAAGGGAATGAGCGTCTTGATGTTAATCAAAAAGCGATCGCCCGTTTCGGGGTTGGCTGGAATGTCGAACGAGGTCAGCAAAACACTCTTATCGGTTTGCATTCCACCAGAACTTTGCGTGTCATTGGCGGGAGCGGTTTCCCATGTTAGGAAATCATCCCAGACGGGCGTGGGTGGAGACTTGAGTGCCCACACCAGAAGCTTGTAGAAACTACTTTTGACTTTAACGCTTCCCTTGCGCCCCGCGGTGAGTTGAAGCGAGGCTTGATCCAGCCGTTTTCGATCCACGCTTGCCAGCGGAAAGCGAAGATAGATTTTGCTGGCTTCTTTCAATGGGCCGACATTCCCGGCCCGCATGAGCAAAATGGTTCGTTCCTTAAAATCGGCAGCTGCACTGTCGCCAGAGACCGAAGTGTCCGCACTGGCCGGGATGGACCAGTCGTTGACAATGGCATCGGCGGCGGCGGTAGCACCCGTGGCCACACTGGAAACAACGGGAACCAGAACCAGTTTGCCGTCTCTCATCACACGTTTCAGTTTGCCCGAGGCAATGTCGGCATCTTGCTGGGCCTGCCGTTGCTTTTCGGCCTGCTTGACCTTGAACACGTGCAGTCCAAAGTAGGATCCGCCACCGATCAGAGCCAAAGCAACAAGCCCAAGGATGAGGGGGACGACGATGCTTTTTTTGTCCTGTTCTTTCTTTTTTCCAGAACGGGCATCCAGCAAAGGAGCCAAAGAATCCGAAATATCTTTGAGAAGCGACTCGTAGGTGGGATATCGGGCAAACGGGTCCATCTGCAACATACGAAGAAGAATGGCTACCGTTTTGGCGGAAAGGGTTGGCTTGAACTCGCGCGGATCAGGAGCGGGTTCTTTGAATCGAAGGAGGACGGTATCGGTCACGGTCTCGCCGTTGAAGGGCGGTTCTCCCGTCAGGAGGTGGTAGAGGGTTCCGCCGAGCGAATAGATGTCGGAGGGGGCGTTGGGGGCCTGGCCGCGGACCACTTCGGGGGCCACGTAGTAGGGCGTTCCCCAGATTTCACCGGGCTTGGGTTTTTCTCCCTTGAAGCGGGCCAAACCGAAGTCGGTGACCTTGGCGTTTCCCGAACGGTCAAAGAGAATGTTGGCGGGCTTGATGTCGCCGTGCGTCATGCCCGCCGCATTGGCCGATTGCAATCCGCGAATGATCTGCTGGGCGGTTTGCAGGACGAAAATTTCGTCGAGGGCTTTTTGTTTTTCCTGAATATGATCCAGTCGCCCACCATCGATCAGCTCCATCACGATGTAGGGTTGCCCGTTTTCTTCGCCATAGCTGTAGATTTGGACGATATGGGGATTATTGATGGCCGCGAGGGCTCGGGCTTCTTGGAGAAATTGCTCAACAAAAACGCGATCTTGACCGATGGATTGTTGCATTACCTTGAGCGCAACGGTGCGCCCGAGGGTTTCGTCATAAGCCTTATAGACAGACCCCATGCCGCCTTTTCCCAACTGTTCGAGGAGAATGAAGTTGGCGAAACGGGCGGGCACTCGCATTTCGGTCCCGCACGAGGGGCAATGAATGAGCGTGAAGGGATCTACAGAAAAGGTGTCGATGGGCTGGGAGCATTTGGCACAGGCAATAACCTCAAATCGCTCAATGAGAATATCGCCTACCAGTTCGTTGCTCATGGATTCAACTGCGCCTCATCCTCCAATCGTGCCTGCATCCTTGAGCAAAATCAACATTAAAGCCTTGTGCATGTGCATGCGATTTTCGGCTTGGTCAAAGACAACGGACTGTGGCCCGTCGATGACGTCAGCCGTTTGTTCCATTCCGCGCATGGCGGGCAGGCAATTCAAGAAAATGGCATCGGGTTTGGCTTGCTTCATCAGATCGGATGTCACACGGTAGGGTCCGAAGATATTGGCGCGCTCACCGGCTTTGTCCTTGGGAATGTGATAACTCATCCAAGAGTCCGTATAGACCACATCGGCGCCACGGACCGCAGTCGCGGCGTCATGTGTCACTTCGAAGTGGACCTTCCTTTTGGCTGCATCGGCCTTGGCGGCGGCAAGTGCAGAGGGGGCCGGTTCGTATTCCGCGCCGGAGGGGCAACCAATGGAGAGGTGCATTCCCATTTTGGGGCAGGCAAAGAGCAGGGAGTGGGTCACATTATTGAAACTGTCACCTAGATAGACCAATTTGAGGCCGGAAAGGTGGCCCTTGTGTTCCTCGATGGTTTGCAGGTCAGCCAAAATTTGGCCGGGATGAGAAAAATTGGTCAGGGCATTGATAATCGGCACGGTGGCATAGCGGGCCATTTCCAGCAGGTCTTCATGCTTGAAGAGTCGAGCCATGATGATATCGACATAGCGGCACATGGTGCGCACGGTATCGGCGATGGATTCCTTGCCGGCGCCGATGGGAGAGGTGGAGGTGTCGTAGTAGATGGCGTGACCGCCCATTTGATTCATGCCCGCCTCGAAGGAGAGGCGTGTGCGCAGGGACGGTTTTTCAAAAATCATGCACAGGGTTTTGCGGCGCAACGTGTCCGCATATTGATCCGGATGGGCTTTGATGGTGCGGGCCATCGCCACGGCTTCTGAAATTTGATCCGGCGTCCAGTTTTCTAGTGTTAGCAAATGTCTCATAGGTTCCTCGTCTTCAACAACGGCGGGCATCCTATCTGAAATGTGTGGAGGGGTAAAACATTTTCCTGACGATGGACGGGTAATCCGATAAAGTGAGGAGTATGAAGGTTGCCTTTCTTTTGCAAGACACGCGGGCCTTGTATGGCGCTGAACAGGCCACGATCCAACTCGCCGAGGGATTGATCGCGGCCGGAATATCCGTTCGTGTTCTTTTGTTGCACGAAACACGGCTGGGTGAGGGGAAGAGTCCGTTGGTCGAAGAGCTGAAGGCGAGATGTTTGGTGACTGAAATTCCCGTGAAAGGCAGATTTTCCAAGGCCGCGATTGGAGAGATACGAGGCATCCTTGAGCGGGAGCAAATCGATGTGCTTCATTCCACGGGATACAAGGCCGATTGGCATGCGGGAATTGCTGCGGAATGGGGTACACGGTTTCCCGTTGTCAGCACCGTACATGGATGGCTGTTCCGGCGGAATTTGAAAGAACGCATTTTTCAAGCGCTCAACATTCGGGCGTTGAATCGGTTTTCGCGCGTGATCGTGTTGAGTGATTTTTATGAGCGCTATTTACGGCGATGTGGATTCAGTCCTCTCCAATTGGCGCGGATTCCAACGGGAGTCAAGGCGGATTCGATGGTGAGTGAAACAGTGGCCAAGGCCTTATGGGCGGAGCCGAGAGATGTCTTTTTCTTTGGCATGTTGGGGCGGCTGAGTGGTGAGAAAAACCATGATCTTCTGCTCCGAGCGGCGGTGCGATTGTCTCGAGAGATGGAATGTTCTCCGCGATCTTGGCGCATATTGATTGCCGGGGATGGCCCGTTGCATAGCGACTTGGAACGACGAATCCGACGGCTGGGGCTTGGGGATCGAATCACGTTGGCCGGGCGAATGGAGCCACGAGACTTTTTCCGGCAGGTTCATGTGCTGGTGCAATGCTCGCGCGTGGAAAACCAGCCCATGAGCGTGATGGAGGCGATGGCCTGGATGCGCCCGGTGGTGGCGACGAACGCGGGCGGTCTGCCGGAACTGGTTCACGATGGAAAAACGGGCCGAGTGATTCGGGAGGGAAACGCGTACGAATTAGCCGCCGCCATGAAAGAGTATCTGGTGGCGCCTGAACTGGCTTGTGCAACGGGGTTGCGAGCCCGCGCCGCCTTGGTGAAGAATTACCCTTTCGACCGAATGATCCAAGACCATATCGGGCTATATGGGGCGGCGGTCAAGTAGTGGCTTATGAAGGGCATTGGATTGAACCCAGTTCATCCAAAACTCCACATTGATCCAGATCAGTGCGCTCCAGATTCCGATACGACCCAACCAGCGCAACAGGTGGGAGATTGGGAGCAGGTTGGCATAGGCCGGAGTGCTTAAGCCAATCCCAATCAGCACAAAAAGAAGCACCCAGAAGCCCTGCCGAACATAAGTGAGGCCGGCGGATGGAGAGGTCCACCCTTGTACCACACCAAGCATGAGTGGCAGGACCAACAGAGTGAAATCATGCCTCTCATGATAGGTCCACATGAGATTAAAAAAGCATAGGAAAGTGAGTAATAAGGTCGAACGCTGAGCTCTCGACAACCAACAGACGAGCGTGGAATAGGCGAAAATGACGAGGGTGAGAGTCGTGGCGATCCAAGTGTTTTCCCACCCCAGTGCGTTGTAGATTTCTTGAAACGTGTAGCTACCTTGCAGGAGATATCGGCAGATATTCATCCAATCCTGAAGCATTTTCCACGGTGTTACGTGAATCATTCCCGCGATAACGAGTGTTGCTAAGCCATGAAAAATGGAGATACCCAGAAGGAAACGCCAATTCCGTTCGAGAAGAGGGATAATTAGGAAAAGAAGAACAAGGGCGGGTTTGATCAGGGCGAGACTGAACAAGATGGATGCCAGCCAAGGCCGAGTCAGTCTGTAATGAAGCCCAAGTAGCGCAAACAGCATGGAGAAAAATGTGAATTGTCCGTGAGCGAAAATCAGTCGGGTGGTGGGCCAGATCAGAAAACAACCCGCGCACATGAGGAGGGAATAGCAGGAGTGTTGCCACGAACTTCTAGCGGTTGGAAATGAGAGAAACCAAATGAGACCCAGAAAGCAGGCCAAATTAAGCAAAGCCCAAAAGGGTGTTAGCCATGGGAAGGGGATGTAGCCAAATAGCGCCAGACAAATAGCCAGAGAGGAGGGAGGATAACCAGCTTCAGGAGGTGGAGTTCCAGGAAGGAGCCCCGGAGTTTGATCGTCATATTGTGTCGTGTTGACTGACCAAATGCGCACATCCTTCAGCCGGATTCGATTCGGCCCTTGAACTGCGCCATAGGTTCGTTCAAGTGCCGAATTTGCGGCGTCAAAGGGGTCCACTCCGTTCCGAACATAGAGGCAACAGTACCACTGCCTTGCTACGTCAGAATACGTATTGGAATGCAGAAGACCGCGGATACTCTTGTCCCATGCGGGTAGGCTCAGAAGCGCGCCTATCCATAACAAAACGGAAAGGCCGATCAGGATCAACGGAGATCTTGTGAGGGCTGTAGGAATGGACAGAATCCCTCGTACAGGCAGGGCATCTTTTGGCAATGAAGCCGGTGTGGCAGGGGAGTCTTTGGATGGGGATGTTGTCATATATTCTTGTTTGCGTGTCACGCGTTTTCACGCAACCAAAGCGTGGCGGGGATAGTAAGCGGTATAAGATTGAAAACACAAGCGCGAAGAGATAGGCTCCCATTCTATGAGAGGCAATGCTACAGAAAATCCGGCGCTCGGTAGCGAACCTACTTTTCCTTCGAATAGGATGGAGAGTAGCCCTCTAAAAGTCGGGTTTTTTATTATTGCCTACAATGCCGAAGCCCACATCAATCAAACCTTAGCCCGAATTCCAGTCGAGGTGTGGAATGAAATCAGCGAGGCGTATATCATCGACGATTGTAGCACGGATGACACGGTCGCCCGAGCCATTGAGCTGAAAGATAAGTATCCAAAACTTCATGCGATTCGGAATCGTGTGAATCGTCGGTATGGTGGCAACCAGAAGTATGGATACCAATATGCCATTGAGCACGGTCTAGATATTGTGGTGCTCCTTCATGCGGATGGTCAGTATGCGCCCGAAATCATACGATCCATGTATTTGCCCATATTGGAAAACCAGGCCGACGTTGTTCTTGGCTCTCGCATGATTCATCGATCGGATGCCTTAAAAGGGGGGATGCCTAAATATAAATTCTTTGGAAATATTGTGCTGACTTATGCTCAAACACAGTTGACGGGTCTTACGCTTGCTGAATTTCATACGGGGTATCGCGCCTATCGGGTTTCGTTTCTCAAGGCAGTTCCATTTTGGGAAAACTCGGATGAATGGCACTTTGACACCGAGATTCTGTTACAAGCCTATGCGGCTCGTTTTCGTATTTTGGAAATTCCAATTCCCACATATTACGGAAATGAGATCTGTCATGTGAATGGCCTGTTGTATGCTATGAATTGCATGAGTGTTTCGTTGCAGTTTTTCCTGACCCGTCGGGGACTACTCTACATTCGAAAGTTCGATGTCCATTTGGCGGGGCGTAAATATTTCAGTAAATTATCTGACCCTTTCTCTAGTCACTCGATCATTCTTCAAGAGCTTCAGCGAGCGGGGCTTTCGGGAATGAAAATTTTAGAATTGGGTGTGGGGGATGCCACCTTGACCGAAAAAATGAATGAGGGAGGGGCGTCGGTGACTTGCGTAGAATTGGACCCACAATTTGCCGCTTTGGCGAAGCCGTTTGCGCAGGAAGTCAAAATTGCCAATGCTGAAACATTGGATTTCAAACCGGAAGCGGGTCCGCAATATGACATTATTGTTGCAGCGGACATCCTCGAGCATTTGGTGGATTCGGAAACCGTGCTTTCAAAATTAAAAGCGGGGCTCAAAAGAAATGGGTTGTTGATTGTTTCGTTGCCCAATGTGGCCAATCTGTATGTTCGTATGAACTTGCTTCTTGGCCGTTTCCCGTATCATTCCAAAGGAATATTGGACCGCACACATTTGCGGTTTTTTACGTTGAAATCAATGGAGTCGATGTTGATTAAGACGGGTTGGATTGTTGAGCGGGTCTACGTGACGTCTATTCCCGTTGCCATTGTGTTTCCGTTTCTGCGCAATCGATTATTTCGGTGGGTGCTGTATCTTATGAATTTCCTGACACGATTGCTTCGGGGGCCATTGGCGTACCAAGTGGTTTGGCTTTGCCGAAACCCAAATGAAAGTTCGTTGTTGTAGAACGTAAGCTAGGGATGGGCGGGTACATCGTTACCCCCATGAGGCGGTGAGAGAGCCGCATAATCGCGCAAACACTTGGGTAGGTCAAGCGGGGGCATGGAGAGAACGGCGGGGTTCAAGTCGGGGTTCTTTGCGTGAACGATCTGGTCTGGGGTTTGCAATTCCTTGGCGCGATTGCGACGAGTGAGGTTGAAATGGTGCCAGAACAGGGTTGTCTTGCTCCAGAAGTCGGCAGGGCTGCTGAAGGTTTCCCGGTCGAAGAACTCGTCTTCCTGAAGACGGTGCACGGTTTCGACATCGCCCTGCCAGGTGCAGGCCCCCGGGGGGATGAAATGATGTCCCGACCCGACGGAGCGCACGAGACTGGGCAATCCGGGTGATGTCGGGGAATCCTTGAATTCGGAACCGTTGTCGGATTGCCACTGGAATCGGCAAGAAGAAGAGAACGGCCGGTTTTCGCCAAGAACGCCAAGAGCGCAAAGAGGTTTTCGATGAGCGACGGGGCGGGACGCAAACTCCGCATGTGTCTCAAGGGGGATCATTCCAGCGAGGTCAATCCCGAGCGGATGGCGTATTTGGCGACATCGGCATTCGAGTGGGTGCCCAATTTGACCATGAGACGACGGCGGAAGGTATCGACGGTTTTCGTCGATATGGCCATGGCAAAGGCGATTTCCTTGATGCTCTTCCCTTCGGCGAGATAGATCATGACTTCGCGCTCGCGAGGGGAAAGGTCCTCGTGCGGCATAGGAATGTGCTTGGGCAGGCGGGTCACGTAATCCTGAACCATATCGCCGGCCACGCTGGGGCTGATATAGGTCTGGCCTTTCATGGCAACATGCACGGCGATGGTCAGTTCGTCGAAGGCGTCATCCTTAGGCAGATATCCTTTTGCGCCGGCCCGAAGCATTTCCGCCACGAACCGCCGGTCGGTGTGGGCGGAGAGCGCCACGATTCTGATGAGGGGATTGGCTTCCACCATGCGGCGGGCCGCCTCGATGCCGTTCATGCCCGGCATGGAGATGTCGAGGACGACCACGTCGGGATGGAGCGATTGGGCCAAGGCCAAGGCTTCCGCGCCATCCGAGGCCTCGCCGACGACATCCATGCCGCCGCGTCCGGAGAGAAGCGTACGCAGGCCTTCGCGCATAATGGCGTGGTCGTCGACGATCAGAACTTTGATTTTCACGGGGTTAGTCTCCATGGCGGCAGGAGTAGGCAACGGTGACGGCGGTGCCGCCGCCGCGCGGGCTGTCGATGGCGACAGAGCCGCCGTGCAACCGGATGCGTTCTCGAATACTGAACAGTCCGAAGCCGTCTTCGAGACGGCTGGACGCGGGGATGTCGGGGGGGATGCCACCGATGCCGTCGTCGCGTACCTGCATCCGGATTTGGCCTTGGGCCTCCTCCAGGCGTATCCAGACATTGCGGGCTTTGGAGTGCTTGACGACGTTGTAGAGAAGTTCGCGGGCGATCTGAAACAGGAGCAGGCGGCATTCCAAGTCGGCCGGCTCCGAATGGCCATCGAACCGAAAGCGAATGGCGGGATGGGTTTTCTGGAAGTGCTCTGAGAGCCACCCCAGCGCGGGGACCAGGCCAGCATCGTAGAGCAACGGCGGGGTCAGTTCGGCCGTCAGCGAGCGGGTGTCGGCCAGCGCTTGTTCAATGACTTTGCGGATGGCGACCAGTTCCTGAGCACGGGCAGGGGATTCGGCGACGGTTTCGGATTCGCGCAGTTTCATCTTGGCCACGTTGAGGATTTGGCCGACACCGTCGTGGAGGCGCAAGGCGATTTTGCGCCGCTGGCGTTCCTCGCTTTGGGTCAGGTCGTCGGCCAGTTCGCGCAGCTTGTGCCGCTGGCGTTCGAGTTCGCATTCGGCTTCCTTGCGGGCGGTGATGTCGCTATAGGCGATGGCAACGCCGAATCCGTCGAGAGGAATGGGGGCGGCCGTCACGGTGAGCCAGCGGACGGAATCCGGGGCGACGATGCCAACGTCGACGTTCTCAACCAGGCGACGCTGTTTCAGCGCGATGGAACTTGGGAATTCATCGGCGGGCATGGGCGTTCCGTCGGGCCGCACGATGCGCCATTCCTTGCCATCGACTTTTCGTTTGGCGTGTTCCGCCTTGGGTAGCCCCAGCAGTTTTTCTGCTGCACGGTTGCTGTCCACGATGCGACCATCGACGTCCGAGACGGTGATGCCGACGGGGAGCATTTCGAACAGGGTGCGGTATTTCACCTCGCTGATTTTGAGACTGATCTCGGCATTTTTTTGCTGGGTGATATTTTGGGTGACGCCGGAGACGTGAAGAGGTCGGCCGTCGGGTGCGCGGCACAGATGACCGTAGGAGTGGAGCCAATGGATGGAGCCGTCGGGGTGGACCACTCGATACGTATTGTCGAAGGGGATTCCGTTTTCAACGGTTTTGCGCAGGTTTTCCAAGCCGTGGGCGCGGTCGTCGGGATGAACCATATCCTGAACGGCATTGAGGTTGCGGCCAAATTCTTCGCGGGAAATTCCAAAGAGGACGTCGTGACCGCTGAACCACTCGACGGCGTGGGTGGCGCAATCGTAGCGCCAGTGGCCCAATTTGGCCACCTCCAGCGCCAGTTGCGACCGTGCTGCGTGTTCCAGGGACAGAATTTCCATGCGGCGGCGGCGCAGAACCGCGCCGATTCCGGAAGCCACGATGGTCAGCGTTGCGCGGTCGCTGTCGGTCCAGCGGCATTCTTCGGTGCAATTGTCGAAGCCGAGAACTCCCTGCGGCACGCCGTCCACCATCACAGGCACAAGCAGCAGCGCGAGGATGCCTTGTTCTTCCAGCATTTCGCGTTGGCTGGGAGGAACGTCCCGGACCCGGGTGCAAAAATCTTGGCCTAACGAAAGGCGTTGCCAGGCAATGGGGGCGGCATCGGCGAAAGGCAACGCCTGCAGAGCTGGATGGTTTCGTTGCGGAGAAACGCCTTTGCGCGTCCATTCGTGGCTCAGGCAAAAGAGGTTGAGGTTCACGTCCGAATCCGCGAGGCGTTCGAAATAATAGGCCCGGTCCTGCCCAGAGGCTTCGCCGAGCCTACGCAACGCATCGTCTAGGCAAGTCCGGGGCTCGCTGGCGTCGAGCAGAAGCCTGCCGATGTGGGCGGCGGCGGCCAGCATATCGTTCTGCCGGCGCAGTTCATTCACGGTACGCTTGCGGCCGACGATGGCCTGACCAACGGAAGGAGGGGCAAGCCGTTGGCTACGATTGTCATGCCGAGTCGGGTCGGTTCGCTTATGGCTCGGCATTCATCGCTCCTTTCGTGCGAATAATACAGCATGCCTCATCCACTGTTCGGAAGATTTATATGGAAGGCGGCTCATGTCGAGACCATATGCAGGGCAAACTCATCTACATATTCCGATCCATTCAGCATCGATCCCGGATCACCCTGAGGGTTCGCCCTACCTGTTTTGGCCTCGAAAATCGTCATGCGCCCCCTGTGGCCGGGAAGAGAAGCGTGAAGGTGGTGCCGCGGCCCGGGGTGCTTTCGACGCGGATTTGGCCCCCGTTGCGGTGGACGATGTCGTAGACGTTGGCGAGTCCCAAGCCCGTGCCCATGCCTTTGGGCTTGGTGGTGAAGAAAGGCTCGAAAATTCGCCGAACGGTTTCAGCATTCATGCCGCAGCCGTTGTCTTCGACCGCGAGCCACGTTATCGATTCCGGCGCGCAGCCCGTCCGAATCCGGATGAATCCATCGGGGCCCAAGGCGTCCCGGGCATTGACGCAGAGGTTGACCAGAATCTGGTCGAATTGGGTGGGATCCATGGCGATTGAGCCCGCATCAGGATCGGGCACCCATTCCAGCCGGACGTTTTCGCCGATGAGCCGCCGCAGCATTTTCAGCGTGCCTTCGACGGCGGAATTGACGGCGAGAACAACGGGAGCGATGGGCTGCTTGCGGGCGTAGGCCATGAGCTGGCGGGTCAATTCCGTGGCCCGCGACGAAGCGTTGACAATCTCTTCGAGTTCGGCGCGAAGGGGGGAATCCGCCGAGACGTCGTCGAGCGCCATTTCGGCGTTGCCCAGGATGGTTGCCAGCAGGTTGTTGAAGTCGTGAGCGATTCCGCCGGCCAATTGGCCGATGGAATCCATCCGCTGGCTGTGCTGGATTTGCTCGCGCATCCGGGCGCGTTCCTCTTCGTTGCGGATCCGGTCGGTGACGTCCTGGGTTACGCCGAACAAATGGCTGGGCTGGCCGTTTTCGCCGCGAGACAGGCGTCCAAACGAATGGAGCCAGTGAATGGAGCCGTCGGGATGAACGACCCGGTAGAGATTGTCGAACGGCACATTGTTCTCGACGGCGTTCCGGATGGCTTCTTCCCCGCGGGCGCGATCGTCGGGATGGACCATTTCCTGGACGGCCTCCAGCGTGCGGCCAAAGGCATGTTCCGGGATTCCAAACAGGTCGCCGTGCCCGCCATACCATTCGACGGCGCCCGTCGAGCAATCGTAGCGCCAGTGGCCCATTTTGGCGACGTCCAGGGCCAATCGCAGCCGACATTCGCTTTCCCGAAGTGCATCTTCCGCCAGTTTGCTTTTCGTGACGTCGCGAGATACGACGTAGGCCTTTTCGAATCGGCCATCGGGCGCGTAGCGGAATTCAGCCCGGTCCTCGCGCCAAATATACATGCCGTCGCGGCGCCGGGCGCGGTAGACGTAGGTTTCGGAAGAGCGGCGTTCGTGGATGGCCCGATCGATCGTATCCATGACGCGGTCCCGGTCCTCGGGATGAATCAAGTCGGCGATTTCGCTGCGCGATCGGCCGATTTCGACGTCTTCCGGATAGCCCAGCATGCGGCAATAGGCCGGGGACACGTAGGTGATGCGATCGTTTTCGATGACGATCAGCCCGTCCGATGAGTTTTCCGCAATGGCGCGGAAGCGTTCCTCGCTTTTTCTCAGTTCGTGGGTGCGGACGCCGAGGAGTTCCTCGGAGCGAATCAGGGCCCGTTCGCGCCGGGCCTTGGCGCACAATTCCAGCAGATAGCCGGGTTCGAAGGGCTTGCGGAGATAGGCGGCGGCGCCGCGCTTCATCCAATCCATCGACAATTCCGGCTCCAGATCCGCCGTCATCATGATGCAGGAGCAGTCCGGCTGTGCGGTTCTGAACTGGTCGAGCAAGACGTCGCCGAAGCCATCCGGAAGATGGAAATCGATCACGGCCACGTCGTACGCGTTTTGGGAGAAGGCTTCGGAAGCGTCGTGGACCGTATGCGCCACGTCCGCCACGTAGCCCATGCCGACGAAGGCGTTTTTCAAGAGGTAGGCGAGCACTTTGCTGTCGTCGACGATCAGTGCGCGTAGCCAGTTGCGCTTACATTGACCGAGAAGGAGGTCTTGGACCAACGCAAGGAATTGGTGGTTCTTGAAGGGGGTGGCCATGAAGGCGTTGGCGCCCAGTTCGGCGGCGATCCGGCTCGGTTCCTGGCCATCGAAAACGGCAGAAACGACGAGAATGGGCACTTCGTTGAAGGCCCTGTGGTCGGCGGAACGCAACAGACGGCAAAATCGCCAGCCATCGATTCCCGGCATATAGACATCGGTGACCACGAGAGCGGGCGGGGGAGACGGGAGCATGGCCTCCAGCGCGGATTCGGCGCTGGAAAAGGGAAGGGGGTCCAGTCCCGCTTTGCGAATCAGAGCGGAAAGGAGGAGAAGCTGGACGGGGTCGTCATTGACGATCACGGCCTTGCCGTTGAGGTTGCCCGATTCTGCCGAATTCATGGAAACCTCCAGCGAAGCGCGATCGAAGGTGTTGGCATGGGGTGGATGTGGCTAGGCATGGGGGATTCCTTTTTCCGGAAGCGACTGGCAGGTTTTCCGGGCGGCTCGATGGGCCGTCCACCCGGCAAAGAGTGCGCCGGCAACGAGAACGAACGCCAAAAGCGCCAGCCGACGGCGGAGGCTTGCGCGTACGGAGGACGTTGGGAGGAAGGAGATACTCATGCACCATTGGGCTCAAGAAGCTGCCCGGAGGGAAGGGGGGCGGATGGCTAGGCGACATCCGCCCCACGAGGAGCTACCGCGCGTTAAGGGTCGCCAACGTTTCGTCGGTCAAGTCATAGATTCCGCAACTCACGACGACTTCTTTGCCGTCTACTTTGGCCGGATATCCATACGTGACTTTGCGAACGGGCTCTTTGGAACCGGGCTTGGGCCACATATATTCCACCCAGCCGCCGCCGTCTTTGGCCGCCGAAATGAATTCCACGAAGAATCGCTTTCCGTTGACGTCTTGGAGCGACATCAGTTCGCGGCCTTCCATTTTATTCATGACGGGATGCATGAGCATCACGGCATCCATATTGAAGATGGCGATGTAGGTGCCGCCGAAGATGAATTCCGAGCCGTTGCCCATGAATTTCGAAAAGGACGCCGATCCCTCCGCGTTCAACAGTTCTGCGGCCGCCTTGACTTTTTCCACCACCAATTGGGGGGTGATGGCTTGGCTGGCGGTCGATGCGCAATAGGCCTCGCTGACTTTTGCCAGCTCATCCCGTGCATCGTCGCCCCAGGCGCTGCCCGCCAAGCAAACCGCGCAAGCCAACGCCATGGCTACCGTTGCGAATTTCTTCATCGTGTTCTCCTGTTGTTGTTTTGTTCTATTGTGGATCGACTGTCGGCATGAAATGAGACTGGATTTTCCACCGGTGGAAAAAAGTTTTCCCCCGGTGGAAAAATGATCAGTAGCGCCCGAAATCTTGATCTTCGAGCGAGATGATTTCTTCATTGGACGCGGGTTTTGCCTGCGGTGTTTTCTCTATTTTCTCCCATCCGGCGGAAGCAGGCTTCGGCTCCGGGGCGGGGAGAGATTTTCGTTGGGACACCTTGGCAGAAGCGGCGGCCTTTTTCGGCGGTGGGCGCTTGGCCGCGGCGGGTGCCGAGGATGCGTTGCCTCCTTTGAGCTTGAACTGGCCGATGAGGGCGCGCAGTTCGTCGGCTTGGCCGGAGAGTTCTTCGGCGGCGGCGGCGGTTTCTTCGGCAGTGGCGGTGTTTTGCTGCGTCACTTGGTCGATTTGGCCCAGCCCCTGGCTGATCTGCGCAATGCCCTGCGCCTGCTCGTTGGAGGCGGCGGCCATTTCGCCAACGAGGTCGCCCACCTTGACAATGCCTCCGACAATCTCGGCCAGCGCGGCGGCCGTTTCTTTGGCCATGCGGTTGCCTTCGTCCACGCGGCCCTTGGAGCCTTCGATGAGATCGGCGGTTTCGCGCGCGGCCTTGGCGGAACGGGCGGCCAAGCTGCGCACTTCCTCGGCGACGACGGCAAAGCCTTTGCCGTGTCGACCGGCGCGGGCAGCCTCAACGGCGGCATTCAGCGCCAGAATGTTGGTCTGGAAGGCGATGTCGTCGATGGTCTTGATGATCTTGGCAATCTGAGCGCTCGATTCGGTAATCGCGGCCATGGAGGAATTGAGCCCTTGCATGCGCTGCGATCCGGTTTCCGCCGCCGTTTTCGCCGACGTCGCCAACTGGTTGGCCTGCGTGGCGGTCTCGGCGTTGGCTTTGGCCTGCTGTCCGATTTCCGTGGCCGAGGCGCTGATTTCTTCGAGGCTGGCGGCCGTTTCCGTGGCGCCCTGGCTCAGGCTTTGCGAGGCGTCGGCGATTTGAGTGGTGCCGCCGTTGACTTCGTTGACGGCCGTATGGACCTGCGCCAGCGCCTGATTGATCTTCTCGACCAAAGCTTGTAGCGCTTTTCCCAAGGCGTCCTTGTCCGAACGTTGAGGAATTTCCAACTTCCAATTTCCCGCCGCCATTTCGCCGGCCAAATCCTGCACCTTACGCTGGAAGTCGACGAGCCCCTGCATGGCCTTCGAGAGCAGTCCGATTTCATCTCCCCTCTGGAGGTTTGCCTTCTCAACGTCTTTGGACAAATCGCCCTGCGATGCGATGGCCTCGAGTTGCGCCACCGTGGCGACGATGGGGCGCGAAATGGAACGGGCAAGCAACACGGCGACGAACGAGGCAACCAAAACAACGACCACTCCGAAAATGAAGGTGAATTTCAATAAGGCCTTTACTGGAGCCATTACCTGAACCATTGGAATGCCGATGACCATGGACCAGGGCGTCTTGGAATGGCCGATGGATACGGGTTGAGCCAGAATGTAGATGTCGGTTCCCATTTGCTCGGAATGCGTGGTAAAATTGTAGACTTGCCCCGCCTTGATTGCGTCTGCAAAAGCACCGAGCCTAACGCCGGCCATGTCGAGTTCGCTTTCGCGCATCTGTTTGCCAAGCCGCGAAGAGTCGAAGTGGGCCGCCACGACTCCGGCGTTTCCAAACACGGCGGCTACGCCCGTGCCATACGGTTTGATCTTTTCCACTTCGCTTTGCAACTGCGCGATCGTGATATCGATGCCGGCCACTCCGACCACTTTGCCATTCTTTTTAATCGGAACGACAAGGCTGGTCAGCAATACTTGTTTTCCACCGATGGAGTAGAAATAGGGTTCGACGATCGATTCCTCACCGGTGGCAAGGGGTATCTGATAATAATCGCCATCGCCCTTCTTGTCGTATCCCACTAAAGGCTCCACGTCGGTTTTTCCGCTTCCACGATTCCAATAGGAAACGAATCGCCCCGTTGAGTCCGAACCCTTCGCGTTCGCGTGCTGTGCATCCAACCCGTCCAGAGCGTTTGGCTCCCAGCAGGACCATACACCAAGGAAATCCGGATTTGCCTCCACCAACCGCTTCAGCATATTGTCGAAATCCGTACGCCGCTCCTCTGGTTCGAGTCGTTCGTATCCTTCCATGATCTGGGCCAGCGTTCGGGCCGCATCCATGGGGACCTCCAGTTTGGCTTGAATGTCTTTGGAATGGCCTTGGGCGAGAGCACTCGCAAACTCCATGGCCGACGCGAGCTGCATGGAACTGGCCCTCGAGTAAATAACGGTTGCCAACGTCCCAACGCCCACCACAATTACGGCCAGAAGGCCAACAATCAACTTTTTGCCTATGGTCCACCGAAACGAATTCATTCGTGACTCCTTGTTTTCACTTTCTTGAACTAACCCTTCTTCTTTCACTACGCCGTCAGCGCGGCGAGTTCGTCGTCGCGGAGCAATTTGGCAACGTCGACGATGATTTTGACGGCCTCGCCGATTTTGCCCATGCCGGAGACGTAGCGTCCGGAGGTGGCGCTGGAAAAGCGCGGGGGCGGGGAGATGTTGGCTTCGGGAATATCGACGACTTCGGAAACGGTGTCGACGACCAGGCCGATGGTGACGTCGCCGACGGAGACGACAACGACGCAGGTGCGGTCGTCGTAGGCGACGGAAGGCAGGCGGAAGCGCAGGCGCACGTCCATGACGGGGATGACCTTGCCGCGCAGGTTGATGACGCCCTTGACGAAATCGGGCATGTCGGGCACTTCGGTGATTTTCTGGATGCCGACAATTTCGATGACATGGCCGATGGGAATGGCGAACTCTTCATCGGCGATTTGAAACGTGAGAAACTTGTCCTTCTGCTCATCGACGTCGTCGTCGCCCCAATCGTCTTCCCGATCCACGTTTTTACGTCCCTTGTCGTCGGCCATGATGTGCGCTCCTTTTTTACGAGTACGGAATGGTCCCGCTTGCTCGCGATTCCGTCAATGAATCAATTCCTTACAAACTTCCTTACGAAACCAGCCCATTTTCCTACTAAGGCCCTCTGCGCAGGGCAGGGCAGAAATGCGAAACGGAGTCATTCAAACATGGCCACAACGGCGGGATGTGGCCCGGCCCCTCCAGAAGACAAACCAAGCCCATTATTGATGCAGTCACGGGGGTAGGGGGTAGAAATAAATTTCTGACATTTCAGAGAGAACCTCTTCCCTTTCGCGGGGGCCGACGAAAGGGAAGAGGCGGAAAAGGCTTTATGCCTTTGTGATGACGAACTCACCATAATCGTCGCCGCACTCGATGCCCTTGGTCTGGACGCACTGGAAGGTTCGGATTCCGGTCTTGCCGGTGGGGTCGTAGGGGCCACCATAGGCCAAATCCATGAAGGCGGCCGCCACGCCGCGGATCATATAGGCGCTTTTCTTTTTCGATGCGCCACAGACCACGACGTCGGACTCGTAGTAATTGTAGGCCCGCACAACCATCCTCTCGCCGGGGATCAGTTCGACCACTTCCGACTTTGCCCAGCCCCAGGCGGTGAACACGGCAAATGCGCCGTGCAGAATATCCTCGGGCACTTTTTCGATCATGGGTTCGACGACGGCCTTCCACTCGTTGGAGGTTATGATTCCGTAGCCGGTGTGGTAGCCGCACTCTTGGGCGGCGTTGACCAGCAGGAACTCGGCCGCTTCCAGCATGTCCTCCGACACGTGGCGGGTGAGCCGGTCGGCGAACGAGTTCCAGAACTTGGCGGGAAACATGTTGACGAACACGTTGAATCCCGGAATCAGTCCATCGGCATTGCCTTGGACCGCGATTTGCGACATCGCAGAAATGATTTGTTTTCTTTGGATGCTCATGATTGTACTCCTTTCAGGTGGTTAGCGGACGACGACGGTGAACTGGGAGCACGCCGCCCCGCTCACGATACTTTGAGTTTCGGTGGCAATGAAGGTCCGCGCGGGGCGATCAAAGGCAGCGGCGAAGAGGGCGGAAATGAAGCCGGCGCCGATATGGTTGACCGGCTTGTCGTGCTTGCCCCATTTCTGGATCCAGCCTTCGTCCACATGGCTGTGCTCGAGGGAGACTTCTCCCGAGTCGGGTCCGGCGCAGGTGATGCGCATTTTGCCGAGTCCGGCGGCGGCGAAAGTTTGTTCGCCGATGGACAAGCGATCTTCGAGGGAGGCGACGCCATTGTTCTTGTAGTAGCCGCTCAGGAATTCGATCCAAGCATCTTCGGAGCATTCCGCCAGAAGGACCTTGGCGTCTAACATGCCGCAATCCATGGCGAGCTGGCTGTAGAGCACGGCATAATGGTGGCAGTGTAGCACGGCCGTGTTTCCGTCAATTTGGTGGCGACTGGATTGGGTGTCGAACACTTTGTTCAGCACCAGTTCAGTTTTCTTGTATTGGGCCATTTTGTTTTCCTTTCGCTTCTCAGTTGATGGGGGCGACTTTGCCCGTGATTTCTTTGTAGGCGGACTTAAACTTCGCAAGATTCTCCGGCGAGTCCGGATCCGACCCGGCTTTGTTGGAAGGCGTGTTGGTCATGACGGCGAGCCGCATTTGCATCATTAGGCCGCCCTCGGCTTTGATCAGCTCGTAAAACTTCACTAATTTTTGTCCCATGGTATCATCCTTGTATGATTACTGTTTTGTTTCGGGGTCATTCGTCCTACTTGTCCTTCATTATTTTTCGTCCATCAGCACCTCCTCGAATTGGCGTTGAACAGCGTCGCGACGGGTTCGCGGCAGAACCACCCGGCAGTCGCGGGCGCCTGCCACACCGTTGACGAACAGTCCATCGTCCGTGCGCAGACGGAAAAGGGGGCGAGGGAAGTCCGCAAAAAACTCGAAAGTGCCCAGCCTTGCAAGGCACCGGACATTGTCGGACGTCCACGGCTCGGACACCTCGTAGGTATAGACGGCGCTGCCATCGAAACAATCTTCGACTGGGGTGCGCGCGAGAATCTTCATGCCGCCATTCTCCGAATGGCCGCCAGGGCCCTATCGATCTCGTCTTCCGAGGTAGCACCCGAAGGGCTCAAGCGCACGGTTCCATCCGGAGCGCTGCCGAGGGCGGCATGGAGCAACGGTGCGCAGTGCAAGCCCGTCCGGCAGATGATGCCAAAGCTCTCGGCCAGCACGTAGCCGGTTTCCTCGACCGAAAAGCCACTCACTCGAAACGAGACGATTCCGAGGGCCTGAGCCCCCTCCGAATCGCCAAACAGGCGCACACCTGTAATCGCCCGCAAGCCGATGCGCAGTTGTTCAGCCCGCGCGGTTTCGATCTGGAGAAAGGCCTCGCCCTGTTCCTCGTGCCAGCGCAGGGCGGCCTCCAGGCCTGCGAGCGCAGGGACATTGGGCGTACCCATTTCAAGGCGGATGGGCATTTCAGTCGGATGCAGTCGCAGATCGCTACGCACCCCGGTGCCGCCCACCAGTACCTGGTCCAGTTCGATTCCGGGCGCAACGTAGAGGCCGCCCGTGCCCGCCGGCCCCCGAAGCCCCTTGTGGCCCGTGAACGCGATCAGGTCGGCATTCAAAGCCCGAGCATCGACGGCCACATGGCCCAGCGACTGCGAAGCGTCGACCAGCGTGACGGACCCCGCTTTGTGGGCACGAGCGAACAACGCATCCACCGGCTGGATGATCCCGGTGACGTTGCTGGCATGGTTGAGCGCCACCAAGCGCGGCGAACGCCGAAGCGCAATCTCAAAGGCATCTTCATCCAAATGCCCGTTGGAATCCATGCCGATCAGCGTCAGGCGAATTCCCAACGCATCCTCCAGCCTCGCCAAGGGCCGTAGCACGGAGTTGTGCTCTGCGACCGAGGTGACGACTTCATCGCCCGGCTTCAGGCCCAATCCAAGAATGGCCAAATTGAGGGCGCAGGTGGCGTGGGGCGTCAACACAACCCGGGTAGGGTCATCTACGCCCAGCTTTTTGGCCAAGCGAGAGCGGCAAGCCTCGGGCGAACGATGTACAGCCCGAGCCGTTCGTCCCGGATGTTCCGGAAATCCGGACTGACTCTCCATCGCAGCATCAATCACACCCGGAGCTTTGGGCCAAGAGGACGCCGCATTGTTCAAGTAGATCAATTGCAACCCTCATTGAACTTCGAGCGAAATGATTTCCTCGTTGGCGGCAGGCAACGCTTTATGGGGCGCGGGCTTGGCGGGGTGCGCGGACGGTTTCTTCGGCGGGGTGCGCTTGGCCGCGGCGGGCGCCGTGGAGGCGTTGCCGCCTTTGAGCTCAAACTTGGCGATTAAATTGCGAAGCTCTTCGGCTTGTCCAGAGAGCTCTTCCGAAGCTGCAGCCGTTTCCTCCGCCGTCGCCGTATTTTGTTGCGTCACATGATCGATCTGCTCCAGACCTTGACTGATCTGCGCGATGCCCTGCGCCTGCTCGTTGGAAGCCGCCGCCATCTCTCCCACCAAGTCGCCCACTTTGACGATCCCCGTGACGATTTCTGAGAGCGCCTCGGCCGTCTCGTTGGCGATTTTGTTGCCTTCGTCAACGCGAGATTTGGATCCTTCGATCAGGTCCGCGGTTTCTCGGGCGGCCTTGGCGGAGCGGGCGGCCAAGCTACGGACTTCTTCGGCCACGACGGCAAAACCCTTACCGTGACGGCCGGCGCGGGCGGCTTCCACCGCCGCGTTCAAGGCCAGGATGTTGGTCTGGAAGGCGATGTCGTCGATGGTCTTGATGATCTTGGCAATCTGCGCACTCGATTCGGTAATCGCGGCCATCGATGTATTGAGGGCCTGCATGCGTTTGGCCCCGGTTTCGGCTGAACTCTTCGCGGTGGAGGCGAGCTGGTTAGCGTGGGTGGCGGTTTCGGCGTTGGCCTTGGCTTGTTGCCCGATTTCTGTTGTCGAGGCGCTGATCTCTTCCAAGCTCGCCGCCGCCTCTGTCGCGCTCTGCGACAGAGACTGGCTACCATCTGCAATCTGCCCGGAACCGGCGTCGACCTGTTCCACTACAGCACGGACGGCTTCGGCCATGCTCTGCAACTTGCGCTGCGAATCGATATCCAAAACCAGCTCGATATGCCCCGTTTTGTTGTCTTTCTCATCGACAATGTACGAGACATTCGTCTGGTACCAATGATCGCTCCCTTTGTTCTGGAAATCAGACTGGCTCATCCCCTTTCGGAGCATGGCAATACCGCATCGCTCTGTGTTGCAGATGTCCGCCTTCCAATTTGAACAATGCGTGCCATAGATCGATTCGCGCGGAACTCCCAGCATCTTTTCAACGGATCGGTTTACATATGTCCAGTTCATGTCCATATCCGTTACCGTAATGGGCATCGGCACCGCATCCAGAATGGCCTCATAGTGCTTCATGCGCCCCAGAGATTGGCGTAGCCTGAGGGACAGAAAGATCAGAGAGCCAACCGCAATCGGTATAAGAAACAGGATGAAGAAGCCCCATAAGGTGCGGGTCAATGAATTCAGCAAGTTGGCTTGATGGGCGCCCAGCAGGATAATGGCTGCAGTTAGAACTGCGCCGATAACAGCTATCAACCAGATGTTTTTAATTTTCAACTTCATCTTTGGATTCCTTTCGGTTCTTACTGTGAATGTTCCTTGGCTTGGGGTTGTTCACCCCGCCAGCGCGGCGAGTTCGTCGTCGCGGAGTAATTTGGCAACGTCGACGATGATTTTGACGGCCTCGCCGATTTTGCCCATGCCGGAGACGTAGCGTCCGGAGGTGGCGCTGGAAAAGCGCGGGGGCGGGGAGATGTTGGCTTCGGGAATATCGACGACTTCGGAAACGGTGTCGACGACCAGGCCGATGGTGACGTCGCCGACGGAGACGACAACGACGCAGGTGCGGTCGTCGTAGGCGACGGAAGGCAGGCGGAAGCGCAGGCGCACGTCCATGACGGGGATGACCTTGCCGCGCAGGTTGATGACGCCCTTGACGAAATCGGGCATGTCGGGCACTTCGGTGATTTTCTGGATGCCGACAATTTCGATGACATGGCCGATGGGAATGGCGAACTCTTCATCGGCGATTTGAAACGTGAGAAACTTGTCTTTTTGCGCATCGACGTCGTCCTCGTCGCCCCAATCGTCTTCCCGATCCACGTTCCTACGTCCCTTGTCGTCGGCCATGATGTGCGCTCCTTTTTACGCGTTTGGTATGTTCTTGCTTGCTCGAGATTCTGTCAATGAGTCAATTCCTTACAAAAAATGCCAATTCCTTACAAAACCGACCCATTTCCTTACAAGCGCCCGCTGCGCGGGAAGGGGACGGGTTGGGAGCATGCCGGGGAGCGAGAAATCGATGGGATTGAGAAGGTAGGGCGGGGCCGGTGGACCCGCCGGGATTGTCAGCGGTAGAGAGGATGAGAACAGAACGGGCAGAGAGGTGCGCCCGGCGGTCGCGCCCTTCCTTCAGATTTCCTGATCCCACCGGAAATGGAGATGGCATCGTTTGAAGAGAAGTGAGGAAACGTATTTTGGACAGGCCCAACAAATACTTCTCCGCGCCTCTCTGTCTCCGCGCGAAAATCGCCGATTTCCCTTCTTCTTTCCGGTCCCAAAATCCTCGAGCCGTTTTCCCGCAGAGGCGCAGGAACGCGGAGAACTTACTGGTTTCGCCCGCTCAACGTGGGGAAATGTGCCAAGTCATTTTCCGGTTTCCTCGCCTTTTCCCGACCGGAGTCAGGAAATCTGACCTCGAAACAAGACTTTTGAATCGGAGAATACATAATCGGTCATTGAAACGGGCATGCGCCCATATACGACATAACTAATTCACGATTCCGCTTAAGATAATAATGTGGAGGGGGTTGAATGATTTTGCGGAACATATCGGATCCGATTATTTATCTTCCCGGGCATGAAAAGAAAACCCCGTCTACCTACCGACAAGGAACAGAAGATCATTGAAACCGTGCAGGTCAGGCCGATCCGGCCCAATGAGGAGGCGCGGGTCATGCGCATCTTGGATAAGCACCACTACTTGGGCGCACTCCGGCCCGTGGGTGAGCGCATGATCTACGTGGCCATCAGTCTCAGCGGCGGCTGGCGGGCCATTTTGGTATTTTGTTCGGCGGCACTGCATTTGAAGCATCGAGAGAAGCGGATTGGCTGGACAAACGAACAGCGGCGGCGGCGTCTGGCACGGGATCGGCTCTCGTCAGATTGGCAGGAACGCTATGGGCATCCGCTGGCGGAGGTGGAAACGTTCGTGGATCCCGAGCAATTCGAGGGGACGGTCTATCGCGCGGGC
>CAZYGH010000021.1:0-12446 GCA_964647595.1 uncultured Verrucomicrobiota bacterium
GGCAATGGGTATTTCTAGTTGTCGTCAGTGGGTAGTTATAGTTGTCGTCGGCCAATAAAACAAGCCGACGTGACCCGCCCCTGCCCGAGGAGCTCGCCAAGGAGTATGTCCGCAAGCCCGAACTCTCCACCGCCGTTGAAATCCTCAACTCCCGGATCAGCCGCGAAATCGGAATGCTCCGCAAAGACTTTGAAACGCAAGACGGCAAGCTCGATTCCCTCATCGCCACCACCAACCAGATTTCACGCGATACCCAGCGAAGCCTCGGCAGAATCGAAGGCAAACTCTCCCAACTCAAATGCGAAAGGGCTTGTTCCAGTGAAGACTGAACCCATCCGCTGGCGCGAGCAAATCCGGGAGGCCGCCCTGCGCTTCTTGGCCAAACGTTCATCGGTCACGTTCTCCCTTGAGGAAATCACCCGCCGCATTCAGGACGACCACGCCGTGGATCGGGAGTTCGATGAATCCCACGTCAACGACGCCCTCGCCCTCCTGAGCGGATACGGTCTGGTGGAACGCATCCCACGCCCGCTCTCCGGCCTGGAGGATTTCAAAGTCACCGCCCAAGGCGTTGTCTTCATGGAGCGAAACTATGGCCGATAAGATTCCATTGACCCGCCTCCCGTTCGAGGTGCGCGAGGAACTCTGCCACCGCATCCGCGACCGCCAGTCGTGGGTGCAGCTCAATGGCTTTCTGGCCGGGAAGGGGTTCGGACCCTACAAGCCCCAGAACTTCACATCCTTCAAACAGGCCAAAAACCACTACAAGGGCTGGCTCGACCAGCAGCGCAAGCTCGACGAACGCCGAT
This sequence comes from uncultured Verrucomicrobiota bacterium, assembly GCA_964647595.1. Classification (GTDB taxonomy): domain Bacteria; phylum Verrucomicrobiota; class Kiritimatiellia; order CAIQIC01; family Lenti-01; genus Lenti-01. The sequence continues at coordinate 810 of CAZYGH010000021.1, forward strand.
CCCGCGCCGAATCCATCCGCCGCGAATGCGAGGCGGACGGCTTTTCCATGGTGGACCGCACCATGCTCGACCTCGTCGACAAGCTATCCGATTCCGAACTCGACCCCATCAAAGCCGCCGCCTGCGTGGCCTCTCTCAAATCCGCCGTCACCGCCGCATCTCGCCTCGAAATTGAAAAGCGCCGGATTCAGATCGCCCAGGAATCCGCCGAACTGGATCGGGACCGCTTCCGCTTCCAACTCGCTAACGGCTTTCTCCAATGGTTCGAAGACTCCCGCGCCCGCAAGATCGCCGAATCCGGTGCGGCCACATCCGAAAAAGTCACCCAGCTCATCGCCCTCATGGACGAAATGGAGAAGGGTTGAAGGATTTAACCCCATATCAGAAGTGCGCCATACGCGGCCTCAAAGCCTACCGCATGGCCCTCCTGCTTTGGCGACGCCAGGGCGGCAAGTCCACCCTGTTCTCGTGGCTCATCCTTCGCTGGCTCGCCGAGGATCCCGGCTGCCTCGTCACCTATGTCTCCGCCTCGCTCTCCGTCGGATCTGAAATCCCCTTCCGCACCACCTCCCTGTTCAACGACCTGCTCGACAAGCTGCGCGACCTCGCCGGCCCGCGCGGGATCGAAGTCGCCTCGAACGGGGAGGGGATCGAAGATGCCGCCCTGGTCGAAATGTTCAAGCAAGGCCGCCTCGAAGTCCATTTCCGCCACTCCAAGACCGTGGTGTCCCGCCTCAAGGTCATCGCACCCAACGTCGCAACCGCGCGCGGCTATTCCGGGCGCGTCCTCATGGACGAAATCGGTTTCATTCGCGACTTCAAAGCCCTCTTTGAAGCCATGGAACCCATCGTTTCCCGCGACCCCACCTTCGTCCTCTTCATGGCCACCACGCCGCCCAACGATGACGCCCACTTCTCCTTCGAACTCGCCGCCCCGGATCCCGGATTAACCTTTGAGGCGAATCCCGAAGGCAACTGGTACACCTCCCAAGCTCACATCCCCGTCCACCGCGTCGATGCCTGGGATGCCGCCGCCGCCAACGTCCCCCTCTATGACCTCCGCACCGGCCGCATAATCTCCCCCGAAGAACACCGCGCACAATCCCTCGACCGTGATGCCTGGGACCGAAACTACGGCCTCAAATGGCTCTTGGGCGGCACCGCTGCCATTCCGCTGCTTTCCCTGAACTCTGCCCAGGAAGACGGCGTCTTCCTCGGTTGTCTCGCCGCCGAACGCGACCTGCCTTCCAACTGGACAGAACACCTCACCAGCCAGCCCTATGCCGTCGGCTTCGATCCCGCCACCACCCAAAAAGCCACCTCCAACCCTTCCTCCATCGTCCTGACCCAGCAAACCGGACCCAACGAATACGCCGAACGACTCGTCTTCCGCTTCAAAACCGCAGACGACCGCGAATCCAAAGCCATCCTGTCCGAAATCCTCGAAGCCGCCACCGTCAAAACCGGACACAAGCCCGCCCGGATCTGCGTGGACGCCACCTCCGAACGATACTTTGCCGCACAACTCCGGCGCGAATTCTCCAAGCATGGAACCGTCGAACTCCTCGTCTCATCCGAAACCGTCGAATGGAAAGGCGAACGCATGACCCTCAAGGCCATGCTCGGCAACCAATACGTCAACGCCTACGAAGACGGCCGGATCGCCATTCCACCCGATCGCTGGTTGCGCGACGACCGCCGCCTCGTCAAAAAAGTCAAAGGCTCCTTCGATAACGAACTCGATTCAGCCGGCAACCACGGCGACACCTTCGATGCCGGAAAAAATGCCCTCCATGGCCTTCTGAAACGCGGCGGCCCCGTCACCGCCACCGCCACCCCGCGCGGCACCATCGGTCAACGCATCATCGCATGAGGTCTACTATGGCAAAGAAAATCAAAAAGAATTCACCAGCAAACTCCGTCCGCGTCACCCCCATCTCCACCCGCAACGAGCTGCCCATCACCGCATCCAATCTCGATGTGGATCAAGTCGCCTCCATCCTCCGCCAATCCGAACAAGGCAACTCCACCCTTTTCTGGCGCCTTTGCCGCACCGTCGTCCTCCAAGACGCCCACATCCAATCCGAACTCTTCAAGCGCAAGAATGCCGTCCTCGGCGACCCGCTCACCGTCACCCCCTGGGACAAAAACAACCCTGCCGACGTTGAAGCCGCCACCGCCGTCGAACTCATGCTCCTCAACTCGCCCGACATTTTCAACATCAACGCCCACCTCCTCGACGCCACCCTTTACCCGCTCTCCATCGCCGAAAAAGTCTTTGCCACAGCCGATCCTTCCGCCCCAGAACTGGGTCGACGCTTCTCCATCGCCGAACTCGTACCCGTCCCCTATCGCCTCATCGGATGGGATCAGGACGGCAACCCCATCGTCACAGACAAAGAACAATTCGCCGGCTTCCAGTCTGCACCACCCATCGACACCTCACGCTACATCATCCATCGCGGCCACATGCTCTCCGCCCCGGATCGCTTCGGCGGCCCCATGCGATCCATCTTCTTCCTTTGGCTCCTCTCCGCCATGGCCACCACCTGGTGGGCACGCTACCTCGAACGCTATGGGTCGCCATTCATCGTCGGCCGAGTCGACGGATCGGACGACAACGACCGCCGCATCCTCGAATCCGCCATCGCCTATTCCACCCAACTCGGCGGCCTCGTCGTCTCCAACGTTTCCCAAGTTGAACTCAAAGAATCCGCCAAAGACTCCGGCGCCGGCTTCGAATCCTTCAAAGCCCACTGCCGCCGCGAAATCTCCCGCCTCATCCTCGGACAAACCCTTTCTTCAGAAGCCAGCCCAACCGGCCTCGGCTCCGGAACCGCTGACCTCCAAGGCGACGTCCGCTCCGATATCCGCCGATTCGATGCCCGCTGCCTCGGCGAAACCCTTCGCAATCAACTCGTCACCCAGTGGCTCGACCTCAACGGCTACACCGGCCGCCCTCCCACCATCACATTCGCCGAAGACACCACCGAAGAAGTCAAACGCACCGCCGATCTCCTCCAGTCCTTGGCAGCCGCCGGCATCGAACCCACAGACGACGCCTTGACCCCTCTATCCGAACGCCTCGGATTCCCCATCCAGCGAAAAGCCGCCGCCCCCGCATACTCACCATTCGCCGCCGAGGGGGTCGGCGACTCCCGCGCCTTTTTTCGCCGCGAAAGATTCTGACACAGACCAAGCCGACGCCATCGCCGACGCCGCCTCCGCCACCCTCTCGCGGACCTTCCGCCACCGCTACGCCGACCTCCCGCAAATCCTCCGCGAAAGCCCCTCCAAAGCCGACGCCATCCGCAAAATCAAAACCCTTTTCCTTACCCCCCCAGAGCCCGCCACCCCCATCGCCGAAACCCTCCTCGCCAACGCCATCAGCGGACTACATTTGACTTGAAAAATATGAAAACACCCGACAATCACCCCCGCACCCCCGCACCCCGCACCCCGCACCCCGCACCCCCGCACCGGAGCGCCGCGTGAAGCCATGCCTCAAGCGTGCCGGAGGAAAGTCTCGCCTCCTTAAACACATCATCCACATCATTGAGTCCTCCCCCCACACCTGCTACTGCGAAGTCTTCGCAGGGGGTGCCGCCGTCCTGCTTTCCAAAACACCAGCCACCTGCGAAGTCTTAAACGACATCGACGGCGACCTCGTCAACTTCTTCCTCCAAGCCAAATTTCACCCATCCGCCCTTGCCTCCGAACTCGAAAACCTTCCCCACTCCCGCTACCTGTTTAACCTCCTCAAGCGAGACACCGGAATCACCGAACTCCAACGCGCCGCCCGCTACTTCTACCGAAACACATCAAGCATGTTCGGAAAAGGGGAAAACTACGCCGTAGCCAAGACGGATGGCCGAACAAGCATTCGAAACAAGCTCGCATCACTCGCACCCCTGTCCGCCCGCCTCGACCGCGTATCCATCGAACGCTTGGACTGGCAACGCTGCATGTCCCTATACGACTCCCCCGAAACCCTCTTCTACCTCGACCCTCCCTATACAGCAGGCAAGTGCGACCAATACAATCTTTTCACGATGGAAGACATCCACGCCATAGCCGTCACACTTTCAAAGCTCAAAGGCAAGTGGCTCCTATCCATAAACGACACCCCCGAAATTCGATCCCTTTTTGAACCCTTCCAGACACAAGAAATCGAAACAACAGCATCCATGCGCAACGCCAGATCCCCCGGATCAACCTTCAAAGAACTTCTCATCCACCCCCGATAACCCCCCAAATCCAGACCCTTTCCATTCTCACTTCCAGACCCTTTTCATTCTCCCAGCGTAGATCCACCCCACTCAAAGTCATAACCCCTTAATTTCAATCCACATTCAACCAAATTCCCCCAAATTCAACCCCCTTCAATCATTTTGCTCCATTGCTCTGTGAGAGGGATGGGATTTCTCTCACAGAGGGCACGGAGATTCACGGAGAGGGAGGAGTCGGAAGATTCACTTCTTGGCGTCCTTGGCGAGAGGGCTGGGGGGCTCCATGTCCTTGGATAGTTGAAGCCAATGGAACGAGGATGCGCCCAGTTGAACAAGGGGTTGATTTTGGCAGTGGAACGGGGCACTATCCGACCCAAGAAGGGCGATGTATGAAACCGCAGGATCATCTGGCCGATTCCACCGTAAAAACATCATTTCATCGGACGTCATCCGTTATAGAACAGGCGGCCAACGTGTTGCACCAGGCTGCGCCCGATGCGACCATCATTCTGTTTGGCTCGCAGGCGCGTGGAGATGCCGGACCGGAAAGCGATTGCGACTTTTTGTTGATCGAGCCCGAAGTGCAGTCCCGGCGCAAGGAAATGGCTCGGTTGTCGAGGTTGCTCAGACCGTTGCGTATTCCCGCCGATGTGCTGGTGTACAGCCGCCAGATATTTGATGAGTGGTCGCAAATCCCCGGTACCGTCATCCACGAGGCCGTTCGGGAAGGGAAGGTGCTCTATGCCGCCCCCTGATCTGGCACGCCTTCTTTTGGCCAAGTCGGACCAGGACATCTATGTTTTGGAAAAGCTTGTTTTGGATGACGCCGCCCCGGTTGAGGTTTTTGGTTTCCATGCCCAGCAGGCAACTGAAAAGCTCCTCAAAGCATCGCTCTCCAAGTGCGGTATTGCCTACGGTCGAATCCATCGGTTGGGAGATTTAGTGGACCTGGGCACCGATCATCAGATGAACTTTCCTGAAGATGTCGAAGCATTGGTGGATTTGACGCCCTATGCCGTGGAATATCGGTACGATTCCGCCCCCGATGATGGACGTGACGATTTAGACAAGACAAGCGTACTCGAAAAAGTTCGTTCATTTCGCGCGTGGGTCGTGAGCCGGATTGAAGTCACGTGAGTGCGCCCGCATTCTCGCTAGCCCTTGAATCTTGATTGTGCTGGATTTTGAAACCACTATAGGACAACATGGCAGACAGTTGAGTATGCACAGATCTTTGCAAATGTTTCGTTAATGCACAGAGGAAGCAAGAGAAAGAAAACACCCCTCAAAATAATTTAATGCGTTAACGCGCAGTCACCGTTTCGTCTGAAAACTGGCAGTTTTTTTGATGTTATGAAACGAACTGGGCGAAGACGTGCCCGTATGGGCACGGCTTCGGCTAGTGTTTCATAACAGGTATGCCAGTACCTCAGACGAGACACGGGTTGGAGTACGTGCCTCTTTATTGGGGGAATAGGCATAAGAATCCAGCCACGGGTTGACACCTGAGGAAATGGATTTAAATATGTCTACTGCAATCAAATGTTCTTTTTGCAATCAAGATTTTGATTTTGATAACTCATCGGAAAATCTTCTGCTGAATTGTCCGCATTGCGGAAAACAAAACTCGGTTGCAGTTCACTCGGTTTCAACCCAGAGGCTTCGTATTATTCGTGATGCGCCAAGTCTGATTATTGGAAAATACTGCCCCGAGTGTGCGAAGCCAATCGATCGCGACGCCACAATATGTGTTCACTGCGGATATCATTTGGCCATTGGCAAAAAACTGAAAGGCGTTCGTGTCTATTTTCTGGGTCGCAAGTCACTTATCCGACTTTGCCAGATTATTCTCCTCGGCATGGTTGCCTTTGGAGCATATTTGCTGTCACCACAATTTAAAAAACTGTTGCCACCCATTGTTAGCACGGTGGGAACGGGCATCACAGTTGCGATAGAAGGTAGCACTGAGCCATTGGCGAACTTGGACTCGCAATCAACGATTATTACCCATGAGGTTCAAAAAGAACACGCTACGATTGCCCATGAAGAGGACCCCCGTCTTTTGTTTGAAGCTCAAAAGGCAAAAGCAGAAGAGGTATTCCGCTGCAAGCTAAACGCCAGTGCCCCACTTTATACAAAGAACGACAATGTTGAACTTCGCACTAAAAACGGCAAGTTGATCAGGGGGAGTTTGTTGCGATCCGAGGAGGAAGGGAGCAACATTGTTTATATTGTTGCCTCAATGACAGGGGAAGTTCGAGTTTTGACCGCCGCACTGGATCTTACCAGTCGCATACGCATCGATCCTGAACATCGGGAGAAATATATCCAGCACATGTTTAACAGCCGCCCCTCTACACCCCAGACATATATTGCTGGCAAAGAATAATTCAACAAAAGGAGAACAAATGAAAGTTTATCTAGTGATCGCAGCAATGATCTGCATGGTTGTGATTCGGATGATGATTGGTATTCATGAAAAACGGAAAAATAAAAAGGGTGACACCTGTTAAAAATACTACATCTTCCATGTTGCCTTTCTTGTGCGCAAGCCCGTCTGCCAATGGTGGAGGGGCAGACATATTTTGCGTTTATGGATAACCTTTGGCAATGAGTGGTCAAAACCAATCAAATTCTTCCACCCTGCTTCTGGTCCTGATTGGGCTGGCGGCAGTGGCATTTTGGTATTATTGCAGAACCCGGCCTATTGAAGCCTTTGAAGAGAGGCAACAACATTCTGGAATTTGCAAAAGTTGTAAGGGTATAGGCATTCTTGAGTGTCCTGAATGTGGGGGACGCGGTACCGTTCAAGGTTCAATATCATGCCCCAAATGTGATGGAACAGGGAAAGATAAATGGTATTTCGATAATCGGCGTGGCTTCAATCCGCCAAACACACGAAATCCAATTTGCATGAGATGTTCTGGGCGGGGGAGTGTGCTGGGATTGGTATTATGCCCAGTTTGTAATGGTGCCAAAACGTTGCGATGTCAAGCGTGCGGAGGAACAGGCAAGACTTTGTCATCACGGTCATCTTTCAAGGCCATTATGAAATATTCGTTGTGGGAGCAATTCATGATTTTCTTGAAACTTCCAGTTGATCCAAACCCGCCGCCACAGCGTAACGCTTATGGCGAGTATTCAATGGTTGATCAATATATTGCGATTCGATCTGGGAAGCATGGTGCCGAAGTTAAGCAATGGGGTCAATTCGACAAAGTTGGCGATACGTGGAAAATGACGGCAGAGGTAGAATTTCACAATAAGTCCGGTCAAACGTATTCAAAAACCATTGAGTTTTTTGTTCAGAATAGAGCCTTAGAAAAGAGCAAGGTGGTCAAATGAAACAAGGCCTGAAATATACGGCATCGCTTGTTCTGCTTTTCTCGTCAATCGCCATTGCTGCAGATTTCGAGGTTGTTGGATTGGCTGGTAACGGCGAAATCACTTGGGACGATGTCAACACCAACGGCACCTACACGGTCCAATGGAGTTCATCACTTCAAACCAACTGGTCGTCAGATTGGTCTTCCCTGACCAAAATTGCGGCGGCAGGCGGAATAATGAAGGCCCAAATACCCATGTATTTCCGTATTATCCACAGTCCAGGGCCAACACCAGCGGCAGAAATGATGTTGGTTTCAAGAGGCGGCCAACCACAAGGCCCTCAATACGATTTTTATATGTCGAAGTATGAGGTAAGGAACGAGCAATTCTGCGATTTTCTCAATGATGCCCAGGCCAATCCTGCGACCGAGAGAGGGGCATTCATGTATTTTTCGGCGAATGGCAATGTATACATCAATTCAATAGATGACAGATGGGTGATGTTTCGGATCTCCGACTCACGCCTTCTCTACAACCCTGATGAGCTGATTGGCAGTAGATATTCAGTCTACAATGACTATTTAGGGCATCCAATTACTGGCGTTTCTTGGTATGGTGCAGTTAAGTACTGCAACTGGCTTACAATTCATGAGGGTCGCGGACTTGCCCAGCGGTGCTATCAAGAGGGGTCCACTCATACAAACTGGTATCCCGCACATTTGACCTATCCAAAAATGGAAGATGGATTCAGCGATGTTGAGCGGCAACAATGGATAGGGAACTATGCCGGATTTCGGCTTCCTATGGACCACAATTCAGCGGAAGCCAATTACTATAATGAATTTTATAAAGCCGCTGCGTGGACCGGCACATCCAACTCTCTTTATGCGCATGGTCGAGGTACCATATCTGGACAAGATGCCAACTACATCAACAGTGGCGACCCCTATGGGGCTTTTGTTATCAAAACAACACCTGTCGGATACTATGATGGTTCTAGTCACGGAGGCACTTTTCAAACCCAAAGTAATGCCAACCATTGGGAGATTTATGATTTAAGCGGAAATGTTTATGAATGGATGACGGATGCTATTCATCAAACTTGGAACGACTCGCCGAATTGCCGAGGCGGCGGATGGAATAGCGCGTCCAGCAGTTGCAGGTCAATTGACAATACTTCTCTCGGAACTCAGTTCACATATAGCACATGGTCCCATGTCGGTTTCCGCGTTGTTTCCACATCCCCATAACTGAAAAGGGGGCGCTTTCATATATTCAAGTTTGAGGGGTTGCGCAGTGCCTCAGCGGGAGAACGGCTCGGGGATTATGGATTGGAAAGAAGAGGAGGAACGGGCGATTTTCGCGCAGAGGCGCAGAGGCGTGGAATGCTCTTCGGCGGGAGTTTTCCACAGTGTGGAAACATTCTTTCCATTGTGTGGAAAAATCGCTCCAACCTTTTCCATTGTGTGGAAAACGTGGGCTATCGCGGATCGGGATACGTGATCGTTTTGGGTTTAGGGGGGGAGGAGGGCGGGGAGGGTGCGGGTGGTGAGGTCGGAGTCGAGTTGGAAGAGGGCGTAGCCGGCGGTTTTTTTCTGGCGGGTGATGAGGATTTGTTGGGCGGTGGAGAGGGCGTCGAGTTGGGATTCGTCGGCGCCGGTTCCGATGCCGGGAAGAATCATGGAGGGGGAGGGGGAGGCGGCGAGGGCGAGGTCGAGCATTTGGGCGAAGCGGGTGGAGTCGGTGGTGTAGAGCATGGGGGAAACGAAGTCGAGGTGGCCGTCGCGGATCCAGGCGGGCCAGTCTTGGGCGTTTTCGGCGGCGGCGGCGGGGGTGGGGTAGACGGCGGCGGAGAGGCGGATGGAGGGGCTGGCGGTGTGGAGGCGCTGGGTGAGGCGGGCGAGAAGGGCGCTTAAGTGGGAACGAAGAAAGTCGTGGTAGTCGGCGGCGAGGGGGGCGCCGGGGAGGACATCGGCGGGCCACTGGGAAACGGGCGTGCCGCGCTGTTTTTCGAAGGCGATGCGGTGGAGGGGGCAATAGCAGCCGTTGCGGCCGGGATAGCGGATGTAGTCCAGATGGATGCCGTCTACGCCGAGTTGGGCAAGGGTGTCGAGGGTGGTGGTGAGTAGGCTTTCATTTTCCGGATGAAGGGGACAGAGCCAGGGGAGGGGGTTGCCGTCGGGATCTTTCATGAGGCGGCCTTGGATGCGAAGGGAGGGGATGCGATCGGCGAAGGGTTCGGCGTTGAGGGCGTAGATCCAAACGTGAAGTTGGATGGAGTGGGCGTGGGCGAGGGTGATGGCTCGAGAGAGGCGTGTTTGGTGGGGTTTGTTGTCGGAGAGGTTGTCGGCCAAGGTGACGAGTTGTTCAAAGAGGGTTTGGATGTGGTCTTGGGAGAGAGTGCGTAAGGTTTCTTCGCGGATGCGCGTGGGGATGGGTAAGGCCCAGACGGCACGAATTTCGTTGGTGGGGGCGGGGGTGGAGGTGAGGAGGGCGGGGGCTTGGGCGTCGCGTTGTTGGGTGGTGGCGAGAAAGGTGTTGAGGGAGGGCTGTTGGGCGGGATCAAGATAGGCGAGGGAGGCGAGAAGCCACTGTATGGCCGAGGAAGAAGGGAGGGGCGGGAGGTGTGAAAACCAGAATCCTTTGCGAGAGAGGGCGGCGGCGGGGAGGGATCGATCGGGGATGCCATCGGGGGTGAGCCAATTCCCGAGAACGAGGGAGGTGGGGTCGGTGGCGCGGACGGGTAGGATGTGTTGGGTGAGATGGGGCATGGAGTCGGGAAGACCGAAGACGTTGGTTTGGGCGAAGGAAACGGTGGTCCAATTTTCGGATTGGGTGGCATAGGGCTGGACTTGGAATCCGAGAAGGAGGGCGAGGCGGGTGTTGGATTGATAGAACACGGCGAGGCGGCCACCGCGTTTGACGAAGCGCTCGAGAAGGTCGAGGTTGGATTTGGAGAGGACGGGGTTATAGGGCAGAACGAGGAGGGTGGAGCGGCGAAGGTCGAGTGTGGAGAGGTCGTCGGAGACGAGGGTGGCGGGGATGCCGGCTTTTTCAAACAGGCGGAGGGCGCGGGCGGCGCTGGTTTCGGCGAGACCGGTTTCGCCGGGTGCGGTGAGTTCGGTGCCGCGCAGGATGGCGATGGAGGGGGTTTGCAGGCGAATGGAGTGAAGGAGGAGGGTGGCGGCGGCGGGTGCGGCGCTTGAGTTGCGCCACAGGGAGATGCGCAGAAGGGAAGCTTTCTTCCAGTCGGGGTTTCCGGTTTCTGCGTGAAAATCGGAGCGGTGGAAATACAGGGTTTGGCGTTCGGTTCCTTCGAGGGTGTGGGAGGCGCTTTGCCAGGCATCGCCATTCTGAAGGTGAAGGGTGAGGGCGCGGAGGGCGGAGGGATTGTCGCAGGAGAGGTCGACGGCAAGGGAGGTTTCATCGGGATCGAGGCGGCGGAGGGCGATGTCCCAAAAGGCGCGATCGGTGGGATCGGCGGGCAGTTCGAGAATCACGCCGTCGCTGGGTGAGTTTTTTGCGGGCGGGGTTGCTTCACCGGGGAGAAGGGTTTGGGGCGAGAGGGAGACGAGGTCGGGGGCGGCGAAAGCGGAAAGGGTGCAGAGGAGGATCCATCCGACAAGGCCGAAAACAGCGGGCCGGGAATGAGACATGGGATCACTCCCAAATGTAGTCGGTGGGTTCGGCGTGCTTGTCTTGGGGCGTGGGATTGGGTTGGCCGAATTGCCGAAAATATTTGTTGCCGGCTTTGTTTTTGCTTGTGGTGAGTAGTTGATGGGATTGGTCGACCACGGGTTCGGGGGTGGGCTGAATGACGGGAGGGGTGTAGGGGTCGGAAACGCGGTAGGGTTTTTCCGCCTTTTTGGCAGCGCGCGCGCGGCGGGAGACTCTGCGGCGGACATAGGCCATGAGGGTAAAAAACACGGCCAACAGGCCGGCGATAAGGGTGATGGGATTCCAAAAGAGTGCGTTTAACTCGTTCATGGGGTGTTTTCCACCCCATGACTCGCTATCGAAATTTCGTTCAGAAGTATGCTCGACAAGTCTCGCTGTTTGTCGAAAGAGATGCTCGCCTGTT
>CAZYGH010000021.1:12456-73694 GCA_964647595.1 uncultured Verrucomicrobiota bacterium
TGCAATGGGTGTTTTTTCGCCGGGGGTTGGGAGAGGGGGGGTGGGTAAAGGGGGGGCGAGGCCGGTGTCGCAGGCGGATTGGGCGACGATGGCGGCGCTGATTTGGGGAGACCGAGAGGCAAACCCCAGCATGAGAGAGGTGTCGCAGAGTAGATTGATTTTTCGGGGAAGGCCGCCCGAGTAGCGGTAGATGGCGTCAAGGGCATCGCGTTCAAACACCCAGATGTCGCCGCCCACGGCGCGCATGTGGTGCTGGATATAGGCGGACGTTTGTGCCTCGGACAGGGGGGAAAGGTTGAAAATGATTTGAATGCGTTGGCACAGGGAGGGTTCGGCCTGCACAGCGGGGAGGAGTTCGGGGGAACCGGCCAAAATGATGGTGAAGAGGGGTTCTTCGGTTTGGGTGCGGGGATTGATGATGCGCAGGTTGGTGAGATAATGGACGAGGTAGAGGCCTTTTTCGGCGGAGAGATAGTGGGCTTCGTCGATGCAGAGGAGGGTGCGCTTGAGTGTTTCGGGATGTTTTTCGCAGGCGCGCCAGAAGCACATGAGGGCATCGGGGAGAGAGGTGGAGGGGCCCTCGATTTTCATGGCGGAGAGAATGTGCTGGGCCATGGGCAATTGGCCGCCGGGAATGGCATCCATGCGAATGACGGTAATGTCGCGTTCGGCCATGGCTTCGGCGACGTGCTTCAGAACGGTGGATTTGCCCACGCCATAGGGGCCGGTGAGTACGCCGGCGAGGCGACCGCTTTCGGCCAGAAAGGTGAAGCGGGCGATGGCTTCCTCGTGTTGGTCGCCGGTGAAGAGAAAACGCCGTTCGACCACATTTAGAAAGGGGTTGCTTTTCAGATTCCAGTATTCAGCGTACATCGCTACCGTGGACTCCTATGGGATCACTCAAGAACGAAACGCGGATGAGAATTTGATTGGACCGGCTTTTTCGGGCGGCGGCTTGGCCGAAGGGGTGGGAGTGGGCTTGGGGGCAACTTCCCGGGGGGGAGGGATGGGGATGGTTTCGCGCATGGAGATGCGAGTGGTTGCCGCATGGGAGGGGGGGGGGGGGGTGGCGGCGGGGGGGGGGGGGGGTGTTGCCCGGGGGGGGGGGGGGGGGGGGGGGGGGGGGGGGGGGGACCATCTTGGGTGCGCGAATGATTCCGACGCCGGGGACGATGACAAAGGGAACGGGGGGCGGGAGATTTTGGTCGCCCAGATATTTGTTAATCAGTAGAGAGCGCTGGTCTTGCGAGTCTTTGTCGAGGGTGAAGACGATGGGCACCTGTTCTTCCAATCGGTTCTTCAGGGTGAAGGCGAGAGCGGAGACGGGTTTGGGCAGCGTGAGCAGGCAGGTGACGCCCATGCGCTCAATGGCTTGAATGAAAGAATAAATGTGTTTGGCTAATTTTTCTTCTTGGCGGATGGCAATCCAGGGCAAGACGGTGTCGATGATCACGCGGCCGATGCTGTTGGCTTCGATGATGTTTTGAAATTCCATGAAGCTGCCGGGCGGCAGGGTGAGATTCTTCTCGAATTCGGGCGTTTGCATGATGTCGGCGTATTCGAGGAGAGTGACTTGACCTTTGGATGCGGCTTCGGCGAGGGGAAATCCCATTTTTTCGGCGATGATGGCCAAGTCGTGGGCTCGCCAGGAAGAGAGCATCAGGCCGCGTTCGCCTTCCTTGACACTTTGCATGAGGGACTGGAGTGCGGCGATGGTTTTTCCGCTGCCCTGACGACCGATGCACAGAACGGGGCGCTTCCGGTAGATGCCGCCGTAGTGCTCGTCAAAAAAGGGAATTCCCAGTCTGGTCTTGTCGATCATGGGTCGGCTTTCGCTTTATAGCGAGGAGGGTTTTCCGGGGTTAACGGCTTTCGCAAGGAGACCTTTGATGAAGGCCAGCTCAAAGGGTTTGGTGAGAAACGCCATGATTTCGCCGCTTTGCGCTTTGGCGGCCAGTTCTTCTGAAGGCTCGCCGGTGATCAGGATAAGGGGGCGACCATTGGCTTTCGCTTTGAGCTGGTCCACCCACTCGCCGAGCAGGGGACTGTCGGGCAGATAAATATCAGAAATGATCACTTGAATATCCGGGTTGGCCATTTGGGAGAGGCCTTGCGCACACGTTTCAGCTTGAAATGCTTTGTGATTGAGGCGCGTTACTAACGTAGCGAGGTATTCCCTGACGGCGACGTCGTCATCAATGATCAAGATGTTGGCCATTCGAACTTCTCCTCGGTCGTTTTTGGTGGTTTTTCCTAAAATGACTTGTTTTATCCTAGTACCATGAGCGTCTTGTGTCAAAGATGCAAATGTTTACTTTGCGTTAAAATGCTTTTCGTCGCAGACAGGCGAGCTGATTTGTTGTAGGTTGTGCGATTGATATTGGACTAGGATGCAAGACGGTGGTTGGGTGCTTGAAGGACTGTTTGGCGTTCGCAAGACCGAATCGATGAAAGTTGAAGTCAGGTTTTTGGATGGATTCCATGCCATTTGAATTTAAGCCGGCGGTGGTGAGAATCACGCATTGCCATTGCGATCCCTGCGGGGTGACGGTGCATGTGAACCGTACGCCGCCTCCCGTTGTGTGTCCCTATTGCCAGCTCCCGCTGGAGAAAACCGAATCGGAGGTGCCGTTGGCGGCGGAGGCGGAATTCCCGTCGGTCGAAGAGACGCGAGAGAGGATGGCAAAACTGTACCATCGGCCGCCCAAATGGGTGGCGACGTTGATTCTGACGGTGGCGGTTTTGATGTTGGCGACAGCCGTTTTCATGCAGTTGCGCAGTGCGGGAAACTATTTTTATCAGCCGTTGGTGAGCTTGTATTCGCTGGTGGCGGGCATTTTCGTGGTGTCGCGTTTTTTGATTGCATCGATCTACGTTCCGCCACGGGATGTGGGGTTTGAGCCCACGGTGACGGTGCTGGTTCCTTGCATGAACGAGGAGGTCGTGATTCGGCAGACGATTGAAAGGATCTTTGCGGCTCGCTATCCTGAAGAAAAGCTCGAGGTGGTCTGTGTGAATGACGGGTCGACCGACCGGACGCTGGAGCAAATGATGGCGGCCCAGACGCGGCATCCGACCTTGGTGATCGTGGACTTTCACAAGAACCGAGGCTTGAGCCATGCGTGGGCGGTGGCGGTGCTGTTGGCGCGCGGCGAGTTCATGGTGTGCGTGGATTCGGACACGTTCATCTTCCCCGGTTCGATCCAGAAGCTGATGCAGGGGTTTTCAGATCCATCGGTGGGCGGCGTTAGCGGGCATTGCGATGTGGAAAATGCGGGCGTTAATTTGCTGACAAAAATGCAGGACGTGCGCTATTACTTTTCATATAAGGTGATGAAGGCGGCGGAAAGCGTGAGCGGCACGGTGAGTTGTTTGCCGGGATGTTTTTCGGCGTATCGGCGGGTCTGTGTACTGCATGTGCTCGACGAGTGGCTGAACGCAAAGGTGATGGGGGAGTATGGCAATTTCGGCGATGACCGAAGCCTGACGAACTATATTTTGAAGGACTACAAGATTGTGTACCACGATCAGGCGCTCGCCACGACCATCGCGCCCGAAGGGTGGAAGCAATACATTCGCCAGCAGGCGCGGTGGAGCCGATCCTATCTGCGCGAAATTGTGAAGGTGGGCAAATGGATGTGGCGCAAGCATCCGGTTCCGGCGTTGTCGTGGTATGCCATGATGTGGATGCCGATCATTGAGCCCGTTGTCATGAGCGCGGCCCTCATCATTGCACCGCTGATGGCGATTATGGCCGGAGGCAGCAATTTGGCGTTGTCCTATATGATGGGTGTGATGGCCATCACGGCGGTGTGGACGCTCCACTATTGGGAGCAGACCGGCCGGCGCTATTGGTGGACGGGCTTTGTGTACACGGCCAGCTATATGCTGTTTTTTAGTTGGCAGATTTATTGGGCCTTGGCGACGCTGAAGGGCAAAAAGTGGGGAACGCGCGGATGAACAAGAACTCGGACCCATTTCAGGGCGACGACGAGAATCCATTTCCGCCGCCGCCGAGCGTGAGCCGGATCATGCCGGATGATCCCACGGAACCTCCGCGTCCAGTCCGGATGGCGGATGCGGCGCCCACGCCTCTGTCTGCGCCGTCGCCGGAGTCGAAGTCGGACTCCGAACCGGGTGACCCCATCAAATGGTCTCGTCCCCAGCCGGTGCGACAAGACAGCAATGTGCGGGCTTGGCTCTATTTCTTTGCTGGCATTTGTGTGATCGTGGCGTTGTGGGTGCCGCTGCGGGCCATTTATCAGCGCATTCGCTACAAGCCTTTTCCACCGGGTGTTCGCGATGCGGAGACCTTCATTGCGCTGGCGTATGGAGGGGTGAGCGCCGGCAAGGTGCAGGGCCCCGAAGAAATTTCGCGCCCGCAATACGAGGAACAGATTCGCGCTTTGAGAAAAAACGGTTTCAACCCCATCGGCCTTTCCGATGTGAAGGAGTTCTACCAGAACGGGACGTTGCTCCCGCGCAAAGCCGTCCTGATCACCATGGAGCAGGGCAAGAAAAATTCGTATTTGGAAACGCGGGATATTTTGCGCGAAAATCGGTGGAAGACGACCATGTTTGTGCGGGGGGATACCCTTCGGAACAAGGATCCCAGTGCCCTTCGCTGGCCCATCTTGCGCGACATGGCCCGTTCTGGCACGTGGGAAATCGGTGCCGAGTCCTGCGATGGATTTCAGCGCATTCCAACGGGGGCCGATGGCGAGACCGGCAACTTCTTTTCCTCGCCCATGTGGATCACGGATGAACAACGACTGGAGTCGCCCGAGGAGTTTCAAGAGCGCATCACGGCGGAACACAAGCGGACGGTGGCCGAATTCCAAACGGAAATGGAATTTGCACCCACGGCGTTTGCTTTTCCTTATGGCGATTACGGCCAATATGATCCTCGCGCGGTTCCCACCCGCGTGCTGAATCTCGCGAAGGTGGGGGAGTTTTATGGGATTGGATTTTCCTTGGGACCCTTTCTGTTGAATACGCGATTTTCCGACCCGCGCGCACTGAATCGTTTGTTGGTCAATCCCAACTGGAGTTTAGAGCAGTTCATTTCGATCATGGAATCGGGCCGCGCCGTTCCCCCTTGGAAGATGAAAAAAACGCTGGATGCCGACCGCTGGATGACCGATTGGGGGCTGTTGGAATATCCAGAGGATGGAAGTTTGTGGGTCAAGGCCGTTCCGCCTGGAACCAATACCGGAAACTTTAAGCCCACAACGGGGGCGTTGGCGTGGATGGTGGGAAGCGACATGTTTGAGGATTTTGCGCTGCGCATGCGATTCCGCGTGATGGATGGGCAGTTTGGCATTCGCTTGCGGGCACGTCCCGGCGGCGAAGAAGGCGTGCGCATTCTGTTCGACAAGAATGGAAGTGTGTGGGTGAACCAGAAGGTGTATGGCGCAGAAGAATTCACGCAGGCCACGGCGCACGATTTGAGCACCTATCCCGGCAAGGAGCAGGTGCTGGAACTTTCGATGCAGGGCCGCACGCTGTTTGCGACCATTGATGGGCGGATGCTCCTGAAAGAGCCCCTCGATTTGATGGGCGTTTCCCGTCCGGGACTGTTCGCCTTTGAAGTGTGGGACTCCGAGCCCGGAGTGGCTTCCACGCAGATTATCTCGTTGGATTTCCCCCGCCCGCGGCAGGTGATCAAAAGTTGGTCGGCAGAACATAAGATTCCGACCCCCGCGCTCTTGCAGTTGCTCCACGCCGACGCATTTAGTCTTGCGGCGGTAAGCCCCCCGTGGATGGACGCCGTGAAGGCCATTCCGCTGGTGTTGCCGCAGTGGGACGATTCCACCATCCGCACCTTCGCGAAGATGCGCCATGTTCCCGTCTTGCCCTGTATCACCCTACGCACGTCTGAACTGGCATTGCAAATCCCGTCTGAACTGCCTGCCGAAGAGGCCGTCAAAATGGGCAGCGATGGCGTCTATCTCGACTGCCAACAGGTCTCCAAGTCCGACATTCCCCTCTTGATTCCCTGGCTACAGCAAGTCCACCAACGAATAAAGGATCACGACATGAAACTAGCCATCCAGTTCCCCGCTTCCGTCGAACAGATGTCATCGTTTGCTTCCATTGCCGCGATGTTCACCGGGGCAATGATTGCGGTGGCCTCTCCCGAGCGTGCGGAAGAATTGGAAGGGGCGATTCCCGATGTGGTGGTCGCGGAAGAGACCTCTCCGCAGTCTTCCGACATGCATTTGAGCTTGTACTATCAGCTCGCCACCCGAGCCTTGCCGGAAGAGGCGCTTTCGCCGTTGGCCCGCCAAGATGCCGCCCGACGCGGTGGCTATCTGGCCTATCAGGAAGGCGATTACAGCAAGGCCATCGAGCAGTGGGAAAAGTGGCTCCAGGAGGATCCCAACAGCACGGAGGCGCTCTCCTTGATCGGCCGTGCGTGGATTCAGAAGGGCGATTTGGAGAAAGGGCTGGAGTGCTACACAAAATGTCTAGAAATGGGGCCTGGCCAGATCAACATGGTCATTCGCCGTGCCGAGTTGTTGGAGCGAATGGATCGCCCCGATGAAGCTCGTGAACAGCTCAATCTCTACGCGCGAATCTTTCCTGAAAACCCCGATATTTTGATTGCCCAAGCCAATTGGCTGAATCGCCAGAAGCGACGGGTCGAGGCGCGCGCCATGGTGAAAACCTTGGTGGAGGAGTCCCCCATGAATCTGGCGGCTCGCATCGCGCTGTTGAATTTACAGGATAGATCCCGCGAGCGCTATGACACGATGCGCGGAATGCTGGAGCTGGGCCAATCGCCGGATTCGCAGATTCCATTTGGCCAATCACTCCTGAGTATGGAGATGCTGACTTTTCCAGAGTCAGCCCTCTTCTTTGATTACATTCGCTCTCAATCTGCAGAAGGCCAGAAGACGAAACAACGGCAACTCTACGAGAGCTTTCTGCCTCTGACCAATCGCATCACCGATGATTTTGCGGCGGGTCGACTGTCTGATGGCTGGATTGCATCCGGCGGTATTCGTAGTCTGGACCGTGGTCGCTACGAGTTGCGCGCGGCCGTTGACCAAGCCGAAACTTTTTTGCGACTTCGGCGTTCGGAGCTCCTGCGCGACGGACATCTCGAAGTGGTCATCGACGAATCGCAAGGCCTATTCTGGATCTATGCGCGCCGCAGTTCCCGAGCCATGGTCCGATTCGGTTTCGATCAGGAAGGCTTCATTCATTTGCAGGCGTGGGTAAACGGAGAGCTCGTGACGCACAACTCGCGCCCGTGGATTCGACCACCGGGCAGTATGAAAATGCGTTTTGAGGTTCGCGGCGATGGGATGAGAGGATTTGTCAATGGACTGGAGATTTTTGATGCCCCAGTGGAAATCCCCCCGGAAGTGGCGTACGGGTGGTGGGGGATTGCTCCGTTCGCCTTTGAGTTGGGTGTGGCGCGCGCGCGCATCATTCGGATGGATTGCGAGCCGGACCCATCGACTCTCGTGTTTGTTCCCCCCGGCGATCCTTCGCAACAGGTCGCCGCACTTCGACCCTACGTGGGAAGCATTTCGGCTCTGTCCCCGGTTTGGGTTTTTCAAAATCCAGATCGAAGCTTGCCCGAAGAGTTGCCTGCCGAAGCCAGCATCCTACGCATGTTTTGCTCTTTCCACCGCATTCGTCTGCTGCCCACGATTGACCTTTCCTACGACGGCGATGTGGATCCCGCCTTTGTGGTGGGCTTGATTCGACGTCATCAATGGTCGGGCGTTGTGCTGAAGCGTCGCGTAGTACCCGAAAAGAAGTGGCTGGATGCGTTGAATTCTGCGTTGGAGGACTATCCCGCCAATGTCATTGTGGTGCAGACCGAGGCCGCGTTATGGGATACTCCGAACGCCGGCGTGGCTACGCCCGCCGGAGATGTGATTCGTCCCACCACCGGCGATTTCCTGACGCCCAAGCCCGGCGATACGCTGCTTCTGCGCGAAATGGCCATTGGTAGCGTTCTGATTCCACCCCTGAAAGAAACGTGGCGAGTGCCTTTGCATATTTCGAGCGAAGATCCCAATAGTACCTCTGGTGATTACGTGGAACCGCGCCTCTATTTGCTGGGCACAGACGGCAAACTTTCCATGCCTCCACCTCTCTAAGTCGTCGATCAGGAGAATTCGTATGCTATTCCCCACAACGATTTTTGCTGTATTCTTTTTCCTCGTGTTCAGTCTGCATTGGGGATTGGCGGGCTATCCGCGGGTGCGAAAAACATTTCTTCTTCTCGCGAGCCTGTTCTTCTACGGTTTCTGGAGCTGGAAGTTTGCGCTGATGTTGCTGGGCTCGGCGTTGGTGAATCATGCCGCCGCGCTACGCATGGACTACCTCGCCAAGGGCGGTGGTTCCGACAAGGCCCGGTACCGACTCCTATTCGGAATTGTGGGGCTCAATATCGGCATGCTGGGTTTCTTCAAATACACCGGGTTTTTCTTTGCCGACATGCTCTTTCCGTTGTTGCGTCCGATCTGCATCTCGCTGGGACCCGATGCCGTGGCGTGGTTGGTGCAGGTTCAGGAAACGGTTTTTCCTTGGCTATCGCAGATTGTGTTGCCGGTGGGCATTTCATTCTTCACCTTTCAGGCGCTGAGCTATGTGGTGGATGTGTACCGCCGCCAAGTGGTTCCTGCCCGCTCGTGGATCGATTTTGCCAACTATCTGGCCTTCTTTCCGCAACTGGTGGCCGGGCCCATCGTGCGCGCAACGGATCTGGTGCCGCAGATGGAGGCGATGCCGGTTCGATCGGAACCGATCGAATCCGGCCGCGCCGTTTTCCTGATTCTGTGCGGCTTGTTCAAAAAAACCGTGGTGGCCAACTGGCTGGCCTCGCGATTGGCGGATCCCGTCTTCAACTGGCCGGAAATCTATAGCGGGCCCGATATTCTGATGGCGGTGTATGCCTACGCCGTACAGATTTATTGTGATTTTTCGGCCTATTCCGACATTGCCATTGGCACGGCGTTGCTGATGGGCTTCCGTTTTCCTGACAACTTCAATGCGCCTTACTTTGGAACCACATTGCAGGATTTTTGGCGCCGCTGGCACATCTCGCTCTCCTCGTGGCTGCGCGACTATTTGTATATTCCGCTAGGTGGTTCGCGTAGGGGGGAGGCGAGGACCTATGCCAATTTGTTCATCACGTTCCTCCTTGGCGGAATGTGGCATGGTGCTGCGTGGACTTTCTTTCTCTGGGGAGCGTTTCACGGAATCTATCTTTCCGTCGAACGCAGGGTGCGCCAATGGATGGGCATTCCTCAAAAAGGTGCAAAGCCCGCCCCTTGGGCTATTGCGATGCTTGGGCGAATCTGGATTTTCCACGTGGTGTGCTTCTCGTGGGTTCTCTTCCGTGGGGGCAACGTGGAAACGGTCACGGCCATTCTTCAAGGCATCGCCGATTGGCGCTCTTCCGTCCCGGCCGTCACGCTGTGGAGTGGTCTGTCCATCGGCATGGTGGTCTTGGGGTTTGCTACGCAATTTTTTGATGGGGGCAACATGTGGCGACTCGCGCGTCGACTCTCTGGATGGCCTTCTTGGGCATTGGGTGCGGCGGCCGCTGTGGTGTTGACGATTATCTTGGCGCTCGGCCCGGAAGGGGTCGCACCGTTCATCTATTTCCAATTTTAGTCCATAGAATCGAGAGTCAGGAGTGTCCATGAATACGAAATCTGAACCCGTTCAAAGTGGGGTTCCATTGGCCAAGGTTGTGCGTGGACTGCTGGTATTCTATTTGATCGCGCTGGCCTTGAATGCCGCCTCGCTCCATCGCAACAACGAGCATCTGCCCTATGGGCCGATTCGTTCGTTCTGGATCACCGTGAGTGCGCCGATTGCCCGGGTGGCGGTTATCCTGCATTTGGACCGCCCGAGAGAATGGGTGGCGGATACCGTGGGGAAGGCCCTCAATCAATAAAGAAATCATCCCATTTTGTTTGTAATTTTGGACCCATGGCCCTACAGTCCTGTGCCATGAAAATTATGCCATGCCATCGAGTGGTCGCCGTCAAGGCGAAAGGGTTGGGAATGGGAATCGTGCTATGGGCGTTGACCCTCGTAATGGGTGCCCAAGCGGGTCCGCAGGGGATCGGGTCTCCCGTCCTCATGATTGGCGATTCGATGATGCGCCTTCCGGGTCCCTCGATGGAGCGCGAGCTGGCAAAACATCCGGCGGGAATACAAGCTTCCACCTTCGCTGGCATCGGCACGGGACTGGCCCGGCTAGATGCCTTTGATTGGATGGCAAAGATCGACGAACTGTGCGCGGAACGCAAGCCCAAGGTCGCCGTCGTGGCTCTCGGCGCCAACGATCGCCAGCCCATGGAGTTGACCGGCGGCAGTTCTGTGGTGCAACCGGGCACTCCGGAGTGGGATGCCGAATATTCCTCCCGCATCGGAAAATCCATGGATCACCTGCAAGCGGGTGGATGCGAACGCATCATCTGGCTGTTGTTGCCGCCGATGCGCGACCCCGTTGCGGATGCTTTTGCCAAGCACATTAACGAGATGGCGGTTGCGGCAGCTGCCACGCGCCCCGCCGTCACCCTACACGATTTTTCCAAGATGTTTGCTGACCGTCGGACGGGGGGATATGCCGAACGCGTGATGGATCCCAAAACTGCCGAATCCATTCCCGTTCGCGAACGCGATGGAGTCCATCTTTCGCCCGAGGGCGCGCGCATGCTCTCGATGGCTTTGGTCAAGGAATATTGGCCATGATGGTTTTGGGCGTTTGTCTCTTCTTCTGCCGCCGACCTTTTCGAAAGCGTTCTTCATGAACAAACGGACGGCGAAGATCTGGCTCGGGCTTTTTTGCTCCGCGATGCTGTCGGTGGGTTTTACGCCGAAGCCGATGGAGACAAACGCGACCCAACAAGCCGTTGAGCATCTCAAGCGCAGTACACAGCGGGAGGGGACTGAGCGGGCGCCCTTCACCCTTCAGAACGGGGAGGCCGATCCCCGTCCGAAAGATACGGCGAATGACGAATTGGAACAAGCCATCTTGCTGATGCAGGAGAAGGACTATGCTCAGGCGGCCCCTCTGCTGGAGAATTCTCTCAAGTACAATCCAACCGTTGAGGCCATTTGGGAAGCTCTTGGCTGGAGTTATTACCACACGGGTCGCGCGCAAGAAGCCGAGCAACTCTGGATTCAGTATCTCAATCTTCGCCCCGATTCCCCCAAGGCCTACAGCCTGCTCGCCCAGTTGGCTCTGTTGCGCAATGACTGGCGAGCCGCTGACAAGTATCTCGAAGGTTCGCTCAAGCAGGATCCCAAGAGCTACGACATCCGCTACTGGTATGCTCAAAACCTCTTCCGATTGGGCCGTTTGGAACCCGCCGTGGTCATTTTCGAGAAGCTCGTTGAAGAAGATGACTATCGGTTCGACGTCAAGATTGACCTTGCCCGCATTTATGGCCTTGTTCAACGCTACGAGGATTCCCTCGATTTATGGTCGCAGGTCGTTGCTGAAATTCCGGATAATCTTGATTTCCGGACAGACTATGCCCGATCCCTGATGTTGGTGGGTAGTCTCGACGAGGCCGACGAACAGGCCCGCCGCGTGTTGGCGGAAGAACCCGCGCGATGGACGGCCATGACCATTCGGGCCGACATCGCCGAAATTGCTCAAGTGCCCGAGGAAATGGTCAAGTCCTTGCGGAAACTGATCGAGGATACCGATGACGAACTGATTCGCGCTCGGTTGCAAATTCGTCTCGGCGCACGTCTCGTTGTGTTGGGTCGCAAGGACCCCGTTCATTGGCCCTTGACCATGGCCCTTGAAGAATACGAGGCCGCCATTCCGGTCTTGCCCACCTACGTGCCGTGGCGAAACCAGTACGCCCAGATTGCTCTCATGGCCCATCAAATCGAGAAGGCACGCTCGACGGTTGATTTGATTCTCAAAGACTTTAATCCTCACAATCATGCCGCGTTGCGGACTCGCTATGAAATCGCCATGACCGTCAAGGATTACAATGCGGCTGAAACCGCATTGAATGAAGTTTATGATGCCTACCAGCCCAATAATCCGTTGCGTGATTTGGATCTGGCCCGTCTCGAAATCCAGCGCGGGCGGTATCAAAATGCTATGGATGCTCTGGATCGACTGGAAGAAGCCGGTCAGCACACCGTTTTCACCTTGCTCTATCATGGGTTGACCGAAAGTGAATGGATGGCCCTGACGTCCAATCGTCGGCTTTTTGAGCATCTGGTGGCGTTGAGAAATGCCGGGTTTAGTTTTATTGCGCCCTCCGATATTCCGGAATACTTAGCGAATGGTCAGCGACGCCTTGAAAAAAGCGGCCCCAAGCCTTGGCTGGCGCGTCTGGTGGATGGCATTCACTATGCCTTCACCGGTGTGCGAGCTACTCCCCTGACGGAAGATGTCCGACCTGCGAAGGTGGCCGCCGTCACCTTCGACGATGGCTTGCGCACCTCCTTCCAACTTGGCTCGCCTGTTGCCGAAGAATTGGGCATCACCTTCGGCATGGCGATCATTACGAGCCTCGAAGAACTGAACGCCCCGATCTATGCGGCGTGGGAAGAAGTGCGCGCCGCGCACGAGTCGGGCCTGTGGGATATCTATAGCCATCTGATGCATGCCAACACCGATCAGCCGATCGGCCCCGAGCCCGAGCCCAAGGTTTTTAACTTGGTCAACCGCGTCTGGTTGCCCCAACGGAATCGCCTGGAAACGTTGCGCGAATGGAGCTCCCGCATCCGCAAGGAATTCGAAAACAGTCGGGCGCTGATCGAAAAGCACTTGGGGTTGACGCCCGGCGAACCCATGGCCGTGGCCTATCCCTATAGCGAGATCGGGCAGGGAGAAGGCAGCAACGTCGCCAAACTGATCAACCCCATCCGTGCGGTCTTGAACGAATCCTCTCGCATGTACCAACTGGGTTTCGTGGTGGGCGGTGGCGGCTATACCTTCCCCGGCGATAATATCTTGATGGTTCGCCGTTATGAACCCGGCTGGGACGAGGATGCCGAAAAGGTGGTCGAGGCTGCGTTGTCTCAGCACCCTGTGTTCATGGCTCGCCGGTTGCGCGCCGAAATCGCAACGTTGCTGGATCAGCCGTTTCTGGCCGAAAAACAAATCGAGTTGTTGCGTCGCGATGGCTACCCCGACAATCTGCTTCGCGAACTCATCAACTTCACCCAAAACCGAATTCCCACTGGAAATCCCTCCGGTGGCTTGGATCAGGCCGATCGATCCGGAACCAGCCGCAAGCGCTTTCGCCCCTCCAACGTCTATCTGGCCGCCGCCTATCGCGAAAACCAATCCAACGAACAGATTGTTCAAACTCAGGGAGAAATCCGCGGAGGCTTGAATCTCAGCGCGGTTGTAGGCGTCGAAGCCTCCTATCGTTCTGGAAGCATCGACCAGACCGTCTCCTCCAATTATTGGTTTGAAGTGAACAAGAGCGAAACCACCTCTAGCATTGAAACTCGTTCGGAGACGGTGGATGGCACCAACTCCACCACCGTCACCTCCATCGAGACCACGACCACGCGGCCCGTTCAAACCAATCGCATCGAGAAATATGAGTACTCTGCTGACGTCCAAGTCATTCGCGCTGCTCTTACCTTGCGCATCAACGATCAAGCCAGCTTCTTTGCCAACATCGGACAGAAAACTCTTTCGCTCCAGAGTGGGTATCTTCAAACCGCTTCCTCGGATACCGAACTGGTGGCGACGCTCTCTATGGTCTGGAGACCTTACAAAGCCCTGCAAGTCCTCGCTTCCTTCGATCACGATCTCATTCCCTCCGCCCGCCGCATGATTTCCTACAACTCTCTCTACGTGAATACACTTTGGAAAATCAACGACTCGTGGAATCTTTCCGGCGACTCCCGCTATTGGAGTCTGAGCGACAAAAACGCCATGACCATGGTGGCCATTGCATCCTTCTGGCGTTTGTTCGAGCGCCAAGGCATCTGGGGCGGCTTGGAATCCTCCATCTACACCATGGACGAGAAGTCCGACTTTTATTGGTCGCCCTATTGGGACACTCGATATGCTGGAGTGCTTCGTCTTCGCCGCACGTATCAAGATTACTTCTTCCAATTCGACGTTCGCCTAGGCCGCCAGAAGGAAGATGCTCGGCCAGAAATCATGAACGAATGGCTCAGCCTTCAGGCTCAAGCCACGAAGGATGGGACGTGGTCGGCGGGCGAAAGCCCCGAAATGGATTGGGACACCTTTGTGGGTATTAGCGGCGACTATCGCCAGCGCATTTGGCGGCACCTCGATCTCATTGGTACCATCAACGTCAACTTCCTTCGCAACTACTCCGAGCACGACATCAACATTGGCTTCCAGTACAACTTCTAACGTTGGGGTGCGATTTCTGTTTTGGAGCCAGAGGAACTATCACAGTTAATTAATTGTGATAGCTTATGCGGAGGGGGGGTCAAATCCAGCCGCGGAGGCGATAGTAGAGGAGCCCCACATATTCGCGGATGGAAAGTTGTGTATAGCCGAGATTGTTCCACAGATCATAGCGAAGATGCAGGGAAGAGCCAATGTCGGGAATGAAGGATCGGACGTTAGGGATGGAATCCTGTGGTGCGTCGAGCTCGGTGACGTTCCATGGCAGGCGGTCATCAATCGACAGAGTGTGTGCGGGCATGGCGGCGACATTGGTGAACCCAACGCGCCGCAAGCTGGCCACCGTTCGGCGGATGTGCTCGGGATTGCTGACCACGAGCAGGGTGGCGGCGCTGGGCTGTCCGCCCAGATAGTCCTTCATCCGGATGGCTTGCTCGCGGGTGTTTCTGCCATCAGGCAGGATGTGGACACGATTTGTTTGGACTCCCCGAAGAAGAAGTTCATCCAAATAGGCGCGTGAGGCTTCGGAGTCGCTGGCTCCCAACGGCATGGCTACCAGCACCTCTGCGTCGAGATGAAGTCGGGCAGCCTGTGCGCCGTAGAAGGTTCTCATGAGTCCCGACTCGCCCGGAATTCCGCTTCCTCCCATGACCAGGATGTGCGTGGGCGATCGGGTTGACAGGTTTGGAATCTCGAAGAGGCTACGATACAGGCTCCACGGCAGATTCGTGAATTGCATGGCCAAGAACAGCAGGGCGAAAAGTCCGCTGGCCGTGAGGGTTCCCCTGATTACACGGAATAGAATGCGATAGAGCGATTTCACGGCGTATCCTGTCCCAACATTCCCATGGCGTGAGTCAGCCGGATCTGGGCGACGAAAACGTCGTTCACGGCGGAGATCCACGTTCGTCGGGCTGTGGAAAGGGAATTTTGCACGTCGAGCAAGAAGACGATGTCGCACAGGCCCGAGCGATAGCGTTCGTCGGTCATGGCAAAGGCCTCTTCGGCGGAATCGAGGGCGGCGCGGGAAAATCCGAGCTGACGAATGGCGGAGCGCAATTCATAATAGCGATCCCAAACGAATTTGCTGACCGCGAGTTCTATTTCTCGATTGCGTTGTCGGGCTTCTTCGAGCGCCTCTGCGGCGGCTTGGATTCGGTTGGCGGTCAGTCGTCCGTCGAACACGTTGAAGGTGAGGGCCAGTTGGGCGGAATACTCGGTGGAATCCCGGTCTTCGATGGCACTGTTGGAATAGCGATGATCGGTTTGCTCGGCTTGGACTCCGCCGGTCAGTCGTGGATAGCGCTCGGCTCGGGTCGCGCGCCATTTGTGTTCGGCGGCAAGAACGGCGAGGTGGGCGGCCGCCACATCAGGCCGTTGGGCGAGGGCTTGGTTGATCCATTCTTCCACGCGTTCTTCGGGCCAATCCGATTCATCCGGGAGTTTGGCCTGTGGCATGACCACATTCAAGGGTGTCGAGGCGGGCCAACCCACGGATGCCGCCAAGCGACTTTTCGCCGTTGCCTCTGCCGCGCGCGCGCTTTCGAGCTGAGATCGTGATTGCTCATAATCGGTTTGGGCGCGTAGCCGATCCAGTCGCGTACCGAGGCCGCCGGATTCCTTGAGCGTAGCGGCATCCAACGTTGTGGCCGATGTGGCCAGGTTGGTTTGGCTGGCGGTGATGAACGCTTGCGCTCCCAGCAAATCGTAATAGGCGACATGCACCTCGAGGACAACGTCTTGAAAGGTCTGGTTGAACTGGTGGTTGGCGGCCAAGGTGTCCAGAAGGGCGGCTCGCAGGGTGGCGGAACGCGTTCCAAAGTCGAGGAGCAACCACGACAAGGAAGCCTGAGGTCCCAGGGTGGTGGCGGTGAGTCGATTGGATATCACCCCATCGGCATCGCTATCGCTCACGCCCAGCGTGGCACCTACATCGGCGGTGGGGTACCATGCGCTCATGGCTTGGCGCATGCGGGCTTCACTTTGCCGGGCCTGCTGAAGTCGCTGCTGCAAGACCGGGTTGGATGTGATGGCGTTGGTTTGCAAGATTCCAAGTGTGAGAGGCTCGTTCATCGCGGGGGCGGTCGTCGACGGGGCCGTCCATGCGGCGACTTCATCGTAGGAAGAATAGCTGGAAGGCTCCCATAGAGTTGTGGGACTCGCAGGGGCGGTGGGTAGCGAATGGCAACCGGCTGCGAGAAGACTCACACCTGCGCCGGTGCTGAACCGAGTCAGAATGGAAAGAGTGGAGAGAAACCATTTTCTATTCATAGCATTTGTCTCTTGGCCAAGCGTTGGAAGGGTCCGGGTTGTTGAATCAGTTCTTGAAAGGTTCCCGTTTGGACGATGCGTCCCGCTTCCATCACATAGATGCGGTCGGCATGACGGATGGTGGACAATCGGTGGGCAATGACCAAGCGCGTGGCGTTCAGTCGCTCGAGGCTGTCGGACACATGCGCCTGCGTCTCGTTGTCGAGTGCGCTGGTGGCTTCATCGAAGAGTACCACGCGCGGATGTCGGGCCAGAGCACGGGCAATGAGCAGGCGTTGGCGCTGGCCGCCGGAGACGGTTCCATTGAAGACCAGTGTATGCATTCCCATGGGCATGGCGCGGATGTCGGCATCGCATCCGGCCAGCCTAGCCGCCTCCCAGGCTTCGTCGTGGGACATGCCGGAGGTCCCGGCAATATTTTCGTAGATGGAGGCTTGAAGGAGGCCGCCTCCTTGCAGGACGGCGCCGATTTGTTTGCGCAGGTCGCGTCGGTTCACGGAGGCCAAATCGATTCCACCATAAAAAATACCTCCGCTTTCCGGGGTGTCAAAGCCCAGTAACAGGCGGGCGAGGGTGGACTTGCCGGCACCGGATGGGCCGACGATGGCAACGAATTCGCCGGGCTTTGCGCGAAGGGTGACACCTTGAAGCACGGGCGGCAGGTCGGGCCGATAGCGATAGGTCACGTTTCGGATTTCCACGTTTCCGTCGATCTTGCCCGCAGATTTTTGCGAGTCGAAAATTTCGGGTGTGGCTTCAAGAACGGGTTTGAGTCGTTGGTAGAGGGCTATGGACGCGAGCAGGGATGGAATGATGTAGGCGAATTCGGTGAAGGCGATGGCCAAGGAGGAAAACGCGGCGTTAAACGCCAGATAGTTTCCGGTGTTGAGTGTTGTGTTTTTCCAATGGCTTCCGATGATCCAAAAGAAGAGGCCTGTCATCAGCGGCGGGAACAAGGCGGCGAGCAGTTCCAGCGTGGTGAGGTTGTTGATGCTGCGCGTTTTCCAGTGAACCTTTTCTGCGAAAACGGTGGCCCACCGGGCAAAGGCGCGGTTTTCGGAAATGGACATTCGAATCTTGGCAATTCCCGTGAGGGCTTGCAGGGCAAAGCCGGCCAGTTCGCCATCCCGTTTGTATTCCTGTCCTTGGTTGTGATAGTTGATGAACCCGATCCCCATTAAGAGTGTGATGTAGACCCACAAGGCCAACAGGCCCATGCCGGCCAACACGGGGCTGTAGTAGAGCATGAGTCCCAGGTTTGGCAACGCGAAGATCAGCGTCATGCCCGCTTGGCTCACGTTGTCGGTCAACATGGAACGGATGGCGTCCACGCCCATCACGCGCTGGGCCAAGTCGCCCGCCGAATAGTTTCCAAAAAATCCAACCGGAAGATTCAGAAGGCGCCCCCAGATGGCCGCCTGCAACTGATAGTTGGAGCGAGTCTTGATTCGCAGCATGAGCATGGAACGTGTCAGCTCGAAAAGCGCACCCGTGCAAGCCGCACTGATCAGGATAATACCCATTTGAAACAGTTGAACGTAGTCGGCCGTTGGGATGAGGGTGTTGAACAGGGTGCTGGTGATGCGCGCAGGCACCAACGCCACCAGACCGCCCAGAAGCCCAATGAGGAAGGTGGACCGAATATCCGTACGCAACTGGAGAAAAGCCAACGCGAGGACATCGCGCAGTCCCAGTGGTCGGGCAGGCAGTCTTGCATAGACTGAAATGGCGACCGGATTCAGTTGGGCGGCGGTTTTGGCCGTCAGAGGGGTTTCTGTTCCGTTGGCGGGATCCCACAGGCGATAGGAACCTTGTTTGGAGATCAGCGCAACGGGACCGCCGTTCGTGTTGCGGAATGCTATGACCGGGGCGCCTTCTTCTTTCCACCACGTGCCGGACAGGTTGATTTTTCGATAAAACAAATTGTGTTGTTCAAGCAGGCGGAGAGCTATTGATTCGATGTCCGCATAAGTTTCTACTGGTGTTTCTGTCCACTCCACGGTTGTGCCGCAAGCCTGTCCCACCCGTTGGATAACGGCATGGAGGGGGGAGATAAGGGAAGGGGCTGGCCCACGGCTTTTTTCGCGGTCGCCTTGGATCAATGCACGAAAACGCGCCCGCACCCCTTTCATTTGGGTTTGCTCGTGCTGGATCAGGAGGCGTTGTCGCCGCTGTCGCCGTTGGTTTCGATAGGAGACGGCCACCAGCACCGCGCGCATATAGTGACGAAACACTTGCTCGTGGTGGATCTCAAAATGGGGATCAAGCAAATATTCAGAGGTGGTACGGCATTCGATGGAAAGCGGATCCATCGACTGCAACCACATTTGAGCAAAGAGCGGAAATTCGGAGCCGGGGGCCAGAAGCATTTGCTCTTCATCGCCGTTGAGCACGCCATAGCCGTCCTTGAGCTGAACCCACAGTAAACCGTGGTTGGGACGAAAGTTTGTGTGAGCCGGATAGTGGAAGGAACGGCTCTTTTCCAAATCGGCCGGGGTGATCACACGGGTGTTGGAGGGTGGCATCTCGCGGGCGAAGGGGGAGAGCAATTGGATGAAGAAACTTTCGTAGAGATCGCGTACGGTCTCGTCTTGACGCGCCAATTCCGTCCAAGGAATGCGGCTTTGCCGAAGGATGCTTCCGGGGAGGGGAATGGCCACCAAGCGGTAGTCCACGTTGTCTTTGTCGAGCCGAACGGGCATGGGAAACAACGGGTGTCCCGCATCCAAGCCGGCCACCCACAGGTAGGTTCCCACGGGCAATCCTGTGGATTTGTCGAA
This sequence comes from uncultured Verrucomicrobiota bacterium, assembly GCA_964647595.1. Lineage (GTDB taxonomy): Bacteria > Verrucomicrobiota > Kiritimatiellia > CAIQIC01 > Lenti-01 > Lenti-01. The sequence continues at coordinate 31,858 of CAZYGH010000021.1, forward strand.
GGATCCGATGAAGAGATTGATGGAGCCGGATTCCACGAATCGCATCTTGTCGTCCACGGGGAAGAAGGCGGCCCCACCCTCCAGCACCTCCGGAGGCGCATGGGCATCGGGGCAAAGGGTGTTCCAAGGAATGGAGGTGGTTTTCATTCCGCTCATTCCGATCGGATCATCCGGGCATAGACGCCCTGTTCGTCTTTCATCAACTCGTCGTGAGTTCCACGCTGAACCATTTGGCCTTCGTTGAGCACGATGATTTCATCGCAATCGCGAATGGTGCTGAGTCGATGCGCCACCAGGAGGCAGGAGCATCCGCGTTGTCGAATGTGGTTGTCGATTTTCTGCTCGGTTTCCGCATCCAGGGCACTGGTGGCCTCGTCCAAGATCAGCAGGGCGGGATCGTTGGCCAGAGCGCGGGCGATCTCGATGCGTTGCCGTTGCCCGCCGCTGAAATTGGTGCCGCCCTCGCTCAGGGTGGCTCCATAGCCGCCAGCGCGCCCGGCGATGTCGGCATGGATTTCGGCATCCCGGCTGGCTCGAAGGATGTCTTCTTCCTCCATCATGGGATTCCACATGGATAGGTTGTCTCGCAATGAATCGCGAAAGAGCACAATGTCCTGATCCACGATGGCCACGGCGCCTTCCAGTCGTTTTCGGGGCCACTCGGCGAGGGGAATTCCGTCATAGAGCACTTCACCCGACCACGGCTTGTAGAGGCCTGCGGCGATTTTGGCGACAGTGGATTTTCCCGATCCGCTACGTCCCACCACGGCCACCCGTCGCCCCGGACGGATATGCAACGAAAAATCCTGAAGGAGGGGAGGCGAAACAGGGCTGTATCCAAAGCACACGGATTTCAGTTCCAATTCGCCGCGGATTTCCTGCACGTCTCCCGCCGGAGGAATGTCTGTTTCGTGGTCATAGACGGGGTCGCGCGCTTGATTGGACACATCGTTGAGTTTGTCGAGGGAGCCTTTGGCCTCCTGCATTTGAGCGCCCAGTTGGGTGAACTGCGACACGGGCGCGAGGAAGGCGCCCATCAGGCTTTGAAAAGCCACCAGCATGCCCATGGTCATGTCGCCGTCGATGACTCGCCAAGCTCCGAAGAGAAGAATGACCGCATTATTGAGGCTGGAGAGCAAGATCGGCAGCGCAGAAAAGGCAACGGTGGAGGCGGACATACGCTGTTCCGCATTGCAGTCCTTGGCCTGCTGTCCGGCCCAACGCGCGAAGAAATCCTGTTCGGAGGCGGAGGCTTTGATGGTCTCCATGAGCTGGATGCCGGACATCGCGATGCCCATCAATTTATTTTTCTCCTGCACGAGCGTTTGGTTGAGCACCTTGCGGCGCTGTGCCACCCACGTCAGCACAAGCAAATTGATGGCCGCGATGGCAATGCCCGCCAGCGCCAGCGGAACATCGTACGCCAGCAGAAGCGCTCCGTAGAACACCACCATGAACAGACTGGTGAAGGCTTCGCCCACTTGGCCGCACATCATTTCCGATAACTGGTCGTTGAGGCTGATGCGGTGCTGGATTTCGCCCGGATTGCGCTGCATGTGGAAGGCCATGGGCAGGCGCAGGAGATGTTCGAACATTCCGCAACTGTTGACGGTGAGAAAACCAATCGTCAGCGAGCGGATGGCCACGCGCTGGAGCCACGTCAACAAGAGTGTGGTTAAGGTGGCTCCTGTCAACGCCAGCAGGAGCGGCGCGAGCCAATTGGGATTGGGTCCCAAGATGTCGTCCACAAAAATTCGCGAAAGGGACGGGATGACCATGCCCGGCGCCGCCAACAAAATGCTCGCCAGCACGATGAACAGAATGGCGCTTTTCATGGGCGCCACGCGTTGGAGTAACCCCTTGAGCAGGGAGGGGGGAGCCCCCCCGGGCTTGAAGGTGGGCCCCGGAGTGATTTGAAGCGCCACGCCCGTATAGGAGCTGTCGAATTGTTCTGCGGTGACGCGCCGGGGTCCCGACGCGGGATCATTCAGGAAGAACGTGTCGCCTTGGCGTCCCTCCAGCACCACGAAATGGTTAAACTCCCAGAACAGAACGAGGGGAAATTCCAGTGTTCCCAATTCGCCGGGTTCCATACGGAATGCGCGGGCATCAAAACCGTGTGTGCGCGCGGCCATCATGATATTTTTGGCGTTGCTGCCATCGCGCGAGATTCCGCAATCGACGCGGACTTGTTCCAGCGGCACATAGAGACCGTGCCGCGCCATGACCATCGCCAGTGAGGCCGCGCCGCACTCGGTGCCCTCCATTTGCAACACGGTGGGGACGCGTTTGCGGGGCCACGTGGGGGAGGGGGGCGGAGTGTGCGTTGGAGGCGCTTCGATCATGGAGCGGTTGCGGAGCCCACCTCGTGCGGCACATCCCCGAGCCAATTTTTCTTCATCCAGGGCAAGACATAGGAGAGGGGGGGGCGTTGCTCGACGATCACGGAGACGGTGCAGAGGGTTCCTGCCGTAATGGACACGTCTTGGGGCGCTTTTCCGGTCCAGCGGTATCCCGTTGGATTCTGGGCATCTGGAAACAGGCGAACCTCGAGCGTCACGGCGACTTCATCGCCTTTGAGCATTTGGGTCAAGTCGCGGTTTTTGAACACGTTCATCAATTGCTCGAAGGTGGCCGGATAGCTACCGACTTTTTCCACGATGCCGAGCATATAGCCGCTTCGTTGCGGTTCGATATTGGCGGGCGACACATAGACCGCCTGCCCTTCCTTCACGCTCTTGCTCTTGGCGGCGGGGATGAACGCGCTGGCATAGAGCGAGCCGTCGGATGAGGGTTGGATCAGAAAAATAACCTCTCCGTCCGACACCTTGTCGCCAGCGGTCTTCTGCACATTGACGATGGTTCCCTGCGTGGGGCTGAGGAGAAGGGAACGGTTCAGGAATTGGGCCATTTTCGATGTCAGCTCCATTTCTGCGTCCATGAGCTGCTGTTGTTGTTGCCATTCCTCGCGCATAAAATTCAGAACGAAGTCCGCCTTTTCAAGATCTGCGCGCATGTTTTCTTGCTGTTGTTGGGTGATCTGGATGGAGCCATTCAGCATGTCTTGCAGCATGCGCAGAGATTCCACCTGCGTCACGATGCCGCGCCCGCTGAATTCGGTATAGGTGTCCGACAGGTGTTTCAGCTTTTCTAGAATCTGCGTTAACTGATGGATGGCTTCGATGTTGTTGGCCCGCGTCTGTTCATAAAAGGTTGTTCGCTCCGAACGGTTTTCTTTGGAGGCCGTGTGGAGTTTATTCACTTGTGCGCGAAGCCAGTCCAGTTTGTCTTGATATACCTTCAACTCCATTTGCTGCAGGGGCAGGGCCACCACGCCGAGCACGTCCCCCTTCTCGACCCGAGATCCTTCTTGCACGTTCAGTTCGCCCATCACGCCGTCCGACAGGCTGACCACATTTTGAAAGCCGCTCGTTTCCAGCAGCATGCCCGAGCCATTCACTTTCGTGGACATACGGCCGAATCCGCCCCACAGAGCCGCCACGAGCAGGACAACGAACAGCGCGGCTAAGGTCACCCACCGGCTGGGGGCAATCAGCGTGACCCGCTCATCCAAGCGATCGGGCGCAGAAAGCTTATCCAACGCATTTTTTCGGAACAGTTCGCTCATGGTTCACCCTGACCGTTCTGTATACATTGTTTGGCTTGCATTACGAAAGAACTTTCGGCGAGTATGGCCGCCATGTATGCAGAATGAAGTGGAAATCATTTCAGCCGTTTTGGGTGGCGATGTGGATCGCTTTGGCGAGTTGGTGACCGTCCATCTGGATGCCATTTATCGGTTTCATTTGCGCCAGACGGGCAACCGCTCCACCGCCGAAGATTTGACGCAGGAAACATTCATTGTGGCGCATCGATCCCTCTCCAAACTGGAAGACTCCTCCCGCTTTCGCCCGTGGCTCTACGGCATTGCCCGGCACCGCGCCTTGAACCACATCTCCCGCGTGGCCTCGCGCCAGCCGCTGTTGCTGGACCCGGCCGATTTCCATCGCCATGCCGAGCCGCAACCCAAGCGCACCAAACTGGAGTCCGAGGAATTGGCCGAGGCGATTGATGCCGCGATTGGCCGCCTCAGCGAAGACCTCCGCACGCCGTTGCTGATGGTGGCGATGGACCAGCTTTCCTATGAAGACGTGGCGGTTGCCCTTGAAGTGCCGCTGGGAACCGTCAAGAGCCGCATTGCCCGCGCCCGATGCCGCCTCATTGCCGACCTGAAGGGAAAGGGCAACGTGTTCGGGCCTCCCTGACGTGATTGAGTTTTCCACAGTGTGGAAAAAAGTTTTCCACACTATGGAAAACTTTTTGGGAACTTTTTCTGAGAAGAGGGGACTTACTGGGTATGAACGAAGAACTCACAACCGAACGATCGCCCCTCGATGACAAGATTGAATGCGCGTTGAATACGCGGTTCACGCAGTTGGCGAGCGGCTGGACGGAAGTCACCGCGCCCAAAATCTTGACCAAGGCCATTTTGAATTTGGTGCTAGAGGAAGCCTGCCCGGCGCGATCGCGCGCACGGACTTTCCTGGACCAATTGGCGAAGGATCGCGATCTGCTGGCGCGTATTCTGGCCGAGCCCGGCCGCCTGTTGCCGGACTTGCTGGCCAAGCTGAAAATTCCGGCCGATGATTTTGTGGCCGAGCTGGAGCGGATGAAAGCGGCAACGGCGGCTGCCGAAAACCGCGAACTGACGGATGAGGAAGCCTCCGGTGTGGTGGCGGCGGGTACGGGGGGTATCGGCTGGCATGCGCTGAATCAGTTGATTGGATATTTTGTACCGTATTCATAAAGTTGAAAGGTTGGTTATGTCACAAGAAAACGCCAAAGCATTTGTTGAAAAAATGAACAAAGACGGAGCCTTTCGCATGAGAGTGCTCTCGGAGAGAACCGTGGAAGATCGGATGAAGTTGATTCGTGCGTCGGGCTTCGATTGCACGGCGAGCGAAATCGGTTTGGCTTCGGCGGAAATCAGCGATGATGCCGCGGCCGGTGCAGCCGGCGGTCAATATAATGGGTTATTTACTTCCACCAGTTGCCGGTTTGATTCCACCGGTTGCCGGGTCACGGGGTTTTAAGATGTTTGGGTGTTCGTTGAGTGGCCCCAGGTCGTGAAAAATGCACTCCGAATTTTAGCGTCGCTGGCGGTGTCGGCGGGAATCTTGGCGTTGTTGTTTCGCGAGGCGGATAAACCGGCGCGGGAGGTGGCGCAGGCGCTGTGGGCGATGGGGTTTGGCGTTTGGGCGGCCTATGCGTTGGCGCAGGTGGTGCAGGGGGGCCTGCGGGCGGTGCGTTATCGGTTGCTGTTGCAGGGCGCGGGTGTTCAGGCGCTGCCGGGGCGGTGGCGGATGTTCGGGGTGACGTTGGCTCGGAATATGTTCGTGGATTTGCTGCCGATGCGCGCGGGAGAATTGGCCTATTGGGCGTTGCTCAATCGCGGCGAGAAGGTGAAGCACGAGGACTGTGCGTCATCGATGGCGCTGAGTATTTGGTTCGATTTTTTGGCGATGGTGGCGGTGCTGGGGCTGGCGTTGGCGCTACCCATGTTGGATGCGCAGGGGCGGGTGCCGCTGGTGTGGGGGTTCATCGTTATTTTGGCCGTGGTGGCCGTGGGGTGGGTGGCGCTCTTTCATGGCCCGCGCTGGGCGGTGCGGGTCTTGGCGAGGGTGCCGCTGAAGGCGGTGAGAGGGCTGTGCCAGTTCTTGGGGAAGGTGTCGGATTCGATTCTGCATGTGCGGCAATCCGGCGTCTTGGGGAAGGCGGTGGCGTTGTCGGTGGGCATTCGCGTGGTGAAATATCTGGGGCTGGGCGCGGCCTTTTATGGCGTGGCGCGGGGATTGCGGCCGGCGTTGGCGGATTTACCCATATGGCAGGTGCTGGTGGGATTGATTGGCGGAGAGGGCGGAGCGGCGTTGCCTGTGCCGACCTTCATGAGCATGGGGACCTATGAGGCGGCGGGATCGGGCGCGCTGGGGTTGACGGGCGTGGCGTTGGCAGATGCGGGGCTGGTGTTGTTGGGTACGCATGTGGCCAGCCAGTTGGTGGATTATACGTTGGGCGGCTTGGGCCTGCTGGGCTTGCTGTGGGGAAAAAGGAGAGGAGCTTCGCTGGTGGGTGTGGGCGTGGTGGCGATGCTGGTGGTGGTGGGTTCGGCGTGGACGTGGCGCGTTCAACAGAAGGCGGGCGCGAGGGAAGCGCCGGGGGGGGGGAATCAATTGGAGATGAGCGCGAGCGATCGGGAGGCGTTGGCGAGAGTGTGGGCGGGGCGTAGCGGATTTGTGGTGTGGAGTTCGACGATGTTTGGAAATCATGAGTTGGTGCGCTGGGATTGGCCTTCCGGGGAATGGACGCGACTGACGCATAGTCCGTTTGTGGATTCCACGCCCAAAATATCTCCCGATGGGAAGCGAGTGGTGTTTGCGCGCTCACGACTGGAATGGGTGTCGTTTCGCAACTTGGAAGAGTGGGATATTTGGGTGCTGGAATTTGGAGGCGCCGAGTGGCGAGTGGCGGAACGCGGCGCAGAACCGTGTTGGACGGGCGACGGGCAGGGGGTGGTGTTCCATCGCGGCGGTCGTGAGGTGATTCAGGTGAATGTGCAAACGGGCGAGGAAACGGTGTTGCTGGGCGCGCGGGAGGGAATGAAGTGGACGGGTCCATCGGTGGATCCCGTGGATGGCCGTCGCGTGGCCGTCACGGTGAGAGGATCGCAGCGGAGTACTTCGCTCTTCTCCGTGCCGCAAGGCGTCGAGACGCGCGTGGACGGGGGTTGCCAATTGGCTTTTCTGCCGAGCGGGAACGGGTTGGTGTTGGTGGAAGATCGCGGACGGATGAAAACCCGGATTTCTCGCGTGGATCGCACGGGGCAACAGATGGAGACGCTGATGGATGCGCCGGGGGAGTGGAGCCACGAGTATTTCCCGCGGGTGTCGAACGACGAATCGATGTTGGCTTTTGGTGCGGCCCGAGTGGGGCATGAGCACGATACGGCGGATTATGAAATTTTCCTTTGGCGTCTGGGTACGCCGGGTGAGTCGGTGGCGCGTCTGTCTTTTCACACCGGAAATGATCAGTGGCCGGACAGTTGGGTGAATTCTCAACGCTAAAAACAAGGGGTGTTAATTTTTGGTTAGGCCATTTGTTTGCGTGTTGTCGCAAACGGAGAATGCTGGCACTATGGGCCGATTATGACTCTGCAAACGAGCAAGATTCAGAGTCCAAAGGGTACACCTTTGGATATCGGGGCCAAGGAAAGGGAACTCCGAGTGGGAACGGTGCTGTGGGATCGCTATGAGATCTTAGCGGCGCTGGGATCTAGCGCGTTGGGGGAACTGTGGCGTTGCCATGACCGGGAGACCCAAACCGATGTGTCGGTTCGTTGGTTGCCGCCGGATATGCGCCGTTCGAAATCAGCGATGGCGGTCATTCATGCGGGGATTCGGCGGATTTCCGATCAGCGGCATCCCAATCTGGCCGTGATTCGTCAGATGGTGTATGTGGGAGATCAGATTTTTTTGGTGGGGGATTTTGCGCCGGGCATTGACATCGGAACGTGGGGTGAGGCGGGCCCAGATGGAAAGCGCTCGCTTGAAGAAGTGTTGCCCATCCTTCAGCAGGTTGCCGATGGTCTCGACTTTGCGCATTCCCGCCGGATTGTGCATCGGAATTTGAAGCCGTCGGATATCTTCTTGGGGCCGGATGGCGTGGTTCGGGTGACCGATTTTGGCCTGGAAATGCATCACCACTTGACCATTTTTCACGGGGAAGCTGTTCGTTCTGGAACCACGGGGGCTTATCTGGCACCGGAATTGCGGGAGGGAGAGGAGCCGGACTCCGCCAGCGACCAATATGCCTTGGGTGTGCTGGCGTGGAATTTGCTCGCCGGTGCGCCGCCGCAGGCGAAAGAGCTCGGGAATCCACCCAAGAATTTTTCTGCTGCTACCCGTGCGGCTTTGCGGCGTGCACTGGCGGCCAAGCCTCGAAATCGATTTGTGACGTGCAAGGATTTTGTGAAGGCGTTGGAAGGGGCTCGAGTGGCGGGCACCCGTAAACGGAGCGCCGCAGAGTGGAAACATATTTGGATTCGCGTTGGAATCGCGGCGAGTTTGGTAGCCGTGGCTGGTGGTCTCATGCTGGCGGGGAGTCTATTGGCGTCGTGGCTGGACAAGCCCCGCACGCCTTCTGCAAGTGTGGAGCCACCTCCTCCGAAAGAGGTCGTTGAACCGCCGCCGCCGGTGGTCGCGGAACCGAAGGAAAAAGTGTTCGAGCATTTGGCGGCGACCACCCCGATGCCCGTGGAAGGCAAGCCGTGGGTGACGCAAACCGCCGGAATGGAAATGGTGTGGGTGCCCGCTTTGGAAGTGTGGGTGGGACGTTTCGAGGTCACCAACGAAGAATATCAGCAAAAAGATCCGGCGCACGACAGCGGCGACTTCCGAGGATTGTCTCTTCAGGAGCCGCGCCAGGCGGTGGTGCGAGTGAATTTCGACGACACGGTGGCATTTGCCGCATGGCTGACGGAGCAGGAACGTGCTGCCGGAAAGTTGCCGGACGGTTGGCGCTTTCGATTGCCCTCGCGCACGGAAGCCACGGCCTACACGCTTGCCGGGAAAATGCAGAGCTATCCGTGGGGCGAACTATGGCCGCCTAGCCGGGGCAATTATGCGGACGCTTCTCTGAAACAGGAGTTTTCGGATTTGCCGTTCATTCCCGAATATCACGACGGCTTTCCTGTGACGGCCCCCGTGGAAGATAGCGGCGAGAACGGCTGGGGAATTTTTGGCGCGGGCGGCAATGTGTGGGAAACCACTACCAAAGTGGCCGGTGGGCCTTTGTTTGGCGGATGGCAGGGCGGTGGTTGGGATGATTGTCAGCCTGCGCGCATGAAATGTGATGTGGTTTATGGATTCATGGGCAATGCGCGCGGCGCAGTCAATGGATTCCGGCTCTTGCTCGCGCCGATCTCGGGCGAGGTCGTTCCGCTTCCGACGAACGCTGTGCCAACGACTGTAGGGACTCCGGGAAGTTGAGGGAGATGTTCGTGAAGAAACGTCGATTTCTTCTGCTGGCATGGATGGGAATGTGTGTTTCTGTTTTTGCGGAAACGTGGATGCTACGGGATGAGAAAACCGGAGAACGGTTCGGGCCTGTTTCGCCATCGAATGGTGCCGGGATTGTGGTGGGAGATCGAACACTGACTCTCGAAGTCTCACAGACCGCGCGCGACAAGACTGTTGCGAGGCTTAAGCGGATCATCATTCCAGCCGTTGAATTCCGGCAGGCCCGTGTGAAGGACGTTCTCCAGTTTTTGGTTGAAGCCAGCATAGCGGCGGATCCGGATCGGGAGGGCGTCAATGTGGTCTTCAAGGAACGGCGACTGGAAGACGGTGTGGAACCGCGTCCGGCGTCTCCCGGAACACGGTTGGCAGATTCCTTTGAGCCGGAGAATGAGTGGGGATTTGGCGGAGACGTTGGGAAATTCTCCTCGGATTCTCTAGGAAGCGTCACGATGAACCTGCGGCGTGTCAGCCTGTACGACGCCATCGAAACCATTGCCGAAGTGGCCAGTGTGAAATGGAAAATTACCAATGGGGGCGTGGTGATGGTGGAAGAGCCATGAGGGCTCAATCCAGAAGGTTAGAATGCAAGGATTGGACCCTCTGTCGAACGAAGAGAACCTAACAAAATGGGATTGGCATGTGTTGACCTCATGACGTAAAATGCGACGAAGAGGTGAATACATGAAGTCCTTTCGAATTGGGTTGAGGGTTATGGCGATCGGATTTGCTGGCATGCTGCTGGTGACGGGATGCGATTCTTCTTCGGTGGATGATGCTCATGATAGCGAGGCTCCAACGGATGGTTCATTTCCGGCAGAAATCACGGGAACGATTCATTGGCTTTACCCGGATGTGTCGAGTTGGCCACAGACGGCAACATTGAATGCGAGTGTGGGTGAGGGAGTCATTAATCTGGCCTATGACAAGGCGAATATTTGGCATGCCGTGGCCGGTGTGAATGCGAATCCGTGGGTTTTCGTGAACCTCAATGGTCAATGGTATGCGGCCACATTTGAGTATTTACGACATGGGCAGACGTCGAAGCCGATGAGCGTGTTGAATGGAAGTGACCATATCAAGGTGGCTCCGCTGAACAAGTGGCGGGCACGTAGCGGTGAGCGGATTGGGTTAATGGTGAGCGGATTGACGCGTGGAGGCTACCGCAACGTGAAAGAGCGTAGCAATATCGTCATGGTGACTTGGCCATAGGAAAGGGTTTTTCCGCCGACCATTTGTTCCATGCTTCTTTCCTACTCTTTTGCAGGGGCCTGAGCGGGAACGATTCGGATGGGGATGGGGGTGGGGAAGAGTTTGGCGGAGTGGCCGTCTTGTTGGCCGGTGAGGCGCTTGTCGAGTGTGTTGCGCACGAGGAGGGTCAAGGTGTAGTCGCCGGGGGGGGAAGGCGTTCGGGGATGGGGATGGCTTGTTCCAGCGTGTAGAGGACAGGATGGAGTTGGCAGGCGATGTCGTTGAGGTCGCCTTGGGAGAGAAGAGAAACGCCGGCTTCGATCCATTGGCCGTTGGGGGCGGTGAGGCGGGTGCGGACGGAGAGGCTGGTGGCGATTTCTAAATCGGGCGGGCATTGGATGGTGTGGCGCAGGTGGAGGGTGCCGCCGAGGGGCACGGTGGTTTCGAGGGGCTCGCAGGCGAGAAGGATGAAGTCGTTGGGATAGTGGATATTCAGGGGAATGGCGGTGGGCGAGATGTGGTGGACATGGTGGACCCAGGGGGGGCCACCAAGGCTTGCGGCCAGTGAAGGGCTTCGAAGTAGAGGGCCCCAGAGTGGGGATAGTACATGTTGGTGTTGCCATCGTGGGGAAGCAGATGGCCCGAGAGGAGGGTGCGGGCCACCAGTTCCAGTTTCCAGGCGTGGAAGGGCGGATCCCAGTGGGCGAGGAATGCGGAAGGGAAGGATTGGACCCAAGGCCAAGTGATGGCCAAGATGGCGAGCGCCAGAAAGAGCAAGACCCCGGGCGCGTGACGATAGGGCACACGGGGGAGGACGGCCTCGGCACGGAACGACTCCGATTTTAGCTCCTTGACAGACGCCTCTACATAATCGGCAAACGGTAGGGGTTGCCGATCAAGGCTTGTTGCGGAAGACCCTTTCGCTGTCTTAAGAGGTTGCGGGATGCGATCCCGTTGGTTGTTTAATAGTTTTTCTTTCACTGTTCTTGCCGCTCGCGCATACGCTGATTGCAACAATTTTTGAGTTGCATTAAATAAATTTATAATATAGAAACCAAAAAAGATACGAGTATTCATATTATAAATTACCGTGACGTCAAGAATAGAAAAGAAGCATGGAGGGCGACCTCCCAAGTTTGATGAACCCCGGCGGGCTGTATTGGTGACCTTGCCGGAGCGCGTGTTGCAACAATTGGAGTCCGTGGATTCCGACCGGGCCAAGGCAATCGTCAAACTGGTGGAAACTTCGCTACGGCTCAACACGCTCTCGGAGCCGGTCACAACGGTGAAGATCGCCAAGGGAAAATCCATTATTCTGGTCAATAACAGCGAGCCACTAAAACAGCTTCCGTGGCTTCGGTTGATTGAAACGGCTCCGGCCCGATTCCTGATCTCGATTCGGACGGGAACATCCATCGAAACGATGGAACTTGGAATACGCGACCTCCTTGAAGGCTTGCCAAAAGAAAAGTCCAGTGATCGTATTATGTTGGATACGCTGTTACAAATTATTCGCAGATCTCGACAAACCGCCACGGCGATGAAAGAAGAAATTCTTTTCATTATGACCGATGAATAATTCGGACCAATTTAAATAAAACAACAACCAAAGGAACAAACATGCGTAAGGTACATTCTCTGTTTTTGATCGCGCTGATGGCTCTCGTAGTTTCCCTTGCTTTCACCGGGTGTGGTGGAGGTTCTGACGATGGAGGGAGTTCTTCCTCTGATTTTACGGGAACGTGGGCTCTCTCGCAGGGTGGGGGAACTCTCTGGTATATCATCTTCAACACGGACGGTTCTTGGCTGATCTCCGACACGGCAGACGGCTCTGCCCGTCGTGTCTTCGGAACCTATACGGTGGATGGCAACGTCGCCAGCGGCCCGATGGTCAACCCCGGTGTTGGCGAGGGTGAAATTGTGGCGACTCTGGAAGGGGATGTCCTCGCGCTGGACTTTATCGAGTACTGGCACAGTCCATACAAGCACGTGCCCTACGTCGGAACCAAAATCTAGTTTGGTTTCTCTTTGGATTTAGCAATGGCCGCACAGTTTTCCTGTGCGGCCATTTGTGTGAAGTCGGTGGACCCGAGAGAGTCGCCCTTATTTCACGACGTAATGGGTCACACCGAGCTGATCGCAGATTTCACCCACGCGGGTCAAAACCGCTTGGGAAGACCCGGGGGTTCCACTGTTGACGTCGGACGTGACGTGGAGCTGGGAGAGGGTAGGGGAAAGGGTGGAGACTTTGAGGGTGATGTTGCACTTGCCTTGTTTTAGTTCAAGTAAGTGGGAGGCGTCGTCTTGGCGAACGATTTGGATGTCGGGATTGGCGGTGACTGTTTCGAGGGCGACCCGATAGACGCGGTCGGGTTTGGCCTGAAGGTTGACAACCGCGGTTTCGTGGTGGGTGGATTTGTAGTACACGATACCCCCGGCAACGGCGGCGGCCCCGAGGCCCATGCAACCGGCGGCGAAGAGGGCGGTGAAGAGAAAAAGGGAAAGTACGTGAATAGTATTTCGGGTCATCGATTCATCCTTTTCGGTTGTCCCCATCTTTCATTCAAGAAAACGGAAGACTTTTTCGCAGAATAGGTCCGGGTACTGGAACATCAGGCCGTGGCCGGCGTTCTCGATCACGTCCAACTGGGCGGCGGGAATTTGATCGCAGATGAAGCGTGAGTTTTGGGGAACAACCAAGACGTCTTCCTCTCCCGTGATCAGCAGGACGGGGCGGCGGATTTGGCCCAGACGATCTGCGGAGCCTTTCCATGCCACGATGGCTTGGGACTGTTGTTCGGGGGTTTGTTCCGGAATGTTCCCCATGGGGCGAAAAAAGATTTCGCCAATCCGCTGGCCTTGGTTTTGAAGCCAAGGTTCGGGGAAGAGGATTCGGATGAATCGCATGCCTCGTTCTTGAGGCGTGCCGGTCGGATCGGTTAATAGTTGGATGATTTCGGGGCTAGGAGGGAATCGTTCGGCACCGCAGTGGGCGGCATAGAGAATCAGCTTGTTGACCTTGGATGGATGCCGGAGGACCAGTTCCTGTGCGATCAGAGAGCCCATGGACCAGCCGAGGATATGCGCCTGCTGGATGCCTAAGGCGTCCATGAATCCGGATGTGTCGTCGGCAAATTGTTCGATGGAAAATGTCTTCGTTCCGGTTTCGGATTGTCCGATGCCCCGGTTGTCGAACACAATCACCATGAATCGGGAGGCGAGTTGGGTAATTAGGCTCGGTTCCCACAGGTTCAGGGTGCTGCCGTAGCCCATGATGAGTAGAAGGGGGTCGCCGCTTCCGAAGACGCGATACCCCATGGTGATATCGTCGACACGGATGGAGCGATCGGTCTCACCGGATTCAACTGTTTCATAGGGTGAACACATGAAGAGACCTCAAAGATATGTCCAATGAAGCATGGAGAAGGGGGGAGTCAACCCTACCTTTTAACGGCTTGAATCGCCTTCAGCACTTTTTCGGGGGTGAACGGGAATTCGTTGAGGCGGGCGCCGGTGGCGTTGTAGATGGCGTTGCCGAAGACGGGGGCCGGGCCGTTGATGCAGATTTCCGAGACGGATTTTGCACCGAAGGGGCCGGTTTCTTCGTAGGAGGGGATGAGGATGGCTTGAATGGGGGGCTTATCGCGCATGGAGAAGATGTGGTAATCGGTGAAGGAGGCGTTGGTCATGCGGCCGTTGCGGAAGAGGTACTGCTCGGTGAGGGCGTAGCTGATGCCGTTGAGGGTGCCGCCTTCGGTCTGGCCTTCGCAGAGGGCGGGGTTGATGGCGGTGCCGCAGTCAATGGTGGAAACATATTTCAGCACCTTGATGTTGCCGGTCCAGGTGTCGACTTCGATTTCGGCGTAGTGGGCGGCGAAGGGGGGCGGGGATTTTTCGGTGAAGTGCGAGCCGGTGCCGATGATCTGGTACTGGTTCTTGGAGTAGAGGGCGTAGTTGGCGATGTCGCCGTAGGAGACCTTTTGCTTGCCGTCGGGGGTCTGGACATGGGCGTCCTTGCAGATGACCTTGTCTTCGGGCAGGCCGAGCATCTCGGCGCCGGTGTGGAGGATCTGGCGCTTGGCGTCGGCGGCGGCCTTGCGGGCGGCTTCGCCGGAGAGATACGTGGTGGAGGAGGCGTAGGCGCCGACGTCGAAGGGGGTCATGTCGGTGTCGGACGAGTACACGATCATCTTGTCGGTGGTGGTGCAGAGTTCTTCGGCGGCGATTTGTGCCAGCACGGTGTCGGAGCCGGTGCCAAGGTCGGTGGCGCCGACGAGGAGGTTGAAGGAGCCGTCTTCGTTGATCTTGATGGAGGCGCCGCCCATGTCGATGTGGGGGATGGAGGAGCCTTGCATGAGGCAGGCCATGCCGAGTCCGCGGCGGTAGCGGCCGGTCTTGGTGCGCCAGTCGGCGCGGTTCTTCCAGCCGATGGCGTCGGCACCCTTGGTGATGCAGTCGGGGAGGCCGCAGGAGCCGACGGTCATGGGGACGCCTTCTTTGCCTTCGCCGAGGGCGGCGAAGATGGGGGAGCCTTCGCCGGACTGGATGTGGTTTTTCTGACGAAATTCGAGGGGGCCCATGCCAATGGCTTCGGCCATCTTGTCGACGGTGGATTCCATGGCGAAGAAGGCTTGGGTGGCACCGAAGCCGCGATAGGCACCTCCGACGGGGAGATTGGTGTAGTAGACCTTGCCGTCGAAGTGGATGTTGTCGCAGTGGTAGAGGGGGAGCACTTTGGAGCCGCAGCAGGAGACGACGGTGAGGCCGTGGCCACCGTAGGCGCCGGTGTTATTCCAGCAGTCCATGCCGATGGCGGTGATGGTGCCGTCTTTCTTGACGCCGGTGCGAATGCGGACGCGGATGGGATGGCGGGTGCGGCCGGTACGGAAGTTTTCTTCGCGGTTGAATTGCCAGAAGCAGGGGCGACCGGTGCGGAGAGCGAACATGGCGACGACGTCTTCGAGGAGGATTTCCTGTTTGGATCCGAAGCCGCCACCGATGCGGGGCTTGATGACGCGGATTTTCTGCACGGGGATGCCGAGAGTTTGGGCAACGATGCGGCGGCAGTGAAAGGGCACCTGCGTGGAGGTGGTGATGAAGATGCGGCCGGAGGAGTCGATGTGGGCGAGGGAGACGTAGGGCTCGATGGGGCAGTGCTGGGCGTAGGGGGTTTCGTAGGTGTCGTCGAAGGTGAAGTCGGCTTCTTTCATGCCCTTTTCAAAATCGCCGGCTTCGCAGGCGACGCGGGCGACGAGGTTTTTCTTGGGGTCGTAGGGGATGGGGATGGGGACGTGGGCTTCGGGTTCATCGTGGATAATGGGGGCGCCTTCGGCCATGGCTTCATCGATGGTGAAGACGGGGGTGAGCTTTTCGTAGACGACCTTGATCTTGGCGAGGGCGGCGACGGCCTGCTCCTCGGTTTCGGCGGCGACGGCGGCGACGCGGTCGCCGACGAAGCGGACTTTGGTGTCGAACATGAAGGTGTCGTAGGGGGAGGGTTCGGGATAGCCCTGGCCGGCGGTGCAGTGGACGATGCGGGGGACGTTGCCATGCCAGAGGACGCCTTTGACGCCGGGCATTTTTTCGGCTTCGGAGACATCCACGGAGGCGAGGCGGGCGTGGGGATAGGGGCTCCAGAGCATCTTGACGATGAGAGCGTCGCGAGGGACGAAGTCGGCGACATAGGAGTTCTTGCCGAGGGCGAGCTGCTTGGCATCGACCTTGGTGACGGAGTGGTGGACCTGTTTGAAGTTGGCGGTGGGGTCTTGGGTCATGGGGGGCTCCTTAGGTCAGGGGACAGGGGGCAGATTTGAGATTTGAAATCTGAGATTCGAGATTTGAAATTTCGGGCATGAGCTTACTTTTTGGAAGCGGCTTCTTGGCGGTCGAGTACTTTGCGGAGGGCGGCCCAGATTTTTTCATAGCCGGTGCATCGGCAGAGGTTGCCATCCATATATTCTTTGACGATTTCGTCGTCGAAGGTGGTTTCGGATTTCATGAGGGATTCGGCGCTCATGATCATGCCGGGAATGCAGTAGCCGCATTGTACGGCGGCACCGTTGATGAGTTCTTGCTGAAATTCGGAGGGTTTGTCGTGAGTGCCGACGCCTTCGATGGTGGAGACGTTGCGACCTTCGGCCTGCATGGCGAAGAGGAGGCAGGAGTAGACGGCGCGGTCATCCATGAGGACGGTGCAGGCGCCGCAGGTGCCTTGTCCACAGCCGTATTTGGTGCCCTTATAGCCTTCGCGGCGGAGCAGATCGAGAAGCTTCTCGTTGGGCTCGGTGATGAATGTTTTGCGCTCGCCGTTGAGCGTGAACGAAACGGTGTTGGGATTCTTTTTCATGTTTATTCAGCCCTTTCGCGAGCAAAGGTGGCGGCCCGCTCCAATGCATCTAAGATGGTGACTTCGGCGAGGTGTCGGGAATATTCGGGGGACATGCCTTCGCGTCCGCGCCACGGGGCGTCGGCACCGGCTCTGCTGGCGGCTTCTTGGAAGACTTCGGTGGTAGCTTCGCGGCCGACGAGGGCGGCTTCGACCTCGGGGAGGCGGCGGGGGAATGGAATGGCGCTACCCGCAGCAACGCGAGCGGCTTTGATATTGTTCCCGGCGAGCTCGAGGCGGGCGGCGACGGTGACCATGGCGAAGGAGGCTTGTGTGCGGACGACCTTGATGGAGCCGAAGCCGTGGTGAGCCTGCAGGGCGGGAACCTTGATGGCGGAAAGAATGTTGCCATTGAGGAAACGCTTGGCGGGCTGGAAAGAAAAATAGTCGTCGGCGGAAAATTCCTCATCCTTGCCGGAGTAGATGACCATGCGGGCATCCATGGCGAGGAGGACGACGGGGAGGTCGGCCCACGGAAAGACTCGGGCGATGTTGCCACCGATGGTGGAAATGTTTCGAATTTGGTGGGTGGAGATGCGGCGGCAAATCTCGTGGAGGGCCCAGCGGGGTGCGCGGTAGCGCTGGATGTCCGAGAGGGGGGTGGTGGCACCGATGGTGTAGAAGTTGTCTTCCGGGCGGATATAGGAAAGGCCTAGACGCGTGATGTCCACGGCGGTGACGGGGGTGTGGTCCTGCATGAAGTGGAGGGCGGTGCCGCCCGCGAGCAACATGCCGTGCTTGCCCAGTTCGAGCAGATTGTCGCGCGCGGCGGACAAGCTGGCTGGGCGGATGAATTCACACAATTTCATAGACGGCTCCTTGAGTGGGGGTCAAATAACGCGGGGGAGTATAGGGGAGTTGGGCGGCATCGGGGAAGAGTAAATTTGGCGGGAATAGGTATAACGGTTGACTCAAATAGGGGGATTTCTTGCTTGGAGGGCGGAGGGTTTGATAGGCTTAATCTTTCAATGAGAAGTCCTGGCAGAGGCTGGGGGAAAACGAGGCGCGTATGAAGGTTCAGACAGGTTGGCGGGCGGTGGTGGCGGCGGTTCTATTGTGCGGTGCTGGGGTAGCGCACGGAGAATTTGTGCAGGGCGACATCAATGGATGGGGGGCGACGACCGGAATGGATACAAACCGGGGCTTTGTTGGGGACATGCATTACTCGGTGACGCTGACGAGTACAACGACACGGGCCAGTTCGGGGTTTCAGTTCACCCAGCATTCCACCTGGGATCCGCAATGGGGCACTGGGACGAAGTCGACCAATGCGACGGTCAACAGCACGATCGGCGGATCGCATGGCAATCAGGATGGGAGCAATCCGGGCAATTTGACTTTCTCGGAGACAAGCGGGATGAAGTACACGTTCCGTCTGCAAGGGGACGCGAGTTGGTGGTATCGACCCTACGTGATTCAGGCGACGACGAACGTTCCGATTTCGATTACGGCGGTGGCGGACGACAGCGCGACGGCGGGAACGGGTCCGGTGACGGTGACGGCGACCTTGGGGGCGGTGCCGAGCGGGGAGCGGGTATATGCGCGTTGGACGACGAACAGTTTCGACACGGGGTCGCAACTGGCGACTGCGACGGTTTCCGGCACGACGGCGACGTTGGCGATTCCGGGGCAGCCGTCGGGGCGGACGGTGAAGTACTACGTGCTGACGAGTACGATGCCGACGAACGTGCTGAAGGCGAACTACGACCTATGCACGTTGCGGGCGAACAACGCCGCAGGGGGCACCAACTATGCCTATCTGGTGGGCGAGGCGGAGCCGGCGTTCGGGAATTGCTGGCATTATCCGACGAACGCGGAGCCGGCGGGGGCGACGATGCGCAACCCGACGAATCCGAATCCGGGTAGCGCGACGTACGTGTACGTGGGCAACTACTACAAGATAGGCGTTGGCGGGGCGAACATGACGGGCGGTTGGGTGATGTACAAGAAGTCGACGGACGGGGTTTGGGCGTCGAACAGTTTGGCATGGGATTCGGCGGCGGGCGACAATGCGTATTGGATGGGGGTGATTCCGTCGAACGCAGTGGCGGCAGGGGAGACGCTTCAGTATTTTCTGCGAGTGGATTATGCGAATGGCGGGGCGGACACGACGTTCCTTGGCACGACGACGCAAGTGGACAATGTGAAATATGCGCAGGCGACGAATGCGGCGGCGCATCCCTTCACGTCGACGAGCGCGGAGGCGGATCCGGTCTTCGGCAACTGCTGGCACTTTCCGACGAATGCAGAGCCGGCGGGGGCGACGATGCGCAATCCCACAACTCCCTCTCCCAGTAGCGCGACGTATGTGTATGTGGGGAATTATCAGGGCGCGGCCAACATGACGGGCGGTTGGGTGTTCTACAAGAAATCCACGGATGGCGCGTGGTCTTCGAACAGCTTGGCGTGGGATTCGACATCGGGTGCAAACAATGCGTATTGGATGGGGACAATCCCTTCCAACGCGGTGGCGCTTGGCGAGACCCTAAACTATTTCTTGCAGGCGGATTATGCGAATGGCGGAGCCGATCCCACATTCCTCGGTACGACGACGCAGGCGGACAATGCGAAATATGCGACGGCGACAAATGCGGCGGCACATCCGTTTGCGGTGACGAGCGCAGCGCGTTTGGGCAATTGCTGGCATGTGCCGACGAATGCCGAGCCCACGGGAGCCTATATGCGCAATCCGCGGCATCCTTATGCGGACAATGCGGTCACGATCTATTCGGGTAACCAAGCGGGAGGCGCAGGTGGAACTCCGGGCGACCAAAGCGGCGGGACGTTGGTTTACCGTCTGAAGGGGGCGGTGACGTGGAGCAGTGTGGCCATGGCGTTTGATGCAGAAAATGGTTATAACAAGTATTGGAGCGCGACGCTTCCGGCCCACACATTTGGCAAGACGCAGACGGTGGAATACGTGTTGGCGGCGACCTATACGGATCACGATGCAACCTTTTTGGGATTGGCCTCGAACAGCGTGGCGAGCCAAGTGTTCGCGACGCTGGAGGAAGCACAGGCCAAGCCGTTTGACTTCACGTACGGCGGCGATCCGGGCACGGAGCCGGGCTATATTTGGCACGGCGGGAACACGGTGAAGATTTCAGGCGACACGCTTCAGGTGTGGGTCAAGATGGGATACAAGGATGGCACCAATGTGTGGGCGGATCATGCCGAGGTGCGCTATCGGGTGACCACGGCGGGAACGCGTTCTTCCACGAAGCAGGGCGTTCGGGCTTTTGCAGTCTCGGGTGCGCGTGCGCCGGATCTGACGCTGACGAATATTGTTGCGATGACAATGGACCATGAGGAAGAAGATTCCAGCGCCAACGGCAATTCCATGTGGTGGGTGGCGACGATTGTGGATTCCAATTTAGCGGCATCGGCCAGCTCCGTGTTGCGTTATCAAATTGCAGCGTGGAAATCGGTGACCAATGGCGGCAACGGCGTGGAACGGTTGGCGGAATATCAAGCGGATGGTGTCAACGACCGGGTGTATGAATATCGTATGCAGAGCGAGGGGGCCAACGCGCTGATGGTCAATGGACGGAATGCGGACTACACCACGTCCAAGCTCTTCATTGATGAAGCGCAGAATGAAACGGCACACATTCGGTCCACTTATGTGCCGCCGGTGGGCTCAACGGATGTGCAGATTTTCTCAAATGTGGGGCGGCGCGATTTCTGGGATGCCGATTTGGACACCAACGGGGTGCCGGATTCGATTCGCCCGCCGAGCGGCAATTTGATCACCACGGTCAGCGAGGGATATTTTGCCGCGCACGCGATGACGTGGGACGCGGGTGAGGGCGCGTATGTGTGGGAAGCGGACATTGGTAAATGTGGAGCGTATCGACTGACGGCTCGCTACCACGCGTCGGGCGACACGAACTGGCATTATTATTCCGAGCTGGGCAGCGGCATTCGTGATCATGCGGTTGTGGTTTCGCCGAAGAAAGTGTTGCAGCAAAGCATCTATGAGCTGAATGCCCTGAGCGCCAAGGCGAGCAATGCGACAGAGAACGGGCGATCCACCTTTGCGGATCTCATCCAAACGAGCGTGACGAATCAAGACACGTTCGACGAATTCGGCGTGGAATATCTCAACAAGATTCAGGCAAATTGCCTCTGGTTCCAGCCGATTCATACGTCCTCCGAATATGGCTTGGGCGTTGGGGGCGAGCCGGGAAGTCCGTACTCCGCCAAGGATTATTTTGCCGTGAGCAAATGGTTTGGCCGCGAGAAGACCACCGCCAGCGCGTTGAGCGAGTTTCAGCAATTTGTCGCTGCGTGCGATGCGGGCAAGAGTTCGCACATGACGACCAGCCATGTGGGCACGATCAACATCATGCTCGACGGCGTATTTAATCACACGAGTTGGGATGCGGTTTTTGGCGAGATGGGCGAAAAGATGGGGCTGGTGTCGGCAGGGCAGGGCGCCACGACGGCCATCGGCAGTTTGCGGCCGGGGTGGTTTGCCAACTACTCCGACTATGGTGCGCCCGCCACCTACTACAACGGCCCGGCGGGCGGTCAGCACGACATTGCCAGCGCGCCCGATCGTGGCGATTTCGGCAAATGGCTCGACACGGCGGAACTGTTCTATGGCAACTATTCCGCGCTGGTGCGTCACAATCCCGACAACAACGGCGATTATCTGAACGAGGACGATTGGTACGACTACACCTCCATGACGCCGCAGACCGAAGAGCTGTGGAAATACATGGGAGCCTATCCTGAGTTCTGGCTCGAAAAGACCGGCCACAGCTTGAGCAATCGTCCCGGCGTGCGAGATGCCAATAACGTGTTCTACGACGACTACGGCATTGACGGTTTGCGTTGCGACTTTGGGCAAGGGCTGCCTCCGCAGTTCTGGGAATACATCGTCAATCGCACGCGCGCCACCAAGTGGAACTTCATGTTCATGGCGGAATCGCTCGATGGCGGCAAGGTGAGCTATCGCTCCAATCGGCACTTTGACATTCTCAACGAAAGCTTCGTCTTCCAGATGGTGGGCGCGGGCTCGCCGGGCGATGTGAAGAACGCCGTTGAAGCCCGCACGAGTCTGTATTCAGGTGGCGCGGTGTTGCTGAACTTGACTAGCCACGACGAAGTGATGCCCTATCGCGATCCGTGGACAACCGCTTCGCGTTTTGCCATGGTCTCTTCCGTGAAGGGCTTGCCCATGACCTTCTACGGGCAGGAGCAGGGAATCATTCCGTGCGATGCGGACAAGAGTGGCAAAGTGCCGGGCGACACCGTGGATGGAAGTGCCGCCAGTGGCTTTGCCAAGTTTGAGCTGAACATGGGCAAGTGGGTTGCGCATTTCAAGAACTGGAACCGGATGCTGGTGTGGGATGATCCTCCCAGCGTAGAATGGTCCCGCCATATGGCGCAGTGGTATGGACGCGTGAATTGGGCCCGCCTGAACAGCCCCGCATTGCAAAGTGCCAACCAATATTTCTTGGGGCGCAAGAACGAGGGAACGTATGACAACGGCAAAATTTTTGCCGTGGCCAAAGTCGAGGAATCGGGCGCGGTGGCCAAAGGCAAGGATGCGGTGCTGGCCTTCTCGCTCTTTGTCAACGAAGGTGCGGGCGGCCATGCCGGTGCCAATGACACCTATGACTTGGCGGCTTGCTGGGATTTGTTGGGGCTGACGAACAGCTCCGAAGTCTTCTACACCGCACGCAATCTCACCTCTAGCAATGCCGAAGCCTTCCTGTGGCCGACGCCCAAGAGCGGTGCCGAACTGTACAACGACGGCATCTGGGTCAGCTTCGATTCCGATGGGGGAGGCCGCCACATCTACGACGATGGTGCCATTGTGCAATTCCTGAAGATTGAGCCCGCCGACATTCCCGTGACGGAGGAATTGCGGATTTTGTTTATGCCGTTTGCTCCCCTCACGGTGCCTTACAAGGAACTGGCGCAATTCACGGTGAGCGTCACCGATACCAACGGCCAGCCTGTCGCCGACGTGGTGACCAACCTCGTCACTTCCGTGCCGGGTTCGACATTTGCTGCGGGTCAGTTTAGCTACACGGTGACAAACTTGGCATGGGTCGGTGTCACCAACGGCATTCAATTTGCCGCGAGCAACAGCACGGTTTCGACCAGCGCTTGGATGAATGTGGTGGTGCCCGTGGACTCGAATGGCAACGGCATTCCGGATGTGTGGGAACGAACGTATTTCGACAACTACACGAACACAGCGGGCGGCCATGCCGACAGCGATGGCGTGCCCAATGGAAATGAATATATCGCCAACACCGATCCGACCGATCCGGCCGACTTCTTCCAGTTGACCGATATTCGCGTGCTCGCTTCTCCTGCCGGCCGATCCATTGTGTGCAAGACCGCGCCTGACCGCGTCTATCGCATTCAATTCACGGATGCGTCGTTGCGTGGAAACCCGGTGCCGTGGACTTCGTTTGTTGGCGCGGGCGTGTGGACCAATGTGTCGGCGGTTCCATCCCACACCTTTAGCGACGATGGCACCTTCAACACGAGCGGAACGGCGTTGAGCACTCAGCGCACCTATCGCGTGTGGGTGGGCCTGCCGTAGAAAAAAGAAACAATTTCCAATATTCAATATTCAATATCCAATATTCAACCGATGAATTAAGGAGATAGGCGACCTTCCTTGGATATTGGATATTGAGCTTTAAAAGGGATTTCCATCATGTGGATTTTGCGTGGACTGTTTGGAATGGCGGTGTTGATTGGCTTGGCGTGGGTGCTGAGTGAGAATCGTCGCCGGGTGGAGTGGAAGGTGGTGGGATGGGGAATTGGGCTCCAATTCCTCTTTGCCGTTCTTTTGCTGAAGGTGTCTGTGTTTCGGGAGATGCTGGCGCAGATGAACCGGGTGGTGCACGCCATTGAGCGTGCAAGCCACGAGGGGGGGGCGTTTGTGTTCGGGTATCTGACCGGCGGGCCATCGCCCTTTCAAACCATGGACGGATCGGCGGCGGCACCGCAGTTGTTTTTCTTCGGGCCGCTGATGATGCTGGTGGTGGTGGGGGCGCTGAGCGCGGTCTTGTTCCACTTCGGCATTTTGCAAAAGCTCGTCGGGGTGTTTGCCTGGTTGTTGCGGCGCACCATGGGACTGGGCGGCGCGGAGGGGGTGGTGGTGGCAGCGAACGTCTTCATGGGGCAGAGCGATGCGCCGTTGCTGATCCGGCCGTATATGAAACATCTGGGTCGAGCGGGGATGATGTGCTTGATGACGGCGGGAATGGCGACGATTTCGGGTTCGCTGATTATTGTGTATGCGTCGATTTTGGAGTCTGTCTTGCCTGGGATTGTGCTGGGGCATCTGGTGGTGGCGTCGATTATCAGCGCACCTGCATCCGTGATGGTGGCGCGCCTGATGGTACCCGCCGAGGCCGGAGAGGTGGATCAGGAGATTCCCGCCCTGAAGGCGGATACGCATGGACTGGTGGATGCGCTGTTGGCGGGGGCAACGGATGGGGCCAAGGTGATGGTGAATGTGGCGGTGATGCTGGTGGCGATCATTGCTGTGGTGTCGCTGATCAACAAAGCGTTGGGGTTGATTCCGTTGGGTGTGCCGTTGTCGCTGGAGCGCATGCTGGGGTGGGTGATGGCGCCGGTGATGTGGCTGGTGGGCGTGCCGTGGAGCGAGGCGCAGACGGCGGGCGAGCTGATGAGCCTCAAGACGGTGTTTAATGAATTCGTGGCTTATCTGGCGTTGGCAAAGCAGGGGCCGGAGATGTTGTCAGCGCACAGCCGACTCATTGTGATCTATTCGCTGTGCGGTTTCGCCAATTTCAGTAGCATCGGAATTTTGGCCGGGACGCTGAGCGCCCTCTGCCCCGAGCACAAGCGGATGGTCGCCGGGTTGGGCTTGAAGGCGATGGTCGCCGGCACTATCGGTACGCTGCTCACCGGCGCCGTCATCGGCATTCTCACTCGGCCCTGAAGGGGTTGGGATCGACTCAAAATAGCGCGCGGCGGCACCCACGATGGTGGCCAGCGGTAGCATTTCGGTGCCGGGAATGGTGCAATAGATTCCGGCCGCGAGGGCGCACAAGAGGCTGGGCTTGATTTCGAGACCGAGGGAACGTCCCATCCAGTAACCAGCGAAACCGCCGATGGGCAAACCCAGAACGAATCCGATGGGACCGAAGGTTGCCAAATCCACCAAATCGATGATGAGCCCGGCGATGACGGGGCCAAAGGCGCGATTGAGTCGCTGGGCTTGGCTGGGCGGTGGAGTGGCTTCAGGTGGTTCGGGTGTTTCCATAGAACACTAGATGGATAGCAAATATCGCTTGCGGATTTCGAGCACATGATCGGGAAAAAAGCCGCGGGATTCCCACTGGCTCCAGAGCTGGGGATAGGTCATCCAGGCGAAGGCGACCTCGGAGTTTTTTACTTTGGCCTCAAAGGCGGCGAGTTCGGCGCGGTGCTGGCGATATTCAGGGAAATCCATCGAGTTTTCCGGTTCCCAGAAAATGTAGAGCAGCAGGATCTTTTTGCCTTTGAATTCGGGCTGATTTCGGAGTCCAAGATAATGGCGTACGAGTTGGGCGGCATCCAAGTATTGCTCCGGGCCTGCTTTTAATTCCTCCATCCAATCCGCCCAACTTTTTTCCATTTGGGGCAGGTTTTCGGGCTTGTAGCTGGCGGCGAAATGGGGCTGCTTGGGGGTAAGAATTTCGAGGAATTTGGATTCGGCACCGATCACGATTTCGGGTCCGGCGACAAGGAAGTCGAGATTGGGGGGGATGCCACCCAATCCAGTGGGGCATTGCCGTTCAAACTGGAAGGAGGTGAATCCCGACATTCCAAGCAGATTCAATTCCTCCGGACGATTCCGCCAGGGGCCGAACGTATTGGCCGCGAGCGCCGATGAGGAATGGGCCGCGCAGAACTTGCCTTCCAGCTCATTGCCGCTGCCTTGGAGAAAGTCGGCTTGAATGTCTTCCAAGCGGATGCCGGGAACCAAATTCAAATCCGGCCGGGCGGCATAGCCATGGGCGTTGAGTGGTTCGGCTGAAATTTCGTTGTAGCGTTGCTGAATGGCCTGCTTGGCGCGGTCAGCGGTGGAGGCTTCCTGTGCATAGGTGGATTGAGTCAACAGAAGGGCAAGAAGGATCCATCTGATTTTCATGGGACAGGCTCCGTTAGGAATTTTCGCATGGGGGTGAAGGCGCGGTGGTGGAGGTCGAGGAGACCGCGGGGTTGGCTTTCGGCGAACCAGAGGGGGGAGAGGGCTTTTTCGAGTTCGTCGAGGAGGGGGCGGGTTTGGGTGGAGGGGGCTCCGGTGGCGACGAGGGCGCTGAAGTGAAGGAAGCGGCAGGAGAGGGCGAGTTGGGCGTGGTCGGTTTCATCGGCCCATTCGGTGGAGGAGGCGAGCTTGGAAAATTCGTCGGCCCAGAGCGGGGCTTGTTCGGCAACGATGCGCGCGGGTTCGAGGTCGGTGGGGGGCTGAATATTTTTGATGGGCGCAAAGGGCCAGGCGGCGATGGAGTCGGGGACGGAACCCGCGAGCGAAAACAATTCGGCGGGGCGGGAATTGTTGGCGCCGAACAACAGGCGCGAGAAGGCGAGATCAAAGGCTTGGGTTTCGTCGTTGTAGGGGTTCCAGGCGAGTTGCGCGCCGAGGGCGAGTCCGTGGAGGGCGGCGGGGGGCATGTTGAAGTGGCCGAAGTCGCCCCAGTCGGTGTTGAGCAATCCGCGGGCGCCGAATTTCTTGCCGGTGCGGGCATAGAGAGCGAGGACGGTGCGGGCTTCTTCGACGGCGTTAAAGATGCGTCCGAATCCGCGCACAGAGGGGCAGACGGTGGTGGGAAGTCCGCGCGAAATGAACTCGTTGCATTTCTCGAACTTGTTGGTGGGAAAATAGGCCCAGTCGAGAATTTCGCAGCCGGGGGGGAGATCGCCGATGGCGTCGGGGTGGTGCAGGAGCATGTCGCCCCAGAGCATGAGCGACTTGCCGTGGCGGGCGGCTTCTTTTTGCAGGAAGCGGATATGGTTGTTGTACTGGCAGGCGATTTCGGCGGGGCTGGCGCCGGGGGAGCTTTTGCCGAGGTCGTAGGTTTCGTCGCCGCAGAGATTGAAGCGGTTCGAAGAAAAACAGGGAAGAAACTCATCGAGGATGTTTCGGAGCAATTCCTGCGCATCGGGGTCGCGGGAGTTGAGGGTGGCGCCGCGGAGGCGTTGAAGCCAGGTGGCGGCTTCCCAGGAGGGTGCGGGGAATTCGACTTCGGCGAGGGCGCGATAGGACGGTAGCGAAAGGATGCGGCCCATGTGGCCGAAGCAGGTGAAGGAGGGTACGAGTTCGATGAAGTGCTCGCGGCAGAAGGCGTCGAGAGAGCGGATGTCGGCCGCGTCGTAGGCGTCGAAATCGCCGGCGATGGCGGGATCAAATTGGAAACGGAAGGGGTGTTCGAAGTAAAGCTGGAGGTGGTTGATTTTGAGCGAGGCCAACAGGCGGATGCGGCGCTTGAGCATGTCGAGGCGCGGGACGCGGCCGCGGCTGATGTCGAGGTAATATCCACGCAAGGGAAAGAGGGGAACATCGGTGATGTCGAGGCAGGGGAGAAGGTTGCCGCATTGCTGAAGGATTTGGCGAAGTGTTTGGAGTGCGTAGAAAAATCCGGGGGCGTCGGGGGCTTCGATCTCGATGTGTGGTGGCGAAATCCGGAGACGATAGGACTCGGCCGGGCCCGAAGACGTTTTCAGAAGGAGGAAGGGCAATGCCTGGTGGCAGACGATGTGGTGGAGAGCAGGAAATAGTTCGTGCAACACGCTTGAGATGCGCGGGTCAAGGTGTTCAGGAACGCAGGCGGTGGGCTGGGCGGGGATGGCGCAGGTGCCCTCGAGCGGGCGAATGGAAGTCGGGGATGGAATCAGGTGGATCATGGGGCTCGAAAGGGTAGGGACGGCTCTATGAGCCGTCCGGGCTGTTGGTTCTGAAGAGCGGACGCCTCATAGAGGCGTCCCTACCTGAAGACCGCGGGCTTGTGCGGCGAGTGAGCGCATGGGGAAATTAGGTGGGCTCGGCGCGGCGCTGTTCGACGAGGGCTTTGGATTGTTCGCGGAGTTTGTATTTTTGGATTTTGCCGCTGGCGGTAAGGGGGTATTCGGTGACGAAGAAGACGTAGCGGGGGACTTTGTAGGCGGCGAGGTGCTGGCGTACGTGATCGCGTACGACTTCTTCGGTGAGGGTTATGTCACGGTTGAGGATGACGAAGGCGACGGGGAGTTCGCCGTATTTTTCGTCCGGAGCGCCGACGACTTGGGCGTTCATGATTTCGGGTAGGGCGAGGAGGAGGTCTTCAATTTCCTTGGGGGAAATGTTTTCGCCGCCGCGAATGATGATGTCTTTGATGCGGCCGGTGATGCGGTAGTAGCCCTGCGCATCGCAGGTGCCGAGGTCGCCGGAGTGGAGCCAGCCGTCTTTGTCGATGACGGTGGCCGTTTGTTCGGGCATGTTGTAGTAGCCGCGCATGACGTTATAGCCGCGGCAGCAGACTTCGCCTTCGGTGTTGGGGGGAAGGGGGTGGGAGGTGGTGGGGTCGAGAATGGAGACTTCGACGCCGGGGAAGGCGGGGCCGACGGTGGAGACACGTAGTTCGATGGGCTCGGTGCCGTAGGTCTGGGTCATGCCGGGGGAGGCTTCGGTGAGACCGTAGACGACGGTGATTTCTGTCATGTGCATGTCGGAAATGGCGCGTTTCATGACTTCGATGGGGCAGACGCTGCCGGCCATGATGCCGGTGCGCAGGCTGGTCATGTCGAACATCTTGAACATGGGGTGGGTGTACATGGCGATGAACATGGTGGGGACGCCGTAGAGGACGGTACACTTTTCCTGGTGGATGGCGGCGAGGCCGAGGAGGGGGTCGAAGACTTCGACGACGACAAGGGTGGCGCCGTGCGAGAGGATGGCCATGACGCCGAGGGTGACGCCGAAGCAGTGGAAGAGGGGGACTTGGAGGCAGAGTTTGTCGGCGGCAGTGAAGCGTTGGCGGTGGCCAATGCTCCAGCCGTTGTTGAGGATGTTGTGGTGAGAGAGCATCACGCCTTTGGGGAAGCCGGTGGTGCCCGAGGTGTACTGCATGTTAACGAGGTCATGGCAGGTGATGGTGGCACGGGCAGCATCGAGAAGGGTGTCGGGCTGGTGGTCGCCGAGGAGCATGAGTTCGGCGGTGGTGTACATGCCGGCGTGTTTTTCTTGGCCGACATAGCAGACGAATTGTAGATGGGGATAGGTTTTGCTGGCGAGGTGGCCGCGGGGGACTTGCTTGAGCTCGGGGACGAGCTGATTGATGATTTGGAGATAGTCGACGTCGCGGAAGCTGTCGATGAGGCCGAGCATTTTCATGTCGGACTGGCGCAGGATGTAGTCGAGCTCTTCGGCTTTATAGGCGGTGTTGACGGTGACGAGGACGGCGCCGAATTTGGCGCAGGCAAACTGGAAGGTGAGCCAGTCGGGGACATTTTTGGCCCAGATGCCGATGTGATCGCCCTTGCGAAGACCAATGGCGAGGAGGCCTTTGGCGAGACGGTTGACGCGGTCGTCAAACTGCTTATAGGTCCAACGGAGGTTGCGGTCGGGGTAGACGAGGAAGTCGTGGTTGGGGGTTTCGGCTGCCCAAAATTCGAGCTGCTGGCCGAGGGTGAGGGTGGTGAAGCCGTCGGGGCCGGCGTGGATGGGGGCGTCCGTGGCGGATGGGGTGCTCATAGGGAAAACCTCCGAGGAATCAGGCGGGGGCGTAGACGACGGCGAGGATTTGGGCGTCGCCACCGAGGGCGTGGACGTGGTGGGGGACGACGGACTCGTAATAGATGCTGTCGCCGGCGTTGAGTTGGTGGGTGTCTTTGCCGTAGAGAATTTCAATGGAGCCGGAGAGGACAAAAATAAATTCTTCGCCTTCGTGCTCGTTGAGTGCGACTGTGCCGGTGGCGGGATGGACCTCAATGAGGAACGGCTCCATGTTGCGGGCGGCTTTGTGGGGGGCGAGGGGGTGGAAGTCGAGCGTGCTACGCTTACGGGCGGGATCGTTGCCGGAGAAATGGAGGGCAGGGCCGGGGTCGCCCTTGCGGACGATGGCGGGGCCAGACTGCGATTGATCGTCGAGCAGGGTGCCGAGACGGACCCCGAGGCCGCGCGCAATGCGCATGAGGGGGGTGAGGGAGGGAACCAGATCGCCGGATTCAATGGCGGAAATCATTTCGACGCTGCACCCACTGTGCTTGGCTAGGGTTTCAATGGAGTATTCGCGGCGTTCACGGAGTTGACGGATACGGGGGCCGATGAGATTAGGTTCTTGGTTCATGTTGTGTTTTTTGGATGGGATGAAGATTTGGGGTGGGCAAAAAAAACGCTCCGCCGATGCCGGCGGAGCGAAGAGGCGGAAGGCCTACGCCTGACCGGCGAGGTCTTCGGCAATGTCGCGGGCGGCTTCGATGGCCATTTCGCGACGTTCGTTGGAATCAAAGTGGCGGGAAGAATCCTGCCCATCGGCCCACGCGATTTGAATGTCTTCCACACCGATGTAGGTGAAGATGGCGCGGAGGGCGGGGGTGAGACCGTCGCGGACATCGCCTTCCTTATAGACTTGGTCGGAGGAGACGAGGAGGACGACCGTGCGGAGGTGGTGGGTAGGGACCAACCCATCCGAACCGAAGGTGAACATTTTGCCGGGGACGAGAACTTGGTCGAGCCAAGCTTTGAGAATGGCGGGCATGCTGTTCAGCCAGACGGGCATGGTCAGGACCAAGACGTCAGCATCCACCAACGCTTGGGCGTTATTGTTGGAGAAGTTGGCGGCGGATTCTTCGCCCTTCGAGGGAATATAGGCGGGATTGGCGATGGGGCCCCAGAAATAATTGAGGGCTTCCGCGCTGACATAAGGGGGCTTATTCTGATAGAGGTCGATGTTATTAACGACAACATCCGGGTTCTTCTCGGTCAGCGCCGCAAAAAACTCAAAGGCCAATTTTTTGGAGCTCGACGTTTCCGCCGGCCGCGGGTTGGCAATCACATGCAAAACATTCATCCAATGGCTCCTATCCAGTAAAAGTGAACAATGAAGTGGGATAGATGCCACAAAGGGGAGGGGGAAGACAATGCAAAAAAATTTGGAATCGATATTTTGGGGCGAAAGCGCTTGAACAAGCGGGCGGGGCGTGAATAATCAGGCGCGATTTTGGAAAGGGTACATAACGTGGAAATTCAGAAATTGTTTGCAGAGCGGATTGGTGGGGCAAATTTTGGCCAGAGCACGGCGATCTATAAATTTGAAAAGATCAAAAGGGCGAAGCGGGCGGCGCGTGAGGCGCATCCGGATGTGGAGATGCTCGATTTTGGAGTGGGCGAGCCCGACCAGATGGCGCCTAAGGCGATTCGTCAGGCGCTGAAGAAGGCGGTGGATGATCCGGCAAACCGCGGTTATGCGGACAACGGCATTGCGGAATTCAAGACGGCCGCAGCAAAATACATGGCAGATTTCTTTGAGGTGACGGATTTGGATCCGGCGACGGAAATCAACCACTCGATTGGATCCAAGCCGGCTCTGGCGATGTTGCCGTTGTGTTTTGTGAATCCGGGCGATGCGGTATTGCAGACGATTCCCGGGTATCCGGTGATGGCCACGCATACGCGCTACTTGGGTGGGACGGTGATTCCGGTTCCGTTGCTGGCGAAGAATAAGTTTTTTCCGGATTTGAAGGCGCTGGAGCAGACGGATTTGTCGAAGGTGAAGCTGTTCTATGTGAACTATCCCAACAACCCAACGGGCACGGCGGCGACGGAAGAGTTTTTTGACGAATTGATTGAGTTTGCGCAACGACACAACATTTTGATTGTTCAGGATGCGGCGTATGCCACGTTGATTTATGGGCGGGAGCGGCTTTCTATTTTGTCGCGGCCGGGAGGGAAGGACGTGGCGATTGAGCTGCACTCCATGAGCAAGAGCTACAACATGACGGGGTGGCGGTTGGGGTTTGTGGCGGGTGGGGCGCGGGTGGTGTCGGCGGTGGCGGAAGTGAAGGACAACATCGATAGCGGCCAGTTCAAGGCGATTCAGATGGCGGCGTGCGCGGGCATTGCGGATGTGCGGCTTTCCGAGAAGATTCGTGTGCACTATCAACAGCGGCTGCGTGGACTGACAAAGGTGCTGAAAAATGTGGGATTCAAGGCGAAGATGCCGGGCGGAACCTTTTATCTCTATGTGCCGGCGCCCAAAGGGGCGGCGGGTGGACGAGTGTTCACGAATGCAGAGGAAGCCTCGCAATATCTGATCAAAGAACACTGTATCTCGACGGTGCCGTGGGATGATGCGGGAGCTTATTTGCGTTTTGGCGCGACCTTTGAGTCGGCGGGGCGTGCAGACGATGCGCGTGTGTTGAACGAGTTGGCACAGCGATTGGCCAAGGCCGAATTGACATTCTAGGAGGCACCAGATGGGTGGATCGAAGATCATATTTTCCAAAGGGACGCAACTGACGGTGTATATCGACAACCGGAAGGGGACGTTGGCGGCGCTGACGTCTTTTCTGGGGCGGCACGGCGTGAACATTTACGGGCTGACGTTAGCGGATACGGAGGGACACGGGTATGCGCGCCTGATCGTGGATGACACGGAAAAAGCGCGGCAACTGGTGGAAGATTCCGGCGAGCTTGTGGCGGCGCGCGATGTGTTGCTGATTCGAGTGCGGAACGAGCCGGGCGAATTGGGGCGGGTGCTGACGGTGCTGGCCGAGCACAACCTGAACATCGAATATGGCTATTCCTCGGGCGGGCCTGACGACGAGAAGGGGCTGGTGCTGGTGCCGTCGGATACTCGCGCGGCCTTAGACGTTTTGCGGAGCGCTTTGTAGTCGGGACGGGTCAGTCATGGACTTGCCGAAGGTCAGCATTATTACGAGCACGTATAACCGCTCGGGGGTGTTGCGGCGGGCGATTGAATCGGTGCGAGCCCAACGGGGATTTGACGATTGGGAAATGTGTATTGTGGGCGACTGCACGCAGGATGATAGCGAAGCGGTGGTGGCGTCGTTCGGTGATGTGCGACTGCGCTTTTATAATTTGCCAGTGAAGTCACCGCCGATTGCTCATGGGGCGATTGCCAAGAATCATGGCATTTTTCAGATGGCGCTGGCTCCCTATATCGCCTATCTAGATGACGATGATGAGTATCATCCAGATTTTTTGCATGCGATGATGGGAGAAGTGGCGCGGCATCCGGAGCAACCGGTATTTTATTGCCGTTGCCAATATCGGGACAAGGCGACGGGAAAGCGGATTTTCGGGAATCCTTTTCAGCGGTGGTTACACCGATGGAGTCGCGAGAAGTTGATGCAGTATAACTTTATCAATACAGCGAATGTGGTTCACACAAAAGCGTTGATTGCGCAGGTGGGTGGTTGGAACCCGGATGACTATTTCGATGATTATGACCTGTGGAAGCGCATGAGTGGACGGAGCGACTTTAGGTACGTGAATCGAGCGTTGGTGATTAGCCATGTGGCGGACTGTCCGCCTTTTTTTCAGCGGTTGTTCGCCAAGGGGTGGAAGATTCTGCGGCATGGGCGGAGACTGGAAGATCAAGGATAGTCTAGCGGGCCACGCCTTGCTGGGGCAGCTTCGACAGCGCTTTGGCAAACGGGTGGTTGGGAACGGCAACTGGAATATAATGGCTACGGATTTACGTTTGCTGGCAGTTGATTTTTGATCGAATGAGCGTATCTTTCCACGAACGGAAGGCAGGAATTCATGGCTTGGGAATATAGCGAAAAAACGAAACGAATTTTCATGGATGCGGTGCAGGGAAAGCCGGGCACGCATCTGGGTGAGATCGAACATGCTGATGGCGAGGGGCAGCACGGATCGATTGTGTGCGGCGATGCGCTCAAGTTTACCTTTCGCGTGACGCGGAACGAGGATCCTCTGAAAGATGTGATCGTCGAGGCGAAATATCTCACGTTTGGTTGCACCTCGGCCATTGCTGCCTCGGAGGCGCTGTGTTCGTTGATTGAGGGTCATGGGTTGACGCCGATTGAGGCGCTGAAAATTCGGAATCAGGACATTGTTAATTTTCTGGAAGGGTTGCCTCAGCAGAAGATCCATTGCTCGGTAATGGGGGCGGAGGCGCTGGAGGCGGCGGTGGCGGATTGGGCGAAGAAGCGGGGCGTGGATTTGGCGGCGCAAGGGGTGAAGTTTTCAGGCGTGGCGGCAGAAGAAGATGAGGGCCGCATTGTGTGCAAGTGTTTTAGCATCACGGAGCCTTATCTGCGGCGAAAGATCAAAGAGCTGAATCTACGGACGATTGAAGACATCATTTCGGCGCTGAAGGCGGGTGGGATGTGCGGGGCGTGTCGCTACGCGCCGGGGGGCTTGCAGGATATTTTGAATGAGACGTGGGGGACGGGGCAACCCGCGCCCACAACGGTGGCTTCGGAGCCGGTGGCCGATGCGGGGCCTTCTCCTTTTCTGTTGTATCGCAAGATTGAAAAGGTGATCCAAGATACGGTTCGTCCTGTGTTGAAGGGCGATGGCGGGGATATTGAGCTGGTGGACATCAAGGAATGGAAAGTGTACTGCACACTGAAAGGGGCTTGCGCGGGTTGCATGGGGGCTTCTCGCACCTTGCAGTTGATTGTGGAGCGTACGCTGAAAGATCAAGTGGACGAACGAATTCGCGTGATCCCTGTTTGATGCAAAAGGATTTTTCATGAATTCTCCTTCTCTGATTTTTGCGGACAACAACGCGACGACGCCGGTGGCGCCGGAAGTGGTGGAGGCGATGCGTCCGTATTTTGGTGCAGACTTTTTTAATCCGAGTTCGATGTATGAACCGGCGCTACGAGTGGCAGGTGCGCTGAAGGCTTCGCGAAAAATTGTTGCGGAATTTTTGGGCGGGGTGGATCCGTCGGAGGTGTTGTTCACGTCGTGCGCCACAGAGAGCAACAATACGGCCATTTTTGGTGTGGCGGCGGCGAATCCGGCACGCAAGCACATTTTGACGAGTGCGGTGGAGCATCCGGCGGTGTTGGAGGTGTGTCGTGAGATGCAGCGGCGCGGGTATGAGCTGACGGTATTGCCGGTGGATCGGCAGGGGCAGATTGCCACGGCAGATTTTGTGAGGGCGCTACGGACGGATACGTTGCTGGTGAGTTTGATGCACGCAAACAATGAGAGCGGCGTGATTTGGCCGGTGGGCGATTGGGCGCGAATTGCCAAGGAAACGGATTCTCGAATTGTGTTCCACACGGATGCGACGCAAACGGCGGGCAAGATGCCGCTGGATTTGGCGGGCGAGATGGCGCACGTGGATTTGCTGTCGTTTTCGGGGCACAAGATGCATGCGCCCAAGGGCGTGGGCGTTTTGTTTGTGCGGCGAGGGACGGCGATGCGTCCGTTCTTGCTGGGTGGGCATCAGGAGAATGGGCGGCGCGGGGGAACGGAGAATGTGCCGTATATTGTGGGTTTGGCGCGGGCATGCCAATTGGCGAAGGAGCATGCGGCCGACATGGTGCGAATAGAAGGTCTTCGAAATGGGTTGGAAGAAGAAATTTTGAAAAGTGTTCCGTATGTGGAAGTGAATGGGCGTGGTGTGGCGCGTATGCCGAATACGCTGAACATGGCGTGTCATTTCATCGAGGGAGAGAGCATTTTGTATGAGTTGAACGGGCACGGCATTTGCGCGAGTACGGGGAGTGCGTGTTCGAGCGGCTCGCTGGAGCCGAGCCATGTGCTGAAGGCGATGGGTGTGCCGTTCACGGCGATGCATGGATCGGTGCGCTTCAGTTTTAGCGCGTACACGACCGAGACGGAAGTGAAGCGAATCGCCGAGGTGTTTCCCAAGGTGGTGGCGAATCTTCGGAACATGTCGCCGTATTGGGACCAGAAGCGAAATTGTCCACGCGAGAAGGTATGAAGGGCGTGGGGGGGCGGCAAAGAACAAGTTGATTTTCCTTTTCTGGACACTCAATTCATTGTATGCGGCATGTAATGAATGACGTGTGGAGAGCGTTTTTCCATCGTGTGGAAAACAAGTCCAACAGGAGAGTCTGTCATGGCGGTGCCCATCACAATTGAAAAACTGACGAAGCGTTTTGGCGACCACACAGTGCTGAACCGCATCGATGTGAACATCACCGCGGGCGAAATCTTTTTTCTCTTGGGGCCCTCCGGGTGCGGAAAAACAACGTTGTTGCGCGCGGTGGCGGGGTTGAATGAACCGGACGAAGGGCGCATCTTGGCAGGCGAGCGTGATGTGACGCGTGTGCCGCCGCACCAGCGCGACATGGGGATGGTGTTTCAAAGCTATGCCTTGTGGCCGCATATGACGTTGCGTGAAAATGTGGCTTTTGGTCTCGAAATGCGGGGCATCTCAAAGAATGCGGCGAATCCACGCGTATTGCGCGCGTTGGAAATGGTCAAACTGGCCGATCGTGCCGACTCTAAACCGAACGAGCTTTCGGGCGGACAGCAACAGCGTGTGGCGTTGGCGCGCGCATTGGTTATCGAACCGCAGTGTTTGTTGTTGGACGAACCGCTTTCCAATCTCGATGCGAAATTGCGTATCGAAATGCGGACCGAAATTCGGCGCATTTGTAAAGAGGCGGGATTGACGGCCATCTATGTGACGCACGACCAGAAAGAAGCGCTTTCCATCGCGGACCGCTTGGCGATTTTGGATCAAGGTCACTTGCTTCAGGTGGGTGCGCCGCAAGAGGTGTACACGCGTCCGAAGAATCGGTTTGTGGCGCAGTTTATTGGCGAAACCACATTTGTGGAGGCGCGTGTGATCACGGTTCAAGAGGGCGTGGCCGAAGTGGAGACGGCGTCGGGTGTCTGGACGGCGGCTGTGCAGGAAAATGTCGAGATAGGCAAAACCGTTTGGCTGTCCATTCGGCCCGAAGCGGTTCAACTGCACACCAATCGCGCGGCGGGACAAAATGTATTTGCGGCGCAGTTGCACGGGACGATGTATCTGGGCGAAGTGGCGCAGCATCAGGTGGATCTCGTCGGTGGGATTTCGCTCAAGGCTCTTGAAACGCGTCCCAAACGGGTGGCGAGAGATGGAGACCGGGCAGAGACGCGACTGTATGTGGATCCGCAAGATGTGCAAATTCTGACGAAATGAAGAGAGCGGAGTCGTAGACAGACAGGATTCAAATGATTCGAAACATTTCCATCCTTCTTGTGTTGATTGCGGTGGTGGCGTTGCCGTTTGCGTTTCGACAGGAGACGGGGGTGCGGGAGTGGAAGGAGGGCGATCCGGTCTTGGTGGTGATTACGCCGATGAACGAGGCGATTCGGCACGAGTACGCATTGGCCTTTTCGCGCTGGCATGCCCAGAACTATGGTGCGCCGGTGAAGGTGGATTGGCGCAACATCGGGGGCTCAACAGAAATCTCGCGCTATTTGACGAGCGAGTTTGTTGCGAGCTTTCGCGCTTGGTGGACGGGGTTGGGCAAGCCGTGGCGTAGCGATGGCGGGGCCATTATCTTGAACCGCTCGTTCAATCCCAATGTGAAGCCCGATGGCGTGAAGGATTCGGATTGGCAGGTGCAGCAGGAGTTGTATCGCGCGTTTCGCGAAACGGATGATCCGAAGAAATTTTCGAGCCAGATCGACATGTATTTTGGCGGGGGGGCGTTTGATGGAGACAATGCCACGCGCCAAGGTCTTTTGGTGCCGGCGTGGGGGCCGGGCGAAATTCCGCCGGGATTGATCGCGACGGAATCGGGTGAAGAGTTGATTCCGGCGGGGATGAGCGGCGAGACGTGGCGTACGCCCACGTACTATGGGACGACGCTGAGTACCTTTGGAATGTGCTACAACCGAGATCGAATGCGTGAGCAGGGAATGGACGGTGATTTGGAGCACTGGCAGGATTTGGGCGACACCCGCTGGCGCGGCACCTTGGGACTTGCAGATCCCACCAAGAGCGGAAGCATCGCCAAGGCGTTTGAAACGATTCTGCAAGTGCAATGCCGTGTGGAGGTGGAAGCGGCTGGTTTTGGGCCGCAGGTGGATGAATTTGAAAAATTTATTGCGGCGGCCAAGTTGCCTCTGGGGCAATTGCCCGAGAGTGTGCCGCTGGACTATCAGATGGCCATGGAAACGGGATGGGCGAATGGACTACGGCTGATTCAACGCATTGGGGCCAATGCGCGATATTTCACCGACAGCGCGAGCAAGGTGCCTCTGGATGTGGGCATGGGGAATGCGGCGGCGGGGTTGTGCATTGATTTTTATGGGCGATTTGAAGCGGAAATCAGCAATGGCGAGCGCGCGGAAAAATCCATGGGCTATGTGACGCCCCGGGGAGAATCGGGCGTGAGTGCAGATCCGATCTCGCTCCTGCGTGGGGCGCCGCACCGCGAAACAGCAAAACATTTCATTGAATTTTTGTTGAGTGAGTCGGGCCAGCAGTTGTGGTGCTATCGCGTGGGAGAGCCCGGCGGTCCGCAGAAGTATGCGTTGCAGCGTTTTCCAATTCGGCGAGATTTTTATCCCTCGGACCATCCCGCGTTTCAGGCGGCCTATGAGCGGCACCGGGCGCACACGACGGAGGATTTGGGGACGCCGACGCTGAACGCTTACCGTTTAGCGGAAGAATATGTGTATCATCCGCGATGGACGGCCGGATACTACGGATTGTTGCGCGATTTGGTTCGCGCGATGTGCATGGATTCGGGCGTGGAGTTGCGGGCGGCATGGATAGTAATTTGCGAGGCGGGGGGGCCTGAGGCTTGTCCGCACGCGATGGAAGCGTTGACGCGTTTGCCGCAAACACCCGAGCCTCTGACGTGGCTGTCCGGCTTGGGGATGGGGAAGAAATACGACCGGCTGGATTTGCTTCGGGAATGGACGATTCAGTTTCGTGCGCAGTACGCCGAGGCGGAGCGGCTGGCCAGAGAAGAAGCGGAGGCCCGCCCATGAGAAAAAGTACGGCGTGGTTTGTGTTTGGTGCCACGGTGCTGGTCTTGTCGTTGCTGTTTTTTTGGCCGCTGTGGCGCGTGGTGTCGGGTGGGTTCTGGGTGGATGGGAAGTTCACGCTGCGCTATTTGCTGGGCGTGTTTGAAAATCCGATTTACGTGGAGGGCTTAGCCAATAGCCTGAAGATTGCGCTGGGAACGACGGGGCTGGCATTGGTGGTGGCATTGCCGTTGGCGTGGATTGCGAATCAATTCGAATTTCGAGGGAAAACGGTATTCTCGTCGCTGGTGCTGGTGCCGATGATTTTGCCGCCGTTTGTGGGAGCGATTGGGTTTCAGCAGATGTTCGGGGCTTATGGCATGGTCAATGCGCTGTTTGGATTGGGTGCGCGGGATTGGTTGGGCGGGGGGCAGTATGCGGGTGTGGTGTTGCTGCAGACGCTATCGTTGTATCCCATTTTGTATTTGAACGCGGTGGCAGCGCTGGCCAACATTGACCCTGCGATGGAGGAGGCGGCCGCCAATCTGGGCTGTACGCGATGGCGTCGTTTTTTCTGGATCACGTTGCCGCTGATGATGCCGGGGTTATTTGCGGGGGGGACACTGATATTTATTTGGAGTTTTACGGAATTGGGTACGCCGCTGATCATGAACTATACGCGGTGCGCGTCGGTGCAGGTGTATGATTCGCTGAAAGAAATTGGATCGAATCCGTTTCCGTATGCGCTGGTGCTGGTGATGTTGCTGGCGAGTACGGGGCTTTATGTGGCGAGCAAATGGTTGTTTGGCGGAAATGCGTATGCCATGCAGAGCAAGGCCAGCACCCAGTCGGCGGTTCGTTCGTTGACGGGGTGGCGGGGTGGGCTTGCGGTGCTGCCCTTCGCGCTGGTGACGGGGCTGGCGCTGTTGCCGCATCTGGGTGTGGTGCTGACGAGCTTTGCGGCTCCGGGGAGCTGGTATCAGACCGTGTTTCCGGGGGTGTGGACGGGGAGTAATTACATCGAGGCGCTGGGCCATGACATGACGGTGAGTAGCATCCGAAACAGCTTGTTGTTTTCTTCGTTGGCGGTGGGTTTCGATATTGTGGTGGGCATTGCCATTGCCTTTGTGGTGGTTCGCTCCACGATTCGCCTGCGCGGAGTGTTAGATGCACTCTCGATGATTCCGCTGGCCGTGCCGGGTTTGGTGATGGCGTTTGGGTTTTTGTCTGTGAGTTCGTGGCTGAGCAATTTGAAAGCATTTGCGGATGTGGAGTGGTGGCCTCAGTGGGTGGACGTGAGGACGAATCCCACGCTTTTTCTCGTGCTGGCCTATTCGGTGCGGCGCCTGCCCTATATGGTGCGCAGTGCGGTGGCAGGGCTGCAACAGACGAGTGTGACGTTTGAGGAAGCGGCTTGGAATTTGGGGGCCTCGCCCGCGACCACGTTGCGGAGAATTACGGTGCCGCTGATTTTGGCGAATTTGATTGCGGGGACTCTGCTGACCTTTGCCTTTAGCATGTTGGAGGTGAGCGACAGTCTGATGCTGGCGCAACAGGCCGACTTCATGCCAATTACGAAAGCCATTTATGAATTGTTCCAACTGTTGGGAACGGGTCGCTATGTGGCCGCCGCGCTGGGCGTGTGGGCGATGGCGTTTCTGACGGTCACCTTGGTGGGCAGCAGCCTCCTGCTGGGCAAGAAATTAGGCGCTGTCTTCCGCGTGTAAGGGCTGAAAAGCGCTCGACCCCACGCACCGACATGCGGTAAAGTTCACAACACGCTACAAACCATTTCAACAGCGTCCGTAGCTCAATTGGACAGAGCTTCTGACTTCGGATCAGAAGGTTACAGGTTCGAGCCCTGTCGGACGCGCCAACTCCCACAACGACTTACGACGATTTTAAAAAAGTCTGTTGTTTTCTCTGATACGGTTCTGATACGGTTGCCGTGAAAATTATCTCCCTGATACCGCCTGATTTTTCAGGCAACACCGAGCAACCAACATGCCTAAAATTTTTAAAAGGTCAGGATCGAAGTACTACTATTATCGAATGTACTCTGAAGGAAAAGAATCTTTGGTTTGCACACACGAGGAAGACCGGAAGTTGGCCCAGAGTAAGGCCGATGGTCATACGGGAGCGGTGAGGGGGCGTTTTAACCTGGAAGAACTGTTTTCTCTGTTGATGGCCAAACTGGATGCTTTACCGCAGGCCGATCGCGACCGCCAGAGGACGATGTTCGGCCATCGGTTGTTACGCTTACAGGAGCAGAAGCTTGCCATGGTCGATGTCTGGGACCGTTGGTGTATTATGCCTAACCGAAGCAAGTATGGTGCTCCAGGCGAAAGCACTTTGGCCGGATACAAAGCGATATGGAGCCGTTTTTCAAAATGGGCTACCGAGCAAGAGTTGCTCCACCTGCACGAGGTTACCGTTGGGCATGCGGAAACGTACATGGGGTTGGTACAGGCGACCGGTGTGACCGAAAGAACGTTCGCTGCTCACCTGAAATTTCTGAGGTCGTTGTTTCGCGTGATGAAGAATCAGGCGGGAATCATCGAAAACCCCTTTGAGGGCAACTTGGTGGTTCCAAAATTGCAGACCCAGAGCCGCGAAGCGTTCTCCGAGGCGGAACTGAAGACCATCTTTGCCAAGATATCCGGCGATTGGCGCTACATGGTGGGTATTGGCCTGTTTACCGGATTGCGCCTCAAGGATGTAGTGTATCTGAAGTGGTCCGACATTGCTGACAGCATCACCGTAACCCCGGCAAAAGTGAAGCGCAGGAAGGGCAAGAATGCAAAGGTGTCCATCCCTATCCATCCTGCATTGAAGGATCTTTTGGCCGAGCTAAGGAAGAGTGCAAACGGCAAAGAGTCAGGATATCTGTTCCCCTCTATGGTGGCGCAATACATTAAAGCAAGGTCGGAGGTTTCAAATGCGTTTCATACCATTTTGGAAAAAGAATGTGGCATTTCTCCCACTGCGGAAAAGGATCCCGATGTGAAGCGCAAGAGGAGGGCATCGTCAAAGGGGTTTCATTCCTTGAGGCACACATTTGTATCCATGTGCGGTGAAAACGGCGTACCTCAGCATGTTGCTCAAGCCTTGGTGGGTCACTCCAACCCCGAGATGACTCAGGCGTACTCCCATGCGACCTCATCGCAAGCGCAGCAGGCCATTAATCGATTGCCGTCGGCGTTTTTGGGGCTGTCCAGCTAACGCAAGAGGGCCGGGGAGTTTTGCTGCCCCCCGGCCCTGTCAAACGGATGGGTACTGGGAC
>CAZYGH010000022.1:0-11266 GCA_964647595.1 uncultured Verrucomicrobiota bacterium
TCCAATGGGTAATTCTAAT
This sequence comes from uncultured Verrucomicrobiota bacterium, assembly GCA_964647595.1. Taxonomy (GTDB): domain Bacteria; phylum Verrucomicrobiota; class Kiritimatiellia; order CAIQIC01; family Lenti-01; genus Lenti-01. Next base: position 20 of record CAZYGH010000022.1, read on the forward strand.
TGTCGTCGGTGGAATTTCTAATTGTCGTTGACCACTCGTCAAGCTGGACGGCATCAAGGCATCTCTTGACGGGCTACGCGGCGACCTGACAGGAGGCCAAGCATGATCCACGGATGGTGGCTGGAACGCCGGTACGCGATAACGAATGTGGATTTCGAGTCGGCAAGGGATTCTGCTGGAAACGCGAAATTCGTTCAAAGTGGGGAAAGCGGGAACTTTGTCAAGACGGGCGTCATTTACCGAACGGTCTGGATCAAGGCGGAGCTGTTTGCACGGACCATCGGGAAAACGCCGCCGTCGTCAGATTTGATTGGAGAAATCGGACTTCAAAAAGATAAACTCATTGTCGGTGGCCCGAAAGGACAGGAAATCGAAATTTCTCCATACGCTGGGTCGGAATGGCAGCAGGAAACCAGCATCGAAACACAGCTCTCTGATGCCATCCTCGACGCGTGGGAGCACCGCGTGACTTTCCGAAGCGGCGCAAAGACGATCACGTATGGGAAGTGGAGCGAGATGGACCCTCCTGTTATTGTCACGCCGGAGGGTGGAGTAGCGCCTGCTGAGTAGCCATGAAGTTTTCGCGCACAAAATCCTATAGCGGCGGTGCGCTGGGTCAACTTTCGCGCGCCATCCTCCAGATCCAGCAGAGCCTCGAGAGGATGCGGTATAGCGACCCCATATATTTTAAGGAGGAAAACAACTCCATCGCGATCTGCTCGCACGAGTCGAATGCGGCGGGTGGCGACTATGCGTTCAAACTTTCAGCGTCTGTCGTAATGGAGGGAACGCCTCCTGTTCCCGTAGACCCTCCATTATTTGCGGTTAAAGTACTTGGCGGTACAGCTCAAACTTTTGGTGGAACTCCAAAGGTATACGGCACCACAACCATTCCAGAGGCGGCAGAAGGCGAGTATGTTTTCCTTCGGTATCAAAACGTTGACACTGATTTCGTCGAAATCGGTGCGTGGGATGACGACATCCGAAGTGGAAACCTTGCCAGTTTACAGGCATATACCGCACCGAAAGACCTCGTTTTTGTCATTGGTCAAATCTCGTCTGACTATGCTGGCAATGTAAGGCAAGATCACAAGGGCGGAATTATCATGCCCGCCATCAGCAACGTGGTAGACATTCAAACGAAATTGCCGACCGTATGAGCTGGGGAGCGTTCAACATTTGTAGCGATGGACACCCAATCCACCACAACGTAGACTCAAACTTCGGGGCGAAAGTGGGAGTCCGGTATGCACACGAATTTAACGCAAATGGAATCAAGTTTTGGTCTACGCCGAAAGGGGCGATGCTGGAAGGGGACAGGCTTGCGCGAGGCTACGAGTCAAAAACATATTTGTATGAGAAAGGCCAATCGCCAAGCCCTCCCATCACATTTTACCACGGAAATCCAGATGCAGGGACGGATGACGGCCCGCCTTGGAAAATCGCCACGCTGAACGGATACAACGTGCGACCAGACGGGCCATATTTCGCGACGTTCCAAAACCAATGCGACCGCCTTTGGATTGGGCAAAATGCCTATCATTGGCATGACGGGACGAATCCAAAGCTAAACATTGGATCTGGTGCTTGGCACCGTCCTGCAAAGGTTGCAAAAAGCAACGTGATGTCTGACCAAAACCACTACAGGCAGAGGCCCTACATGGCCCCAACAATGCCGTATGATCCTCTTGAGCAGAAATGGGGTCAGCACTTTCAGACTCGCCGTGGAATTTTGGATTGGGTGAACACGGGCTGGGCATACAAAAAGGAAAACCGCGAATACAACAGCCATAGCCAACATGAGTTTGGATGGGAAATAAATGGAACTCCAGATTGGGAAACGATAAGCTGGGACGTGAGTCCTGTGCCAACGCTGAATCTGGACAAGAATCTACTTTATCTCGTTGAAAATCGGTACTCCCACGGGCCGAATTGCAATCTAACTCACGAACCGTTTACGGAGAGAAACTGCAACGATAGAAAACTCACGGGATACGTTTCTCATTACTGGGTTAAGACAGCTCCCGACCCGTCTCAATTTAATGCCGATAGCCTATTGAATAGTTGGTTTGATTCGGACTATTACCCATATCTGGCAGACAACGGATACCGTCGAAACGGATGGCCGCCTTACAGCCTGTCTTGTGGCTCTACCGCATTCCAGAGGGCGCGCGTTTTGTCGTGCCAAACGCCGTCTTTAACGGAGCCGTGGTATGCAAAAACAGAATCGGCAGGAGTAGACAAAGTTTTGTCAAACGCCACAGCGTATGAATACAACGCCTTGTGCGAGCGAATCCCGGCTGGAACCGCGTTTGATTTGATCGTCTATTTGCAGGTTATTGGATATGTAATATGCGAGAGAGCGCTGACATATCCAACATCTGGAAAAGCATACCACAAAAAGATTTATCCGGCTTATGGAGCAACGCAAAAAACGGCGTATTTCAATACGATCTGCCACTGTCTATTCCATCAAATCGCACCGTTGCCACCCAAGCCATAAACAATTTTACAAGCAAGCGCATGGAAAAAAACTGGAAGAATTCGGGGAATGGCGGACTCAAATCCCGCAGAATCCCGAGCCGAGCCGCCCACGGTTGGACGGAAGGTGTAGAGACTAGGCGGGGGTGCGACATCGCGCATCGTAATACGCCAAAAGCATCCAGCACCAGAAATGGTGAAGAGATAGTCCGTGCCGCTCCAAGGTCTGAATGCGTGGAGGTCAACAATCGGAGGCCCCCCGAAGTGAGCTTGCTTGTTCTTTCCTCTACAGTGGGGTTTTCGTCCTATCGTTCATGGCCACCCACGCCCGGCTTCGCGACACATCCGCGCCATCCCCGCCTTCCCCCCGCCACGCCCCCGCCGATTTTCAAAAATAGCCCCCAACACCCTTTTCATTCCCCTCTTCAGACCCTTTTCATTCTTTTTCGCCGTTTACAACAGAGTCCACAGAGGAACTCAGAGGCCCCTCCTCCCCACTTGGAAATTGGATATTGAACATTGGATATTCCGCCAGATGAGAATGAGTTGCGGGCACAGATCGTTATAGGTCAGTTAAACGGGGATGCGCCCGTTCAACTCCTACTTGTCATTGGGCGCATCTGCGTTCAGGTGAAGAATAAGGAGTTCGTCCTGAGTCAGTCCTTGAATTGTAGCATTTTCACATAACTTCTTTGATGACGCGCCATCCCCCTCTCACCTCCGTGCCTCCTCCGTGCCCTCTGTGAGAGTCCTTCCTACGCTCTTCCGGTCTACTTTCGCCGCTGCCAGCGCGGGGGTTCGGAGCGGAACACCACGGCATTGGTTCCGGCTGGAATCGTCAGCGTACGGTGTTTCTTCACATAGTCCATCACCATGTCACGCGTGGTCACCGTCAGCAGGTCCAGCCGCGCATTAGACGAACGGGTCGCCTTCACCAGCGTGGGAAACCGCCCGCCCCCGCCCGCCAGATGATAACTGTTCAGCGCAACCTTCATCCGCCGCTTGCCATTGATGGGGCTTCCATCCGCGGCCCGCAAGTTCCGAATCCGTTTTCCGGCCCGCGCGTTGGGATACATCTCGTATTGCAATCCCCAGGCCCCGAAATAGCGGTCCGATCCGAAGTATTCTGCCGACTCATCCAAAATAGAGCGAATCTCCGCCAGCGTGAGCCACAATGTGCCCACGGTGTTTTCATACGGCACAATTCGCCAAATGTCGGACACGTGAATCGGGCCGGCCGGAATGCTCTGATCCGACAAAACGCCATGAAGCACCACTTCGGCCCCCGTTGTTTCTGCAATGGCGTTGCAGAGCAGTTGCTGAGCCGGGCAGAATCCATTTCCGGCCAGCGAATAGCTCAATTCTTCCGTTGTTTTGCCCAACACAGTATGGAGCCATTTGTCCGCCTTCTTCAAATCGGGAGCCACCAGCGCCGCCAATTCGGGATCTTCGGGTGTGTCGAGCGTGACGGCTACGAATTCAAATTTTTTATCCACCACCGCATTTTCAACCGTGTCGAAGATCAGATCGGTTCTCATGACCCCACTTGCGCCAGACCCGGACTGAACATAATCCACCTTGCCCACCCGCGCCCCCGGCAACACCCAGTGCAAATGTCCACCGAGGACTAAATCGAATTCGCCAAAACGACGGCAGATGCCATTGACCTCGTTGGCGTCGTCGTCGGCCGCCATGAGCCCCTGATGGACCAGCAGGATCATCAGGTGCGGGCGCTCCGCTCGCACCCGAGGGAGCGTTCGTTCCAACGCGCGGCGCGAGTCTGAAATCTGGAGGTCATAGGTTTCCACGTCTCGTGACCAATTGGGAATGTTGGGAGTGGTCAGCCCCACGATCGCCACTCGGAGTCCATCCACTTCCTTCACCACAAACGGCAACACGCGATGAAAGGCCGCCGGGGCATCGGGGCCCGCAATCAAATTCGCCGCCAGCGGCGGGGCGCTCAATTCTCCGAGCATCTCGCTCAACACGGGAACGCCCCAATCGAATTCGTGATTTCCAATGGCAACCGCATCATAGTTCAGCGCATTCATAGCACGGGTCATGATGCCCCCGCGGGTCATATAACTTTCGGCCGTGCCTTGCGCAAAATCGCCGCAATCCACCAAAATCGAATGTGGATTTTCCTCGCGGATGCCCCGAATGAGCGTGGCGCATTGAAGCAGCGACCCCTCGTTGTGGTCAGCATATACGCCAGGGGTTCGGCGAATCGATCCGTGCATATCGGTGGTGCTGATCACGGTCACCGTGACCACTCGCCCCTGCACCGTCCCCACGCACACCAGCAATCCCAACCCAACAAAAAACCTGCGTGCCGTAGCCCGCAGGTTTTGGATGGGGCCTATTCGCCCGTTCATCCCGCCGCGTCCAACGGCTTGTCTTTTTCGGCGTTGTGGGTCACGGTTTTGATCATCGATTCAATCGCGTTCTCGTGCCCGCGAACCACCGCATCGCTGATCACATAGCGCGCGCTATTCTTGCGTCGGGGGGCCTCGTACATCACATCCAGCATGATGTTCTCCAGCAGCGAACGCAATCCGCGCGCGCCGGTTTCCCTCCGCACCGCTTCCCGCGCCAGCTCCCGCAAGGAGTCCGGCGTAAATTCCAATTCCACGCCTTCCATCTTGAGCAACTTCTGATATTGCCGAATCATCGCGTTCTTCGGCTCGGTCAGAATCCGCACCAGATCGTCTTCCGTCAGGGCTTCCAACACCGCCACCATGGGCAGACGACCCACAAATTCCGGAATCAGGCCAAACTTCACCAGATCGCCCGGCTCTACGGAGGGCATCACGGGGTGTACCTTCTGCTCGCGGCGGGTGGTTTCGTTTTCAAACCCGATCACGCCCTTGCCGATGCGGCGCTTGATGATGTCGTCCAGACCGACAAACGCCCCGCCGCAAATGAACAGAATGTTTTCGGTATTGATCTGAATCATCTCCTGCTGGGGATGCTTGCGGCCACCCTGCGGCGGAACGCTGGCAATGGTGCCTTCCAGAATCTTGAGCAGGCCCTGTTGCACGCCTTCGCCCGACACGTCGCGCGTGATGGACACATTTTCCATCCGCCGCGCAATCTTGTCAATTTCGTCGATGTAGACAATGCCCAGCTCCGCGCGCGCCACATCGCCATCGGCCGCGCGAATCAGGCGAAGCAGGACGTTTTCGACATCCTCGCCCACGTAGCCGGCCTCGGTAATCGTCGTCGCATCGGAAATACTGAAGGGCACATCCAACACGCGCGCCAGCGTCCGGGCCAACAGCGTCTTGCCGCTCCCCGTGGGCCCGAGCATCAGGATGTTGCTCTTGTCGATCTCGACGCCATCTTCGTCTTTTTTGCCATCCAGCCGCGACTTCACGCGTTTGTAATGGTTGTGAACGGCGACCGAAAGCACCTTTTTCACGTGGGCCTGTCCCACCACATATTCATCCAACTTCGCCTTGATTTCATGCGGCTTGGGCACTTTGAGTCGCCCGGCCACCGTGGGTCCGGTGCCAGCAGCTCCCGCCGGAGTCCCCTCCGAGCGGTGCACCATGGTGTTGCAAATGTCTACGCATTCGTCGCAGATATTGAGCCCGTCGGGCCCCGCAATGAGGGCCTTCACGGCGGAACGCGGCCGCCCGCAAAACGAGCAGAAGGCGGAACCGCTTGATGGTTTTTTTCCTGCCATGGGTTAGACCTTCGACGGAGACGCACCCAACACATCGTCCACAATGCCGTACTTCACGGCTTCTTCGGCCGACATAAAGAAATCGCGATCCGTATCCTTCGCCACTTCTTGGATCGATTTTCCCGTGTGCTTGGCCAAGATGCCGTTCAGGTGTTCCTTCAAGCGCAGGATTTCTTGCGCCTGAATATGAATATCGCTCGCCGTACCCTGGGCACCGCCCCAGGGCTGGTGGATCATGATACGCGCGCCCGGCAACGCATGGCGCTTGCCCTTGCTGCCCGCCGTCAGCAGCACCGCGCCCATGCTGGCCGCCTGGCCAATGCAATAGGTCACCACGCCGCACTTCAAAAACTGCATGGTGTCATAGATCGCCAAGCCAGCCGTCACCGACCCGCCGGGCGAATTGATATAGACGCTCACGTCCTTGGTCGCATCCTCGCTCTGCAAGAACAGGAGCTGCGCCACCACCAGATTCGCCAAGTCATCCGTGACCTCGGAGCCGATGAACACAATGCGTTCCTTCAGCAGTCGCGAATAGATGTCATAGGAACGCTCGCCGCGGCCGGTCTGCTCCACGACAATAGGAACCAAATAGGACTTTTCTGAACTCATGCTCTTATCCTTCTTTCGTTACCGCATCGGCACCATCGCCCGACAACTTCGCGTTCGCCAGCAGGAAATCAACCGTCTTGCTCGTCATCAGATCCTGACGAAGACTGGAGCGAACTTCCTTTTCCTTTAAGTTCGCCTTCTTCATCCATTCCTTCGCCGTACCCGACCCGGATCGGATCGCATGGGACGCCATGAGCGACGCCACTTCGGAATCCATCACGGTAATCTTTTCTTCGCGGGCAATCCGCTTGAGCAGATAGCGCAGTTTCAGGCGATCTGTCGCCGCCACCTTGGCCGATTCCGAAATCTTGGCCAAGTTGTCGCGAATTTCCTGCTCCGGAACACCCCGGCGGGAATTTTCCTGCACCATTTCGTAGACGATGCTGTGCGACTCCTCCTGAACCGCCGTCTCGGGCACATCCAGCGTGACGTCCTTCATCAGCGCCTCGATGAGCTGATTACGGCGACGCGAGCGCTCCTGCCCTTCGGCTTCATTCTTCAGCAGGTTGCGGAAGGTGTCCCGCAACTCGGCTTCATCCTTCACATGCAGCGAAGCAAACAGCGCCTCATCCATCGCCGGCTTCGTCTTCGCACGAATCTTCTTCACGGTCGACGCAAACACCGCCGTCTTTCCGTGCAATTCTGCGATGGGCGACTGCGCATCAAACGCCACCGAAATATCCTTGGAATCGCCAACCTTCAGGCCCACCAGTTGCGGCCCAAACGCCGGCAGGAAGGAATATTCCTCGTTGGCGATCACCCAGAAATCGGAGCCCGTCGCCAAACCCTTGGCCTTCTCGGACAACTCCGCCATAGGCGTTCCGTCCACCGTGGCCGTGTAATCCACCGCCACCATGTCACCCTCTTTCACGGGGCGATCTTCCGTCAAATCTTCATACTTGCCCGTATTTTCGAGATAGCGGTCGATGGCCTGGCTCAGCGCCTCCTCCGAAATCTCCACTTTCTTGGCCTCTACCTCCAAGCCCTTATAGACCGGCAGCTCGAACTCCGGCTCCACATCCAGGACCACCGAATAGTTGAACGCCTCGCCCGCCTTCAACGGCGACTGCTGCAAATTGAGCTCCGCGATCGGCTCGAACTTGTGCTTCTTCAGCGCCTCCTGAAACCCTTTGGCCAACAAATGATCGCGTAGCCCTTCGATGATTTGCTTATCATACAGACGGCGGATCACATCCCGAGGCGCCTTGCCTGGACGAAACCCCTTCACGGTGCCTTGCTTGGCATACACCGCCAACGACTCGTCATAATTTTGTTGGATCTCCTCCGCAGAGAACTACACCTTCAACGACTTGCGACAGGGGCCTACATTTTCAACAACAACATTCATCGGGTATGAACCATCCTTTCCAGTAAAGGGAATTTGAAACAGCCCGCCACACTACCCGCGCCACGCCCTCCGAGTCAAGCCGTGCCACACCGCCACAAACGGCCGCAACGCCCCAAAACCCCCGTTTTTCCACACAATGGAAACTTTTTTTGCGATTTTTCCACACAATGGAAAAAATGTTTCCACACCGTGGAAAACTATATTTGAGGCTGTTGCCACATCCCTTGACACGCCCGAACCTCCTCCTTTACTTTCCTTTTCCATGACACTTGAGCCCAACGAATCCACCCCGCCGCCGGTCTCCCTGTTGCCCGACGAGATCCTCGTGGCCGAACTCCGCGCCATGGTGGACCGCGCACCCGCTGAAGAGGTGATCCGGTTGGCTCAGGCGGAATCGTTCCTGACCGAGGGCGGCTTCAAAATCCACGAACGGAATATCCCCACCTTCCGCCAACGCATTCGCAACACCATCCGGATTCCGCTCAATCCCCCCGATGGTGTGGTTTCCTTTCTGCAGAATAGCGATTTGCAAGCCGACTTGTTTCGCGTGTTGTCGACCGAGGCCATCGTCCATGGGTGCCGGGAACTGGCGGTCCTGTTTGGGCGCGCCCGCTTTCTGACCAATATCTATCTCGACCCGCGCAACGACCTGTTCGATCTCATCGAAAAGCCTTTTTTTGATCGCGCCGAACCGATGGATCCCCCAACGGCCGTGCAAACACTCCGACAGAAATTCTCCCCCTTTCTCAAGGTCTTACATCTCATCGCCCAAGCGGATCCCGCCTCCGCAAACCTCGGCAACCCGCCCGAAACCGCCCAGGAGGCCCGCCTCTTGCGCGAACGCTACGAGCGGCTGCAGCAAACCCTCGCCTCCGAAAAAGAACAGTACCAGCGAACGCAAGAGCGCCAAAAAAAGCGCATCGCCGAACTCGAAGCCGAAATCAAAAAACGCGACCAAGACAAACAGAAAACCCACGACGCCCACGCCGAAGTCCGCGCCCAGCTCTACCGCCTGCAGCAAGAACGCCAGCAACAGGCCGAGGATCTCAACCGTCACATTCAGACGCGCGTTCAAGCTGAACTTCAGTCTGTTCAGCATGCGTGGCTTCGGGAATTGCAGGGCGTCGAAAACGTCGCAAAGGGCCTTCCCGCCGCCGAGGTCTGGCAGGCCCGCCTCGACCGCGTCTTGAAGCAGCAGGCCGATCACGACCGCCACTATGGAAACATCCGCACCATCGAGCTGCGCATCGAAGCCCTGCGCAACGCCAAAGAACGCCTCGATCGCGCCTGTGCAACTGCCCTGAAGCCTCTGCCCGAAACCGCCCGCCTGCTTTCCGAAACCACCGAAGAACTCACGAAGCTGGAAGCCTCACTCCCCACCTTCAACCCCACAGCCGTGTCCCTCACCACGTTCGAAGCCTCCATCCAACAGAGCCCCAGCGAATCCGAACTCGACCACGCCAGCCAGTTCATCGCAGAAGCCAAACAACGGGGCATTCTGTCGGATGATCACCATCGACTCCTTTGCCAGAAAATCAATATGAGGCGCCTGTACCTCATCGCCCTCCAACGCCCCAATAAACCTTCTACCACACCGCCGCAACTCACCGGAACCATCGCCGCCCTGTGGACAGCCCTGAACAAACAGGAGCCCCTCCTTCTGCTGGTCGATGGCTACAACTTTTTGTTAAGCCTTCACCAGTTTTCCGATTGGCTCGAAAACGGAAAGCCCGGCGAAAAGGCCCGCACCCTCCTGACCCGCTTGTTCATCCATCTGGCCGACCGCACCCCCTCGTGCCAGGTTCGCCTGTTCTTCGATTCCGACAAAAGCAGCACAGACGACGCCAGTTCGTCCGTGCACGTTTTCTTTTCCGGCGGAACAGGCGAACACCGCGCCGACCAATGCCTGCTTCGCCACCTGGAAACCTACCGCGCCGAACATTCTGCCATTCCCTGTTATGTGGTCACCAACGATCGCGATCTTGCCCGAAAGGCCCGCCAAAGCGCCGCCCATTCCATCACCGTGAACCAGATGAATACCGTGTTGGACCTCACCAAAGACCAAGCCCTTTCCAATGAACTTCCCTCCCCCCGGAAGCCACTCTCCCCCTGATGCTGATTCGTCTCCCTTCCGAACAGAACAAACGAATCGGATAAACTTCCCAATTGAATCCCCCCCTGCCCGCCGCTACACTCCCGCCCATGAAAATTTTCACCTCCATTGGTTCTCTTCTGATCGCGCTACTCTCGATGGCCCCCACTTCCGTTTTGGCCGAAACGCGGATGCAAGTTTCCGTGGCCTCCACCCCCGTCTATACCCAACCCTCCGCCAGCGCTCAGGAAATCGGCAAGGCTTCCTCCGGCGAAATCGTCTTCGTTTCACGCATCGAGGGTGACTGGGCCGCCATCGCCCCTCTCGACCGCCACTCGGTCTGGCTGAACAAAGATTTTGTCGAAGGCAATCGCGTCATTGCCAAAAATATACAAGTCCGCTCCGGCCCCGGCGTGCAATATGACGTGGTGGGTTCCCTCGAACGCGGTGCCCCCGTCATGCCCCTCGGCGAAGAAGGCGAGTGGTGCAAAATTGCCCCCCCCTCCTCGGCCACCCTGTGGGTTCGCACTCGTGATCTCTCCGAAATCGGCACCCGCACCACGCCCATTCACGAAGTCGCCACCGTCACGACGCCTGTGATCCAAGCCGAACCCGTTTCCAACCCCGCCCTTCCGTCTACGCCAGAAACCATTCCCCCGGCCCCTTCGCAACCCGCAACAGAGCCCATATCCGTGGCCTCCACACCTCCACCCACGGAACGCCCTTCCACTTCCGTCAAAGTCGCCCCCTCCACCCCACACGCTCCCGCTCCAAAACCCGCGCCACGTCCCACTCCCCCCGCACCTAGACCCGTTTCATCGCCCATGGGCCCCTCTGCCGCTCCCGCAAGGCCCATCGTCGAATCCACCCCCGCTCCCTTCTCGCCGCCCCCGCCGACCCTGCGCCCCGCCATTGCGCTTCCAACCGTCACCCCAAATCGCCCCCCACCCCCCCCCCCCCCACCCCCCCCAACCCCCCCTTCCCCCCCCCCCCCCCCCACACGTCGCCCCCCCCCCCAACACTCTC
>CAZYGH010000022.1:11276-12148 GCA_964647595.1 uncultured Verrucomicrobiota bacterium
CCGCAACCCCCGTTTCCCCTCGCCCCACCACGGTGCGTCGCCCCACCTCCAACGTCGTTCCAGCCCCTGCTGCCGCCGTCGTCGCGCACAAGCCCAAAGCGCTTGAGGTTCAAGTGGAACAGTCTCTCGTGGATGATCTGGATCTGGACGCGGATATTCCCACCCAAGGCAAAGCCGTGCAAGTCGAGGGCGAGCTCCGCAATGCCCCCTTCATGGCCGGCTCCCCCTCCCGCTATCGCCTTGTCACAAAAGACAACGGCATCCTCGAAATGGTTTGTCACGTCCATGGCCACTCCGCCGCCCTCCGTGGATACGTCGGCAAAGGCGTATCCATTCGCGGCCGCGAGTTCTGGGTCGAAACCAGCGATATGCCCGTTGTCGTGGTCGGCCAAATCGTGCCCCTCGCCCCCGAAAACGAACCGGTGCTGTTCTGATGTCTCATCCCATCGGGTTGCTCGGCGGCACGTTCAATCCCGTGCACGAAGGACACCTCTCCATTGCCCGCGAAGCCCTGCATCTCTTTGAGCTGGACGCCGTATGGTTCATTCCCTGCGCCCTCCCCCCCCACAAGCCCGCCCACAACCTCGCGTCCAACGCCCACCGTCTCGCCATGCTCCAACTCGCCATCGCGAACGAACCCCGCTTTCAGGCCCTCTCCATTGAATTCGATCGCCCCGGAAAATCCTACACCATCGATACCCTCCGCGAGCTACAAGCCCTTCACCCAGGCCAAGAGTTTGTCTTCATCATCGGCGCCGACACCCTCCCCGAGTTGCACACCTGGCACAAGCCGCTTGAACTGCTGTCCCTCGTGCGCATCGTCACCCTCGCCCGCCCCGGATGCACCCCCAACAGCGAGGACCTTCACCTCC
>CAZYGH010000022.1:12158-72311 GCA_964647595.1 uncultured Verrucomicrobiota bacterium
AAAAACTGCTCGCCGACCTGCGCATCGGCCATCCCCTCGAGGTGGCCTCCCGCGACATTCGTGCAAAAATCGCCGCCCGCCAAGCGGTTCCCCTTGTCCCCGCCCCCGTATTCCAGTACATTCAAGAACATAACGTATACCGATGAAAACCACCCCCCCCTCCCCCAAGAAGACCGCCGCCCCCAAGGCAGCGAAGAAACCCGCCCCGAAAAAAGTCGCCGCGAAAAAGACGGCCGTGAAAAAGGCCGCCCCGAAAAAGGTCGTTCGCGTCAAGCCCGCCGTCGCCCCGCTCCGCGCTCTGGTGGAAAAAGTCCGCGCTATGCTCGACAGCAAAAAAGGCGAAAACATCGTTGTCCTCCACGTCACCGATGTCTCCAGCGTCACCGACTACATGATTCTGTGTAGCGGACTAAACGCTCCCCACCTGCGCGCCCTCGCCGACGAAGTCGCCAAACAGCTCCGCTTGGAATCGCCCCCCGTCGCCGCCCATCGCCGCGCCGGCTCCGCCGAGAGCGAGTGGTACGTGCTCGACTACATTGATTTTGTCGTCCATCTCTTCACCCCCTCCATGCGCACCTACTACGCCCTCGAACAACTCTGGAAAGACGCTCCCGTCGTCGGCTAAAGATGCGACATCCCCTTCCGTGGTAGGGACGTCTCTATGAGACGTCCGCCCAATTTAGAAGGACTGAAATGAAAACGTGCCCGTTCTGTGCCGAAGAGATTCAGGATGCGGCCATCAAGTGCAAGCACTGCGGCGAATTTCTGGATGGGCGGATTCACTCTCCTCTCCCTCCCCCTCCGCCCTCCCCGCAAGACAAAACAGGCCCGTGGTATTTCCGCACCGCCAACATTGTCTTGGCCCTCGCCTGCATCGGCCCCTTGGCCCTGCCCATGATCTGGTTCCGCCCCAAAACGCCCCTGGCTTGGAAAATCGGCCTGACCGTCGTGATCCTCGGCCTGACATGGGCTCTCATCGTCGTGATGCGCCAATCCATCATATCCATTCTGGACCTATACAACATGCTGGATAGTAGTTTCTAAAATCCGGGGAACCGTTAATCTTCTGACTCCTCCCTCTCCGTGAATCTCCGTGCCCTCTGTGAGAGAAAATCCATCCCTCTCACAGAGTCCACAGAGGAACACAGAGGCCCCGCCCCCATCCGTGTCCATCGGTGTCCATCCGTGGTTCAACAGTTTTGGGTTTTGTTCAGCCCCATCGCCCGATCAATGTACCCCTTCTTCACCGTCGTGCGCGGCACTCGCCCCTCAAACCAACTGCGCACATCCGCGTCCAGCCCGACCCCGTGCATGAAATTATAGATCGCCTTGGATAGCCCCCTCCCCAACGCCTCGTGGTCCACTCCCGTCGGATCCACAAATCCCACATCATTCTTGGCAAACGGAGAAGGCGGCAGCGGCAACAACTCAATTCCATACCGATCCGGATTCTTCCCCACCGGCGAATGCACCGTACATGCAAACCGGTGGAAAAATCCCGATTGAATACAACCGGCCTCAAACAGTTGACGCACCATTTCCAGCGAATCCACCGTCTCTTGAACCGTCTGCGTGGGAAACCCGTACATCAAATACACATGCACCAGAATCCCCGCATCGCTAAACGCCTTCGTCACCCGCGCCACCTGCTCTATCGTGACGCCCTTGTTCATCCGCTTCAGCAACCGGTCCGACGCCACTTCCAGCCCACCCGAAACCGCCACACATCCACTCTCCGCCAACTGCCTGCACAACTCCGGCGTAAACGCCTTTTCAAAACGAATATTTCCCCACCACGTAATCGCCCGTTTGCGCCGCTTCAATTCACCCGCCAGCGCTTTCAAGGCCGCCGGCGGGGCCGCCTCGTCCGTGAAATGAAATCCGCTCTCTCCCGTTTCCTCCATCACCGCCTCAATGCGATCCACCAACTTCGCGACCGACAACCCCTCATGCCGAGAAATGTAATCCAGCCCCGTATCGCAAAAACTACACTTTCGCCAATAACATCCATGTGCCACCATCAACTTATTCCAGCGCCCATCCGACCACAGCCGATGCATCGGATTCAACAAATCCAGCACCGAAAGATATCGATCTAGCGGAAGCCCATCCCACGTGGGCGTTCCCGTTTCTTCAAACGGAATGTCGGCCTCCGCACCCGCCACAAATTCCACCTTCCCCCGCTTCAGCAAAAACGTCCGCACCAAGTCGTCCCGCGTCCGCTCGCCACGCAGATGCTCCACCAGCGCCAACACCGGACGCTCCCCATCATCCAACGTCACAAAATCAAAATAATCAAAAACGCGCGGCTCGGAGAACTCCCGCAACTCCGTATTCACGAAGCCGCCCCCCAACACCGTCGCAATGCGCGGATCCAGCTCCTTGATGGCCTGCGCCACACGAAACGCCCCATGAACACACCCCGGAAAAGGCACCGATACCAGCACCATATCCGGCTGATGCCGCGCCACCGCCTTCCGAACCAACTCGCGCAACACCTCTTCCACCAACGTTGGCGGGGCCGCCAAAGCCCCCGCTAAAGGATCAAAGCTCGCCTGACTCCGTGCCAGCGATTCCGCATAGCGCGCAAACTCAAAGCGCGAATCCACCGCATCGCGAATCACATCCGCCACATCATTCAGAAACAGCGTCGCCAAATGCTTGGCCCGATCTTGCGTCCCCAGCGCCCCAAACGCCCACGCCAACGGATCTTCCCCCTCCTCCGCCACAAACGTCTCCAACGACATAAATCGCGGCCCCTCCGGAAGAAATTTTCGCGTGGCAATGCGATGCGCCAGCGTCGGATCCCTCCCTTGCAAAAACCTCACCGCCGCATCCACCGTTTCTTCCACTCGATCAAATTGTTCCAAGAAAAACCGAACCGATTCCGTCCGCGCACCAGAAACCCTCTTTCGAATTTCGTTCACCCCATCCCGCGAAAACAAATTCAACACCAGTTCCAGCGCCAAATCCTCCTGAACCGCCTCCACCCCTCTCGATCGCAAAAAGCCCGTCAAACATGCCGTCGCCGGATACGGCGTGTTCAACTGCGTCATGGGTGGAATCACCGACAACACACGAATGTTTTTCGACATGCTCAAATCCACCTCATCAATAGGTCCGCCGCCTTCTCTGCACCGCCATGGGCCAGTTTTTCTTTCGGAGATGGAACCGATTCCACCGCCGCCAGCGCAGCTCCCATCCGGCCCGCATACAGCTCCTCGGCCGGAAGATGCACATTCTTCAAAAACCGCTTCAGCTCGCGCTCCAACAACGGATACTCAATAAAATCTTCCCGTTCTGCAAAAACAATCGGTTTTTCGTTGGCTACACTATCGCACAAAATTCCATACCCCGGTTTCGTCACCACCACATCCACACTCGCCAACACATCCGAAAATCCCATCTTCATCCGATCCACCGCATGGATATTTTTCCGCCCCGCCCACGCCAACGGCTTCACCGTAAAAAACTCAAAATCCCCCAGCGCCTCCACCTCCCGCAACGCCGCCTCATCCCAATCCAGCGTCGTGAACGACAGCAACACCCACCGCTTGCTATCCTCCGCACCCGTCAGCGACGCCAACTCCTCCCGCCGCGCCCGCCCCGCCTTCGCCAGCAACGGTATCTCCATCTGTTTTTCGAAAATGGCCATATCCGGTGAAAACGGCAGCTTCAGCAAAACGCGCGCCTGCCGGTATCCCTCCTCGAACAACTCGATCACCTGCCGCCACCGCGAATCTCGCTCCACGAAGGGGCCATAAATCCAATCCCACGAAAAATTCCCCATCGCCACCGCTGCAATTCCCACCTTCGCCGCCGCTTCAATCGGAATCGAAGGAATATCCGCCACCACCCACTCCGCCCCCTCCCCACGTAAAAACTCCGCCTCCTGTTGCACCAACGCCGCCCGATTCTTCACCAACAGTAGAGCCCTCTCCAGCGTCGCCTCCACATCCACGCGGATGGAATCCTTCTGCACCATCCCCACATCAAAAGCTCCCGGACGCACCCGTAGCCGCTCTCTGGAAAACGGCAACCGACTTCGCAAAAATTCCTCCGGCAAATCCGTCGTCACCGTGACCGTCAACTCCGGATACCCCGCCAGCAACGACCCCAGCAAATCGCTCGAACGCACCCCATGCCCATACCCGTGGGCCGTAATGTAGTAAGCCATGTGAGGTGCCTTCTTCATGTCCCCGCATGCTACCGCCTCCCCCCCATCCGAGGAAAGAATGGATTCAGAATCCCCCAATCCTGATTCCCCCCCCCCCCTCTCTCTCTGCGTTCCTCTGTGACCACCGTGAGAGGAAGATTTTCTCTCACAGAGCGCACAGAGATTCACACAGCGGCATAAACATAAGATTCACTTCTTGGCGTCCTTGGCGAGATGTTCTCTTCTTCCTTCGCGAACTCTCTCCTCCCTACGACACCCCTTCGTTGCACTTCTGGGGGAAACCACCCCAACTATCACAATTAATTAATTGTGATAGCTCGTCTTTTCCAAGTTGCAGTGCTTTTTTGCTTGGCAAACACCCCCTCTTTCGCGTAAACCTGCGCGTCTTTTTCACAGAAAACAGAAGGTGGATTCATCATGGCATTTACAGCAGCAGATTTACGCAAAGGTCTCAAAATCGAACTCGAAGGAATCCCCTACGAAGTCACCGAATTCGAATTCTGCAAGCCCGGCAAAGGCCAGGCCATGTACAAGTGCCGCATCAAAAACATGATTCTCGGCACCACCATGGAAAAAACCTTCCGCGCCGTCGACAAAATCGACCAGCCCAACATCGAATCCAAAACCCTCTCCTACTCCTACCAAGAGGGCGACAAGTACGTCTTCATGGACAACAAAACCTACGAGCAGGTCGAACTCCATCAAGATGTCCTCGGCGAGCAACGCTTCTTCCTCATGCCCGACCTCGAATGCGAAGTTCTC
This sequence comes from uncultured Verrucomicrobiota bacterium, assembly GCA_964647595.1. Taxonomy (GTDB): domain Bacteria; phylum Verrucomicrobiota; class Kiritimatiellia; order CAIQIC01; family Lenti-01; genus Lenti-01. The sequence continues at coordinate 17,098 of CAZYGH010000022.1, forward strand.
TTTTTCAATGGCCGCGCCATGACCGTCACCCTCCCCGCCTTTGTCATCAAAGAAATCACCGACACCGAGCCCGGCGCCCGCGGCAACACCGCCACCAACGTTCTCAAGCCCGCCAAGATCGATACCGGCTTTGAAGTCGGCGTACCCATCTTCATCAATCGCGGCGACTTCATTCGCATCGACACCCGCAACGGCGGCAAATACGTCGAGCGCGTCAAGCAAGGCTGATGCGACCCCTCCCCGCCGATTCCGACGCCCTGCGAGATCTGCGCCGCGTCTTGGAACTGCGCGCGCGGTTGAACGACGCCATCCGCCGCTTTTTTCGCGATCGCGGCTTCCTCGAAGTCGACACCCCCATCGCGATTTCTGCCAACGCGCCGGAAACCAACATCGACGCCATTCCCGCTGGCGCCGGCTGGATGCGCACCTCCCCCGAGCTTCACATGAAGCGCCTTCTCGCCGCCGGCTATGAAAAAATCTTTCAGCTCGGCCCCTGCGGACGCGACGGCGAACACGGGCGCTGGCACCACCCCGAATTCACCCTCCTCGAATGGTACCGCGCCAATGCCGGCTATCTCGAAATTCTCGCCGACACCAAAGCCCTTCTCTCCTTCCTCGCCCAAGAACTACGCGGCTCCACCGACTTCCTCTGGCAAGGCAAACCCGTCTCCTTCGCGCAAGAACTCTGGGAAAAGTTCACCGTCTCACAAGCCTTCATTGCCCACGCCGGCTGGGATCCCGCCCACACGTTCGACCCCGATCGCTTCGACCTCGACCTCGTCACCCGAGTCGAACCCGCCCTCCCCCCCGACCACCCCGTCCTTCTCATCGACTACCCCTCCCCCCTCGCCGCTCTTGCCCGCCGCAAGCCCCTCGACCCCTCGCGCGCCGAACGCTGGGAACTCTATCTCGCCGGCATCGAACTCGCCAACGCCTACTCCGAACTCAACGACCCCGCCGAACAGCGCGCCCGCTTCGAGGAAGCCAACGCCGCCCGGCAAAAGCGCGGTGCAACAGCCTATCCACTCGACGAAGCCTTTCTCGCCTCCCTTGACCACATGCCCCCCTCCGGCGGCATCGCCCTCGGCATCGACCGCCTCCTCATGATCCTCGCCGACGCCGACTCCCTCGACGCCATCCTCCCCTTCCGCCACGGCTGACGACGAATGGTAAGTTTTCCACACAATGGAAAGAATGGTGGGCTTCGGGCCACGTTTGGCCCTCGTCCCGAAACGGGACTTGCCCTGCGGGCAATCCGTGCGCGGAACGCGCGCTCCACACTGTGGAAAACTTAATTTTCCGGCAGAATCGAACTATCGCCGGAAGCGGCCTTTGAGCAGCTCCAGCCGATTCATGGCTTCGCCCCGATCGACGGTGGCGTGGCGCTCGGGCAAAAATCGGCGGTCGGAGCAGGCCAGCACGGCGGCTAGTTCCTGTAACTCCAATAGATTCGGATCCAGCGGATCGATGAACGAATCAATGGCTTGTTCCAAATCGATTTTTTGCACGTCGGCATCCCGTTGGGCCATCACGGCGCACTCTTTGGCGCGCATCAAAATGGATTCCACGTCGCTACCGGTCAGGGCCCGCTCGCCCAGCTTCTTGCGAATCGTCGTCGAAACGGCCTTGGACAACACAATTTTTCGGGTGCGCGCAATCACGTCGAAAAGCTCCATGACTTCGTTCGGCGTTTGCGCGGGAAACAGCGGAATACAAAGGCCAAAGCGACCCTGACGCTTCATATCGATCGCCAACAAATCGGGCCGCGAGGTCATGGCCACCCACACTTCGCGACCGCGCAACGAGGAGTCGCCAATGTGCGCGGCAAACGCCGCAAACACGCGGCTGGATACGCCGCTGTCGCCATCGTCCGACCGGTTACCAAACACGGCGTCGGCTTCGTCCACCACCACAATCACCGGCCCCAGAGCGCGAATGGTCATCAAAATGCGCGACTGCTGGCGTTCGGTGTCGCCGACCCACTTGGATCGAAAATCACCGATTTCCATGACGGGCAGGCCGCACTCGGAAGCAAAGCAATCCACCAAAAACGATTTTCCAACGCCCACACGTCCCGGCAACAGAATGCCGCGCTCCAGTACGTCGGTTTTGCCGTTCTTGATCAGCCAAACCAGATCGCGCAGTTTCTGTTTGGCGGCGGTGTGCGTTGCCACGGAATCCAGACTGAGCCCCGGCTTGGGATCCTTGAACCGCACCAGCCCTTGGCAATATTCTTCGATGAGGCGCTTCTTGCCTGCCGCGATATGCTCGGGCGTGACGTGCTGCCCATTGCGCACGGCTTCCAAAATCAAATGCCGCATGCGGAGTAAATTCAAGCCGGCCAATCGGCTCGCCAGATCTCCCGGCTCCATTCCCGTGGCGGCCCGAAGTTCCTCGCCTTGGGGCAAATCGCCGCCGCCGCCCGCAGACAAAAATCGGGCGCGTTCCTCTTGGCCGGGCAAGTCCAGACGAATCTGGGCCACATGGGGATTCTGCAACAGATCGGCCTGCAACTCGGAGGCCGTCTCCGTGACCAAGAGCACGCCGACATCCTGCAGACGAAAGTCCGGCGAGGCCGCCCATTTCAACAACGTCACCAGCGCCTTGCGTTCTTCTTGGCTGGTTCCGGAATCGTCGGCGGCGGGAATGATTTTTTCGGGATAATCAATCACCAGCGTGATGCCGTGGCGGCCTTCCGAATTCTCCCGGGCGCGCATAAAAAAGCGCCGCAAAATCGGAACCAGCGCCGTGAAATCGCGCGGCAGGCCAAGCTGGTGGTAATTCGTGTTTTCCACTTTGTCGAACACTTCCAGCCACTCAAAGAACCGCTTCTGCATATCGGCAGAACCAAAGGTCAGACCATCGCCAATGTCGTAAAACATCAAGGTGTCCCGTTGTGGAAACACGCGATGGGCCAAAAATGCTTTTAGGGAAAGATAGTCCAGCCGATCTCCCTCGCGAATCGGAAATACGTCAAAAATATTGCCATGCAAAATAAACAGGGAATACGAACCGCTGTTCCATCGGCGGGCCAATTCCAAGGCCCAGCCGTTCAGTGGCAAACGCGATTCGGTCTCCACCTTTTGTTGCGGAATTTCCGAATTCATAGGTCAACCCTTCATGGTCAAAACGGGGCGAATCTTGCGAGGCATGGGCGGCGGAGTCGTCGGCTGAACCACCGCGCCAAATCCAATCCGCATGTCGGTCGGTGGCAAATCGCCGGCCATGTCTTTGAACTCCGACATTTCGGAAAGCCACTTGTTTGTCTGCTCCAAATGCTGAACGCTGGCGTCGATTCGAGCCGACAACACGTCCGCATTCTTACTAGCAACGGCATCGGCGCGAATGAGCTTAATTTGTTGTTCCAGCCGTTCTTCCTCGGAAATCGACAAACTTAAGTTTTCCTGTGCCTGCTCGGCCCGTTGCAATCGCTTCTGCAACACGTCCTGTCGCTCGCGGCGAGAATTCAACAACCGCTGCTTGGAATCGGCCAAAGGTTGAGCGCCATTTTTCTTGAGCGCTTCCAGTTCAGCCAACAACCGGTTGCACTCCGCTTCGTTTTCCATTGCCAAGCGCGGCACATCTTCCTTGCGCTCGGTCTCCAGAAAAACTTCCAACGATTGCTCGATGGTCAGAAGCCGCAGATAGGTCCACATCAGCTCCTCCAGCTTGCGCAGGCGCGTATCCAGCGCCTGATCCTTACCACTGCTGGACGTCTCCACCGTGGCCCGTTCGATGTCTTGGCAAACCAGCGCCAACGTTTGATAGCGTTGCTGGCGCGAGCCGGTCAATGCCAGCATCTGACCATCTCTCTTTCGCACAAACTCTCGGGTCTGCGCCAATTGAACGGCGAGGACTTCGTCTTCTTTTTGGCGATCCACCCGGCGGCGAAAAAACGGCAGGTCCGGAACATAGATCCAGCTCAGCGCATAGGCCGCCACCCCCGCCAGTAACCCCAACGGATCCGCGCTAATAAACCCCGCCCCCACCGTCAAAAATCCCACCCACAGATGCAGGCGGCTGTGCAAGAACTCGCGGCGGTAATTGAGCGGAGCGTTTTCCATGTCAGGGGGACGGCTTACCGGCATCCACTTCGTCTTCTTCCAACTTGCGGAGCAATTCCTGACACAGTCGAATAAACTCCGGCCGCTTCCGCAACACATCGGGCGGCTCGTCCGGCCGGGGCGCGGGCATAATCTCCGCCAAGCGTCCGGGATGCGCCGTCATTCGAAATACGCGATCCCCCAAATAGACGGCCTCTTCGACCGAATGCGTGACAAAGAAAACGGTGGATTCCTGCTCGTTCCAAAGCCGCACCAGCAACTCTTGCATGCGGAGCCGAATCTTCGGATCAAGCGCGCCAAAGGGTTCATCCATCAGCAAAATGCGCGGCTTCAAAATCAGAGTGGCCGCAATGGATACGCGCTGTTGCATGCCGCCCGACAATTCCGAGGGATACTTCGATTCCGCCCCCGCCAATCCCACCTTCTGAACCCACTCGGCGGCCTGCGCCTGTCGCTCTTTTTGAGAAACTCCGCGCAATTTCAGCCCGAACGCAATGTTGTCGAGCACCGTCAAATGCGGCAGCAACGAATATTTTTGGTCCACCAAACCGCGGTCAGCGCCGGGGCCGACAATGGGCTGTCCAAAGGCAATCACCTCGCCGCTGGTTTGAGGATAGTGCGGAGCCAAGCCCGCCAGCATGCGCAACACCGTGGATTTACCGCAGCCCGAAGGCCCCACGATGGTGATGAGCTCGCCCTTCTTCGGCAAATCGTGAATGACAAACGAAACATCCTTGACGGCCACCTTGGCTTGCGCGCCGGAACCAAACACTTTCGTCACGTTCCGGAACACGACCAGTTCGGGCAACGAATTCGAATCTGTGGAAACAGGAGTACTCATGATTTTTTCCGATACGGAAACAAGCTGCGCCCGCCCGCCCGCCAAGCCTGATCGCAAACCACCGCAATCGCCACAATCACAATGATGATCGCAAACGTCGCGTTGGTGTGGCCGCGCCGCTCCGACATTTGGATCAAGAATCCAAGCCCCTGCTGGGCGGCCACCACTTCCGCCAGAATGATCCAGCCCCACCCGATCCCGTAGACGCCGCGCAAGTGGTCCCATATGTCGGCGGCGGCCACCGGAAACAGCACCTCGCGAACCAGTTGCCACTGCGTGGCTCCTTTGGTCAACGCGACATCCAAATAGGCGGGCGCGACGTCCGAAATGGATTTGATCACCAACGGCAACAACGCCACAAAACACGCGATGAACAAAAATCCGATTTTCTGCGCCTCCGAGGCCCCCCACCACGCCAGCGTCAGCGGGATAAACACCACAATCGGCACATAGGAACTGGCCAATGCCAGCGGACGAAAAAATGCCGACACCGTGGGAAAGGATGCCATATACACACCCAACGGAACCGCCACCACCGCCGCCAACGAGAACCCAACCGTCACCCGAATGAACGAGGTCAGAATACTCCGCACCAGCCCTTGTTCAAAGTGTAACTTTGGAAAGGCCATCAGCACTTCATGTGGACTGGGCAAGATTAGCGGAGCCAACAGGCGCTGCTCCACCGTCTCCCCACGAGTCGCAAACCACCACAGGGCCATAATTCCTGCAACGAACGCCAGAGTCAACACTCCGGCCTGTGTGCCAGAAATCGACCGCCGAACCGTCATCCCCGTAAAGCGGGCAATGACGGTCAGCAGGAGGGCCACACCAAACGCAAAGGCGACAAATCCCAACATTTATTCAGACTCCAACGGGAACACCTTCACCTCCACGCGGCGGTTGCGGCGGTTGTTGTCAGGATTGCTCGCGTCGGTCATGCCGGGCACGGGGTTATCCCAGCCATTGCCAATGACCTTAAATTTGTTGGGATCAAACTTATATTTCTGGATGATGGCCTTGCGCACCGAGTCGGCGCGATCATAAGAAAGCTGACGCACCAGATCGCCCGGCACTACGCCCCGACGACTGGCATCCGTATTGCCTTCGATCACGATATACGCATTGCCGAAGGAACCCGCCAGCTTGCCAATTTCTTCCAAAACGGTCGGGATGGTGGGGTCGTACTCCGCATTCAACACCGTGTTGTTCGGCTCAAAGGAAATAATCACGGCCTTGGTCAGGATTTCGCTGGTCTCGGCCTCGGCCGTCTTGAAAAAGGCGTTCGCATGGAACACCGGCTGCGACAAATCCTGCACATCTTTATATTCCTCGCTCATGCCCGCCAATACGGCGGAAGCCTTGACCTTGGCCGGTGCTACCGGATTGTCGATGGCTCCCAGCGACTGGTAAATGGTCGAGGCGCGATTCCAGACCACCTCAAAATTCGACGGATTCATCGGATCCAAGAAGAAATTGCTGTTTTCACGATAGTTTGACAAATGGGCGTCGCCATCGACGATGCCACCATCCTTGCCGATCATCGCCACGCAATCCTCGACGGGAATGCTATACGCCGCCGACATCAACTGGGCCGCCGCATCCACATTCTTGCGGACCATGTCCACGCCCTCGAAAATTCCGCGAACCAAGTTGGCCACAATTTCCGGATGATCGCGGAAAAAGTCGTTGCGCACGGCCCACACGTCGGCGATCAGCCGGTTGGCGCTCTCCGTGCTGACAATCAGGCGCGCACCCTGCAAGCCCTCCGCCACAGTATAGATGTCTGGCGCCCAGCCCACGAAGGCGTCGAACGAAGAATCTTGAACAAAAATTTTGGCCGCCGAAGCCGCATCCGACGCCCAGCGGAAATCCACCTGCCCGGGATCGACGCCTGCATCCAACAGCAACGACATGATGAAATAATGGCTGGGAGAATTTTGGGCCAGCACCACTTTGCGTTTGATGCCGTTCTTCATCCGCAGATCGTTAATCGTCCGGATATCGCCGCGCGCCACGATGCCATCGCCACCATCTGACCAATCCACCTGCTGGCAGATGATGGGCACCGTACGGGAATCCTGAACCAGCGCGGGCGCAAAGAGCGCCATCATGTCCAGCGTTCCCCACAGCACATGGCTATGTCCGCTGGCAAACAGATCGCGGGCCTTCACCGGATCATCGACAATGCTGAGCTGCACATAGAAGCCGTACTTCTTGAAGAAGAGACTCCCGTCGTTGGCATCCATGCCGTTGTTGGCCATAATGATGGGTGCCCAGCCCGGCCAGACATTGATGGGAAACTGCACCACCAGCTTGCCATTTTTCATCGGCGTTGCATAGTCGCTCACTCCCGTCACCGCTGGCAACGCCGCCTCGCCAATCAAGGAGGCTTCCTTGTCGCCCGCCAGCAATTTCTTGGTGAGTTCCGTCATGTCCACCTGCGCGATGTTGGGCCGAGTCTCCGGCGCAATTTTATCCCACCAGCGCCAAACACCCCACCCCAACACGGCCAAGATCATCAATGTGAATACGAATTTTCCGCGACCTGTCATGTGACTCTCCTCGTTCTGCGTTGGTTCTACTTCTCGGCGATTTTCTGACGGCTATCCTTAGGCGCCTCGGCGGACGTCGCCGGGGCGGCGGCCTCGGCCTGCACCATGCCCATCTTGCGCTTATACTCCTCAAAGAGTTGTGCCCCTCGGGCCTTGCGCATGTCTTGCTGGCGCTGAATCGAAGAGCCCATCTCCTTGGCCAAATCGAGCGTCGCGCGCATCTGCCCTTCCCCGCTCGCGGCCGATTGCCGAAGCTGCTGCATCGATTGGCTCAACTCCCCGCCCATCATTCCCTGCAGCTCCGTAATGGAGCCTTTCATCAGGGTGGCCAGATTTTCCAGCGAACGCCCAACGGCCACGCGCACCTTCACCTGCTCAAATTCCTGCTGGAATTTTTGCACCTCGCGAATGCTTTGCGCGATGATCTGCGTGTTCTGCTTGTACAAGTCTTCCAGATTCTGCAACTGAACATTGTTGTCGGCAATATCCTGCTCCAAATTCGCCAATTGCTCGGCAAAATGGGCGCCATTTTCGGCATCGTTGGAAGCGGCCGCTCCAGACAGTAGCCCTTGCAACTCTTGGCGCTGGCGTTCTTGCCGCTTCACCTGATCCTTCAGCATCGCAATCTGTCCCGCCAACTGCCCGTTGGCATAGTGGGCCTTATCGGCCTTGGCCTTGGCATCGCGAATGCCGCGCTCCACCACCGCCTGATTGATGGCATCGGTTTCGGTGGCCTTTTCGGCCATCAGGCCCAGATAAATCATCAACCGTTTGATCGCTCGGAACATGGCTTTCTCCTTGTTAGGTATCTCGTGTCATTATCTCAATGGTGGTTCGATATTTTCGAGCAAAATCTTTCTGGAGGGCGCATCCCCATTTCGGTGACTTGCATATGGGTTCACGCCCCCTGCCGTCTTGCACGGCAGGAGCGGAAGGTGGGCTGGCAACGCGTACCCCCCGCCTGATTCACCCGCAACACAAGGTCGCGGGGGTCTTAGAGTGGCTGTGGCGATAGGTCAAGGGATCGGGGATGCGCCCCAGCCATCTCATGGCACTTTATTTGCGATGCCAAAAGGAACATGCACCGAGGGCGTGTTCTTCGACACGTTTTCCAAATGCACCAGTTGATCGTCAAAAAATAAATGTGGTTTGAGAATGTCCAATACGCGCTTCTTTTCAATGCCGCCCATCAAGAACACTTCATCGGCCTCAATATCCAGCGCCGACAGTGTATTATTGAGCCGCTCGTGCGCGGGCGCACCTCGAGCGGTCACAATGGAAATGCGCAACAGCCGCCGATGCGCCGGATCCTTCTGCGCACGCTGAATATCCATTTTCTGAAAATACGAAATCTGCTGCATTAACGGCATCAAGGGGCCCGCCTTCAACGGGCGATCACGATTTTCCAACTCATATTGGCGGAACTGTTCCAGATCGTTTGACTTCTTGTAGACCCGCTCGGCCTCGTCGTCCACCAGCACGCCATCAAAGTCAAAGGCGATGCGAAGTTGATCGTCTTCCTCGTCATCCACCGCCTCGCATGGCAACACGTATCCCGCTGGATAGCCCAAATCCACCGCCTCTTTTACCTGCTCCGCATTTGTGCTCAGATAGAGCGAGGCATTCACCGACTCCATGAACGGATAGGGTTTGCGACCGGCCATAAAAAACGCGCGCGTGATGTCCAGACCGTGCTCGCGCACCGCATCCATCACCCGCATGCCGTCATCGGCGTGGTAGCGCGACAAAATGACCACTTCCACCGGATGCTCCTCCGGGTACATGCGGTTGAGCATCAGGAGGCGCCGAATAAACGGAAATCCCGTGCCGGGCTTGGGCAAATCGTGCCGATGTTCGTGCTGGTACTGCCGAAACACCTCAAGGCCCTTTTCCACATACAGCGAGTGCTCATACGACAAATCAAACAGCACCGTAGATGAAACGGCCACGACAAATTTCTTTTCGATCGGATACGGCATACCCTTCCTTACACTTTTAATGGTCAAACTTTCCTCATTGTCGACGCTTCCCGCTGGACTGCAAGCCCTTTTCGCTTCACATCCAACGGGGGCGCATCCCCATTTCCTTGACTTCAAATCTTCAATCTTCAATTTCCAATATCGAATATCCAAGTAGGACAGAACGGGAAAATAGGATGCGCCTAGGGGGCTCCCCCCGCCCCAGCAGTTCTACTGCCCCCCGCCTCCATACTTGAAACTTGGATATTGAACATTGGATATTGGATATTCCTCCATCTATGATATGTTCGACATCGTTGGATTCTTGGACGCTTTTCCCGTGGTGGACCACGTGGAAATCGGCCTCGCAAAACACCTAGGGTACCAAATGAAAAAACTGTTGAAATTTTTAGGATGGATTCTTGTTCTCATCGTCCTTCTAGCTGTCGCTCTCACGCTGTCGTTGGACCGAATCATTCCCAAGAGCTTCAATACAGCCGTCCCCACCGTCCTTGGCGTACCCGCCACTCTTCAATCGGCCAAGATTTCCCTCCTCAACGGAAAAGTTTCCCTGCGCGAGATGCATATCGGCAATCCGGCCGGATACAAGACAGATGGGCTTTTTGATCTGGCTTCTGTTTCCGTGCACCTCGACAATACTTCTCTTCTCACCGACACCATCGTCATCAAGAAAATCCTCGTTGATGGTCTTGTCGTGACCTATGAAAAAGGCCTCCTCAACAGCAACCTGGGCGCATTTTTAGAGTCCCTCTCTTCCGAAGAAAATCCACCATCAACCGAACCCGCCGAAGAGGAAAAACCAGGCAAAAAAGTCGTCATCGAAAAGGTCGTCATCACCAACGCTCGAATGAACTTCTCCGTCACCGGAGCGGCCGCCCTCACCGGTGGAGGCGCCATCCCCATTCCGCTCCCCACCATCACCCTCACCGATCTAGGCAAAGAAAAAGAAGGCATCACCATCGTAGAAGCCATCCGCCGCATTTTGACCGCCATCGCCGGCGCCACCGGAACCGCCATCGCGGGATCCGCCAAACTGCTTGGACAAGGCGTTGCCGCTGTCGGCGATGGCGCATGGGCCGTCGGTAGCGCGGGCGTAGAGGCGGGCAAGGCCCTCGTCGGCGGGACCGTTGACGCGGGCAAAGCCGTGGTCGGGGGAACTGTTGACGCAGGCAAGGCCGTGGTCGGTGGCGTGGGCGATGCCCTACACGCCATCAACCCATTCAAAAAGTAATGAGTCATCCTTCTGCCACATCCCGGCGCTGGCTGGGACCCATCAGCGTGGTGTTTTGCACTGTTCTGGTCATCTCCAACGTCAGCGCCATCAAACCCCTAAGCATACCCGGTGTACCCTTCGTTCTGATGGATGGCGGCAACCTGCTCTTCCCCATCTCGTACATTTTCGGCGACATCCTCGTCGAGGTCTATGGCTACGCCCAGTCCCGTCGCATCATTTGGATGGGTTTTGCCATGAACATCTTTGCGGCAGCGGCCTTTTCGTTGGTCGCCATTTTGCCCCCCGCCCCCGGCTGGGACATGCAGGACGCCTTTGCCTCCATCCTCCTGCAAACCCCGCGCGTGGTCCTCGGCAGCGTCATCGCGTTTTGGTGCGGCTCATTCCTCAATGCGTGGATCATGGCGCGACTCAAAGTCATCACCGGCGGCCGTCACCTCTGGATGCGATCCATCGTCAGCACAATTTTCGGCGAAGGCGTCGACTCCCTCCTCTTCACCACCATCGCCTTTGGCGGCGTCTGGCCCCTCTCGCTCGTGCTTCAAGTCATCTTCTGGAATTTCACGCTCAAAACGGCCTACGAAATCCTCGCCACCCCCCTCACCTATTTCATCGTCAACCGCCTCAAACGCGCCGAACAAGCCGACCCCTTCGACACCCATACCGACTTCTCGCCCTTCCGGCTCGACGTCTAGCCCTCCTCCCCCTATTCTCCCCGACATGAAACGCCCCGCACCCAAACCCACCGCCCTCCGCCGCCTGCCACCCGTTCAACGTAACGGCACCGAATTGCTCGACCATCTGGCCGAACATCTTTCCGTTTCTCGACGCGCCGCCAAGACCCTCCTCGATGAGCGCCTCGTCTTCGTCAATGGACGCCGCATCTGGATGGCCAAGCATCTGCTCCAATCCCGCGATATCATCGAAGTGCTTCCCGATGCCCTCACCGCCCGCGCAAATGCCAACGCCCCCGTGCGTATTCTGCTGGACGATCCCCTTTTTCTCGTCGCCGATAAACCCCCGCGACTCCTCACCACCGGCGAAAAATCCCTTGAAGTCCGCCTACGCGATCAACTGAATTTGCCCACTCTGCGCGCCGTGCATCGCCTCGACAAAGACACATCCGGTTGCGTTCTCTTCGCCAAAAACGAAGACGCCCGACGCGCCCTTGTGGCCCAATTTGAGGAAGGCCACATTCGCAAACTCTATCACGCCCTCATCGCCGGAAATCTACCCACCACCACCATGGACATCCGGCTCCACGTCGACGACCTCCCCGCCATCAGCCACGTCCGTCAAGTCTCCTCCCAATCTCGCCCCCCGCGCTGCGCCCACGTCACCGTCTCCATCGAGACCGGCCGCACCCACCAGATCCGTATCCATCTTCACCACGTCGGCGACCCCATCTTGGGAGACCGCCAATACTTCAGCGCCCTCAGCGCCGACTTCCCCGAAGTCCCCCGCCAAATGCTCCACGCCTCCGAACTGCGCTTTGAACATCCCCAGACCCACAAGCCCGCCACCGCCTCCTCCCCCCTCCCCAAAGACTTTCGCGACTGGCTCCGCAATCTGCGCCTGACCTAGGTTTCAGAAGTCAGACATCTTCTCCAGCACATCCACCATCACCCGCTTGACGGCTTGGTGGATGCCCGGTGCTTTGCTTCGCCGCGACCCCGCCACATTCAGAATGCCCTCGTCAGGACCATTCCGTTTCAGCCACCGAACCACCTTGGCCACGAGCAGCTCGTGAGGCAAATCCAGATCGGCTTTCAGACACGGCTTGCCGTGTTTCTTCGCAAAATCAATCGTCAACAATGACCCTCCATCCGGCTTCCCGTACGTGAAAATGACCGTGCAATCCGAATCCCGCACATTCGCCTCCGTGCGCGGAGGATAATGCCGCGACCCGTGTTGCCGCATCTTACGGTATCGCGTTGGCACCTTCCCCTTCTCCGTCCGCCGCCCCCTCGGCACCCATCCCCCATACGGAAACTTTTTTTGCAGGCACGCCCCCAGCGCCCCCTGATCCGCCCCCGTCTGCCCACCCGAAATAACTTTCCGCAACTTCATGCCCCGACCTGCCTCCTCACAACGGCACACCCAGTTCATTTTGCCACGACTCCATAAACGAAAGCTGGGTTGAAACCGAATAGTCTTCGCAGTCATCGGCTCGCTCCAGAGCGAGTCGGAAATGCCGAATGGCTTCCGGCACATCTGGTTTTAGGTTGTACTCGGCTGCCATTTCCCCGCACATCTCGGCCAGCAGCACATACCCCTGCGCCTTGTTCGGCGATTCGGCGATCATTCTTTCCGCCAAGGCCCGCGCCTCCGCAGGCTTTCCCTGCATCGCCAAGCATCGAAACAGTTCGGCTTGATAATGCCCCCTCATCACATCATTCATGAGGGGAAACCGACCCAACACTTCCTGAAAATATCCGGCGGAATAATCCAATAAATATAAACTGCCATCATTGATGTCGCCTAACATCATCTGAAAATCTTCCAGCCAGTTGCTCACCGCATCGGGGCCGATGAACCCCACGACATTCTCCGCCTCGTCCGGGTCCAGTAGTGTAGGCGGGAGCAAAATTCGCAGCTCATTCCAGCAAGCCTTCCAGCATTGAATGGCCTGTTCTTTTTGAAAATTCTCCATGTACGCATAGCCCGCTTCCATCCAGTCGCCGACCTTACGCCTTCGGCTTGTGGCGGGTTCCGTTTCGGCAGAAGACCGATCCATCGTTTCCGCTGTCGATTTGCCCAAACAGCATTTTTTGTATTTAAGACCGCTTCCGCACGGACACGGATCATTGCGACCCGTCGTCGTGCCCCTCGCAGGGGGAAGCATCTCTCGCGTCCATTTCAATATGGACAGCAACTCCTCCGAACAATCGTCTTTTTGATTGTCCCCTTTTTCCCCCCACTGCTGAACAAAAAACGCCATCGCATTCTCTGAACTATTCAATGGAAAGCGGAATTTTTCCAATTTCTCAAGCGACTCATCCAGTGGCATGCCATAAATCTTCTGAATGCCCTCCATATCCTCGAAACTTGAATCGGCGAGTCCTCTCGCAAACGCTTGTTCAATAAGGGGAATGGCACCATCCGCATGAATATCCGCCGACAAAATACTCACGGCATCCCAAACGTACGAAGGTGATTTCTCCAGCTTGTCTCTCAGCAAAGAGATGCAATAGTCCGAAAGCCACTCGCGGGTCATTTTTCCATCCAGGAATAAACTGATCAGCGCATCCAACGCCGCCGAGCGAGCATATTCATTCACAGCGGGATCCTCAATCAAGGCCTGCAACTCTTCCGTGCGCCCCGCACAAGTCCGTGCCAGCATTTCCCTCAAGTATTCGGTCAAAATGTCCCCCAAGACAAAATCCAGCACCACATTGGGAAGACGGCATAACACCAGATAGCGGGAAAATGCGGCCTCGCAACGCATCTCCCCGCACAGGTGAATGGCATACAGAAACTGCGCGTCCCGAACCTCTTGGGTGGGGACCTTGAGTTTCTGATCGATGACCGCCAGTAAGAGAGGCTCCGCTTCACTCCAGTTCGTCCGAATCCAGTTCAACGCCTCCATCGGCACCCGGGGCGTAAATAGTTTCAACGCATCCATCGCTTCGACCACATTCACAGGAAACTCCTTTCACCATGTCATCCAAAAGACGAATCGTATTCGGATTTTCCACACAATGGAAAACTTTTTCGTGATTTTTCCACACAATGGAAAGAATGGTGGGCTTCGGGCCACGTTTGGCCCTCGTCCCGAAACGGGACTTGCCCTGCGGGCAATCCGTGCGCGGAACGCGCGCTCCACACTGTGGAAAACTTAGATTTCAGGCTGTTTCCGGCGGCGCTCCGGGGCTGTTGCGTCAGAGTTTGATTTTGCGGTAGGAGGCGGGTTGGGTGTCCCAACTCTTCTGGCTGGCACCGGGCGTGAAGACAAAGTCGTCGGCATTGGAGGTCACCCAGATATGGGACGCGGTAAGGTTCAGGCAGGACTTCGGGCACACATCCACGCAAAGGGCGCACCAACAGCAACGCCCGTAATCGATCGTAGGGCGCAGGCCGCTGTCTTTGGCCGACGTCTCAATCCCCTCCAAAGGGCGCATATCAATGGCCTGATTCGTGCAAATCTTGGCGCAAAGTCCGCACCCAATGCACGAATGGATGTCGTTGGTATGGAATCCGCGGTAGGTGGTAGCCACGGAACGCTCTTTGATCGGGTTTTTTACGGTGAACGGTTTTAGGAAGGCGCGCTTCCAGACATAAAAGGGCGAAATCAAATCTTTGAGCTTCATGATCATCTCTCGATTTCGGGCGGATAGACATGCAGGGAGGATTGCAGGGCGGCGATGTCGGCGATATTGACGCCGACGGAGAGGGTTTCCATGAGACAGACACCGTGAGTGTAACTGGGGCCCCGGACGTAGATGCGACGAGGAGAAGTGGAACCGTCGGTCTGCATGAAATAACCGTATTCGCCGCGTGTGCATTCGGCCTTGAGATAGATTTGTCCGGGGGGAATCTTCCACGTGAATACGGGAGGCAGTTTGGATTTGATTTCGCCGGTGCGAGGCATCTGGCGGAGAATTTGGCGAATGAGTTGTATGCACTGCTTCATTTCACGGCACCGGAGGTTCACGCGGGCAAAGGAGTCGCTTTCGGTTTCGGTCAAGACTTCGAAGTCGAGCCGATCGTACACCAGATAGGGCTGGTCTTTGCGAAGGTCTCGGGCGACACCCGCGGCACGTGCATTGGGACCCACGATGCCGAAGGATTCAATCATGTCGCGCGAAATAAATCCAAGGCCCTGCAAGCGCAGTTTGGTGACGGCATTATCGAGGAAGATGGTGCGAATTTCATCGAGGCCATGCTCGCAAACATCCAAGACGGCGAGGGTCTTTTGGATGAGCGCCTCGTCCACATCGGCGCGAACGCCGCCGGGCATCATGTACATGTGATAGATGCGGCCGCCGGTCATTTCCTCGAAGATGTCCAGAATATAGTCGCGGTAGGTCACGCCCCACTGTCCGGGAGCCGTCATGCCGATGGTGGCGGCCTGCCCTCCGAGCCACATGAAGAAACTGGCCAACCGCATGAGTTCAAGATTGAAGGTGCGGAGCCATTGCGCTTTTTCGGGCACGGGGATGCCGGCAAGGGCTTCGAGGCACGCGCAAAACAGATACTCATTGAAGGCAGGCTCGGGAACGGCAATGCGGCAAACCAGCGGGAACGATTGAATAAACGTGCGTCGCTCGATGAGTTTTTCAAAGCCCCGATGCAGATAGCCCACATGGGTTTTGAGGAACCAGACCTCGTCGCCTTGCGTGATGAGTTCAAGGGCCATGTTGCCGGCCACGCCGGGATGCTGAGGGCCCTGCCAGAGGTGCAGAAACTTTCCGCTGTCGAGATCGATCTGGCGGCGGCGGGCCTGAATGGCTGGAAATTCGCGTGGAATGGGCGGGTTCATTCGGGTGTCCCCTTTTCTACGGGACGAGCGGCCGCTTGCTCGGCTAGGCGTTGCTTCTTATACTCGGCCGGATCGTGAGTGAATCGGCCCGGACGCGAGGGAAACAGTTCTTCCGCAAATGCGAGGGTGTCAAAATCCCGCCGCATGGGAGGGCAACCGGGGACGCCTTCCAAAATGAAGTCTTCGGTCATTCCGGGGGAGCCGGGAAAGGAGATGCCGAACATCTCGTAGAGCTCGCGCTGATGGGTGGCCAGATGCGCCCATAGATCGTGCATGGATTCCATGGTGGCGTCGGTTCGAGAAATGCGGGTCTGAAGACCAATATCCCAATGGCGATCGGGTTGGTTCAGCATATAGAGCAGGACGAACTGCCCGTCTTCGATCTGGTCCACGGCCGTCATGAACGAGAGGTGAGAAAACCCATGTGTATCGCGCAGGGCCAGCAACACGGGGCGGACGTGGTGGGGAAGAACGGTGAGGAAGGTCTGATCGGGACGCGTGGTGTCCGCGGCCGTGGCGTTGTACGTCTTTTGCAGGGTGGAGATCAACGTGTGCATGGGGTTCCTGTCACCAGTTGTAGTCGGGCA
Organism: uncultured Verrucomicrobiota bacterium; assembly: GCA_964647595.1. Lineage (GTDB taxonomy): Bacteria > Verrucomicrobiota > Kiritimatiellia > CAIQIC01 > Lenti-01 > Lenti-01. The sequence goes on from CAZYGH010000022.1 coordinate 33,834, forward strand.
TGTTCCAGTTGCGAATCACGCGCTTCTGGTTTTCTTTGTACCAATCGAGGCGTTCACAATACTGATTGGCACCCTCCCCCTCGCCCCGGCGGATGCGCTGTTTGAGCTCGTCGAAGCCCGCCATGAGCGCCTCGGGACGGGGCATGCAACCGGCGATATAGATATCCACGGGAATGTACAGGTCGAGGCGTTTGATGGTGTTGTAGCTGTCGTAATACATGCCGCCATTGATGGTGCAACTGCCGAGGGCCACCACAAACTTTGGATTTTGCATCTGTTCGTAGCTGCGAATCACGCGCTTGAGAGTTTTGATCGAGACATAGCCACCGACGACAAAGACGCAGGCTTGGCGAGGGGTGGCGCGCATCTGAATGCCAAAGCGCGACACGTCATATCGCGACGTCATGAACGGGCGCAACTCGATGGATCCGCAACCGGTGCCAAACGCGAGAATGGCCAACGAGCGGCTCCGGACCCAATTCGCAAAGTCTTCCAGAATGCCTTTCATGGGGGGCACGGCCTCGGGACGGCGGTCACAAAACAGCTCCCGCTCTGCGGGATCAATTCCGTCGTTGGCAAGGCGGCTGTGGGGGTCGGCGGGTTCATTCATAGCGGATATCTCAATACAGATAATAGGAAACGGCAAGGGCACCCAACCCGATGGCGGTGGGCACGGTCAAGAAAAAGCGGATGCTCTGATCCACACGCAATCGCGGGAAGGCCGCATCCACAAACATCGGGAGCCCAAAGAGGACAAACACCTTTGCAAGAAGAACACCCAGATGGGTGGCACCACCAAAAAACAGATGGACGAACAAGACGCACTTGGCCACCTGAAAGATGGCACGGTTGAGTTGCATCAGCACCAAGTAGCCACTGTGAAATTCGGTGGGCGGGCCAATGGGTATTTCTTGGGGCGCGAGAACATTGTCGAAGGGCGACTGTCCCGTCATGCCCAGAAACGCGAAGAGGGCGGCGAGGGTGGCGAGGGGCTGGGTGAACGCCGTCCAATGGAACAAGCCGCCTTGTTGCGCCTGCGAAATGGCGGAGATGTCGAAGGTATGATACTGCATCGCGATGGCAATCACGCTCAGCGCAAACGGCACCTCGAACGCCGTCATTTGCGACAAGCCGCGTGCAATGCCGATGGCGCTATAGGGGTGACCGCTCTCCGATGCGCCAACGGCCATGCCAAGCTGACCAAAGAAAATGAAATACATGGCCAAGAGGACATCGCCCGAAAACGAGGCATTTTCAAAGAAGGGCGAACCCGGCAGAAGAGGAACAAATAGCAAAAGGCCAACGCCGCCCGCCAACCGGAAGACCGGGGCCAGATAAAACATGATGCCGTGCATAATGGCCGTCCGCTTGAACTGGTTCTTCGCCAGATCCACAAAGTTCTGATAGACGGGAATGCCAATGCGCCCTTGAGACCGTGCAACGACTCGAGCGTAGATGGCCCCCAACAAAATGCCAAAGGCTCCGCACATCAGGACATTCAAGATCATGGCGAGAATTTTCATGGCGACCTTGTCTGCGCTAGCGCAACCCTCCGAGACAGAGCCACACCACCAAGGCCACACCGGCCAGCACATAATCCGAGGTGAGCCCGGTGTTGGAGCGAGCGGCAACCTCGCCCACCACTCCCAACGCACGTTCGGCAACCGCCCAGAAACGCAGGGCAAAGGCGTGGCAAAACACATGAAGCGCACGTCGATAGTGGGCATAGAGGTCGAAGGCCACATGGGTGGTTTCCGGACGATCTGGACGCTCTCCCGCGAACACCATATTGAACTGCTTCACCCAAACGATTTTTTGCCGATTCAACAACAGAAAAGCCGTCAGCACCCCAAAGACAACGGCCACCACGATCATGATGGCTGTTGGATTCCAATGCCCCATCGGGGAGACGAAGGTGCCGTCCGAACTCAAGCCAAGTGTGACGGTCGGAAAGTCGTGCCCCACCATCTGGAAAAGAAAATCCATGAGCGGTTGCGGATAGGCCGAGAACGCCATGATTCCGGCAAGAAGAAGCCCCTGCGCCACTAGCGAAGTCGGATGGGTCTCGCGTACGGCCCGTCCGGACACCTTGAGCTGGCCGAGGAAAACCGTCTGCAGAATGCGATACATATAGAGAAACGCCACCGCGCTGGCAAAGAAGGCCAAGCCGGCTCCCACATAAAAGCCCCGTTCCATCAGCGCATTGTAAAGCAACCATTTTCCGCCGAATCCGCCGAGAGGTGGCACACCGGACATCGCGATGATGGCGATCAGGACCGAGGCAAACGTCATGGGCATCCGCTTGATCAGGCCACCCATCTGATACATGAGGGGTGTGCCCACCTGGCGGATCACAGCCGCCGCTGCGATAAACAGGATCGTTTTGTACAAGAAATGGTTAATGACCAGATAGAGGGCGGCCACCCACCCCGTGTGGGTCATGAGCGCCAGCGTGGCAATCACATATCCCATTTGCCCCATGCTGGAATAGGCCAGCATGGTCAGAAAATTTTCTTCAAACAGGGCCAGGAAGGCACCGACCAATGCGCCGATCAGCCCGAGCCAAACCACGACATCCAACCAGCCCGAAGGCGTCGCCATCGCATGAGGCAGCAGAAGAACCAGCAAGCCAAAGACCGCGCCTTTGTTCACCACTCCCGCCAGAGCCGGCGTGAAATCGTGCGGAGCATCCCGGTACGATGGCGCGACCCACGTATGCCAGCCAACCAGCCCCAGCTTAATCGCCAAGCCAATCAAAATCGGCATCCACACAAGCGGATTCCATGACAACGCCGCAAAGGTGGTGGCCGGCGACAGGGACTGTTGCACACCGAATCCCAGCAGGAGGAAGTAGGCGGAGGCCAGTGCATACAACAAATATTGCCGGGCGCTGCCCCCGGAGGGTTGTCCGAGCAGAATCAGGAGGAACGAGGTGGCAGCCAACCACTCCCAAGCAAAGAAAAAGGTGAAAAGGCCATCGGCACGCAACAGCATCACCCCGCCGAGGTAAGCAGCCAACATCAGACCGTGAAAGAATCGCGAATCGGCACCCTCAGCAGAGGAAGACAGCACCACCACTCCGAAGCCAGCCGTGAAAAGAGCCAGAAACAGTTGAGGCAACGCCCCCGCCACATGTCCCCAGACAACCCCGCCCATTCCCAAAATCGCCAGAAGGGTCAGCCATCGAGCCGCAGGCTGCGGAAGCCGAGCCATGACTCCAATCCACAGGAGCGATCCGAGCGCCATCATCGTACATTCCCGGAGTACCGGAGCCTGAAGAACGAGACCACTGGCCAACAGGCCACTCACGAGTGCCATCGACCAAACCCCGTCCGGCCCTGTCTCGGCGTCCCCAGTGGCAGGCGCCTTCTCCCCGGCTACGCACGCGCCTTGCTCCATCATCCAGCGGAGCAAATAAAACGCCTCAACAAAGAAACCGGCCAAGAGGAAGGCCACCACAAAGGGTCGCTCGCGGGAGAGCGCCATAATCAATTCCCATTTGGCGCCGAAACCGGGAATGGGGGGCATCGAAAGAAGCGCAAGCACACCGACCCATAGGCAAGCCCGGAAAAGCCACACATCGCTCGGTCTGCGCGATGCGGAATGCGTAGGTAGGAAAAACAACAGCATCTTGGCGGCGGCATGAACACCCCACAGAACACCGAGCGGCCACAGGATGGCTTCCGGCTTCCACGCCAAGAAGAACACCGAGAGTCCAAGGAAAGCCGCCGAGGAATAACCCAACAGGCGTTGGCTGTGGGTCTGACGTAAAGCCGCCAAATGTCCGATGCCAAACGTGGCCAGCCCGATGGCCTGCAGGATGCCGCAAATGGAGGGAGAGAGCAACGGCAAGAGCTTGAAAAGCGCCATGATCATCGCGGCCGCAGAACCGGCCGAGAGCCAAACAGCCAGAGTGGGCGTGGTGGTTTCATAGACATTGATCGCCGGGCCGTTGGCCAAGAGCGGCTTGAGTTCCAGCAAAATGGCCCCGGCCAAAAAGGCTTGAGCCAGCATGCCCAGCGGCGTTTGCAACAAGTTCGCGCGTTCCGCCAGTTCAGAGAGAGCCAGCGTTCCCGTCAGATGGTAGACGAGCCCAATGCCAAACAGGAAAAACATCGAGGCAATCGCCTCCACGGTCATCAACTGAAAGATGGCGGTAAAATGCTGCTTGTGGGGACTTAGGGCAAGCAGGCCGATGGTGGCCAGTGCCGTGATTTCAAGAAATACATACAAATTGAACAGGTCCCACGTCATGATCATGCCGGATGCCCCGACCAGCAGAAGAAGGAATAGCACGGCCGCCGACACGTTTTCCAACAGTTCCCGCCGGAACTGAACCGCCATTCCCGCTCCCACGAAATACAGGAGGAGCAACATGAAACCCTCCGGCAATCCGATTCGCAATGCGATGGACAGCGGCGGCTGGAACCCGGCCGTCAGAAAGAGGAGCGGCTTGGCCCCGTTCAGCCCGCTCCAGACGGCCACGCCAGATTGGAACAACGCATAGAAGAGCAACAGTCCGAGGCTGGGCAAAACCCACCCCTTGGCCATGCGGCTCAGCGGATAGAGCAGGAAGGCCCCGAGTAGGAGCAGTGCCCACGCCCCGAAGGGAGAAAGAAGAAACGCTACCATTTCAGCCCCCTATAGGAACGAATATCCAGCGACTTGCCCTCGCGCGCCATCCGAACCACCACCCCCAAGAGAACCGCTGAGGTGCCCAATCCAATCACAATCGCCGTCAACACGAGCGCGGACGGAAGTGGATCCACCGCCCCCGCCACCAGCCGATCGGCCACGGCCGGTTGCCAGATGGGCGCCATTCCACCACGAATATAGCCCAACACCACGAGAAACAGATGCCCCGCCGTGTTGACGAGTGCGAAACCCATGACAATCTTGAACAAATGCGTCTGCGTCAGCACGCACCACAGGCCGATCAGCGTCAGCGCCAAGGCCGTGAACATTCCAATCAGGCTCAGCGGCTGTGCCGCACATTTGATAAAAAATTCACTCATGTCCGTGGCCTTTGAATGCTTCGGCGATGGCGGTCAATTCGCTACCGACTTTGAGCCCAATCAGCACATAAATCACCGGTATGCTTCCGGCGCTGACCAGAGCGCCTAAACGACCGAGAGGAAGAATGGAGGCGTTGAGAAAGCCCAACCCCATGGCAATTCCCGCCAAACCGATCAGCAGATACAGCAGTCCACTTCCCGCTTCCAGCCCTTTCAGGAATCCGTCTCCGATCGGGGCGGCCAGATCGGCCAGATAAATCGCGAGAAAACCAGAAGCCAGCACGGCTCCGCCCTGAAAACCACCGCCCGGACTCAGATGCCCGTTGGCCATGATGTAGAAGCCCATCAAGAAAATCACCGGACACAAACCCAGCAGGGCGATGCGGAGCAAGGGACTGACCGAAAGCAGTGCGGAGGTAACTCCGGAACCCGCTCGACGTCGATACCCCAGAACCAACCCCGCCGCCAAGGCCGACGAAAATAGAACCGTCACCTCCCCCAACGTGTCCAGCCCGCGAAAGGTCACCACCACCGAGGTCACCACATTCGCGCAGTGCAAGTCTTCCGTGCTACGAGCCAAATAGCTCTGCGCCAAGGTAGACGTGTGCTCCGCCGGCTGCCAATCCTTCATCACACGCCCGAACACCCCGGCCAGCAACAAGAGGAATCCCACGGTCAAGATGGATCGCAGAGCCTTCATGAAGGATCACGCTCCTGCAACCGTAGCTGCCGCAAGCCATAAAAATAGATTCCGGAACTCAGCCCGGCGCCAATCGCCGCTTCCGTGATGGCCACATCCGGCGCGGACAACAGCAAATAGAAAACCGATGCCTGCAACCCCACCAGACTGACCAGAAGAATCATGGTGACGGGTTCCCGACAAAGCACAAGCCCCACCGCCGCCCCGAGGATGCCCAGCCCGAGCAAAATGGCCAACAAAACGGAAATCATGCGTCCTCCTGAACGGAAGCGGGATCCTTGCCGACTGGCCGTGTAGCCGATTGAAGCGCATCGGCCTCGGTTAGCGCACAAGGCTTCACGCCCATCCGATACGCCGTACGAGCCAGTACGTGAGAAGAAAGCGGATTGGTCAACAGAACAAACAAGACGAGCAAAAACAACTTCGGCCAATACACCGGCATCAAAAAAGCCAACCCTGCGAACATCAAGAGAATCCCCAACGTCGAGGCTTTGGTCCCCGCTTGAAGGCGGTTATAGAGATCGGGCATTCGCCAGACTCCGACAGCCGCCAAAAAAAGAACGGCGGATCCCAGCAACAAAAGAAGGCTACCGATCAGGTCCATGATCCTTCTCCTGTGAGGTGAAATCTAAATAGCGAATGGCCGCCAGCACACTCAAGAAACTGATCAAACCGTAGACAAGCGCCACATCGAAATATTGTCCATTCTGTTGAGTCCACGCGATGATGCCAATGCCCGGCAAGAGCATCAGCGTGATCATGTCCAGCGCCAGAATCCGATCCGTCACATGCGGGCCCCGAAGGAGCCGCAAGGCCACAATCAGCAAACTCAACGCCAGAAGCACGGTGGATGCGCCGATTAAAACAGGCACGAGGTTAGGCATAGATGGCCTCCAGGCAACGCTCGAATTGATCGGCAATCGCCTTCTTGGCCGCGACGGAGTCCAGTTGGTCGCGATGATCGAGCCAATGGATATAGAGGTCTTGGCCGCGCAAATCCATGCTGAGCGTGCCGGGCGTCAGCGTGATCGCATTCGCCAACAGCAATTGGGCACCCGGTTGGCGCAGGCGAAGCCGAATCACCACAATAGCCGGCCGCAAGGGCAATTTCGGATGAACCACACGCCATGCCACATCCACAGTGGAAAGAACCAGCGCGCGAAAAAAAACGACTCCGAAAACGAATATCGCCCAGAGACAACGGGGTCGCCACAAGGGCGGCACATCCAGTTGCGCGATAAACGAACGAAACAAAACCAGAATCAGGACAATAGGAACGAGACCCACGGCCAACACGTCTAGGGAAAGCGTCTGGTTGAGAAGCGCCCACAGTCCCACCAGCGACAACAACACAACCGAGAATTTATATGGAAGAGACGAGATCATACCCTAAAAACAAATAAAAATCTCCAGAATCAAAAAGTCGAAACGTTATACTTGTTCCGCAAAAAAACTCCTTCACCACCACCCACAAAAAAAAGAAATAACCGCGACAATGGGAGGACTGTGCCAAATGCGGAGGTTCAAGCACAAGAAAAAATCCTCCACCTGAAAAGCTCGTCGATGGCTTGACTCACAGAAAAATCCGATAGGCCAACACGTTATGGTTGGATTTGTTTCATCAGAACGTCGAGTTCTTGTTGTTGCGCGGAGTCCAGTTGGTTGCGGTACGACTCCAAGAGTTTCAGGACGGTGAGGGCACGGAAGCGATCGCCTTCTTGCGCATAGCTTTTGGCCAGAAGCATGGCGAGTTTGGAATCAAAACCGCGCTTCTTCAACGATTCTTTCAGGTCTGTCTGGGCTTCTTTAAAGCGATTCATCTTCAATAAAATTTCGCCGCGCGTGGTCAGCATAACGCCGTTGCCGGATTGCCGACGCAAGGCTTCATTGATCAGCTCCAGCGCTTCTGACAAATCGCCATCCTGCTCATGAATGACGGTGGCGAGGTTGTTGAGCAACGTGGGGTCCCGCCGCCGTTGAATCCCTTTTCGAAACGCTTTTTCGGCGTCCGCCAACTGGCGCTTGTTGTAAAACTCAATCCCTTCGTTCTGATATTGCATATAGTGGTCGGGATTCCGCCGAATCAAGGTGCGCAGACTGAATTCCAGCAATTTCGGATTGCCAGACTCTTGAGCCAACGTCATCAACATTTCCAACAACTGGGTATTTTTGGGGTCTTCCTGGACCCCGAGTTCCAGCTCGGCTTGAGCCTCCTTCCAACGTTTCTTCGACATATAGACGGAGGCGAGTGAAACGCGAGTTCCCAGTTCAGGGGAAGGAATATCCTTCAGCATTTTCAGCGCTTGGGCATTCAGGGGATTCTGTTCGTCCGTCAGCAGAACCAAGGCCATCCACACTCGAGGGTCGCCGGAGGTCTCGCGCGACAGGTCCTCGAGCATGTCCACGGCTTTGGGCGTGTCACCGCGCACATGGGTCAGCATGGCGCGATCAAACAAAACTTTTTCTTCCGGCAATCCCATCGCTCTTGCCTCTGCGATATAGGCTTCCGCGATACCCGGATCCTCTCGCCGAAGCGCAAGGCGGCACAGTTCCATCAGGGCCGTGGTGTTTCGTTCATCGCGAATCAGCGATCCACGCTGGGTCGCCTCATCGGGAGTGGGCATGCCCCAAACCAGATAGGCCTGATCCAGTAGCTGTTGTTGCTCCCAAGAGCCGCGTTCGGCAGACGGGGGTAGGAATCGAGCCGCCTCTTCAGAAATGGGCACCCCCGAAAGGGCCCATACAAAACCACGGTCCACCCATTCGCGTGCCCGCCAGACATAGCCATACCGAATCGTCAAGGCCCAGCGTGTTCCATCCAGCTTGTCCTGTCGTCGCTCCCAGTCCGCTTCTACTTCGGCCGCTTCGGGCAATTCCCGACGACGGCTCATTTCCAGCAAATTCATCAAGACGCTCAAATTCTTCGGATACATTTTTCGTGCCAACCGAAAGGCCTCCAGCGCGCCGTCCTCGTCGCCACGATCAGCTTGCTTTACGCCAACATTGTTGGCGACCTTGGAGACCATCAGGCAAAGCAAATCTTGATAAGGACGAACCAAATTCATCTCGGGCGCCGGGTGGGTGGCCATCGCCGCCATGCGCTCCCAAAAAGGAATCTGCGACTCCAGAAGAGCGGCCACCTCCAACCGATTGGACGAAGTCTCCATGCAATAGATAAACCCATCCGGCACCAGATAGCCATACTCCCGAAACACATCGGGCAAATCGATGATAGCGGTTTGGGAAGGTCCGGTGTCGGACAACATCAGATTTTCAATAAATTGCCCGAAATCTCCTTGTTGCAAAGGCCCCTTCAAGGCCTCTTCTTCGAAGTGCTGGGCCAGATGCTTTAAATAGCGAGGAGATGCGGTACGGGGCGCACTGATGAGCCGCACGGACAGGGCTCGCGTTTGAACGGCCAAGCGCAGGGTGTCGTCCAAAATTCCATTGGAAATCAGAATATTTCGTCCGGCCAGCCTCTCCAGCACCTCGTCGGCCGAGGCCGCGACCACAGCCCCATGTCGACCGTCCACCACAACCCAATTCACGACTCCCGCCAGCAACACCACGACCGGAATCAACAGGGCCAGGGCACTGGCCGTTCGCCGTGCCGCACGCATGAACCAGCGGCGATCCACCAGAAGTTGCGGCTCGCCCACGATCCAAATTTCGCCCGCCATATAACCCACACAAATCGCCAAAATCAAATAGGGCGTCACCATCAAATAGCTTGTGCCGAGCAGGCTCCATGGCGAATAGCTGGCGTTGTACAAAACCCCCAGCAGACCGCCCAGAAAGATCAGCCGCACGGCAATTTGCCATCCCTCATAAAACCAAGGGGAGCGCCGGGACATGGTGAACAAGGTCATCCATGGAACCAACGATAAAAACAAAATGACGGGGAATCCGGGGTGAAAGCGAATCTGCGCGATGATCTGGAATTGGTCTTGCAAAATCTGCACCAGCGCCTGTTCTTTGGAGGTGAACAGTCCCCACGCCAGTCCACGGCGAAATAGAAACAGGGCGTGAACCGGATAGAGGAACAACCCCATACCCAATCCAAACCAACCGGCCACGTGAACGCGCCAATTTCCCAGCGCTTGCCAGTGAATGATTTCCCGCAAAACCAAAAATAACGCCAACGGAAGAAAGAGAATAGCGGTGGCAAATTCCGTGACGCCGATCCCCAGCAATAGCCCCACGAAAAATAGATCCCGAATTCGTCCCTCGCGCTGATATTCAGAAAATCGCCATGCGGCCAACATCAACAGCAACAGGTGAAAGGACCCCGGTAGCGAACGCGTGGAGATCATCCAAAAGGGAATACTACAAGCCAGATAGAGCCCTGACACCCAGCCGGAGATTCTGCGCGCCTGCGCCTCTCGAATAAATGAGCTTGGTCCCGGCTCGTTCCGAATCACATACGCCACGCGTGTCATCAGCATGCCGAGGATGGAAACACAGGCGGCACCACACAACGCGCTGAAGAGCCCCATCCCGACCGACAGGTTCAGTCCGGAAAACCGGGCCATCCCTTTGACCAACAAACCCCAAAGAGGATCCAGAGTCGCCGGATCGGTATCCCCCCCCAAGTGGGCCAGCATGGATTGAGTGGGCAGGCCGGGGAACGGTGCCCAACACATGGAGGCCAGATACAGGGCCAAGGAAAACACAAACAAAAGAAGCCCGATGTGGCGCTCGTTTGGAAAGCGATTTCCCAGCGAATCCCCCTTCCACCCGGCAGGAAGCTCGTGCCCCTGCAAATCCTCATCCGTTTGATGGGGAGGGAAGATCCCGAATGCACTTTCCGGATCTCTTCTGCGAATCGGTTTGTCCACATCCTCACTCATGGCTTCCGAATCTGTTTGAACAGGATCTTCGACTGAAATTTCTGCCAAAGCGACATTTTCTTCTGCTGTTGAGCCAGACTCTTAGCTAGATCCAGCGCCGCTTGATTCTCCCCTCGGGCGATTTGAAGGCGCAACAAACCTAATTGAGCCGGCACCGGATAGGGAGATGTCTCCAACACGGCCCTCAGCTCGCTTTCGGCCTCGGTCCACTTCCCCTCGCGTACATTCAGGTCGCCTCGGATACAGCGAAAGAGCGGATTGAAGGGCTGTTTCCGCAACGCTTCCTCCACGAGATGTCTCACCTCGTTTCGATCTCCATCTTGCGTCAGTAAAATGTCAGCCAACGCGGCCAACAACTCCGGCCTCCGTTGAGCCTGAATTTCGTTCCGCAAGGCCTGTACCGCCTCTTCCCCTTTCCCGTGGCGGACGTCCATATAGGCTTTTCGAATAGAGATAAATGGGTGTTGAGGATTTTTCGATTCCAACGATTTCAAGCTGGATTCTTCCAACGGGCGATTCCCCCGCACACGCGCCAACGTGTACATCATTTCCCACGCCTCGGGGCTTCGATTCTCCATCTGAATCACGGCTTCCAACTCGGATTGCGCCTCGGCCCACTGCTGCCGGAACAAATAGGCCCAAGCCAATCCGAGCCGAATGCCAATGTCGGACGACTTGAGATTCGCCAACAACTTGATGGCTTGGCGATTCGACGGATCCTGTTCCGGGGTCAACATCACCAACGCCATCCAAATTCGGGCATCGTTGGGCGTCTGCTGCGTCAGAGCTTCGAGCCATCTCGCGACCTTCTCGACGTCGCCACGAACATAGGACGACATGGCTTGGTCGAACCGTGTCTCCTGTTCCGGAAACCCCATGCTGACCGCTTCCATACGGTACGCATCGGCCGCATCGGGATCGTTCATGCGCAGGGCCAAACGACACAGGTCCATCAGAGCCTCGGTGTCCGTTCCATTCTGAAACAGCCGCATCCGGCAGGCATCTTCACCCACGAGGGGCTTTCCCATCTGCAGGTACACTTGTTGAAGAAACTGCGCCCGTACATCGACAGTTTCTTGCTCAACGATCGGAAACCGGCGAGCCGCTTCCACAGAAGACGGCACTCCCGACATGGCCCACACCCAGCCCCTCCGAATCCATTCGCGCGCTCGCCACACATGCCCGAACCGCGGAGCCAATGCCCACCTATATTTTTCCAAAAAGACCTCTTGAGCCTCCCAGTCGGCCTCCAACTGTTCCTCTTGCGGGAGGTTTTTCCCCCAGCCCAGTTCTTTTAAATTCAATAGGGCGCTGAGATTCTCCGGATTGATACGCCGCGCGCTTTGGAACGCTTTTTCCGCCGCCACTTCGTCGCCTTTCTCCGCCAGCATGACCCCCAGATTGTTCGCTGAACGCGACAGAATCCACCGCAGTTGATCTTGAAACGGACGGACTACATTTTGTTCGGGTGCCGGATCTTTCGCCACGGCTTCCATCCAGACCCAATCTGCCGCTTGCGCTTCCAAGCAGGCCGCCAAATCGACTCGCTCGGGGGAGGTTTCCAACCCGTAGAAAAATCCGTTGGGAACCAAATAGGCGAATGGACGGAACGCATCCGGCATATCCAATAGCGCCGACCTCTTTACGCCCGCATCGGACAGCAACAGATGATCGAGAAACTCATCGAATTTTCCCTCAGAGAGCGTTTTTTTCAAGTTCTCATCTTCAAAGAAACCCGCCAATTGACGCTGATAGAGAAGGGACGAGGTATGTCGCATATTGATGAGACAGACTGGATTCTTGTGCTCAAAGATGGCAAGGGCGACCACATCCTCCAAAATGCCGCTCGAAAACAAAATGTCGCGCCCCTTCAGGCGATCCAACACCTGATGGGCGACGAGGTTCAGATCTTCTGCGTGGCGCCCATCCACCGTTCTCCAATTCAGCGCCCCCGCCAGCACCGCCAGAAACGGAACCAGCACGGCCAGAAGCCCGGGAATGAGACGGATAAATTTGCTAAATTGAGAAGCATCTCTCACATTTCGGGGCTCGCCCATGATCCACAACTCGCCCGTCATAAACCCCATGCAAAGAGCCAAAATCAAATAAGGCGTGACCATCGGGTAGGTCATTCCCAAAATCTGCCACGGAGCGATGAACGCATTGAACAACACCGCCATCACCACAACGGCCAAAATCAACCGAACGATCACCTGATCGAATTCATAGAACCACGGAGAGCGGCGGGACATGGCAAACAGCATCAGCCACGGCACAAAGGAAAGAAGCACGATGATGATGAAGCCGGAACTGAACCTCAACAGAACGATGAGCGTTAACTGTTCCTGTAAGATCCTCGCCCACGCCTCCCACGGAGATGCAACCAGATTCCACGGGGCGCCTTGACGAAACAGCCACACCGCATGAACCGGATACAACAGCAGTCCCAGAGCAAGCCCCGCCACCACGCAACCGTATGCCCTCCAAGCGGTCTGCCTTTTCTGCCGGAACAGTTCGCGAACAAACAGCGCGACGGCAACGGGAGTAAACACGATGAACGTGGCAAACTCGGTGATTCCCACGCCAAACAGGAACCCCGTCAGAAACAGATCTCGCCAATTCCCCCGCTGTTGGAATTCGGAGAAAAACCACGCCGTCAGCACGAGCATCCCCACATGAAAAGTCCCAGGCAAAGAGCGGGTCGCCAACATCCAAAACGGAATACAACAAGCCAGATAGAGTCCTGCTACGCATGCCGAAAGCAACCGGGCCTGTCTCTCGCGGATTTGAGCGGCAGGCCCTCGATCCTTCCACCCCCGATAGCCCACACGCACCATCAAACGTCCGGTTAATCCCACGGTGAGAGAACCGCACAAAGCACTCCATAGGGCCGTCCAACTGGCGACCGGAAACCAGGGTAGCTTCGCCATCCATCGAACTGCGAAACCCCAGAGAAAATCCGTGGCGGCAGGCAAGGCATCCAGTCCCAAATGTTGACGCAAGGTTTGAGCCGGCAATCCGGGACATGGTGCCCAGCTCATGGTGGCGAGATACAACGCCAAAGAGATCAGAAACAGCGAAAGAAAAATCCAGCGCTCGTCCATTCGCGGATTGCGGTTTTCTCCCGGCGGTGGCTGCACAATGGGCTCAGAGAACGGCAACTATTTCAGTTTCTTGATCAATTCCTGCAACTGAACCTGCTGTTCGGGTTGCAACTCGCTTTGTCGCGAGGTCAACGGCTCCGCTAACTCCAGCGCCGCCGAGGTTTGTCCGCGCGCCGCATACAACTGGGCCGACAGCAACAGAGCTTGGGCACTGTCGGGCATCGCCGCCAGCACTTGTTGAAAATCGTGTTCGGCCTCTTCGTACCGCTCTTCGCGAAGATTCAGCTCGCCCCGGGTGGAAAGAAAAACGGGATTCTTCGGCTGCAGGGTGAGCGCTTCTTCGATCAATTGGCGGGCCTCCTCCATCTGTCCGCGCCGGATCATCAACAGATAGGCCAAATCGTTCAACGCCATCGCATCGCGGCGCGACTTCAGGGCCACACGATAGGAGGACTCCGCCAGCGAGTATTGTCCACGTGCGTACTGGAAGGATCCTAGCATCAAGTTCCCCGTGAAATTTTCCGGGTCCAGCGTCAACAAAACCCGAACATGATCCTCGGCCAGTTCGCGCTTTCGCTCGCGAAAATCGGTCGTGACCATCATCTCCCAGGCGCGAATCTGACGCGGATTCATACGCGTCACCTGATCCAGTTCCGCGCGGGCCTCCGCCCACTCATTGTTCCGCATATACAGTTCCGCCAACATCAGACGCACATCGGGAGAGGTTCCCCGCAAATCCCGCAGAGCCTTCAAGGATTTCTCATACGTTTCCTTGTCGCTTCCATCGCCCGTCAGAATGGCCAACACCGCCCAGGCCCGAAGGTTCTCCCGGTCCACCCGAACCAGTTCCTTCAATTCGCTGAGCGCGACTTCGGGACGTCCTTGCAAATAGTCCAGCATGGCCCGCTCGAACCGCAGTTTCTCTTCAGGCACCCCGGCCTTCTGAGCCTGGGCCAAGTAGTTCTGCGCCTCCGCATATTCTTCGGAACCAATGGCTATCTCCGCCAGCATCAGCAAGGCATTCGCATCTTGAGGATTCCCTTTGAGTGCTTCTCGATAGTACTTGGCGCTCTGCTCCAAATTGCCACGCTCCAAATAGGCCCGACCCAAGAAGTTCTTCACCTCTGGATTCACCGCTTTTCCGCCCGATGCGCGACGAAATTCCGCTTCGGCCATGCTGGGTTTTCCTGACACCGCCCACATCAGCCCCTGCCGAACCAGAAGCCCCGTGTTGTAGACATATCCGTATAGGGAGGCCAGTGACCACATCACGCGGCTGTCCACGTGACGCTCCTTAAACGCATCCCACTCCGTCTGGTACTCCGCCGCCTCAGGCCGATTTTCCGCATTGGCCAACGTCAACAAATTCAACAAGGCACTGATGTTTCCCGGTTCGATCCGGCGCGCCTGCTGGAAGGTCACAAAGGCACCCGCTTTGTCGCCATGCTCGATTTGGGCAAACCCCAGATTGTTCGCCACTTTCGAAGCGATTCGCATGAGATATACCTGATAGGGATACGCCGGATTCCGCTTGTCGGCCACCTGTTCACTCAGCTTTTCCACATGGGACCAAAAGGGCTTCTGGTTTTCCACCAGATGGGAAAAATCGACCCGATCTGCCGAGGTCTCCACGCGAAACACCAAATGATCCGGCACCAGATAGCCAAATTCGCGCAAGGGATCACACAGATCAAAGGCCGCCGTTCGCATCAGCCCCTTATCCTGCGCCAGAAAATCCTGAAGAAAAGGACCAAACCCCACTTGTAGCAAGGCTTGTTGACGCGGCTCGGTAAAATATTCGGCCAAATATAGACGATAGGGAACCGTGACGGTTTGGGGCGCCGTAATGACCTTCACCTTCATGCCCCGCTGAAAGGCGGCGAGGCGAATCGAATCATCCATCACGCCACCCGAAATCAGCACATCCCTCCCCTGCAAATCGTCCAGCACTTGTCCCGCAAAGGCTTGGAAGTCGTTGCCCGGACGCCCATGGGTCACTGGAAAATTCAGAACGCCTGCCACCAAAATCGCAACGGGCATAAGTGCCCCCACTCCGCCCATGAGCGTGCGCAACGGTTGCCCAATTCCCGCATTCCGGTGAGTACGTTGCTGCCCCATCACCCAAAATTCACCTGCCACATACCCCGCACAAGCCCCCAAAATCAAATAGGGCGTGGCCATCACATAGCTCATCCCAAAGAACTTCCAAGGCGACAGCGAAGCATCAAACACGACGGCCATCGATAGGGCCAAAACCACCAGCCGCAACGCCACTTGCCAAAACGAATAACGCCACGCCGGACGTTTGGCCCGCAACAGGAATAGGGTTCCCCACGGCAACAACGTCATCGCCATCACCAGCAGGAAGCCAGAGATTTGTGGAGCATTGACAATCAGGTGCCATTGGTCGCGCCAGATGAACCAGATCACGGAACCCATGGAGGAAAAACCGCGCAACTGAACGGCGGGGTCTACCCACAGCGTCCACCCATTCCACACATAGAGCAAGAGGCCCGGCACGAGGCAGGCCGCCGTCCGGAAAAGCACCGGCCAGCTAAACTCCGCACGTTGCAACATCGCCCGGGCAATCAGTAGCACCGCCAGAGGCGCAAACACCCAAAAGGTCGCAAACTCCGTAATCCCTACGCCGTAAACCAACCCCAGCACATATAGATGACTCGGTTTTCCGGTTCGTTGATATTCCGAAAACAGACATGCCGTGGACAGCAAGAGAAACACGTGGAAGGTGCCCGGCAACGAACGAGTCGACAGAATCCAGAACGGAATGCACAGCATCACAAACAATCCAGCCGTCAGACCCGCCAACACACGCGCCTGCTCCTCGCGGCCGTTCTCCTCCGGATCATGAGCATCGTGAATCGGATAGCGAACGCGCATCATCAAAAAGCCCACCATCGCCGCACAAATCGTGCCAAACAGCGCGCTGAAGAGCCCCATCGCAAAGGCCACATTTCCGCCCGGCAATTGCGCGCAGAGGCGAACCACCCTCCCCCACAACGAATCCAGCAAGGTCGGCGTGGCGTCTAATCCCAAATGCCACGCCAAACTTTTGGCCGGCAACCCCGGAAAAGCGCCGCTGCTCAACGTGCTCACATATAGGCCCAGTCCTGCTACCAGCAGGAACAACACCACCAGCCAACGAAACCGCGCCGGACGATTCAATAGATCCGTTTCATTCATTCGTAGGGTCTCCAAAGTACCGATTGAGCACACTATCGGACGAAAGCGGGAAAATCACGCTTAAAATCCAACGGATTTTGAGCGAAAAGACGCCACCTTCGTACACATCAATTGCTTCGTTTCTCGCGCATTCCGGCTCTGAGGAGTCCCCGCCCGACAAACCACAAAGAGGTCGTTTCCGCAAATCGCCCCAGACGGGTCACAACGGATGCCCGCAGGCCCTTCACCGCCCGACACCACCCCGGCCACTCCCTGCCAATCCACCAGATTGTCGGAAGCCCATAAGCCGATTCGATGCAACCCATCCTCATGAAAAGCACTCTTCCCCAAGGGAAGTCCCGCCACTCCCCGACTCCCCAGCACCCAATAGAGTCGGCTGGGCTCGTCGTAGAACAACTCGAATTTTTCATGACCGCCCGGCAGCGGAATCCACGCCCACGGTTCGCCCTCGGGCGTCAGTTGTGGGCTCAGGGAAAGATCTGCCGTGGAAAGCCTCATCATGGCGCTCCAATGCTGACGCCCGCTACTCGTCGTTCCCAGCACCTGCAACCGCCCTTCCCCATACCACGGATGACGAGGATCGACCATTTTCACCAAGACGGGATCCTGCCAGGAAGGAACCGTCCCCCCTGTTGGCACCCCGATCCCTCCCCCTTGAACGGAAGGCAGCATCTTGGCCAGCGGCACCGAGACCGCCCCTTGCACCCACGCTTTTCGGTTCATCAAACTCGCGCCCCTCGGCGCACGCCAAACTGTCAGCCCCATACCGCCCTCGAACGGCATCAGACACGGCACAAACCAAAAATCGCCTTCGGAAACCACAGCCGTGGGCGAAAGCCAAAGATCCAAATCGCCCGTCAGTTCCATCGGTGCCGACCAACTGCTCCCGCCGTCCGGAGAGCGCATCAGGTTCAGCGCGCCCGACGCTTCGCCCACCAGATACACGTCCCCCCCATCCCGGAACAAACTCGCCCGCCGAAAGGGGAACGTCGCCGCCAATTGCCACGTCGCGCCCCCATCGTTCGAGCTCATCACGCGCCCCTGCATCCACCGACTTCGCTTCGCATCATGCCCTTTTTTGCCCGTCAATCCCTTCACATCCGGACCGGTCTGATCGAAGGCAACCAGCAACTTGCCGTTGGGCAAGGAAATCAAGCTCGGGGAGCCTAGCGAAATCTTTTTATCCTCCGGCACCGAAAATACGATGGTCGTCTCGCGCGAATCACTCATACAAGCCCTCTTCCATTTCTTTGCGCACCCAATACACACCCGCGAACACTTTCGGGTCCACCAGCATCCCATTCGCCTGCCGGGCGGCGACCCAATCCTCCAATACCGACAGCGGCACCACATGCGTCCGCACCCGCTCGTCGCCCTCGCCGCCTCCACGCCCCAACCGCTTGACTCCTCGCGCCCTAAAAAAGGTCACCACTTCGCTCGACAGCCCTGCACTGGGCGGACCTTCCAAGATCGGCACCATCGACTCTGCAACAAATCCCGTTTCTTCCCACAGCTCTCGCTTGGCCGCCTCCGCCAGCGGCTCCGTTTCGCTCCCCGCAAGATCTCCCGCCAATCCTGCGGGCAACTCCACCACCCACGCCTTCACCGGCTCGCGCCATTGCGAAACCAACACCAATCCCCCGTGGTCCGTCGTTCCCACAATCACCACAATGCCCGAAATTTTCGGCCGCTCAACAAACTCCCAGCCGTTGCTCACCACGAACCGTAAATGACGGCCCTCTGCCAACGTCTGCTTCCCTGTATTGGAATCTTTCACCATCCCGTTAGGATACGACAGCTCCCCCCACATGGAAAGCTCTCAATGCCCACCTTTCCAACTATCACAATTAATTAATTGTGATAGCTCGCATTTTCCACGCAATGGAAAAATGTTTCACGGTTTTTCCACACAATGGAAAGAATGTTTCCACACTGTGGAAAACTTTTTGCCGCCGTTTTGACCGACGAGGCGCTTCAGCCGTTTTGAAAAATTTCTTCGCGGAAGAAGCGGACCAATTCCCGATGCAATTCTCTTTCCCGCACCTGATACGGCAGCAGCCGCGAGGCCGGCCACTGAATCATCTGCATCTCGAAATCCAGCGCAGGCACAAAGGCGCTATCCAAATACCACGCAAAGGTCAGACCGAACAGGATTCCGCACGGCAAAAAGCCCATTCCTTTCGGCACGGCACGCCAATAGCGCAACGGCGCCCCCTTCCGGGGTTGCATTTGCGCATTGCGCAAATATCGCCGCAGCACGGCATCCGACAAATAACAGTCTCGTTCCGCCGGGGCATTTAATTCAATTTCATACGCACGGCACAGATCGCCCGGCTGCGCCTCCTCCCAGCGCTTGCTCGCAATATATCGTCCCAATAACGATTCGCCCAACGCCACGGCAAAATTTGAATTCAGCATATCAGGCGTCTTCAATGCGTTCTCGTGCAGCATGATGCGCCTCGTCGCAGGCTCGTAGTACCCCAGCACGTTGTCCCACTCCCGGCTTCGCTTCCATTGCGCTTCTTTCACCACCTGCACTCCATCAAAAAAGGTCAGGTGCTCGGGCTGGATATCCGGATACTGCCAGAGGAAATCTTCCACCGACCTGCGCAACCCGGCCAACCGAATGGACTTTTCGGCCAGCCCCCCTCGCACCGCGTCCATGCGTTCGCTCGCGGAAGGCGCGAGCAGCACTCGCTCATTCAACGCATTGGAATGCCGCACCAAGCGCCTTCGGGCGCGCGTTGGCTCGTTCGACAACCCCTCGTACACGGTCCGAACCGCCGCCGCAAAGCGAGCCGGGTCGTGATGAATCATCGAATCGCGCTGCCACCTCTCCATGGAGAACAGGCTCGCTTCCACGGGCCGGACGCCCAGCGCTGCCACTCGCATGCGGTCGATATGGATAGGCTGTTTTCCTTCCAGCGCATAGTTGCGAATGATGCTGCCCGGCACGCGGTCTAAACTCGCCGCCACCGCTACATCAAAAAGACCCGCAATTCCGCCCGGCACGTTCCGGCCATAGGCTTCGATGAGCTCCGAGACCCAAAAGCCGCGGCTTTCTTCGCGAAACGACATGTCCGTCTCGCCTTCCTGAATCCACAGGTTCGCACCCAAGACTTTGATGGCCCGCCGATTGGCCCGAATGGCCTCCACCACCCCCGGCGTCAACAACAGGGGCAACATGCTACTGTACAAACTGCCCGGTGCATAAATGATCAGATCGGCGTCCCGGAGGCGCTGGAGAAGTCGAGGGTCGGCCTGCGGTTGGTCGGCAAACGCAATTTGAATTCGTCGCACGGCACAGCCGCGCTTGGCTTTGGCCGCACGCGCCTGACCCGTGGCCACCACGCCATTGGCATACTCATACCTCAATGTGCCCGGCGAGGATGTCACCGCAAAAACCTGCCCCGGCGGCACACCCATCACCTCGGCCACCCCTTCAAGGCCCTGAGTCAGCTCCTCCATCGAGGGCGCCTGCCCCGGCTGTTGCAGCCAACGAAAGACCGCCGCCGTCAACAGCAGATTTCCAAAACAATGACCCGGAATCCTCAAGCGCTCTTCTAGCCAAGGAGAGAGCCCCGCCGACAGTTCTTTCAAAGCAACACTCAACTCGGTCGGACATGCCTTTCGCAACGAAGGTTCCAACACGCTGATCGGATCCAGCCAGTCTTCTCGACGCGGAGCGCGATCGCTAAAGCGATGAAGGAATACCTGTTGGATGATTTTCAGCGTGGGCAACACAGAACCGTAGCGACGAGCCAAGGCATCGCGATCAATCATCGACAACATCACCTTACGTAAATCACCGATGCCAATCATGGGCAGGCGCCGCACCAGTTCGCCCGTCGAACCGCCGTCATCCGTGGTACAAACGCCCACATGCACATGGCTAAATTCCCGCGTTAGGCCCGCCGGGGGTCGTTCGGGCCATGAAGCTAGCGAAGCGTTGCCACCTAGCACGGTGGAAAGACCGGTGCCTCCCCCCAATACGACAACCCGCCCATTAGCCGGTAGTTGTCCTGCCGCACGCGGATCTTCGGGCAAACGACTCAGCACCCCTTCCACTGCACGCTCAAGAAGGCTTCGCGTGCCTGTCCACGACGCCCTGTTGGAGATGCTCATGTTGCGGAACCCCGCTTGGGTGGAAGTTATGACACCCAGAACACGTCGTTCATGAACTGTTCGAGGAAGGCCGTGTTGTATTCGCCGCGCAAGAAGCGCGAATCGGCCAGCAACGCCTGCGCCACCGGCACCGTCGTCGACGGTCCGACCATCTTGAACTCAGACAATGCGCGCGACATCCGCGTCAAAGCCTCTTGGCGGGTTTTGCCGCGCGCAATGATTTTGCCGATCATGCTGTCATAGAAAGGAGGAATCTCGTATCCCGAGTAGACATGCGAATCCACCCGAATTCCAGGTCCGCCCGGAAAGTGAACCGCCTGCACCAGCCCCGGCGAAGGCGTGAAATTCTTATAGGGATTTTCAGCATTCACGCGCACTTCAATGGCATGGCCGCGAGGTTCAAATTCGTTATCCGGAAACTTCAATACTTCGCCCGCCGCCGCGCGAATCTGCAACTGGACCAAGTCGGCACCCGTCACCTCTTCGGTAATCGGATGCTCCACTTGGATGCGCGTATTCATCTCCATGAAGTAAAACTCTTGGGCGTCTTCGTTCCACAGAAACTCAATGGTGGCCACATTACGCAATTTGCACGCCTGTGCCGCTTTCACGGCTGCTTTCAGCAATTTTTTGCGCCGATCCGGCGTCAACGCAGGACTCGGCGTCTCCTCCAGCAATTTCTGATGGCGCCGCTGAATGCTGCAATCGCGTTCGCCCAACTGATAGACATGACCGTGATTGTCAGCCAAGAGCTGCACTTCGATGTGCCGTGCCCGTTCCACCAGCTTTTCAACATAAACCTCTGCATTGCCAAACGCCCGCTCCGCCTCGGAACTGGCCGTCATGAATCCTTGCGCCAAACTCACGTCGTTTCGAGCAATGCGCATTCCCTTGCCGCCACCGCCGGCCACGGCTTTGATCAACACCGGATAGCCCAGCTTCTTGGCAATCGCCAACGCGTCTTCCTGCGTCTTGACCACGCCATCGCTTCCCGGCGTGACCGGCACACCGGCCTTCTTCATCATCTCACGCGCCTTCGACTTGTCGCCCATGTTCCGAATATTATCCGGCGAGGGACCAATGAAGGTAATGCCACATTCTTCGCAAATGTCCGCAAAATGCGCATTTTCGGATAGAAAACCAAAACCCGGATGGATCGCATCCACATCCGTAACCTCGGCGGCGCTGATGATGTTGGAAATCTTCAAATAGCTTTCCGACGAAGACGCCCGCCCGATGCAAACCGCCTCATCCGCGAGCTGCACATGCAGGCACGATTCGTCCGGCTGCGAATAGACCGCCACCGTCCGAATGCCCATCTCTCGGCACGCCCGAATCACACGAACGGCGATCTCTCCCCGATTGGCTATCAAGATCCGCTTAAACATGCGGTCCTCAGGCCTTTTCGATCAAGAACATCGGCTGCCCGAACTGAACCACCGTAGCGTTCTCAACCATAATCTTTTTGATGACGCCGCTGGCTTCAGCCTTGATCTCGTTCATCACCTTCATGGCCTCGATGATGCATACCACCGTGTCCTTCGACACCCGGCTACCCACCGTGACAAACGGCTCCGCATCCGGCGAACCCGCGCGATAGAACGTCCCCACCAACGGAGAGGTGATTGGGGTTCCGGCTTCTGCCGCCGCCGGGGCCGTCGCAGGAGCGGCAGCCGGAGCGGCAGGCGCGGCAGGTGCCGCCATCTGTTGCGGCACGGCCATCATCATGGCCGGGCTTCCGCGCTTCAGCGAAAGCTTGAAATCTTTTTCTTCAATGGCGAATTCGCACAACTCGTGCTCACGCATCAGGTCGATCACGCTCTTGATCCGATCTATGTCCATATTCGCATCACTCCTTAAACAGGTCCAATTGGGACCATAAGGCGGTTACTAAAACATTTTACCAGAATCTCTTCAACTGATTTTATATTTCACCCAATTCTCAGCTTTTATTCAACAGATATCCGATACAGTTGAACCGGAACTTCGGGAAAAATATTGGTAAATGACTTTTCGCTTCCATCTCCAATGACTTCGTAAAGAGTCGACGTTGGCCATGAACTACACAGATTCGTGCTACAATGAATCTTGTAGTGCTTACCCGCAACCGAAACCCATCGAATCGCCGCTTGACCGGTTGTTTCTTGGTCACTCAACTCGACCGATGCTATGGAGAAATGAGATCGCGCATCCCCTATACTGGTGCCGGCGATAAATTCTTTCCCATCCTCCATGCCGTCCCCATCCGTATCCTTCATCCATGGGTTTCCTCCATATTGAAATTCAAGGACATCGGAAAGCCCATCTCCATCCTCGTCCCCAGATCCCGTTCTGGCGAAGGTTCCGAATTGGTCCATCTCCCACCTATCCGCCATACCATCGCCGTCCACATCGTTTGTCAGTGTGCCAAAGACAGCAAACTCGGCCAATTCCATGGTGGTCGGAAGATAACCGGAACCCAATTCCAGCTTGACAAATCGACATGGTGTGGCAGGGAAATCAATGGTCTGGGCTTGGTAGTTTTCAGGCAGGGTGCCCTCCGCTACAAGCTGATACGTTTGAGCATCCAGAGAGGAGAGTATGCGAAAATCCTTGCTGAAATTAGTCGCACCATTTTCTACTTCCCCGTAGTTAGAAATAATGGCCTGAGTGATGACGGCACCTTGGGAATTCGAGAAACCATATAGAAAGGATTGAGGGAGGGAAGTCGAACTGCTTTTCCAAAAGCTGACCGGATTTCCGTCTGTCAGATTTTCAGCCTTACCGACTAGGTTCGCTGACTCGGATGAAAAGGCGAGCAATTGGCCCCCCATGCGAGGCTGCAACAAATTGGCGTTGCCGAAGACACCGAATTCCGTCAAATGGTAGATTGACGCTTCCACAAAGTTTTCGTCCTTATGAACAACGGACGACAAAGTCTTCTTCCATTGGTCACTTTCGGGGTCAAAATATTGAATAGACAACGTCTCCTCGGGAATGCCGATTTCGTCCACGATGCCATCGTTGTCCATATCCTGATAGGGAATCCGGATGCGCAATGCCTTCAGGAGTTCTGGATGAGTCTCGAGCGATATTTTTCGGTTTTGCTGAATATTGCATAGGCCTACCGCTGCTCCCGAAGCGGGATTGGTATCACTCCCTTGCACGGAAATCTGCAATGTCGCATCTGCGGAAACTGCTTGCGCAGGCATAAACACCGTTGTTCCATCGGACACTTCTATATTGGCCGATTGGTCGCTACCAAACGTTGTTTCCTGAAGCCGGACGCCATCCACTTCCGTCTCGACTACCCGCCCGGGTTGTTTTTCACCCGATGACCGAATAGATACGGCATAGGTGGACGAAGTGGCCACTTGCATCGACTCCAAGAGTGCAACGGCCCGAAGCTCGTAATTTGCCCCATCGGAAAGAAGTGTGACATCCCAGTTCTCCTTGTAAGAATTCGGGTGTGGATAAGAGGGCTCTCCCAACGGCACCCAATCCGCATCTCCTTCCTTCTTGAATTCAAACTGAAGGGCCATCGTCTTGTTGGCAGGAGCCACATGGCCAATGATCGAAATTTTGTCTCCCCACAAAATACTATTTTCCTTGGGCTTTGAAATCCATACTTTGTAGCTCATGGGTTCAGAAACAAGTACCCGCGTATCAGCGGATACCGAGGTTCCTTGTTCGTCCACAACAACCACCGTAGCCTCATAGGCACCCGCCGTTGTATAGGTGGATTGGAAAGTATTTGTTGTGGTCACCGCCTCTTCGACGCCATCGTGGTCAACATCCCATCGATAGGTCACAATGGGAATAGGACTCGACACGTTGGCCACAAACAGGACCTCCATCGGTGCCACTCCATAGCTGGGTTCCACCTGCAGGGAAACAGAACCGATCGTCGGGACGGATGAAACCGAAATTACTCCAGATGTGGTCGATTGTAATCCCTTTTCATCCGTGACTCGAAGAATTGGATAAAAGGTGCCGGGTTCACGATACGTATAGGTGGCCACTCCGCTATACGACATCAGATCAAAAACGTGATCGCCATCCACATCCAACTCATAGAGAACAATTCCCCGCCCCTGAACAGCGGAGGAGTTGGTCGCGACAAAGGTTGCTTCAAACGGTGGCATGCCACTGGACGGGCTTATCATGAGTACAGCTACAGGCTCCGTGTCCGCCAAAACAGTCACAGAAGCCACCGCCGAAGACTTCTGGGCTTGAGAATCACACACTCGGACCTGTGGATAGTAGGTTCCGGGCTGGTTGTATGTGGCCACCACCTGTCCGGGTGTCGGAGTTTGAAACTCAAAGGTTCCATCGCCTTCCTGATCCAATTCGCAAAGCACAAGATTTCCATCTGGATCATGAGACCCTGTGAAATCCAGCGTAACGGCCATAGGTGCCACCCCTTCACTCGGCGACGCCGACAGCATCGCAACAGGCCCTTCATTATTACAATTGGAGTACAGATATTGAATTTCGGCTTCACTCAAGGATCGGTTGTAGATTCGAACATCATCGAGAAGTCCCTTGAAATGCTCTTGGTGGAAGGAGTTTTCTGCCCCGATATACAGGTCGCCATCCTCAACGGGAATAATCCCTGTAACACCTGTTTCGACACGAGACAGAATACCATCCACATAGAGTTTCAGTTCACCGCTCTTATAGCTTCCCGCGAGGTGGTGCCACGTATTGAGGTCCAAAGTCCCTTGACTGTAAAAATCACTCCATACGCCCGTGCTGGTCGTCTTGATTGCGAAAGCGGCCTTTCCCTGCACTCCTTGCAAATTGTCTGGAAAATAGACCAAAGCATATTGAGCACTCATGCCGAGAGGCGGTGTTCCTTTCAACAATATAATTCCGTTATAATTTCCACTATTAAAACACCTCATCCACGCACTGATGGTGATTTCGTTTGTGATGTTCAGAGACGGACTGTTAGAAACGATGATCGCATCGTCCACGCCGTCAAACCAATAGGCTCCCCCGCAATGCCCGTCCTCGGAATATGTAGCCCCGTCGACATACCCATTATTATCCATGGTGCTTTGATCCTGAACCCGTCCTCCTCCGTCCGAATCGAAATCAAAATGCAGAACCAAATCACTGGAAATGGCTCCGACAATGATCTGTGCCGTTTCCGTGTCCACCCCGCCCAAAACATCCGTAACTCTGAGCGAAGCCACGTAAACACCTGATGTGGAATACAGGAAGGAAGCTGTTCCTGACGAATTCGTAGAGAATTCATAAGCCCCATCTCCATCCATATCCAGCTCGTAGAGAAGAATTGGAACATCTTCACTATGACGAGCAGAAAAAACAAAATCCACGGCAAGGGGAGGTTCGCCAAAAGTGGGCGTTGCCGTAAGGGACGCAACCGGTGGCAGCGGAACCCCGCAACCCCCATAGATTTCAGCAACCTCACTTGCGCTAAGCACCCGATCATAGAGTCGAACATCTGAAATCATTCCGTTAAAAAATTCATCTTCCGGGAACGAATGATCCGCCCCGATCAGGAGATTTCCATCGGATCCGACCACAGAACCATGAACAGGAGCCGAAAGCGATAGTTGGCCATCGAGATAAAGCCTCAGCTCGCCGTCCGTATAGGTTCCCGCAATATGGTGCCAGACACCTGTGGAAAGAGTCGTCGTGCTATAATAATCTCTCCACCGGTTATTTCCGGTTGTGTGCATACTAAAGGAGACGCGACCTTGAACTCCTTGAAGATTATTGGGGAAATAGGCTAAGGCGTACTGTGCATCACACGCTCGATTGGAAGGCCCCTTGATCAGGATTATGCCATTGTAGGTGCCCGCTCCGGCGCAATTCATCCAAGCCGACACGGAAAAGTTATTGGTTGGATTGAGGGCAGGATGATTGGACACAACGATCTCGTCATCCTGACCATCAAACAGATAGGCCCCTTCGCAGAATATGTTGGAGCTGTAGACGGCTCCTGAAATATGTCCATCGTTCCCGTTCCCACTCTGATCTGGGGACACGCTGCCCTCATGGGTGCCGATCGCAACCTGCATCCAAAGACCCTGCGGAGAGCTCGAAACGGCTACAGGGACGCTGGCCGTTGAAGACAAACCTGTTCCATCGGTCACGCGAAGCGACGCCACAAAGCTCCCCGCATCAGGATACTCTACGGAAAAGACCCCAAGGGCGTTGGTCTGGTACTCATAAACACCGTCATTCATCGAATCGATTTCAAACAGAATCAAGTCCTCATCGACATCGGTTGACCCTGTGAAGTCGAGCTCGACCTGCAAGGGAGGCTGTCCATAGGCGGGAGTTGCGACCAGAACTGCTTGAGGGGGACTGTTGCTGGGAGGTGACAGATGAGCCAACTCCCGAATATCCGCTTCCGAAAGAACTCGGTTAAAAATGTGTACCTCATCGATGCACCCCTTAAAAAATTCATCGGAAGGGAACGTGTGACCAGCTCCGATATACAGATTACCATCCATGACTGGAATGGCCCCCTCCACATCCGTCCGGACGGATGACAGTAAACCATTTACGTACAAACGAACTTCGCCAGACGAATAGGTTCCAGCCAGATGATACCAAACTCCAGTAGACAAAGTTATGGCGCTTGAATAATCCGTCCATGCCGTAAGGGTTGTTCGGAGACTGAAGGCGGCCACCCCCGAACCCGCCTCCAAGGAGGGAAAGTGAACCAAGGCATATTGGGCCGTGTTTTCCCGCATGGCGGGACCTTTGGAAACGACCATGCCGTTGAGCGTGCCGGGGCCTTCGCTCCGCATCCACGCCGAAATGGAGATCGCCTCCGTTGGATTTATGCTTTCGCAGTTTGAAACAACAATTTCATCGTCAACCCCGTCAAAGCGAAAGCATCCTCCCGCAAATCCGTCCGAAGTATGTTCTGCACCTACGACTTGACCATGACTACCCTGTCCGCTCGAATCTTCAGTCAACCCTTCGGAAACCGAATCAAAGGCTAAATGCAACACAAGCCCATCCCCGATGGCCGCCTGAACGGATAAATTCATAAACGCAACAAGCACCCCGACAAGAAAACACTTCATTTTCTACCTCCATTTTTTTTCATGCTGATCCGTAAGACAAAAAATATCAATACTTAAAAGCCGTTCCGATTCGCGAACATTGTGAACAGATGGGAATATGGGATCTTCCACTTGTCCGATGGGCCATTCTCCATGCCCTATAGTCTGTCCCGTTCCAAACATCCTGAAGACGAGTTGTCCCGGGTTGATGTTGCGCGAAGGGTTTGACTCCACTCCAGACCACGCAGTCGCAACAAGGATACACGTCCCCATTCCAATTGATCGTCATCATTTTCCAGAGGAAGTCGCATGGTACCGTAGGTCGAGGAGTAGCACTCGACATGGGTTCAATTTCGCTCTCGACGCCTTTTGGATTTCCCCGGCGTACATTCAGGAGCAAAGAATGCTCGACAGAGAAGCGGCGAACCTCTTCCAATTCATGCGCATTGTAGTCATAGAGCATAAAGTCCAGCAAAAGTAGTGTGTTGTACCCCCCCGCCTTCTTCATCTTCGCCAACTGGACAACATGATCCTTTACCTTCTCAACCTGCCCGAACCGGACCTGCTTAGAATAGGTCTCCTGATGAAATCCGCTGATGGCCACCTTGATAAAATCGATCCGAGCCTCCAACAAGTTCCGAATGATTTCCTCGTTCAGCAAGAGCCCGTTTGTGGCAATCATCGTGGCCAACCCCCGGTCGGTGGCCGAACGCACCAAGTCGACCAGCCCCTTGTAGAGCAACGGTTCTCCGTTGACATAGAGAATGAGCAAAAGCACATGGTCAGCGGCTTGAGCGATGATGTCTTGGGCGTTTTCAACGGGCATCTTCCCCTTACAAATGGGATTCTCGCCTTCGCGCGGATTCTGATTGTAAATCTGGCCGCGCTCCGTCCGGCAGAATCGACAGTTT
Organism: uncultured Verrucomicrobiota bacterium; assembly: GCA_964647595.1. Lineage (GTDB taxonomy): Bacteria > Verrucomicrobiota > Kiritimatiellia > CAIQIC01 > Lenti-01 > Lenti-01. Next base: position 62,771 of record CAZYGH010000022.1, read on the forward strand.
GCGTTACACTCGTTACACAGATCCATGTTGATCGCAAACGGATATCGGGCGGAACGCTGGCTCCGAACCGCATGCGTAACAAAACAGACCAACGCATTCCACACTTTGCGAAACGTGATTTTCCGGTTCTTCCACATCCCGAGCAAGAGTCGGATCCGAAGTCCATAGTAGGTATTGACGGGATGGGGCTTGTGCTCGGTTGAATTGACGTTCATGACATCATCCTTCGTCAGGGCCGTACGGGAGCAACGGCTGGCTTCTTTTTTTCAAACACAATCTTCCTATAACGCAAGGAGCCTCGATCGGCATAGTGCGTCGCCTGCGGCAACTCATATTTCACTTCGTAGGCCATGGTCAACCGTTCGTACATCACAAAAGAGCCATCCTCAATCGGAATGTCGATCACCACAATATCAAATGGATCGCTGTTCACAAAATCCCGCAGATTCTTCGGATATACACTCCGATCATACACTCCGTTTTTCCAACAATCGTAGCGCACGTCGGCATAGCAATCGCCGTTCCATAGATCGGTCAGATAGCCTTGGTTAATGTAATACGTACTCTTGCCCGGCGTCGTCAGAATCCGTTGCAACCATGCAAACCGCTGCTCGTCCTCTGGATGGATAAGTAGCGGAGCCAGCGGCTGGAAAAGGCTACAGGCCTGCACCAGCAGCAATCCATGCAAGACGGCGGAAGACAACTGGCACTGCTGAACCCAACACCACCCGGCATGCAACGCATTCACCAGCAGCAAAACATAGAAAGCCCAGGCTTGGTTCATGCCCGATCCATACTTCAGGCTGGTCACAAGCCCCACCACACCCGTTGCCGCCAAAAACACCCGTTGCGGCTCGATCAACTGCCGAAAACGCTGGGTGCAGAGGATCAGCCCAAGCCCTGCAAATGAAACCAATAGACAAAACCGGCCGAACAGTAGCGGAAAGAAAATCGGATCGGCCAGACGCTCCCAAATGAGCGGCTGGTTAGCGTTTTGAAAAACGTAATACATGAATTTTGAATCCGGCAACTGGATATAGTGCCAAAAACCCAGCGCCATCAGTGCCGCCATCAGAATCAAGGAATAAAATGCAGACTTCCGATCCTTGAGCCAAACACAAAACAGATAGACCGGCATGTACGCCAGCCCCGTCTGCTTCGCCCAGAACGACAGAAAAATGAACAAGGCACCCGTCAGATAGTAAGCCACGGTATATCGATCGGAAGGCGAGCTCAACAATAGGCGAAACGCGAACACGAGGAAAAATACGTGAATGACGTTGGCGCCTATATCCAAAAACCATTTGGGTTCTATCGAGAATCCAAGGCTGAAGGCGACAAAGGCAAGGAGCCGACTACGCGTCAGCAAAAAAACGGCTTGAGCCGCCAGAAGGATCACGCCCATCCCAAAAAGTGCGGACACGCCCCTCACCACCCGCACATCGTTGCCAAACAGCCGAATTGCCAACCCATAAATCTCCGAAGCCAGCGGAGTGTAACCACCCGACAATAGATGGGGATTGGCATCATAGTAGTTGTGCTGACCTCTCGAGTACTGGACATAGGTCTGCATGAAGAACGAATCTCCAACCTCTAAAATGACCGGGCTCGTCGTCTGATTGAACAGCACCTGACCCGCCAATATGCAATGGACGGCAAGAGCCAGATAAAGCCCCCAAACGAGGACTCGATGCGAAAAAGATCTCCCGGCCACCGGTTCCATCGCACCCACAGGGGTCTTTGACATCGTCTTGCTCATGTGACTGGATCCCAACGGAGTGCGCTCATCCAATTTCGTCTTGAATAATGTAATGAGGGCGCTTTTTGATCTCTTTATGAATGACGCCAATGTAGATTCCTAGAACTCCAATCATGAACAGAACACTACCCCCCAAGAGAAGCACCACCCCCAGAATCACATTCAGCTGGTTGAAGGTCCGAGTGAACAATGACATCAAAACGGTATAGGTAAGAAATAAGACGGAGATGAAAGAAATAAAAAAACCAGCAATCAAACCCGCATAGAGCGGCAGGTCCGAAAAGCGTGTGATTCCTCGGATAAACTCCTTGTAAGGGTTCAAGCTCCGCCATAGTGAGTACTTGGTTTCTCCGGCAAACCGCTCTTCCCGCTCGTAAAAGACTTGAACCTGTTTGAACCCGACCCACGCAATAAGCCCTCGCATGTACGGATCAAATTCCTTCAATTGTAAGATCTGATCCATGGCTCGACGCGAGATGAGCTTGAACTCGCCCGTGTTCTCCAAAATCGTAATATCTGAAAGGCGATTGATGATCTTATACGCCTTTCGGGTCAACCACATCTTAAACTCGTTTTCCCCCTTGCGAGCCGTTCGAGTGGTGTGAACGACATCGGCCCCCTCTCGCCACTTTTCAATCATTTGGGGAATCAATTCCGGCGGATCCTGCAAATCCGTGTCCATATAGATAATGGCATCGCCTTTTGCTTTGGAAAACCCCGCCAAAACACAGGGGATGTTGCCAAACCGCCGCGACATATTCAGGATTTTGATGGCCGGATTGCCCTCTCGAGCCTTCAACAAAATCTCCAACGAGTTGTCGGTCGAAGCATCGTTCACAAAAACCAGTTCGTACGGTAAATGTTGTGCAACAAAAACGGCCTCTTGACGACGAATCAACTCCGGCAGATTCTCAGCCTCATTGCGAAATGACAGTACAACAGATATCAACATGCAACACTCCTCTGACCAACTACCAGCCCGTCTTCCCACAGAAGGAAACTTGTAGACTTCCGGCTACAACAGACGAAAGCCGTCGGTTTCGACGGTTATATTAGAGGGTACGATACCGCCCCGCCCCCGCCCCACACAATCCAAAAGAACACCTTCCGGCTTTTCCTTGAACCGATCCCTCGTCCAACCTAGGATGTGACACATGGATCCAACACCAAGCCAAGAACCGTTGTTTGACGAATACGGCGAAACCTATGATGACGCGATGAAGAAATCCATCGGCTTCATGGGGCAAAACCACGACTATTACACCGTTGCCAAAGTGGATCGCATTCTCGATGTGATTCAACGGCGACTTGGTGATCCCCGAAGTCGACAGGTGCTGGATGTCGGCTGCGGCGTAGGCAAAACCGATCGCCTCATCGCACCCCACTTGGGCTCGCTAACCGGCGTGGATGTCTCCTCCGCCAGCGTCGACCGAGCCCGCCGCGAAAACCCACAGGTGCGCTATGAAGCCTATGATGGCCGAATCCTGCCGTTCCAAAATGAAGCGTTCGATGCGGCCTTCGTCATTTGCGTATTGCATCATGTCTTGCCAGAAGACCGCGTCCCCCTGCTCACCGAAATGAAGCGCGTTCTCAAGCCGGGTGGACTCTTACTGGTGTTCGAGCATAATCCGTTTAATCCCCTGACCCGATTGGCGGTGGCGCGCTGCGCCTTCGATCGCGATGCTCAGTTGCTGACCCGCCGCTTGTCCGTCCGCCTGTTGAACGAGTCCGGTCTCTCTGTTGTGGAAAAGCGATACATCTTGTTTTCGCCCTTCAAATTCAAAGGCTTAAACTGGATCGAACAACAAGGCCAACAGATTCCCCTCGGCGCGCAATACTATGTGGCCGGGCAAAAGCCACCGTCTCCCTAGCGCCCTAGCCGAAGTTCGCGAATCGCCAGTGCGCCCGTCGAACCGATGTTTTTCCACGGCACGTGGCTCACGCCCGGCGGCAGATCGAGTTCAAAGCGCTTGCTTGCCAACTGCCCTGCTGGAAACGTCATGGGCGCCAACGATCCAATCTGAACCACCGCATTTCCATTCATCGCGGCCGCCACCACTTCGCCACGCAACTTCATGGGCGCATCTAGTAAATTGCGAATTTCCAAGTCTCCCACACCTTCCAGCACGCGGTAATCTGCAAAATCGCCCTGTTGCCAAGGTTTGAATACAATCCACCCTTCGCCAAAGAACCAAACCACATCGCGCCCCTCGCTCCTAGCTCGCGTAGCAATATCCTCGTGCGTGTCGTAAAAAATTTCCGTCTCCACGCGGCTCTTTTCCGAATAAAACTCTTCCATCGGACAGAACCCCGTATCGCGCAACCAAGCCCCCGCCACGTTGGTCACCACCGCACGATGATGAAACCACGTCTCCGGCCACGTCCAAAGCCCCATGCGCGCTTCCTGATTGCGGGAAATTCGAATAAAAGCCTGTGCGCCGTTCCGTTCAAACAGTTCCTTCGTTGTCTTCCGCCAATTGCCGCTTACATAACTTTCGTAGGGCTCGTCCGGAATCGTGAACGACACCGTCACATTGCTCGGCGAATAATAAGCCATTTCGTTCCAAGGCTCCAACCAGCGGTCCACAATGACCACACTGCCCGGCTCCAAATGGGAATCCAACCACGAACAAATTTGCCGATACGCCGCAGGCTTACCGTCAATCCGCATCACCTGCCACGTGGGAAAGATCAATAACCCGGCGATCACCGCAGCCGCACCCGCATCCAAAGCCAGCCAACGTTTCTCCCCCGCCCGCGCAAACGCTTTGTCGAGGGTCAGGCCCGCCCACGTCAAAAAAATCGGCAGGTTCACCGCAAAATAGGCCAACTTGGCTTTGTCCCCGCCCACTCCGAAAATATACAAGTAGGAGCCCAACAAGCCACACGCCATGCTCCACATCAAGGCGGCATACAACGGATCCTCGCGGCCCATTCGCCCTCGGCTCTGCCAAATCAACCAGCCGGCCGCCACCAGCACCGACAACAAAATGCCCATCCCCACCGCGTTCCCACCTCCAGAAAAGTAAGGCAATACGCGCGGCGCCACCCAACCGAAATCAGATCCAATGTGGCCAATCGAAATCGACGCCACCCGCTCCATCTCCAGAAAGGCCCGGTACACCCAGCGGGACATTCCAGCGGCCAGCAGAAGCGTGACGATTCCCATGATCTGGACATGGCGTTTTCGCTCGCTCCCCGCCAACCCTTTCCAACCCATCCAACCCAGCAACCCCCACATCATGCCCGCCACCACCCAGACCGACATGTGGCACAGGCACGCCATCAACGTCCACACCGTCCATTCCGCATACTCGCGAATCTTCAGCGGTCCGCCCCCGCTCAGCTTCGCCATGAAGTCCGCTCCACGCAAGGCCATGCCCGCCGAAAACAACATCGTCACCACATAGTAATACGCCTCGCGCGAGTGGTAGACATGATAGGGCAACACCGCCATCCAAACGCCAACCAGCAGGCCCGCGCCCATGCCCCGACGTCGCATCGTCCACAGAGTGCAAAAGGCCACCGTCAGCCAACCTAATCCCGCGAACGGCTCACGAACCAGCCTTTCGTCGGCCTTCCGCCCCGGCTGAAATTTCCCCCAAAGCGCGGAAATGGAATCGGTCAGGGGAATCTGATTCAACCACGGTGGATTCGTCCACAACTCGGTCGCCGTGGTGACCCCCATGGCATACTTCAACTGGCTGATCTCGTCCGAACGTGTCGCCGCATGACCCAACTCATAAAAGCGCGTAAATCCCGCCAGCGCCAATACCAACGCCAGCGCCCCTAGTCCACTCCACCGTTTTTTCACGCGTTGCCCTTTTCGACGGGCCTCTTCGTATCCACATGCACGAGATACAACGGGCGCCGTTTGCCTTCCTCAAAAATGCGGCTGACATACTGCCCCAGCATGCCCATGCTCACCAGTTGCACACCGCCCAGAAAAACCATCACCGCAATCAGCGAAGCCCAACCACGCTCTAAACTGCCGGGACTCACTACCGCCAACACCATCACATAGAGCACCCACAGCACCGCCACCGCGCAAACAAAAATGCCCGACAACGCAATCCATCGCAGCGGCGAGGCCGAGAAAGACGTGATCGCGTCAAACGCCAACTTGGCGCTCTTCCACACCGGATACTTCGTTTCACCTGCCAATCGTGCCGCGCGGTCATATTCCACCGCCCCTTGGCGAAATCCCACCCAACACGTCAGCCCGCGCATAAAGCGGTGCAACTCGCGCATTTCTTTCAGCGCATCCACCACGCAACGATCCACCAAGCGGAAATCGCCCGCATCCATCGGCACATTCACCTTCGCCAGCCGGCGAAAAACGCGATAAAACGATGCCGCCAAAAACTTCTTCAGCCACGTCTCGCCCGCGCGACTCCGGCGAACCGCATAGACCACCTCCACACCTTCGCGCCACTTGTCTACCATGGCCCCAATCGTTTCGGGCGGATCCTGCAAATCGGCATCCATCACCACCACCGCATCCCCATCCGCGCGATCCAATCCCGCCGTGATAGCAATTTGGTGGCCGAAATTTCGCGATAGCCTCACCACGCGCACATGCATATTACGAGTCGCTTGCTCCAGCGCCCATTCGGCCGATCCATCCGTGCTACCATCGTCCACCAAGAGCAGTTCCCAGTCTTCTGCCCGCCCCGCAAACACCGCCGCCACCCTCTCCAGCAAAACCGGCAGGTTGTCCTTCTCGTTGAGGAACGGCACCACAATCGATATCTTTTTCGTACGGCTCATAGTGCGGCATCCTACCCGACACTCTTCCCGCAATCAACCGACAAGAAATCTCTCTTCTGGACAAATTGTCGCACCGCCGAAGGGCGATTTGTCCCAAGCCCATCCCAACATCAGCCGTCCACATCCGACGCCAATTCTAATTTTTTCAACGCCTGCCGTAAGCATCCACTCTTTCGCCGATTCAATTCATAAGTTGGCACACGAATTGCTCAAAGCTACTTGCCATGACAGACAACCTCGACCAACCAACACCTGCCCCCTCCGGAGAGAAAAAACTCCTGCGGTGGATATTGGTTTTGCAGCTCGTGATTCTGGCTTGGCTCGCCAAAAACCACTTTGACGGGACATTCGGACGCAGATCCCACAACCCACCTGCGGACGCAACCCTGACGGAAACTCTACCCTCCTTGGAGCCTTCCTCACCGGATGTCCCGTCATCTTTTTTTCAACTCCCGCACTTCTCGATTCTTCGGCGCACCCCCCCCCCTCGCTACCAGCACCCCGCTGACCGTATGCGCGACGAAATGGAACGCATGATGCGCGACGCCAATCGCGCCTTTTCCGATGTGGACTCCTTCTTTGGCTCCGACGCCTCCTTTGCCTCCCTTCCCGCCTCGCCCACCATGAATATGCGCGAGTTGGATGACGCCTATGAGCTCTCCCTCGCCATGGCCCATGCCGATCCGAATTCCCTCGATGTTCAACTCGACGGCCGCCTCCTCAGCATTTCCTCTCACCAGGACAATCGAACCGCCCACTCCTCCTCCTCGCAGCATTTCAGCTCGCGCCTTCTCTTGCCCGGCCCCGTCGACACCAACACCCCTGTGCAGATCACCAACGAGAACAACCGCGTCCGCATCCGGATTTCAAAACCGGCCACGGTCACCGCGACGACCCGCAACCCCTAGAGGAGCCCCCCCATGAGCGACACCGGAATCACCGCCATCAACGAAAAAGTTAAAGAAGAAAGCGTCTTCATCGCCGCCTTGCGAGGCGAAATGGAAAAGGTCATCATTGGCCAGCGCTATCTTCTCGACCGCCTTGTCATTGGCCTGCTCGCCAACGGGCATCTCCTCCTCGAAGGCGTACCCGGCCTAGCCAAGACCCTCGCCGTCAAGACGCTCGCCTCCGCGCTGAACACCACCTTCCATCGCATTCAGTTCACGCCCGACCTGTTGCCCGCCGATCTCGTCGGCACCCAAATCTATAACCCCAAGACCGGCGAATTCGGCACCCGCAAAGGCCCCGTTTTTGCCAACATCATTCTCGCCGACGAAATCAACCGCGCCCCCGCCAAAGTGCAATCCGCCCTGCTCGAAGCCATGCAGGAGCGACAAGTCACCATCGGCCAAGAAACCTTCCCCTTGCCCGAGCCCTTCCTCGTGCTCGCCACACAAAATCCCATCGAACAAGAAGGGACGTATCCGCTTCCCGAAGCCCAAGTCGACCGCTTCATGCTCAAGCTCGTGGTGAAATATCCCACCATCGAAGAAGAGCGCCGCATTCTCGACGCCAACGCCCGCACGCAAATCAACCACCACGTGCGCCCCGTCGTCGAACCCGCCGCCATTTTGCGCGCCCGAAAAATCATCGACGAAATTTATGTCGACGACAAAATCAAGGACTACATCCTCTCCATCGTCTTTGCCACACGCGACCCCGCCGCCTACAAACTCAACGCCCTCGTCGATCACATTCGCTACGGCGCCTCGCCGCGCGCCACCCTCTACCTCACTCTCGCCGCACGCGCTCATGCCTTCCTCCAAGGCCGCGGCTACGTCACCCCGCAAGACGTCAAATCCATCGCCCTCGACGTTCTCCGCCACCGCGTCATTCCCTCCTTCGAAGCCGAAGCCGAAGAAATGACCTCCGACAAAATCGTCGCCACCCTCCTCAACGAACTCCCCGTCCCGTAGCCCGCTGGAAACCTTCCACCATTCTTAATTCTTAATTCTTCATTCTTAATTGACCCCATGATCCCCCGCGAAACACTCAAAAAAATCCGCCGCATCGAGATCCGCACCCGACGCTCCGTCAACGACGTCTTCGCAGGCCGCTACCACTCCGTATTCAAAGGCCAAGGCATGGAGTTTCAGGAAGTGCGCGAATACGTCCCCGGCGACGACATTCGCTCCATCGACTGGAACGTCACCGCGCGCACCGGTTCCCCCCACATCAAAAAATTCACCGAAGAGCGCGAACTCACCGTCATGCTCCTCGTCGACATTTCCGCCTCCAATCGATTCGGCTCCACCGCACAGCTCAAGCGTGATCTCGTCGCCGAAATCGCCGCCGTCCTCGCCTTCTCCGCCATCACCAACCACGACCGCGTCGGGCTCATCCTCTTCACCGACCGCGTTGAAAAACATATTCCCCCCGCCAAAGGCCCCACCCACGTATTGCGCGTTATTTCCGAAATTCTCGCCGCCAAGCCCCAGTCACCACGCACGGATATTGGCCCTGCGCTCGAATATCTAAACCGCGTCGTTCGACGTCGCTCCGTCGCCTTCCTCATTTCCGACTTCATCTCGCCCCCCTTCGATCGAATTCTACGCGTCACCGCGCGCCGCCACGACCTCGTCAGCCTTGTCGTGGGCGACAAACGCGAAAGCGCCCTCCCCTCCGTCGGCCTCGTCGATTTTGAAGACGCCGAAACCGGACAACGCATCTGGGTCGACACCTCCCACGCGCCCACCCGCCGCGTCCTCTTGGCCCAACAAACCACCCGCCGCACCACCCTCCTCAAGCAACTCAGCCGCGCCCGTTCCGACACCATCGAGCTCAATGCCGGCGAACCTTACGACCGCCAACTCGTCCGCTTTTTCCGCCGCCGGGAGAAACGCCGATGAGCCAAAGGGGTCAGTTTCATAAATTAATCTTTTTCCACAGTATGGAAAAATGTTTCGCGAGTGGGCTTCGGGCCACGTTTGGCCCTCGTCCCGAAGCGGGACTTGCCCTGCGGGCAATCCGTGCGCGGAACGCGCGCGTTCTACACAATGGAAAAAATCTTTC